>CAZQNH010000022.1:0-33785 GCA_964594685.1 uncultured Halobacteriales archaeon
TGGGAGATGTAGCGATAGGTCCGGCCGATCTCCTTGCGCTCGACCCGCGAAACCTCGGAGATCTCCTCGAGGCTCCGCGGGATCCCCTCCTTCCGACACGCGGCATACAGCGCGGATGTCGCCACCCCTTCGATGGAGCGTCCGCGGATAAGATCTTCCTTGAGTGCCCGTCGATAGATGACCGAGGCGACCTCTCGGACGGACCGTGGGACCCCGAGGGCGCTGGCCATCCGGTCGATCTCGGAGAGTGCGAACTGGAGGTTTCGCTCGCCCGCGTCCTTCGTCCGGATGCGCTCCTGCCACTTTCGCAACCGGTGCATCTGGCTTCGTTTCTTCGAGGAGATAGACCGACCGTATGCGTCCTTGTCTTTCCAGTCGATAGTGGTGGTCAACCCCTTGTCGTGCATCGTCTGGGTCGTCGGCGCGCCGACCCGAGATTTCTCCTGGCGCTCCTGGTGATTGAACGCGCGCCATTCCGGCCCCGGATCGATCTTCTCTTCCTCTAACACCAAGCCACAATCATCACACACAAGTTCGGCCCGATCCGAACTCTTGACGAGATTGTCCGAACCACACTCCGGACATTCCCGAACCCCCTCTTCGGCTTCCTCGGTCTCGGATTCCGCTCGCTCCCGCTGGCGGGTGGACCGTGTCATCGCACTTTTATAGTAGAATCCTGGGCCGCCTTAAACCCATTGGCTCAATCCAGACCTGTGTTCGAGGACAAAAACGCGTGCAAGCGTGGTAGAGACTCTCTTCGTCCAGAATTTTACACTCACTTAAGGCAAGACGATATCAGGGAGTATTTGACTCCCGGGCCGTGACCTCTCGTCAATGCCGGTCGTGGAGTGCGACGTCGATGCAGCACGACAACAACTGGAGTCAGCGGGCGCGGCCATCTCACCGGGTTCATCGGAACACGAGGAGTGGCACGCGGAACTCGGAGAGGCCCACGCCGTGGCGTACGCCGACAAGGTCGTCATCCAGGGCAAGCGGCCCGCGGACATCACGGCTGTCTTGGCCGACGACCGGGACGGACGGGTACACGTCTACTTCGATGGGGCCAGTCGAGGCAACCCGGGTCCGGCCGCGATCGGGTGGGTACTCCTCGATAGTGACGGTATCGTCGACGAGGGGGGTGAGCGCATCGGGCGGGCGACCAACAACCAGGCCGAGTACCGGGCGCTGATCCGGGCTCTCGAGATGGCCCATCAGTACGGATACGACGAGGTCGAGATCCGGGGCGACTCGGAATTGATCGTGAAACAGGTAAAGGGTGCGTGGAACACCAACGACCCCACCTTGCGCGAGCACCGGGTCACGGTCCACGAACAGCTCGCGACGTTCGAGGAGTGGTCGCTCACACACATCCCCCGGGATGTCAACGACCGGGCGGACGAACTGGCGAACGACGCGCTCGAAAATGGTTAATCCGCCGGATGCGGTTCTCGAGGAAGCCACCCAACTGACCCGCCGGTCCCGATCGACCGAGGACCCCGAGGAGGCACGCGCATACCTGGACCGTCGCGACGAGCTCCTCGCCGAGTACGGGCTTCTCGCCCGGGTACGGGAGGAATCGGATGGAGCGGTGTTGGTATGTTATCCCTCGGAGTGGGTCGACGACGCAGGAGTCCTCAGGACGGAACACATCACTGATACGGAGGCAGCGTTCGAAATCCGACTGTCCGGGCGGGGGGAAGAAGGGGATTGGGAGACCGTGAGTACCCACAATCAAGACCTGGTGGAATCGGTCCGGGAAGAGTGCGGAGAGGTTCACGCGGAGAACGTCGCAGCCTTCGCGGAATTCATGGGGAATCACTATGTCAGACCGGTCGAGACGGCCACAGCCACCGAAGTTCGGGAGTTTCTGGAGCATTACTATCCCCGGAACGCCTGGGCGACCCCGCAGGAGGCGGCCGTGGTCGAGGACTCGCTTCGGCTCCTCTTCGATCTGGTGGAGGAACCGTATCCGCTTGATTGACCGTCGTCCATAATCACTCAGAGCGTCGTCCGCATCACCGCGAGATCGCCGCACGTCGGAAGCACCAGTGAAAAGTCAGTGTTCTCACTACTAGTCGTGGGTACGAGGCTGGGTAAAACGAGTTCCTCAGACCGTATCCGCGACGATCGGTCGGATCGTCTCGGCTCGGTCCTCGTCGACCACGAACTTCTCGAGGGCCCACTCGAGTCCGTCGAGCACCGCGTCGACGCCCTCTTCGGTGAGCGCGTATTCGTTGGTGCGCTTGTCGAGTTCGCTCTTCTCGATCAGTCCCTTCGAAACGAGGTCGTCGAGATTGGGGTAGAGCCGCCCGTGGTTGACCTCTTCGCCGTAGTAGGATTCAAGTTCCCGTTTGATTGCCAGACCGTACCGGGGCTCTTCAGCTAGAACGGTGAGAATATTCCGCTGGAAGGCGGTCAGTTCGCGTGCCACTTCCTGCCCTGCCGTTTGTGCCTCTGGCATAGATGCGAAGAGGTCGTCAGTTTATTTAACACTTCTCAATGCGGGCATAGTTTATTTGCCCGAAGAGGAAAGGTATATCGGGCATACCGGTACACGTACCGCGCATGGTGAACCTCTGGGAAGACCTCGAGACCGGTCCGAACCCGCCGGAAACCATCTACGCCGTCATCGAGTGTCTCAAAGGCGAACGGAACAAGTACGAATATGATAAGGACATCCCCGGCGTGATCCTCGATCGCGTCCTCCACAGCAACGTCCACTACCCGAGCGATTACGGCTTCATCCCGCGGTCGTATTACGACGACGAAGATCCCTTCGACGTCATGGTCCTCGTCGAGGACCAGACCTTCCCTGGCTGTGTCATCGAGGCCCGTCCAGTCGCCTTGATGGGCATGGACGACGATGGCGAACAGGATGACAAGGTCATCGCGGTCCCGGAGGAAGATCCCCGATACGACCACTACCAGGACCTTGAGGACATCCCCCAACAGACCCGCGACGAGATCGCGGAGTTCTTCGAGACGTACAAGAACCTCGAGGCTGGCAAACAGACGGAGACCCTCGGGTGGGAGGACCAGGCGGCGGCCTTCGACGCCATCGAGCACTCCCAGGACCTCTACGAGGAACACTTCGGCTGACCACCACCCCTGGTTGCGCGGCGCACGGTGATTCTACCCCCTCCATTTTACCCACTCCTCCCATGGAGCGGTTCTATCCTGTCCCATCCGATTCTCCCCTATCCGTCAGGGGACAGCCGACTGGTCCGTTCGAACCGCTGCCTATCTTTACCCGGCTAACCGCTCGAAGATCGGGGGCCAATATATACTGTTCCAGACCGTCTTTCAGACCAGCAATATTCGGCTATTGAGCCGTGATTTGCGGAGGTAGCCCGGGGATTGAGGGGTCAATCGGGGATCATGCTGGGACCCGCCCTGATAGCAATCCGGTGGGCCGGACTCGCGAGAGCGGCACGGAGTTCGGAAACGTGCGTCCCAGTTCCACGACCATCCCGGATATGTGATGAGTGGTACGCATTATCTGGGGCAAAAACGATGTATTATGCGTATGGGTAATTTCATGAGGGTGGGAAGCATACCTATATTCGTGATGGCCGCCATAGATTCCCGCCCCGGCATCCGGCACCTGACGGTCGTGCCGACGAACTTCGAACCCCCTGTGGACCGCGAGGATTCACGGGACACAGACGAATAGCCGCGAGTCCAGTTTCCTCGAGTCTCGCCTTCCCTTTTGCTCTCTGATCTGTATCACCTCATCGATCGACGCTGGTCCGATATTCCCGGCATCCCGAATAACTCCAGCCACGCTATCCACCCCGCTCAGCCAACCCTCCCCCCACTCACGCCAGGTAGCCCAGCCGATCCACCCCACCCGGCCAACCCAGTCCACCCAGCCGAGCCCGCCAATCCAGCGCATCCAGCCCACGCGGACCCGATCACTCGTCGCCTCATCCATCCTCGGTCAGAATAGCGCGGGATACGAAGGTTCTTGAAGGACCCACCGATAGCCTCGGCCAATATGGGACTGTTCGACCGGTTGCGTGGCAACGGCGGTCCGCGAGTCGCCTTCCTCGGCATCGACGGCGTTCCGTGGTCGCTCGTGGCGGACAACCCAGAGACGTTCCCGAATCTCACCGAGATCGCGGAGACGGGAGCCGGGGGCCCCATCGACAGCATCGTGCCGCCGGAATCGAGTGCCTGCTGGCCCTCGCTGACGACCGGAGTCAATCCGGGGAAAACCGGCGTCTACGGCTTCCAGGACAGGGAGGTCGGCTCCTATGATACCTACGTCCCGATGGGACAGGACGTGCAGGCTACCAGGCTGTGGAGTCGGGTCCAGGAGGCTGGCCGGGAGGCGACAGTGATGAACGTCCCGGTGACGTTCCCGCCGGAGCGCGATGTCCAGCGGATGGTCTCTGGATTCCTCTCACCCGAGGTCGAGAAGGCGGCGGTCCCGGATGCATTCGCCGAGGACCTCGAGTCGATGGGCTATCGCATCGACGTCAACGCGAAATTGGGCCACGACGCGGACAAATCTGCGTTCATCCAGGACGCCCACGAGACCCTCGAGGCCCGCTTCGAGGCCTTCGAGAAATATATCGGGGCCGACGATTGGGACCTCTTCTTCGGCGTCTTCATGACGACCGACCGCGTGAACCACTTCCTCTTCGAGGATTACGAGACCGAAGGGGAGTACCACGACGATTTCCTCGAGTTCTATGCGACCGTCGACGAGTATATCGGGGTGTTGCGAAACCGACTGGCCGACGACGTGACCCTGGTGGTCGCGAGCGACCACGGGTTCACCACCCTCGAGTACGAGGTCCACCTGAACGAATACCTCGAGGCAGAGGGATGGCTGTCCTTCGAGGATGCGGACCACGAGGATCTGGCCGACATCACGAGCGACACAACTGCCTACTCCTTCATCCCAGGGCGATTCTACATCAACCTCGAGGGCCGGGAACCCCGGGGTTCGGTCCCGGAATCTGACTACGAGTCGGTCCGGGCGGAGCTCAAGGCGGAACTCGAGGCCCTCGAAGGCCCCGAGGGACGTCCAGTCATGGACCGAGTGGTCGAGAAGGAGGCAGCTTTCGAGGGTGCACACGACGAAATCGGCCCGGATCTCGTGGCGATACCGAACGACGGGTTCGATCTCAAGGCCGGTTTCAAGAGCCACGACTCGGTCTTCGACACCGGCCCGCGGAACGGTATGCACACGTTCGAGAACGCAACGTTACTCGTCGACGATGCAGACCTTGCGGTCCCGAGGGATACCGACCTCCTCGACATCGCGCCGACCCTCCTTGACCTCATGGACCTGGAGTACGAGGCCGGGGCGTTCGACGGCCGCAGTTTGGTCTGAGGACGGGAAGGGAACGGAGGGTTGGACCCCGGTCCGCGGGGGGTTCGGTTCGATTCTTGCTGGGCTGCTCTTGACCTTAGATGAGGTCCTCTAACTCGTCTGAATCGAAGGCCGATTTGCGATCCGCTTCGGTGACCGTCTGGCTCGCCTCTTTGGCGCGTTGCATGAACTCCTCTAGCCGCGGGGAGTCAGCGATGCCGGAGAGGAGGACGAGGACTCCGATCCGCTCGCTTTCGAGGGGGAAATCCCCGCCACGGACCTGCATGCTTTGGGCCTCCTCCTCGATCCACTTTCGTGCTCGCTCGACCCCCTTCCGGGGTATGCGGTCCGGTTGGCCCGCCACCACCACGAGCCCCGCGTCCGCGATGGTGGTCTGGGGCACACTCATCTCGGTCATCATCGCCTTCCGGGCCGTCGAGGTCACCACGTTGATATTATCCCCTGCATCCGGGGCAGCCTCCGCACTGGCGTAGCCGATGGCGGCCATGCCCCCGGTCCGGAGCGTGTTGATGACCTCGCTCGAGTCGACGACGGCCTCGCCAACCCCTTCGATGTTCTCGCCTGCACCGAGCAACAACCCGATCCGTTGGGCGATAATCTCATTGATCGCCTCGAATGACGCAGAGACGCTCTCGCCGGAGGCACGCCACGCGTCGTTGTCCACGAGGAGGAGCGTATCCGTCTCTCTGACGGTGGTCTTGAGCGACCGACCGGCGTTTGCCTGGTAGATCGAGCCCTCGTCGCGTCCGGGGAGGATGCCCAGTCCGTAGACCGGGATGTCGTAGACCCGTTTGAGTTCCCTCGCGAGGACCGGGGCGCCGCCGCTTCCGGTCCCGCCCCCGAGCCCCGCGATGAGGAAGATGGCTTCTGTCGCGGGGTCCACGATGCCGTCGAGTGCGGCCATGACCTCGGGAGCGTCGTTCTGCATGATCGACGCCCCCAGCTCGTTGTCCGCGCCCACGCCGTGACCCCCCACGCGTTCCTGGCCGATGATGAGCGTCTCGATGTCGAGTGGCTCGAGGTCGGTCCGTGCGGTGTTGACGCCGATGGCGCCGCGAACCGACCCGTAGCCGGCCTTCTCGTCTGTACGCTGGAGGGCTTGGGCGATCTTCCCGCCCGCCTGGCCGAGGCCGATCAGGGCGACCTTCATAGATACCGGATTGCTCCCGGATATCATGAACTTTGGGCTGGCGGCCCCCTGGGTTCGGCCGCCGCCGGATCGATCACGGCGTAGATTTATGAACCAGAACCCGACCAATCCGTCTCGATGCCGGCCGAACGACCCCTAGCCCAGCGAATCAGTGCGATCGAGCGGCGGTTCGATACACCGGGACGAGACCAGACTCATGACGAGACCTCCAACCGACCCACGGAGAAGCCACACGAGGACGGCGGTGGACCTGACTACATACAGAGAGCCGGCGCCGATCCAGCCCCGCGCGGCTCGGATATCCCAGTCCAGCGATCCGCGGCGGATATGTCCGGCACGAAATCGCACAATGTGAACGGAGGGCAATCGAAGAAAGCCGAGACACAGAGCCCTCAACAGATGGACGAATCCAGGCAGGCGACCCCGAACGCCGACCCGACTGATATCGAAGCTCGTCTCGACGCCATCGAAGCGGAACTCGCCGACCTCCAGGCGGGACTGCAGGCCATCCGGGGCTACGTCGGGAACATCGACCACGTCAACGAGTCAGTCGAGCGACGAGCCAACGCGGCCCTCGCTGCGGTCGAACGGCTCGAAGCGGCACCGCAGACCCCCCCTCGCTGGCGACGGCCGCAGATTCGGTCCCCGCGGACGCTGACGGGAAAGCGGCCATTGCTGGAGACGAGAACGACATCGATGCCGAGAGCGACGCCGAGCCAGAGGGGTCAGAGACCGGGGCGGGCGAGGCGGGCCTCCTGGATCGGCTCGCCACACTCGGATGACGATACGGGTCCTCCTCGCGGTGGTCGTTACGGTCGCCTTGCTCGCCAGCGCGATGCCAGCAGTGGAGGAGGCCCAACAGCTTCGCGCGGAGCACCAGCTGACAGACACGGCCGAAAGCGTCCAAGAGGCGGCAGCTACCCTGGCCCGGCGGAACGACCCGGTGCCACCTGGGGTCCCGGCCGCGAGCCGACAGGTTCGGATCACGGTTCCGGATACGCCGGTTGGCACGGCCCTTCGCATCGGCGCATTCACTCCTGCCGGGACCGTACGGGACAACGGAACCGGAATCACGACGATCGTCCCGCGGAACCCCTCGACGCGGTATCCAGTCGATATCCCTCTCCGGATCGCGGGCACGGAGACTCCGGTCCGTTCGGCTCCCCTTGTATTGCGCGAGGACACCGTGCTCACTCTCGAGTATCGGCTCGTCGACGGGCGTCCCACCGTCGTCGTGACCCGAGGGTTTAAATCCTGAAACCGGACCATCCAGGCCCATGTTGAAACGGTTCGGCGGCAACGGCGGATCCGGCTGCGGGTGCGAGCACTCCCTTGAGGGCACCACGTTGCACGTGGACGCGACGGAGTGTGACGGGGACGGTAACCTCGTCGAACATCCGGGGTGTCGTCGGACAGTGATCACTCAACTCGGCGGCAACCGGGCCGACCGGATCCGCGTCGAAACCGGTGGACTGGTCCGCTGGTACGAATCGGGGGCAAGAATCTCCTCAGGGCGGCGGGGCGGTTCGCCCAACGGATCGACTCTCGGGACGAACGATTGGCCGCCACCGCGCGCGGGGACCCGATACACGCCGCCTCCGAGGCGGTGACCCGAGCCGGATTGGTCCAGTCGGTCGCCCAACGGACCGGCTTGGCGGCGTATGCGGACGAGGATGCGGACTACCCGGCTCTGTTGGGCCCCCTCGAGGGACCAGCCATCGCGGCGAGTCGCCTCGATCCTGCCGTCCCTGCGGATGCGACACTCCGAACCGCTCGGGTCGTCGACTCCGGGGCCACGGTCCGGGTGTACGACAGGGAGGACGACGTGCCGATGTACCAGCTCGAACCCATCGAATGGACGTTCGACACGGCCGCGCTGGAAACACTCGAACGGGCAACAGCGCACATTGTCGAGGGCGGACGGGACGGGGAGCTACTCACGCCACACGCGGCCCTGCGTCGGGTCGGCGGCCCAGACGTTCCAGTCGACACCTTCGCGACGGTCCTGGAGAAACACACGAGCGGGTACGGGGTGTTCGACGACCTCTTCAGCGACACGGCGGTCTCGGAGGTCTTCATCAATGCACCGGCTCCCTCGAATCCGCTCTTCGTTCGTGTGGGGGACACCGAGATGCGGACGAACGTCCGGCTGACCGGGCGCGGGGCCGCCGGCTTTGCCGCCGCACTTCGCACCCGAAGCGGCCGGGCGTTCTCCAGGGCGTCGCCGACGATCGATACGGCCCTTACCGACCTCGGGTCCGCAGCCGCGGTCCGTGTCTCAGGGGTCCAGGAACTGGCGAGCGACGGGCTGGCCTTCGCGCTCCGGGCGGAGGGAACGGCTCGCTGGCGTCTGTCCACCTTGGTCGAACTCGGGACCCTCTCGGCCCAGGCCGCCGGCCTGTTGTCGGTCGCGATGGCTCGTGGTGGCGCGCTCCTGATTGCTGGTCCTCGAGGAGCCGGGAAGACGACCACAGCGGCGGCATTGCTTTGGGAACTGGGGCCGGGGACTCGCCTGGTCGCCATCGAGGATACGCCCGAACTGCCGATCGAGGCTCTCCAATCGGCCGGGCGAGACGCCCAGCGACTCGAGGCCGCAGCCGGGTTCGAGGCCGAGATCGACCCGGCCACCGCCCTGCATACCGCCCTTCGGTTCGGGGACGGGGCCCTTGCCGTCGGGGAGGTTCGCGGTGAGGAGGCGTCCGTCCTCTACGAGGCGATGCGGGTCGGGGCCGCAAGTGACACCGTGCTCGGGACGATCCATGGGGAGGGATATGAGGGGGTAAAAGAACGTGTCGTCTCGGACCTTGGTGTCCCGGCCTCCTCGTTTGGCGCAACGGACCTCCTGGTCACGCAAGCGCCCACCGACGACGGGAAGCGGGTGACCTCGATAGAAGAGGTGACGGAAACTGACGGTTCTGCCCTCTACGACTACCGGGACGGTGCACTCCGGGCCAGACCACGGATCGAACGCGGGAACAGTCGGGTGGTCGCCGATCTCGCCGGCCCGGACGAGACGTACGAAGAGCTCCTGGCAGCGATCGAGGATCGGGCGGACACCCTTCGGCCTACCAGGGTGCACTCCGCCGAGGGGACACCGGGTGACGAGCACCCCACCGAATACCCTTCCGGAGATTCCCGACGCGTCGGAGCAACTTCCCTCCCTTCTGCTACCCCCAGGAGGGCCGACTCACGTTTCCATGAGTAACTCCAATCCGCCGTCGCCGTCACGGACCCGGGAGGCTTGGAGACGACTCGTCGGGAAACTGCGCGGCCGTGGCCGATCCACTCGAATCGAGACCTTCGCCGGAGTGGGGGTAGCGAGCGTGGCCCTTACGACCGCCGGGGCCCTGTGGTTCGCCCCCGGCTCTCTCCGTCCGTTACTCGGGGCCGTCGGCGCCCTTTTGGGTGCTGGCCTCGGGGTCCTCTGGTGGCGAGGAACCTGGCTCTTCGAATGGTATCGGCGCTCGCAGGCCGTCGGTTCGGGGCCCGTATTGATCGCGTTCGCTATCGTACACCTGCGGTTGTCACCGGCGCTCGAGGAGGCGATAGATTTCGCCGCGGACGCGGTCGGCGGCCCGCTTGGGGCCTCACTGGACCGTCACCGTCGGGCCGAACCGACCGGCCGTTTGGCTCTCGAGCGCTTCGGGGCTGACTGGGCGGATCAGGATCCGTCGCTCGAGCGCGCGGCGTCGTTGCTCGGGGCCGCCGTCGAGGCGCCGGCTGAGGACCGACCGGAGAGCCTGGAGAAAGCCCTCGACGCCGTTCTCGAGGGTTCACGCGCGCGAGTCGCCCGGTTCGGGGCTGAGATCCAGGGACCCGCGACCGGGATCTACGCCTTCGGCGTGATGTTGCCCCTCGCCCTGGTGGGGATGTTACCCGTCGTGGCCACCACCGGGAATGGCGTGTCGATATTGCTGCTGGCAGCGGTATACGACGTCCTCATCCCGACGGGTCTGCTCCTGGCCAGTCTGTGGCTCGCGACGAGGCGTCCGGCGATCGTCGGACAGTCCTTCGATCCGGCGGTCCTGGCGCATTCCGATGGCGTGGCCCGATCCGCCGCGCTGGGCCTGCTGACAGCGACAGCTACCGCCGTCCTCGCGCCGCTCGTGTTTCCACGGTGGAGTATCCCAATCGCGGCTCCTGGGGTCGGGGTCGGTGTCGCACTCCTCTCCTTCCTCGCCCCGATAACGGAGCGACAAGCACACCTCGAGGCCCTCGAGGCGGGTCTTCCCGACGCCCTCTCGATCGCCGGCCGGACCATCGCCGAGGGCTCGCCGGTCGAGCGGACAGTCGCCAGCGTGGGCAACCAGCTTACCGGTCCGACAGGCAATCTCTTCCAAAGGGCGGCAAGACGACGTGATCGGCTGGGCACGACGGTCCGAGGAGCTTTCTTCGGGCGCACCGGCGTCCTGGCCGAGGTGGCGAGCACTCGTGCGGACACCGCGATGGAACTGCTGGTCGCCGCGGGGAGGCATGGATTCCCCGCGGGACCCACGCTACGGACCGTCGGCGGATATCTCGATGCGCTCCAGCAGGTCGAACGAACGGCCCGGCGGGAACTCGCCCAGACGACGAGCACGCTCCGCCAGACTGCGATGGTCTTTGCCCCGTCCATCGCGGGAGCGACTGTTGCCATGGCGACCGGGATGGATACTGTCGACGCCACGGGACAGGCTATCGATGTTTCGGTTCTTGGGATCGTCGTCGGGGTCTATATCCTGCTGCTCGGCATCATCTTGCCGACCCTCGCGGTAGTGCTGGAACGTGGCTTCGATCCAGTCCGCATCGGGTACCGGTGCGGAGTCGCATTGCTCGTCGGGGCGCTGCTGTACCCCTTCGCGTTCCTTGTCACCAGCACGCTGGTGTAATTTTAAATAGGGGGACCGGACCACTCCGGCCCATGTTCGGGCTTCCCGCGGACGCAGGGTGGATCTGGCTCGGGCTCCTCGTGGGGTCGGCGGCCATGTTCGGGGTCGTCGCGGACCTCCACGCGGCGCCTCCGGACGCAGCACGCGTCGCCGCGGCCGTCGACGAGGTCGCTGCCGGTTCTCACTCGGCCTCGGGCTCTATCGACGTCGATGCCGAATCGGTCAAACTCGGGACGCAGTCGGTCGCGCTCCGTGGTCCGGGCGGGGCCGCCCATGCGAGCCTCGACTATGGGCCAGTGACGCCAGTCGCTCCCGACAGCGACCTCCGCCGGGTCCTTGAGGGCCAGCCACCGGAGCGGTTGTTCGATACGCCGACTGCCTTCGAGGCAACACTGGACCAGGCGATGGCCGCCGAGGCTCATTGGCGACCGGCCGGATCGGCCGTGACCATCAGGCGGGTCCGCTACGAGGAGGTGGACGGTGTCCTTGTCGGCGCGTAGGGGGCAGGTGGAACCGCTCCCGGCACTGATCGCCCTGGCGGTATTCGCCCTCGCACTATCGACCTACGGGACCGTCCTTCACGGGGTTCCACTCGGTGACTCCGCGGCGGGTTCGGCGGCGACCCTCACACGGGTGACGGAGACCATCACCGAAGGGGTGGTCGTGCAACCAGACCGGCTCGATCGACTCGATGGCCGGGTCCCTGGGGGAACGTCCGTCCTGGTACGCGCGGAGGGCCGAACCTGGCAGTGGGGACCGGAGGCTGCTCGGGGCGGCGAGACCCTCACGCGCCAGGTTCTGGTCCAGACCTCCGCGGGTGCGGTCCCTGGCACCCTTCAGGTGAGTACATGACACGAGACACTGTGCGAGGAGAACGTGGGGTGAGCACCCCGCTAGACGTCGCCCTCGGAATCCTGTTGGTCGGGGCAGCCGTGGGTGTCATCGTGGGGGTCCAGCCAGTGGCGGACCCGAGTCCCACGATGGGTGGGTCAGTTCTGCTTGGGAGCCCTCTCGAGGTGACCTATACCGCTGGGGACGACTCAGCCACCGTGAGGGGCACGGTGGGCGGGCTGTTCGGCGACGCGATCCTCTCCGGTCATGGGGGCGTTTCGGCCCGGGACCGGGCCTACCGGGATGCCGTGCAGGCCACGGTCGATGGGCGGCTCGACAGGAATAACCGTCCAATACAGCTCGTGGGATACTGCCGTGGGACAGCGGACCGGAACCCCCTTGTCGCGGGGAGGACGGTTCCCATGGACCGTCCCGTCCGCGCGTCCGTGTACGAGGTGGCCGGGACCCCTGCGGACGGGGTCCGGTGCGACCCGGCTATCGTCGTCAGGCGGTGGTCCAGCTGATGCTTCGCTCGGATACGCGAGGCCGGATTCCCTTCGCTGTCTTGGGAGCGCTCCTCCTGATCACCAGTACCATCTACGCGTCGACCGCGGGACCGGCGCCGGTGACCAGGCCCGTGACCGAGCAGGTAATCGACCAGGCCCAACTCGAGGCACGGATGGCGCTCTCGACGGCGCTCCGCAACGCCGGCCGCCGTGCCGCCGCCCAGCCGGTGATCGAACCGGCATCGTCGGGCGTCGGGTCGCTCCTTTCGGAGACTGCAACCTTCAGAGACTACCTCCGACTCCTGATAGTCGTCGAGGCGCGGGACACGCTGGCTGCGGCCAACGCGTCGAGGGACAGCGTCAGTGTGGCGGTCTCCCCCCCGCCGATAGAGGACAGGGCGGACCTCGAGGCGGCGATGTCCGCGGTCACCCTGCGGCGTGTCGTCGAGGGCCGATACCGGGTCACCTTCGAGGATCTTGAGGTAGCTCTCCGGCGTCACGGACGACCCGTGGAGTCGTTCAGCTACGACGCGATCCTCACGACCGCGGTTCCGGCCCTCGAGGTTCACGACCGGACCGGCCGGTTCCAGGAGCGGTTACAGGCTGACCTCGGGCACCCGGGCTTGACCCAGGATCTGACGACCAGGGTATTCGCGGTGACCTGGGCCCGTGGGTACGCGCAGTACGGTGGCGCCCCGATCGAAAACGTGCTCGCGAACCGGCACGTGGCGGTCATGGCGAACGACGCGCTCCTCGCCCAGCAGGCGGCGGTCTTCGGCCAGGCGGATCGGGACTCCCGGCGGCTCACCAGACGGGCGGCGATCGATGTCGCGATGAGGGACGGTTTGCGTGGCGCGGAGCACGCGCTCACGTCGCATATTGAATCGGCTCGGGATCGGAACACCGACGGGCATGATGAGGAGGTGGAGCCGACGGTGTCCCTTCCGAGTGCATTCGACCAGGAACACTCGTATGACGTGGATGCGACTGCTGATGAGACGTTTCTTGCATTCGTCGAGGGTGATGTGCATCCCGGTCTCGAGATGGTCCTCGAGGACGCCTATCGGGCCACGGTCCGCGCAGAGACCCGGAGTCGGCTCAGCGGATCCAAGAGCACCGAATCCGGCGTTGCGCCAGCGAACTCGACCCACGTCTACACGACAACCCGGACCGACCGACGGCTTGCAGATGGCGAGTGGCGCGAGTCGAGTGTCGGCCGCACCCTCCGGTCGTTCTCCGGCTCGGTCGTCATCGAGCGGGTACGGACCGACTACTGGCTGGCGAACAACTCCTTCCAGACCACGACCACGACCAGGCGCCGTACCTACGAAGTCTCCACCAGCCTGGTGTGCGAGGGAACGCCGGGTGGTCCCTCGTTGAATGGCCGGAGTGGGTGTGGGTTGGGTGAAACGGCCCGGAATCGGCTCACCGCGGGGGCGATGAACGAACTCGTCAGGGACGGCGGCGGGACCGAGGGACTTGCTCTCGCGTCGGTTTCCGGTCGTGGGACGGTGCGCTCGGCGACCATCGATATCCACCCCCCTGAAACCGTCCGCGAACGAGCCTACCACCGGGTCGCCTCGCTTCGTCAGGACGTAAAGGACGTCTCAGTCTCGACCGAGACCCGCTCGATAGCGAGTTCCGCCAATCCGGCCACCATGCTGGCCGACGAACTCTCCGCCCGTCGATCTCACCTCGTGGACGAGGGTGGCCGGGGCGACGCCGTTGCGGAGCGAGCGATCGCGACCGCCCAGCAGACCTATCTGGACCAGCTCGAATCCGGACTGAGGTCCAGGAGTTCGGTGGTTGACCAGGCCCAAGGTGTCCTGGCCGACCGTTTGCAGGATCGGGCAATCCCGATATCGCCACCCGACTCGTCGGGAGAGCGCCGGGCGGACCTCGACTGGGAGGTCGCGACGGAACCTGCATACCTGTCGATCGAACCTCGGGCATCCCAGCCTGCACCGATGGCGACCAGAAACGTGAACATCTTCACGGTACCCTACGGCGACGCAGCCGATTCGGTCGCGGGAGCCCTGGATAGGGGCGACAGTGGGTCGGTCTCGCTCGGGACCGCCGCGAAGACGCTCCGGGCACTGGAGCGCTCCGAGTCCGTCGATCCCAGTCTGGAACGACGCCTCGGGAACGCGATCGAAGACTCTCTCGGGCATGCAGCAGCCGTCTATCGGCCCAGGCTGGGCTCCGCTATCGGTCCGCGTGCCGCGGACCGGGCCGTCCGTGGCGGATTCGAGGACTTCGACTCGCCGACCGACCGAGCACTGGCTATCGCCGACGGACGGATGGCCGCGGCCATCGCCAGCCACCTTCCCAGTGACCGCTCCGTCCGGGAGCGGGACCGACTCGAGGTCCGGTTGCGCGAGACCACCCGGGAGCTCCGGGACCGATCGGGAGTACGGATCGACGAATCTATCGTCGACGCGGCTGCGAGCGAGGCGACCGCGGGTCAACCACTGAGAGAGGTCGCAAAAGCTGCCGGCGAGACCGCCGGTCGGAAGACGTGGAAGGAGGCGACCAGCCGGACGCCGGGGCATCTCCCGGCGGGGGTGCCGCTGGTCCCGGTGCCCGGGTACTGGTACGCGACGGCGAACGCCTGGTCGGTGTCAGTTCGCGGATCCTACGAACGGGTGACCGTGCGCGCACCCCGTGGGTCTCCAGGCCGGAGCTCGAATGGGACTATCGAGTACATCCGAGCCGACGAACCGGTCGAAATCGACCTCTTCGGCGACGAAGGTCCGGAGCGACTCGGTCGGAATCGGGCGATCCAGTTCACGGCTGATACCGGGGCTCTCGTGGTCGTGCCGCCGGGCGGGACCGGGGTCGGGGACGTCGACGGGAACGCCGACGAGCGATCGCCCGGCTGGGACGGACGAACAACACGCCAATGAACCGTCGCCTCGAACGGTCCTGATGATGCTCCTCGAGGGGATAGACGACCCGGCGGCGACCGACCCCGCGGACCTCCACAGACGCTACCTAGAGCGGCTCGCAACCGTGATCGAGACGGCGGGGATCGGCGTTGTTGCCGAGGAAACGGGTATCGCGTCCGACCGCCTCGATTCCCTGCCCGACACTGACCCGGGACTGACACTTGCGGAGGCAGCCGACATCCTGGCGGTGGGGGCGGAGAGGGAAACGGGCAAGTCCCTTCGAGAGGAGGCCAGGGATCATCTCTTATTGCGGATGAGCTCGGCGGTGGTCGATGTCGATGCGCTGGCAACAGCGCTTTCCGGCGAGTTCGAGGCCCGGGACTATCAACAGATGATCGAGGGGGAGATGCCAATGGCGCTTTCCGAATACGCCCGTATCTCTCTGTACATCGAGCGACAGAACCCGTTCTAAGTTACCAGAATGTCAGAACCCGTTCTGGGGCTCCCGAGTATCAGCACCTGTTCTATGGCTCCGGAGTGTCAGAACCCGTTATTAGACATTACAGCTGTTGCCACTCCCGTCCGCATTCGGGGCAGGAACGAACCGCCCCCAGCTCGTCCGGGTCGTCGGTCCTCGCCAGCCGGGTTTCACACTCGGCACAGATCAGGCGGTCGTAGGTGTCCTTCTCGATCGCACCCCGCCGTAGCCCCTTGGTGACCGAGTCCATGCGCCCATGCTCGCACCGGGATAGCAAAAGTGCAGGGGTGGTCGGCCCCGTGTGGGACGGCGACGTTGCGTTGCCGACCGTACCTGCGTTCGGCAAACCTAACATCCGGCGAATCGGAACCCTTGAAGGGTGGCCGAGAATATCCTCCACCGTGACGCCCCAGGACGTTGCCCCGGACGAGCGACCCAGGGTGCCGGTCTTCGGGTCCCTGCTCCTTTTGGTCTTCCTCGTGAACTTCGGCCGGATCGTCTTCGCGCCGCTTCTGGATCCGTTCATCCGGGTCTTCAATGTCGGCGAGGCGACGGTCGGACTCGTGGCGACGCTCGCCTGGTTCGGGAGCGCGGTGCCCCGTCTACCGACGGGCTATCTCCTCACCCGGGTTCCCAGACACCACGTCATCCTGGGCACCGGTATCCTCCTCGCGATCGCGTCGGCGTTCACGGCCACGGCCGTCTCCATTTGGCAGGTGGCCGTCGGGGCGTTCGTGATCGGGACCGCGAGCGGGTCGTATTTCATCGCGGCCAATCCGCTGGTCAGCGAACTGTTTCCGGACCGGGTTGGACGGGTCATCGGCGTCCACGGGACCGCGTCACAACTCGCTGCCGTGGTCGCCCCACTGGCCGTGGGAGCCATCATCGCCGCTCTCTCGTGGCGGTCGATCTTCGTGTTCCTGGCGGTCGCCGCCCTCATCGGGACCGCCGCGCTCTTCGTGGCGGCGCGCCGAACTACCTTGCCGGAGAGTGGCCGGGAGACCCGCCACCTCATGCGGTCTGTGCGGAATCAGTGGCCGATCATCGTGACCGGCATCGGGGTCGTCGGCGCCACGGGGTTCGTCTGGAATGGGTTTTTCAACTTCTACGTGCGGTATCTCACGACGACCAAAGGCGTGTCCTTCGGGGAGGCTCAGACGATGTTGACCCTCATTTTCGCGGCTGGGGTCCCGGCCTTCTTCTTCACCGGTCGGCTCGCCGACCGGCTCCCGCGCGTCCCACTCATGCTGGTGATATTGATCTCCTTCGTCGCCACCCTCGTGGTCATCACCTTCGTCCAAGGGGTGATCTCTATCGTGGCGGTCTCGCTCGTAATGGGGTATGTCATCCACAGTCTCTTCCCGACCATCGATACGTATCTCCTCGACTCACTGCCGGACGAGGACCGGTCGAGTGCCTACTCTATGTACAGTGCGACGATGATGCTCATCGGTGCGGGCGCGAGCGTCGTGGTCGGCACCTTGGTCGAATCTGGATACGCGTTCGACACCGTCTACCGGGTGTTCGCCGGGTTCCTCGTGGTGGTCTTCCTCGTGCTCTTGGGGCTCAGGTGGGCGAACAGGTTGCCGGATGCCGCAAGGTAATTCCCGCGGGCCGTGGCAGATGTGTTATGGAGTACCGTCAGGAATCGATCACCACCCTCCACGATTACGGGACGGCGGACCCGTCCGCGCCGCTCTCCAAGACGGCGGTCGTCCTTCCTCTGACCGACAGGGAGTTCGCCGGGTTGGCCCCCGAACTGGTGCTCTCCTCGCTACAGTCTCTCGACTTCGGTCGGGTCGTCGTTCCACTTCGCGCCCCCGCGGCACGCGTCCGCGAGATCTTGGACTGGCTTTCAGCCTTCGACCTGGCCGAGGGAGTCCTGTGGTGCAATGCGCCAGCGGTCGAAGACGTGATTTCCTCGGCCGGTCTCGACGGCGCCGCCGGGAAGGGGCGGGATATCTGGCTGGCCCTCGGACTCGCCGGCGACGCCGAATACGTGGTCCTCCACGACACCGACGTGCGATCACACGAAACCAGAGATTTCGAGAAACTCCTTGGCCCCCTGGCCAGGGGATTCGATTTCGTGAAGGCGTATTACGCCCGCGTGGAGAATGGCCGACTATTCGGTCGTCTCTTCCGGCTGCTTGTCACACCATTGCTTGGCGCTCTCAGGGAGCGAAAAGACGCTTCTGTCCTGCGATATCTCGACAGTTTCCGGTACGCGCTCGCCGGCGAGATGGCCATGACCGGTGATCTCGCCCGCCGGATCCGGATCCCGCGTCGGTGGGGACTCGAGATGGGGACACTCGGGGAGGCTTACAGACACGCCGGATTTGCGGGGACCAGCCAGGTGGACCTCGGCGTATACGAACACGAGCACCGATCAGTCACCGGGCCCACCGGGCTCTCGGACATGAGTCACGGCGTGGCCAGAGCCCTGTTTCGGGCTCTCGAGGACGTCGGCTACCAGGTCGACTTCGACGGCCTTCGGACGGCGTACCGCGAATCTGCCGAGGAACTCATCGAAAAGTACGAGGCCGATGCGTGGTTCAACGGCTTCGACTATGATCCGAAGGCCGAGCGGAATCAGGTCGAGCAGTACTGCGAGGCGATCGCCGAGCCGGGCCCGGACGACCGGTTGCTGACCTGGGAATCGAGTACGGTCGACACCGCGGAACTCGAAACCGCCCGGCGGGAGGCCCTCGACAATATATAATGCACGCAGGCCTGGGTACTCGGGACTGGTTGAGATACGCGGTCTGATTCCGCTGCCAGGTGTTCGCCAAGCCGAAGGGGATAGATTCAACCGGCGAGACGGTCACCGGAGAGACATGGAACTCACGTCGGACGAGTTGGCCGGCCTGGCGGACCTGTTTGGGGCGTTGCCCCGGCCGGCACTCGAACGGGCTATCTCCGAACTCGCGTTCAGGCAGGGGGCCGAGGTGGAGCCGGAAGCGGCCGAGACCTGGATCGACGAGGCTGTCCACGACTACGCCCTCGTAGCGGTGGTGATCGATGGTGAGCCCCTGCTGGCGCCGGGGCCGACTGCCTTCCCGGAACTCCCGGAGGGGGCAGCCGACCTTCCACACATCCTCGATGTCGACCGTCGCACGGTCCCACAAGCGGCAATCGAGACGGCGGTCAGGAAGCGCCTCGCATCAGCCGCCGCAGATCTGGAGGACCCGGAGCGAGCGGCAACTCTCATCGACATCACCTACGACGCGGAGGCCTGGGCCGGATTGGACCTGGCCGACGTGCGCGAACGACTCGGGGCACTCCTCGAGGAGACTGGCGAGTGAAGGCAACCGGTGATTGATCTTCCGGGTGGGACTGACGCCGGCGATCTGTGGCTACTGGTGGGTCCACTTCGACATCGGGGAGCTGTGCATACCGTTGGCGGAACCGTGGAATGCGTTTTCGTGCACCGGTTTGGGACCTCCCCGGGTGAGTTAAGGCCTTCCACGGCAACGTTCCGGGTATGGATCTCGGCCGTGTCGCCTCCTACGAACCGACGGCGATTACGGACGAGGATCGGGACGCGGCGGTGCTGGTCCCGATCGTGGAAGCGCCGGCGGGCACACACCTCCTGTTCATCAAACGTGCAGACCACCTCGGGGAGCACCCGGGCCAGATGTCCTTTCCCGGCGGCGGTCACGAACCTCGGGACGAGACCCTTCGGGACACGGCCATCAGGGAGGCGGGCGAGGAGATCGGGCTCCGACCGGCGGAGATCGACTTCGTCGGCCGGCTCGATGACACTCGGACCACGAGTCGCTATGCGATCACGCCATTCGTGGCCCGCATCCCCGATCGCCGCTACGAGCCGGACGAACGCGAGGTCTCCGAGGTGGTTACCCTCCCGCTCGACGAACTCCTGGACACGGAGAACTACGAGATGGAGTGGCGAGAACATCCCCTGTTCGGCGAAGCGGCGATCCACTTCTTCTACGTCGACGGGTATACGGTCTGGGGGGCCACTGGGCGAATCCTGGTTCATTTCCTCCAGCTCGTGACTGACTGGGAGGCACCCGATGCGGTCGATCACGTCGTCGATCCCGACGCCGAGCCCTGATCGGGGGCTAAGACTGTCCTTGGGTAGTTTGGTCCCCGGTTCCAGGGATTGACGCAGCCGGAAGCCTTATTTCCCACTCGACATTTTAAACGCGTACATGGTCGCGACGACGATGGATCGAGTTCCGATTCGGTAAGTTGTATCGAGTAGACTGTGGACATTGTTCTGGAGGATACGATGATGTCGAGTAGCGACGACTACGACGTTGGGTCGTCCGAATCCACCACGATCGGCGAGGAACGTATCGAAGGGGGCGCGGGGGCGTATCTCGACGGTATCGCTATCAAACCGGCGGCGATGAGCGTCTCCCGGGCCGGCGAACTGCCCTTCGAGCGCCTGACGATCGACTTCGAAGGGCTCGAACACTATCCGGACCTTTCGACCCTCAAACGACTGGCAGAGGGGCGAGACCTCCGGGTGACGATTCCGGTCCGTGCCGACGGGTTCGACCCGCTCGGGGACGACTCCCGCCTGGCAGCGCTCCCGGCGGACCTGGGGACGGTCCTGGTAGCGGGACACCCAGCGTACCTGTCCGACGACGAGCAGACCCGGGCGATCGCCCCACGGTTCGCTGCCGCGATGGACGACCTGCGAGACCCTTGGGTGGGTACGGAGGGGGTCGAGCGGATCGCGTTGGCCACCGGCGCGACCCAGTTCGAGTTACTGTCGCACACCACGCCGCGGGACATCCGGTCGCTCCGAGCCGCGGGATTCGACGGCAAGATCGCCGTCTACGCGCCGACGGTCCTGACGGATGACGCGGACGCGGTTCTCGACGCGGTCGGCCCCTACGTCGCCCGACGGAAGCGAATCGCCGACCAGTTGCCCGCCGACGCACCCAGGGACGGAACGGCGACGGGGTCGGCGAGGGAGGTGTTGATGCGGGCGGTAAAGCACTATGCACTGGTCGGGTCGACGGACATGATCGCCGGACGTATCGCCACCTTGCGCGAAGCCGGTGTCGACACGATAATCGGGTATCCAGCCCGCGGATTGGACGATTTCGGGTGGTAAGGTGTGGCCTGACCTTGGGTTCCCGAGGTTGCCATCAGCTGTCCCGTAACTCTTCTAACCCGCTTGCACCGGCCATCCGCAATGGAACCGACATTTCGTCGCTTCATGTCATTCGGGCGGAGTGCAACCAGCGTCGACTGAGAGCAGGGCTACCCCCTTGCAACGACCACGGACGGGGTGACGCACCCGCACCGAACAGGACCGGGCTTACGCTTCTTCGTCGTTGCTTTCGTCAGCTTTGGGAAGAACCACGTGGAGGGCCCCCGAATCCTTCAATTCAGCCCTGGTCGATTCCTCGTCGATTGACGCATCGGGCGGCAACTCGACCCGGCCGTCGAGTTCGAGGCCCCGGCCCGGGAAGACCATCTCGTACCCCTCCCGGAAGGCCCGGAATCGATCGACCCTGACCTCCACCGTATTCTCCACGAGTTGGACCTGCACATCCGTCGCCGTGGCCCCCGGAGCGTCGAATACGACGAGGAACTCCGCTTCACTCTCGAGGATGTCCGCGGGCAGTGGGGATTCCTCTTGGACCCGACTTGCGGCCCGCCCGACCCGCTCGGCGACGGCGTCGCCGATCGATCGTCCGTATTCCCATAATGGTGGTCTCGCTCCCCTCATACGTCGAGTTCCTCCAGGGTATCGGTCCGACCGCAGTACGGGCAGGCGAAATCTGACACCGTGGTCTCGTTGGGCATATCGTAGGTGTAGTGAAGTTCGAACATGTCGAGTTCGCAGTCAGCATTCGTGCACTTGATCTCATTCGTCGGCGGCATGGGACAGGGTTCGGCTGGCTCCGGCATAAGCCCGTGGTCCTCGGAGCCAGGTAACGTGAGCGAAGCGAACGTCTCCGAACGAGCGAGCGGCGAACGCCGCAAACTCCGATATACTCGAGGCTGGTAAACGAACTGGGCCTCTGCGTTCCAGAAGAGGGTAGAACTGTAAAGAATAGATCATGCGCTCGTCACTGCCCACACCCACGCACCCACCGACCCACCCACCCAGCCACCTAACCGTGCAACGACCCACCGACCCACCCACCTTCTCTCCTTCCCGGCGGGAATCTTATACGACTCGCAACCCGTATAAGCGGGCAATGTCCGACCCCTGGGGGCTCGAGGTGACCATCGTCGATGGATACGTCGACGAACCGGCCCACTTCGGGGTCCCGCCGTATATCGCCACCTACCCTCGCTATACCGCCGGTGCCCTTCTGGAGGCGGGGGTCACTCGCGAGCACATCACCTATCACACGATCGACGGTCTCCGTGCGGACCAGTCTCGCTTTCGAGACGTCGAAACCGCGGATCTCGTCGTGTATCTCGGGGGGATGACCGTCCCCGGCAAGTACGTCGGCGGGACGCCCGCGGAACCGGACGAGGTCCGGGAAATCGCCTGGACGGCCGACGGGACAACTGTCATGGGCGGACCGGTACGGTTCGGGGTGGGGGAACGGAACGAGGGGGCAAGCGAGATGGAGCGGTCGGACCTGGATTTCGACTTCCTGGCGATGGCCGACGTAGAGGCGGCGGTGTACGATCTGGTCGAGAACGGACTGGAGGGGTTCAATGACCGGTATCGCGAGACCTCGGAGGCCAGCCGGTGGGCGGAAGCTGGGGCCTTCGTGGTCGAGCAACACCCGGAGTTCCCAGAGTACCTGATCGCGGAGATCGAGACGGGTCGGGGGTGTAGCTACCGGTGTTCGTTCTGTACCGAACCGCTCTATGGGGATCCTGATTTCCGGGCTGCCGAGTCGATCGTACAGGAGGTTGCCACGCTTTCGGACCTGGGCGTCGATCATTTCCGTCTGGGGCGCCAGGCCGACATTCTGGCGTTCGGCGGGGACGGGGAGGCACCGAACCCGGCGGCACTCGAGGAGTTGTACGCCGGGATACGGGAGGTGGCACCCGAACTCGAGACGCTCCATCTTGACAACATGAACCCGGTCACCATCGTGGAGTATCCCGAGCGATCCAGGGCCGCCATCGAGAAGATCGCCCGGTATAACACGCCGGGCGATACCGCCGCCTTCGGTGTCGAGAGTGCTGATCCGGTGGTCCAGTCGGAGAACAACCTGCTCGTCGACGCCGAAGAGGCCCTGGAGGCTGTCCGCATCGTCAACGAGATCGGCGGGTGGCGGCCGGGTGAAGACCCGTCGGCCGCGCCGTCCACCAACCCGAATTCACCGACAAGACTCCCGAAGCTTCTGCCGGGCCTCAACTTCGTGCACGGGCTGACCGGAGAGCGGGAGGAGACCTTCGAGCACAACCTCGACTTCCTTCGGCGGATCCTCGAGGGCGACCTCATGGTCCGTCGTATCAACATCAGGCAGGTGATGGCCTTCGAGGGCACGGAGATGGAGTCGACCGGCGCCTCGGTCGCCCAGGAACACAACTCGCGATTCAAACGATACAAACGCGAGGTGCGGGAGACCATCGATAATCCGATGCTGGAGCGTGTGGCCCCGGCCGGCACGGTCCTGCCGGAGGTTCACCTCGAGTACCATCAGGACGGGCGGACCTTCGGACGGCAATTGGGTACCTACCCATTACTGGTCGGTATCCCAGGTGAGCGTCCGCTCGGAGGCACACTCGATGTCGCGCTCGTGGATCACGGCTATCGGTCGGTCACTGGTGTCCCGTATCCGCTGCCGGTCGAGGATGCCTCGATGGACGAACTGGTCGCCGTTCCTGGCATCGGGCGGTCCACTGCGGGCGACATCATCGTGAACAGGCCCTACGAATCTCCGAGCGACGTACCTGGTTTCGAGGCCCTCGAAGCGTTTCTCGGGACTGCTATTCCAGGGCCGGTGCGGGCCGAAGACCCCGATGAAATAGAGTCATGAGGTATTGATTTCGGGTCCCGGGGCGGGGTGGTCTTCGACCAGAATCCGGGGGTGGGTGCTCGTCGTGTCTGGGGAGTGGCCCTCGTTGGGGCTGGGGCGGGGCATTTGTCGCGTCGGGGGCAGGGGCGACAGGTGAAGGGCAGATCGAATTCCCGTAGTGGCCCCTGATCGGCCCCATTTTTGTCGAACGGTCGTTTCAGCGTGGCCGATCTCAGTCGAAGCTGTCTTCGATGACCTCGCCCACCGCGAAGTTGGACTTTACCTCGGTGACCTCGATCTTCACGCGCTCGCCCATCTCGGAACCCGGGACGATGATCACATATCCCCGTTCCACTCTCGCGATGCCGTCGCCCTGTTTGCCGATGTCCTCGATCTCGACATATCGGATCTCCCCCTCTTCGACCGGCGGTTGGGGTTCTGGCGGTACCGATTCATCTGTTGGCTCGGTTTCGGTTTCCCCTTCCCCCCGGGCGATAAGTGCGATACGATAGACCTCTCCGGGGTCCACGGTGCCGTTCTCGACCTCTCGTCGCGGTATCTCCACGACGTATCGGTCCTCGGCGACCGTGACTTCCCCGTTGAACAGACAGAGGAGTTCATCAGAGATTTCCATATGGTGACCTCCGGATGCACCGAGAAGCGGCCCAGTAATAGTAGTTATTCTCCGCGGTTCAGCGGCCCGGTCCGGGGTTGGAATGCCCGTCTTCTCCCTCATCCGGCCGAGCGAGCGGGGTGCCATCCGGTCGTTTGGGCCCCTCCGAATCGTGGACGACGACGGGTTCGTCAGCGCCGGTGCCGGGGTCGTACTGGTCTCGTACACCGATGGCTTGTTCCAAGTCCTCGACGGTCCGCTCCTTGAGGGTGATGGCAAGCTCTCGGGCACGGTCGGGCTCGATGTCGCTTCCGATGCCCGGACACTCGTGGGCACGTATCTTCCCCACCTGCTCGACCACCCCATGCTGGTGACCTGCGATCGCTTTGTGCCCGGTGTTTCGGGCCTCCCTCGGATTCCTCCTGGTCGTCCCCGTCTGAACGCCACTTCCAGTATCGGTTTCCGCGCCTCCGACACTCATGCCGATGGCGACACTGAAGGGATAGGTCCGGCAGATCAGTGGACGGGCATCGTATATCGTACACGCGGTCTCATCTCCCTGCATTGCGAGGAACCGACAATCGCCACAGCCGTCGCTCTGGAGGGCCCACTCGAAGGTCTCACCGGCCCCCTCGCTGAGTCCGTAGGGGATGGGTCGAGCGACCGCGTCCCACTCCTCCCCCCTGGTGGCCACGATCGACCGGATCTCGTCGGGAAAGATCGTGGCCGTGTGTGGGTCCCCCTCCTCCCCGGAACAACAACGGCCACACCGCGTACATTCGAAGCCGATCTCCCGGATGGAATCAGCCATCGACTCGGGCTCGAGTTCCCGGGCGTGCTCGAGTGCTGATTCCAGTTCGTCCATACGGCATCCAACGACTCGGCCCGGTTAAACACCGCGCTGACGGGACGAAACAGCGGGGACCTGGAGGGCATGGCAGTGATATCGTGTATGCGGTCAGGATCGCGAGGCGACGCGTCCGTCCCACGAAACCCGACCCTCCACAGCGAGTTTCTCCAGATGGGCCTCCACGGTCCGAGCCGCAGCCGTCTCCACCCCCCTCAGATCCTTGTCGTATGCGCGCTCCACTATCGCCTGGACCGTTCGTGCCCCCGACGTGACCGCGGCTTCCACCCGGTGTTCCCGTTCCAGCCGATGGGCGAGCAGCGACGCGAATCGCGCCGTGGGGTCCTCGATCGGGGGACCATGGCCTGGATACGCGGTCTCGATCTCCCGGGTGAGCAACCGGCGAAGACTCGTCAGATAGGCCCGCATGTCCCCATCTGGGACGCCGACCATGACGCTGCCGTCCCGTCTCGCCAGATCCCCGATGATGGCCGCACCGTCGGACAGGAACACCACGTGTTCGGGACTGTGACCTGGACACTCGACCACCCGGACCCCTGTGTCACCGATCTGGTCTCCCTCCCGGAACGTCCGGTCAGGTTTGACGCCCGTTCGCTCATGGAATCTGGTCTGGTGGTGTGCGACGGCCCAGACGATCGCGTCCGAGGTCTCCCGGAACCGTTTGAGCCCGCCGACATGGTCGGGATGCGTGTGTGTGACGGCGACGTGTTCGATCTCGTCGGGGTCTATGTCGAGGTCGTCCGGACCGGCGGCGGGGTCGACGAGTAGGGGTGGGTTACCCAGGCAGTACGCATTCGTGTGCTCGGCTGGAACCGGGTGGTCGATCGGAACCTCGATACGCTCGAGCACGGGTTTACCTTCGTCGAGCATGGCTTAGAGGCTGGGTGTCGGACACGGCTCGTATCCACGTGGCGATAGACTGTCCCATCCCGCTCGCAATGCGATGGCACGCTGGGTGCTCGACACTAGCGGCGAGGGCGGGACGAGTGGGCAAAAGGAAGGTAATGGGGAGCGGTGATCGATACGCCCTGAAGGAGCGCGTTTCTCAGATATCGAGGTAGTAGACCTGCTTTCTCGCGTCCCGGAAGCTGTACCGGGAATCCACGAGGTCGGCCTCACTGAGCCGGTTGAGCGCATACCGAACGGTCCGGTCCGGCAGGAGGGATTCCTCGGCGAGCTGGCCCTGGGAGAGGGGCTCCTCGCTCTCGAGGACCTTGGCGACGAGTTTGGCGCTCGGGGGCAACTCGCGAAGGCGCTCGCGGAACTCGTCGTTCGACTGAATCGGCGATTGTTGCTGGGTGGCCGTACTCATGTCTACCCTTCGCACATTCCAGACCGTAAAGGTTGGCTATACTTGTGACTAAACTCATTATACGATATAAGGTCCTGAATCGCGCAAAACATGGCTGTTTTGGGGCCGTCCTTCGTGGGGGTACCCATGGCCGACGTACCAGCGGACTATCGCGATCTCTTCGAGGTAAAATCCTTTGCCACCTTCGTCACCCTGCACGCTTCCGGAATGCCCCATCCGACGCCTGTCTGGATCGGGTACGAATCCGGCACGAAGTCCACCGCTCCATGGGAGCGGAACGGCGAACCGGCCTTACTAGTCAATACGGCCGAAGGCCGGCAGAAACACAAAAACGTCGCTCGGGACCCGCGCGTGGCAGGCACGATCCTGGACCCGGAGGACCCCTATCGGTACGTCTCCTTCCAGGGTACGGTCGCGGAGATCACGAAGGAGGGGGCAGTCGAGCATATCGACGCGCTGGCCCAGCGCTATATGGACGTCGAGACCTATCCAAACCATGGTGAGGAGGGAGGGGACCGGATCATCCTCCGTATCGAGCCGACGCGGGTCATTACCGGCTAAGAACGACCGAGTCGATGGCCGATTCGGCGGAGCGAAGTGGACCTCGATGAATCGGTCGCATCCAGTACGGTTTTATCCCCAGGATAGAGTGTATTCCAACGAAGCGTGAAAGGGCAGGAGTGGTACCAGGCCGACGAGATCGCCGAAGCCTACGAGGAGAAACGGTTCTCCCGGGGCGGCCGCCTCATCGACCGCCGGGAGAAGGAGGCGGTCATCACCGCGCTGGGCCCCGTGGAGGACCGCCGGATCCTCGAGATAGCGTGTGGGACGGGTCGATTCACGGTGATGCTGGCCGAACGGGGCGCCGACATCGTTGGTCTCGATATCTCGTCGGCCATGCTCAAACAGGGCCGCGAGAAGGCCCTCCTGGCCGACGTCCTCGATCACCTCGAATTCATGCGTGGGGACGCGGCGCGGTTGCCGTTCCCCGACGACCACTTCGACGCGGTGTTCGCGATCCGTTTCTTCCACCTCGCCGATACCCCCGAGGCGTTCCTCTCGGAGATGGCCCGTGTCTCGACCGACCAGGTCGTCTTCGATACGTTCAATGCGATGAGTACCCGGACCGCGTACAACTGGTTGCTCCCGATGGGTTCGCGGCTCTACGACGACGAGGAGGTCGAGACGTTGATCGAAGACACGGGGCTCGAACTCGCAACGGTCGAGCATGATTTCGTCCTGCCGTACGGGCTCTATCGAAAGATCCCCGACTGGCTCGCCGACTCGTTGCGCGACATCGACACCTCCGTCGTCGACCACCCGCTCGGCGAGCAGTTTGCCTCGGTTTCCTACTGGAACGTCGAGGTCCCCTGACGTTTCGCTATTTCCCGTCGTTTTCACTCCGATCTCGAGGACGCGTCTGACCGAGACCGCAAATGCGAGGCGTTTTATGGCCGACACTGGTTTGTCGGGAGTATGCGTCTCTCGGTGGTGGTTCCGACCCTTAACGCCCGCGAGCAACTCGCGTCGACGCTCGACGCGGTTGCAGACGTGGCGCCCGACGCCCAGCTGGTGGTGGTCAATGGACCCTCCGCCGATGGGACCACCGGGATGGTCCGCGAACATGGTGCAGCAGACGTGCTACTTGAACTCTCGGAGCGAAACCTCAATGCCGCCAGGAACGCGGGCATCAAGGAGGCGACGGGCGACCTCGTCGCCTTCGTCGGCCAGGACACGCGACTGGAGGACACCTGGCTGGATGCGGTCGATCGGGGGATCGGGGACGGCGCCGACGTCGTCACGGGTCCGGTTCATCGACCGGTGAATGGCGGGGTCACCACCGAATCCCTGGAGGAACGCTCCATCGGGTCGCGAACCGTGCGCTTCTTCGACGGGGGCAACGTCGTCTTCACCCGGGAATCGCTTGAAACCCTCGACGGCTTCGATGAATACCTCCACACCGGCGGGGCACGCGACGCGGCCCACCGCCTGGCCGGGATGGGGCGGACGGTGGCCTGGGAGCCCGAGGCCGTGGTCCTCCGCAAGGAACAGGACGACATCATCCACCGCGTTGGCGACGACGAACCCGGGACCGTCCAGGGATTGAAGTTCCGCTCGCTCGGTTATCGATTGGCCAAGAACTACGGGCTTCGACTCGGTGTGGTGGCACGCCTGGTGAGGTACATGCTGGGGGATGCGGTATCCGAGGCTTGGGGGGTGCTCCGCGGGGAGAGCCGTCCCTCGACGTGGTTCGGGACCGGTCGCGCGGTCACGACTAACGGGGTGATGGGGACCCAGGACGGCCTCGCTGCTCGCGTGGCGGACCGGTCGCCTCGTCGGAACCCCAACGGCGTGTCCTCGAGACGGAATCGTCCAGTCGCTCGATACCACGTGTAAACTCGAGACGGTCAGCGGCAGGACCGTCTACGATATCTCAGAGTCAAGTCCTGGGATGACTCGGCTCGGATTTTTCGTGAAGACCCGTTTCATCGCGTCCTGAGGGACGTCAAGCGTGAGTATCTCCATGATGCTCACGTTCGGGTGTGTTGTCGGGGCACCGCTCCCGAACAAGACCCGATCGGGGTGCTCCATGATGGCCCACTCCAACTGCTCCCGGTATCGAACCGCACTCGTGTCGAGATAGAGATTGTCGTGGGTCGAGAGCATGCTGATCGAGTCGTTCATCAGGTCCCGTTGCATCGGATAGCCACCGAAGTGTGCAAGGATGATGGGGAGCGAGCGGTCGAGGAGCATCTCTTCGACTGCATCGGGCGGGAAATGGTGGCCCCCGTGGACCAGAATTGGGAGGGCCACGTCCTCGAGCACGTCGAGGACGTCCTCGGTGGGAAGCCCGTCTCGGGTCGGGTCGAGCTTGAAGCCGTGGAACCGGTCCTCGTAGGCGTACTGCTCGATGTCCTCGGGAGAGGTATGCCACTCGCTCCGCCTGGCAGCCAGGTTCATGATCCGGGCCGTCGGTGAGGCAGAGACGTCGATCGGACCATCCACGCGGGCAAAGGCGATGAGCGGGCGGTCGACGGCCTGACGAGCCACCGCGTTGTTGGCCCTGAGATAGCCTTGCTCACCCTTTTGGGCCTCGGGAAAGACCACGGCGCGGACGATCCCCGCCTGGTGCATCTCGCGCTCCAGGTCTTCCGCGCCGATGGTCCGGCCCCGCACTGGACGGCCCGGACCGGCGTGGAGGCGGGCGTGTATGTCCAGTGCCGTGAACCCGTGCTCCAGCTCGAGCATTCGTCTCCCTGTCCCGAGGCCTGCTATATCGATTTGACGGTCCGTGGCTCGACCGGGGTCGGCGACGGACAGTAATAAGAGATTCGCGGCGCAGTTTAATCGTGTGTCAGGTCGGGCGGCTGGCTACAGTTTTGTTGTTCGTCTTGGTCAGGGGCCTTTGTCGTCCGGGGGACCAGGCTCCTTCGTTTTGTTCTTGTTTTCGTTCGTCTTGTTCTCGGGCGGACCGGCCCACGGAGGTGGACCTTGCTCGTTTGTCGCGTTCTGTTCGGTCGCATTCAGGGTCTCGTTCTTCGGTCCAGCGTTGTCTGGTGGACCAGCGTGGTCCGGCGGGCCGGCGTTGTCATCAGCGCTGGAGGGATTGTTCTCGTGGACGAATTCCGAGATGACCTGGCCCGGGGGCCCATCGATTTCGCCGAACGTCAGGTGGTGGATGAATGCCACCAGCGACTGGGCGAAGTCGTTGTTGGGGTTGGTGTCGTTTCGGGCCTCCAGGTCGACCGGGATAGTCTTCGTGTGGTTCTGGAAGTCTCCCGTAATGTTGACTGACGTGTCGTTGAGCGGCGCGGGGAACTCCACGGTCCCGGATTCGTCGGTCGTCTTGGTTCCTGCGTATTTGTAGTCACCCTCGACGGTGACGTTCGCACCGACTGCAGGCTCATTGCCGAACATCACCTCGATCAGGACATCGCCTTCGGTCTGGTCGACGGAGATGGCGAGTTCGGCGCCCGCGAGTTGGATCGTCGTCGAATTGGTTAGCTCGTTGTACGAGGCGACGGCTTCGATCTCGACCCCCGTGTCCGGAACTGGGAGCTCGAAGGATCCGTTCTCGTCGGTGGTGTATTCGCCCGAGCCATCGTAGGTTTCGTTCCCATCTGCGGTGGAGATGTTCACCGTCGCATTCTCTACGACATCACCGTACTGCGTCACCTTGCCACTGATTCCGTCCTCAGAGTCCTGGGTTATCTGGACTTCGAGGGATTTCGAGCGCGGGACCAGTTCGAAGTCGCCGACCACCGAGGTGTTATTCGCCTGCGCCAAGATGTTCACGGACACCGTTTGGTTCGGCTCGGGGAGCTCGAGTGTGCCATCCTGGTCTGTGCTGTAACTGCCTATTCCTGCATATTCAGCCTCCGAGGTAACATTGACCGTCGCGTTCTCTACCGCTGAGTCATTCACCGCTACCGTTATCGTGACATTCCCTGTGTCCTTGTCTTGGACGACCTCCAGGGTGAGATCGTCGTTTGACACAGCGGCTCCGGCGACCGCGCCTGGGATGGCGATCGAAGCCATCAGGAGCACGGACATGACCAGAGCCAGATATCGTGTCGCTTTCGCAGTCATCACACGCCGTTGTTCCGATAGGCTGGCCATTAAAACGGCCTTACCCTGGAGGCGGGTTCAGGTGAGTTGGAACAAATTGGGGACAGTTATCTCGAGTTAAGCCGGATTTACCGACGCGGAAACCGGGACGGTTACCCAGATACACTGCTCACCTGTCTTTCTGGACACGGACCGGATCACCCACGTCCACACCGAACGCTTCGTCACCGCGGCCCTGGTTCACCGCGAATTCGACGTTCTCATGGCTCCCGACAGTGACTAGCCGCTCGTCGGTCCCGACAGCGGCGTACGTTCGCCGAGCCGGGGCACTCTTGGCCCCGACCTGGACCTGGGTGCCGAAGGCTTCCTGAAGGAAATCGCCCGGGATGTTGGTTATCGCGTTCCCGAAGCCGTCGACTGCCAGGATCTCGCCCTGGGCCAGATCCGCTTCGAGCGTCGGCTCGGGAAAATCCACCCGTTCTACCTGGTCCACTCGGGTGAATTCGTCTCCCTCTACGATGGCCTCCACGCCCCGTTCGTGGATGTCCGCCGCGAGGGGAGCGAAGACGTCCCGACCGTGGAAGGTCGTGCTCTCGGGGTCCCCTGTCTCGGTTCGGTAATAGTCTGGCTGGCCGTCCAGCGTTTCCGCGACCGGGACCAAGACCCCGTTATCGGGGCCGACGAGGACGTGGTCCCCGGCGTGGACGACGAGAACCTGCCGGTCGGTCCCGACGCCCGGGTCGATCACGACGAGGTGGATCGCGGGGGGAAAATATGGGAGGATCTCGCGAAGCCAGAAGGCGGCCTGCCGAACGTCCTGGCGGGGGAAGTCGTGGGCGATATCGACCAGACGGGCATCGGTCCGTTCCAGGATGATGCCCTTCATCGTCGCCGGGTAGGGACTGCCGAAGTCGGAGGCGAGCGTGATCATTCCGGGTCCGCGGGCCCCTCACCATCGGTGTCGCCGATCCGCTGGAGGCGCTTGATGCCGTTTATCTCCTCGATTGTCGAGACCACCGCCTCTGGGAGGAGTTGTCGCCAGCCCTCGTCCCGCCGCATCTTCTTTCGGATCTTCGAGCCCTTGAGGCGGTCGCGTTCGAACATGGGCGACTGGCGCACCGGGAGACCCGACTCGTTGAACAGGCGGATTACCAGCGGGTTGTTGGAATAGGCGACGTCGAAGCGTGGGCTCATGGCCTCGACATGACTCACCCACACGGAGTTGCGATTGATGTCCTCGATCGGCACGACATAGGTCACCAGGTCGAACTCCGTGAGACACTTGGTGATCATCATTATGCGTTCGCCCGCGGTGAAGGGATTGGTCATCGTGTGACTCTGGTCGGCGCTCCCGATACCCACGACGAGTTCGTCCACCTCCTCGGCGATCTGCTCGATCACCCGGTGATGGCCGTTGTGGTACGGCTGGAACCGGCCGATGTAGAACCCCCGAATCATCGTGTGTCCGGTTTCGAGGGCAGGTATATGAATTGGGGCGAAATCTCTCCGACCAGAGTCACCCGGAGACGGGGGTATCGCCGGGCTTGCCTGCGTTCTGTCGAGTTCTGTAGGGAGAAAGTATATGAAGCGAGGAACCCTGGCTTATACCGTCCAAATAATTCTATGAGCGACGACCCCACGAACGAGCTCCCCCGCGACGACCACGCCGACGAGGTCCGTGAGCCCCGCCAGCTTCCCGACGAAGAGTCGGGCGAGGAGGAAGGCGACCCATCCGAGGAGGACCTCGGAAGCGAGGTCGACGTGGAGGGGGACGTGAGCATCGACGAGGATGTCGAGGAGGACGATCTCCTCGGCGGGCTGGAGATCGAGTCCACCGCGGACATCGAGGTGCCAGACCGGCTGGTCGACCAGGTCATCGGGCAAGAGGAGGCTCGGGAGGTCGTCAGACGCGCCTCCAAGCAGCACAGGCACGTGATGATGATCGGTTCCCCGGGAACGGGGAAATCCATGTTGGCCAAGGGGATGGCTCACCTCCTCCCGAAGGAGTCCCTGCAGGACGTCCTGGTCTATCACAACCCTGACGACTCGAACGAACCGAAGGTAAGGACGGTACCGGCGGGGAAGGGCGAGCAGATCGTCGACGCCCACAAGGAAGAGGCCAGGAAGCGCAATCAGATGCGCTCCTTTTTGATGTGGATCATCATCGCGATCATCGTCGGGTACTCGCTACTGATCGCCCGACAGGTGCTTCTCGGACTTCTCGCGGCCGGGGTCATCTTCTTTGCCTTCCGGTACACGAACCGGGGCAGCGACGCGATGGTCCCCAAACTCCTCATCAACACCGCGGACCGGCAGACCGCGCCGTACGAAGACGCGACCGGTGCTCATGCAGGCGCCCTGCTTGGAGACGTCCGACACGACCCGTTCGATTCCGGTGGGATGGAGACTCCGATTCACGACCGCGTCGAGGCCGGGGCCATCCAC
>CAZQNH010000023.1:0-33562 GCA_964594685.1 uncultured Halobacteriales archaeon
GCGTCTACGACCAGATGCCGGAGCCGAAGTTCGTCGTCGGCATGGGTTCGTGTACCATCTCCGGCGGCCCGTTCCAGGAGGGCTACAACGTCGTCAAGGGTGCCGAGGAGGTCATCCCGGTGGACATCCACATTCCCGGCTGTCCCCCGCGCCCCGAAGCGCTCGTCTACGGCGTTGTCAAACTCCAGGAGCGCGTCGCCAACGGGGAGACCGCACCGGTGACGGTCAAACCGTACGAACTCCAGCAGTTCAACGACCTCGAACAAGACGAGGTCGTCGACAAACTGGCAGACCAGATCGACGAGGAAGATCTCGTCATGCGGTACAACTGGGCTGATTCACCATGAGCAAGCAGGAAAAACCGGTACCGGCAGACATCGGCGTCGACGAGTCCGGTGAGGTCGACTACGACGAAATCGAGGCGTTACTCGGCGACCTCGTCCTCGATCGCGAAGAACATATCAACGCCGAGGGCTTCGTCATCCGACCCGACGAGGTGCAGGAAGCACTCTTCCGACTCCGCGACGAAGCGGAGTTCGATCACCTCTCGTGTGTCACCTCACAGCAGTACGAGGACCGTTTCGAGTCGATCTACCACCTCAAGAAGTACGAGGACCCCACGCAGGAGGTCAGCGTCGTCGTCCCGACGACTACTGACAACCCGGTGAGCCAGAGCGCCGAACCAGTGTACCGGACCGCGGAGTGGCACGAGCGCGAAGCCTACGACCTCATGGGAATCGAGTACGAGGGGCACCCGGATCTCCGACGTATTCTCCTTCCCGAAACCTGGCAGGGACATCCCCTCCGCAACGAGTACGATCAGGACCGCCCACAGATCGTCTCGCTGACCGAACACGCCAACCCGCTACAGGACGACCACCGCGGTAACGAGGAGCAGTCGGACACGATGTTTCTCAACATCGGCCCGCACCACCCGGCGACCCACGGGGTGTTACACCTCAAGACGGTCCTCGACGGCGAACAGGTCGCTGACGTGGAACCCGACATCGGGTACCTCCACCGATGTCAGGAACAGATGTGCGAGAAGAGCACGTTCCGCCACCAGATCATGCCATACCCCGACCGGTGGGACTACACCCCGGCCGGAATCCTCAACGAGTGGTCCTACGCACGCGCGGCGGAGGACCTGGCGGACATCGAGGTGCCGGAATACGCACAGGTCGTCCGGACCATGGCCGCCGAGATCAATCGCATCTCGGCGCACATGCTCGCGGTGGCCACCTTCGGACTCGACATCATGGGCGACTTCGCGGCAGTGTTCATGTACGCGATGCGGGACCGGGAGGTCGTGATGGACATCCTGGAGGACCTCACGGGCCAGCGGATGATGTACAACTACTTCCGGCTGGGTGGGGTCGTCTGGGACCTCCCAGAGCCCCGCGAGGAGTTCTTCGAGAAGATTCGGGACTTCCTCGAGGGCCTCCCCGAGCGGCTCGACGAGTATCACAACATCCTCTCACAGAACGAACTCTTCCAGATGCGGACGGTCAATACCGGGTACCTGGCCCCGGATATCGCGAAGGACTACGGCATCACGGGTCCCATCGCCAGGGCGTCGGGTGTGGATTATGACCTCCGGCGCGACGACCCGTACGGGTACTATGAGCACCTGGATTGGGACGTCGTCACCGCGGAGGGTGGTGACAACTACGCCCGGCTTATCGTCCGGATGCGCGAGGTCGAGGAGTCGGCGAAGATCATCGAACAGTGCATCGATATCCTGGAGGATTGGCCCGAAGACGAACGCGAGATACAGGCGAACGTTCCGCGGAGCCTCAAGCCCGATCCAGGCCAGGAGATCTACCGGGCTGTCGAGGCGCCGAAGGGCGAACTCGGGATCTATATCCGTACTGACGGCACGGAGCGGCCTGCGCGGTTCAAGATCCGCGGGCCGAGCTTCGTGAACCTCTCCCCGCTCCACGAGATGGCGGAAGGAGAGTTGATCTCCGACCTCATCGCCACTATCGGAAGCCTCGACATCGTGTTGGCGGAGGTGGACCGCTGATGGCCTCGGAAGCACCGCTCGTCGAGACAATCTCTCAACTCCTCGGACTCGAGGGGATCGTAGGCGAAATCGTCGGCGGCTTGCTCGGTGCCGGCCTGGTGGCCACGATCGCGCTGATCTTCGCGGCCGTGGCGGGGCCCTACATGAAGCGGAAGATCACGGCATCGTTCACGGACCGGATCGCCGTCGACCGGGTCGGCCCGTACGGCGTTCTCACCATCGTGGTCGACGCGGTGCGACTCCTGACAAAGGAACTGGTCATCCCGGAGAACGTGGATCGACCGGCTTGGGACCTCGCTCCCATCATCGTCGCGTTCTCCGCCATCCTCGGGTTCGCCGTCATCCCCATGGGCAGTGGGATCCATCTCGCGGATCCGAACATCGGGCTGGTCTACGTCTTCGCGGTCGCCTCTCTTGCGTCTCTCGGGCTTGTCTCGGGCGGCTATGCGTCGAACAATAAATATTCGATGCTCGGTGGGCTCCGGGCGGTCGCTCAGAACCTGGCCTACGAGATTCCGCTTGTATTGACTGGGGCGTCGGTCGCGATCTTCGCCGGCTCCTTCCGGATGTCGGAGATCGTCGCGGCCCAGGCCGAACCGTTGATCTCGATCGCCGGGATCACCATCCCGGCCTGGTTCGGCTTCGTGAATCCGTTCGCGTTCGGCCTGTTCATGGCCGCGAACCTGGCCGAAGTGGGGCGGAATCCGTTTGACCTCCCCGAAGCGCCGAACGATATCGTCGCCGGGTACCAGACCGAGTACTCATCGGTGTACTTCGTTCTCTTCTATCTGGGCGAATTCGTCCACATCTTCCTGGGGGCCGGAATCATTACGACCCTGTTCCTGGGCGGCCCGACCGCGCCCATCTCGGCACTCAACGTGATACCCGGCTTCGTGTGGTTCGTCCTCAAGGTCTGGGGTGTGTTCTTCTTCACCCAGTGGTTCCGGTCGGCCATCCCGCGCATCCGTCCCGACCAGCTTCTGGACGTGGGGTGGAAGGGTATGCTCGAACTCTCCTTCCTGAACCTGATCCTTACCGCCATCATTGTGGGGGTGATCGTATGATCGGCGTGCTCAAATCGCTCGCAGTGACGATGAAACACGCACTCGACGGCCAGACGTTCACTGTCGAGTACCCGGAGCAGGCGCCGGAAGTCAGCCCTCGTTTTCGGGGCGTGCATAAGTTCAGCGAAGAGCGCTGTATCTGGTGTCGCCAGTGTGAGAACGTGTGTCCCAACGACACCATCCACATAGTGATGGACGAGGAGCGCAACGGGGAACAGTACAACCTCCACGTCGGCCAGTGTATCTACTGTCGGCTCTGTGAGGAGGTCTGTCCCACGGAAGCGATCATCCTGACCCAGAATTTCGAGTTCACCGGGGACACCAAACACGATCTCGCTTACAACAAAGAACAGCTCAAGAACGTCCCCTGGTACAAGGATATCGACCCAATCGAGTCCCGCGAACCCGACCGGACGGCGTGGATCGACGAAGGGGAAGGCGAGGTGGATTACCAATGAGGAGCGGGTCCGGTACTGGTGGTTTAGCCTCGACGCAGCGGCCTGGAATAGGTGGCGTTCCGTTGAAGGGTAGGCCAGGTGGCGTAGCGTCGAAGTGGCGGGCTGGTGGCTTCGCGTCCACGGACGCGTCCGACACTGGTGGCTTCCCACTCAGGGTCGGGTTCGGCACGGGCGGACGAATAACGCGGGACGGATTCGGCACGAGGTGATAGACGATGGTATATGAAATCTTGGCGTTCGCCCTGTTCGCCTTCGTCACGTTGGCGAGCAGTTTGGGCGTCGTACTGGTACGAGACGTGTGGCACTCCGCGCTCTTCCTCGGGGCGGCGCTACTCAGCGTCGCCGTGCACTTCCTGATGCTCGAGGCGGCGTTTCTGGCGGCGATGCAGGTCCTGGTCTACGTGGGCGGCGTGCTCATACTGATCGCCTTCGCGGTCATGCTCACCCGCGACCCCGGAGGGATCAACGCATGACGACCCGACCCGAGCTCGCGGACGATATCAACGTGCTCCCCGGCCTCGCCGCGGTCGCGCTCTTCGTGGTGTTCGCGGTCTCGATCCTCACGACGGAGTACGAGGCGGCAGCCGGATTCGGTGAGGCAATGGACATCACGGCGAGTATCGGCTATGCGCTGTTCAACTTAAGTGGAACGGCTGCAACGGTCCAGAGTGAGGGCTTTCTCGCGCCGTTCGAGATCATTGCGGTGGTACTGGTGGCTGCGCTGGTCGTGGCGGTCATGTTGGCCCGTCGCGAGGGACAGTCCGTGATCGAACGAATGAGAGGAGGTGAATCGTGATGCCGGTACCGGCGCAGTATTACCTCCTGCTCTCGGCGGCCGTATTCAGCATCGGGGTGTTTGGCATCCTGACACGGCGGAACGCGCTGTTGTTCCTCATGTCCGTGGAGTTGATGCTCAATGCGGCGAACATCAATCTCGTCGCCTTCTCCTATCAGTGGGGTAATCTCACCGGACAGACGTTCAGCCTGTTCGCGCTCTCGCTGGCGGCCGCCGAGGTCGCGGTGGGGATCGGGATCATCCTCGTCCTCTACCGCAACTTCCAGGACGTGGACGTCACCGGACCGACAACGATGAGGTGGTAATATGGCAGGTGCATTCGATTACGCGGCGGCGATACCGCTCTTGCCACTGTTCTCCTTCATGATCGCCATCATCGCGGGGCACTTCGCCCCGCGACTCCTCCCCAAGGGCGGGGCGATCCCGGGGATCGTGGCGACAGCGGGGTCGCTGCTCTTGTCAGGGTGGCTCTATGTCACCGTCAGTGGTACAGAACACTACTACAACCAGGAGCTATACCGCTGGACGACCGGACTCGACGGCGAAGTCTTCGATCTTTCATTCGGCCTCTTGCTGGATCCGCTCTCGGCGTATATGCTCCTCATCGTCTCGCTGATCACGTTCCTCGTGCACGTGTTCAGCATGGGGTACATGAACGACGAGGGCGAGACAGGCCTGCCCCGGTATTACGCCGGGCTGGGGCTGTTCTCCTTCTCGATGCTGGCCTTCGTCGCGGCCTCGAACATCCTCATGGCCTTCATGTTCTTCGAACTGGTCGGCCTCTGTTCCTGGCTGCTCATCGGGTTCTGGTTCCGCGAGGAGGGGCCGCCGAGCGCGGCGAAGAAGGCGTTCCTCGTCACCCGGTTCGGTGATTACTTCTTCCTGGTCGGCGTGGTCGCCATCTTCGCGACGTTCGGAACCGGGTTGTTCGCCCCCAGGGGCGAGACCCTCGGCTTCCCGCAGTTGGCCGAGCACGCCCTCGATTCGGCCCACGCGATGCCAGACCAGGTCGCAGGCTTTCTGGATGTCGTGGGCCTCGCTCCCGAGACCTGGTTCGCGATCATGGGCCTCCTGGTGCTGGGCGGTGTCATCGGCAAGTCCGCCCAGTTCCCGCTTCATACCTGGCTACCGGACGCCATGGAAGGCCCGACCCCGGTCTCGGCGCTCATCCACGCAGCGACGATGGTCGCAGCCGGCGTGTACCTCGTCATGCGCATGTACGGGTTCTACGCGATGCTCCCGAAGGTGCTCGCGCTCATCGCCCTCGTGGGCGGTTTCACGGCCCTCATGGCGGCGACCATGGGCGTCGTCAAGCGCGAGATCAAGCAGGTCCTCGCCTACTCCACCATCTCTCAGTACGGGTACATGATGCTGGCACTCGGTGCGGGTGGGTACGTGGCGGCGACCTTCCACCTCATGACCCACGCCATCTTCAAGGCGCTGCTGTTCCTCGGCGCCGGGTCGGTCATCATCGCCATGCATCATAACGAGAACATGTGGGACATGGGTGGTTTGCGCGAGAAGATGCCGGTGACATACTGGACGTTCCTCTCGGGGTCACTGGCCCTCGCGGGAATCTTCCCCTTCGCCGGCTTCTGGTCGAAGGACGAGGTACTCTACGAAGCCTTGATCCACGGTCTCGGGGGCGAGCCGCTATTGCTGCTGGCGTACCTCCTCGGTATCGTCGCCGTGTTCTTTACCGGCTTTTACACCTTCCGGATGGTCCTGTTGACCTTCCACGGTGAGCCGCGGACCGAGGCCGCCGAGGACCCACACGGCGTCCGCTGGAACGTGAAGTTCCCGCTGGTCGTCCTCGGGATCCTCGCTGCAGTCGTCGGGTTCGTGAACATGGCGCCGGTGAAGGAGCTAACCGGGGCGGACATCACGTATCTGCACACCTGGTTCGAGCACGGCCTCGAAGGGGTCTCCCTCGAATCGTACCATCACCTCCTCGAGGCACAGGCCGGGTACGAGGCGGTCGAGTTGTCCTCGCTCGGTCCCGGTTTGCTCTCGCTGGCACTCGCGGTCGGGGGTGCCGGATTCGCCTGGATGCTGTACAGCGGCCCCGACCCCGAACGCCACACGGACCGGCTCGGGGTCATCAAAGAGGTCTGGTACAACAACTACTACCAGGACGAGTACCAGGTCTGGCTGGCAGAGGGCGTGACACTCCCGATCGCCCGAGCGGCCGACAAGTTCGACCAGGGCATTATCGACGGCGTGGTCAACGGGATATCGAGCGTGAGCCTGTTCAGCGGCTCGCGGATACGTCGCGTGCAGACCGGCGTCGTCACGAACTACGCGGCACTCCTGACCCTCGGGTTGGTCGTCCTGGCCCTCGCAGTTGGACTCTTCGGGGGGTGGTTCTGAATGTTGATAGAGACGCTCATCATCGTCACGGTCCTCAGCGCGATCGCGGTCATGGTCGTCGACGACGAGATCGCCGGACAGTTGGCCTTCGGACTGAGTCTCCTCCCCTTTGCCGGGAGCCTGCTGATGTACGTTGGCTTCGATGGCTCTGGCAACGCGTTACTCGGTGGAGACATCGCCTATCAGACGAAAGCTGACTGGATCACAGCCGGGCCCTATGAGCTCGGGTACCACGTCGGCGTCGACGGGATCGGCCTCGCGCTCGTGATCCTCACGACGCTCCTGATGACACTCGCGATTCTCTCGTCGTGGACGCCAATCGACGAGCGTCAGTCCCAGTTCTATGGGCTGATGCTCTTCATGGAGGCGAGTCTCCTCGGGGTCTTCACCGCACTCGACTTCTTCGCGTGGTTCGTCGCGTGGGAGTTCGTGCTGGTCCCGATGTACTTCCTCATCGCCATCTGGGGCGGTCCGCGTCGGAAGTACGCCGCGATCAAGTTCTTCGTCTACACGAACGTGGCGAGCCTCGTGATGTTCATCGGGTTCATCGCACTGGTCTTCGGACTGCCGGTCCAGAGCCTGGATCTCCCGACGATCACCCAATCCCTACACGCGGGTGAGTTGGGATCCCTCGCCGGCATCTCCGCGGGGACGCTCAAGGCATTCGCCTTCATTGCGATGTTCGCCGGGTTCGCGGTCAAGGTACCCATGGTCCCCTTCCATACCTGGCTCCCGGACGCCCACGTGGAGGCACCCACCCCGGTGTCGATCATCCTGGCCGGCGTCCTCCTGAAGATGGGGACCTACGCGATGTTGCGGTTTAACTTCACGATGTTGGCCGACCAGGCCGTCGCCTACGCCGTTCCGATCGCTGTCCTTGCGGTGATCAGTGTGATCTACGGGGCGATGCTCGCGATGGCCCAGCGGGACCTCAAACGCATCGTGGCGTACTCCTCGATCTCCTCCATGGGGTACGTGTTGCTTGGGCTCGTGGCGTACAACCTCTATGGCCTCGGTGGTGCCACCTTCCAGATGGTGGCCCACGGCCTGATCTCCGGGCTGATGTTCATGTCGGTCGGCGTCATCTACAACGTCACGCACACCCGGATGGTGGGTGACATGTCGGGTCTTGCCGACCGGATGCCAGTGACGGCGACGGTGTTCACCGCCGCGGCGTTCGGTTACATGGGTCTGCCGCTGATGGCTGGCTTCGCGGGCGAATTGTACATCTTCCTGGGTGGGATGCAGTCCACGGTCCTGCCCAACGCACAGGTGTTCACGGCAGTCGCGATGTTCGGGATCGTCATCGTCGCCGGCTACCTGCTCTTCGCGATGCAGCGAGTCCTGTTCGGCCCCTTCCGGGCAGACACAGATTACGAAGTGGTCCCGGCGGCGGTCCACGACCAGCTTTCAATCGTGGTGCTCATCCTGGTGATCATCCTGTTCGGGGTCGCCCCGGACCTGCTATATGCGAGCATCCAGGACGCCGTCGATCCCATCCTCTCGATCGGAGGTGTTCTGTAGATGGTCGAACTTCCCTATCTGACCCCTCAGTACCTCTTCGCACTCACCGCGCTGGTGCTGCTGACGGTCGACACGATCGTCCCGAGGTATCGCCGGAACGACGTCCTGGCCGCCATCGCCGCGCTGGGCGCCCTCGCAGTCGCCGGAACTAGTGCCTGGTTCCTCGCGGCAGGGACGGGTGCACAGCCCTATGTCCCGGAGGTGTTCGCCGGAATGTTGGTCATCGACCAGATGAGCCTGTTCTTCACGTTCATCTTCGGGAGCGTGGCTGCCCTGGTCGTCGTGGCGAGTTACGACTTCCTCGAGGGCCAGGACAACCTCGCCGAGTACTACTCCCTGGTCGCGTTGGCAGCGACCGGGATGAGCCTTATGGCGGTATCGAACAACCTGGCGACGGTGTTTGTCAGCCTTGAACTTGCGTCATTGCCGTCCTACGGCCTCGTGGCCTACCTCAAGACGAACAAAGGCAGCGTCGAGGCCGGACTGAAGTACTTCCTCATCGGGGCGCTGTCCTCGGCGGTGATGGTCTACGGGATCAGCCTGATCTACGGGGTCACCGGCACCCTCCACCTGAGTGTCATCGCGGAGGCTGTCGTCGATCTCGGCGACGCCGGGAACGGACTCCTGGGACTCGGGGTCCTCCTGCTCCTGGGTGGGTTCCTGTTCAAGACCGCGAGCGTTCCGTTCCACTTCTGGGCCCCGGAAGCCTACGAGGGCGCGCCGGCCCCGATTGCCGGCTTCCTCTCTTCGGCCTCGAAGGCCGCGGGCTTCGCGATCGCGTTCCGGGTCCTCATCGAGGCTTTCCCGATCGATGCTATCGCGACCACGATCCCCTGGGCGTGGATCCTGGTCATCATCTCCGTCGTCACGATGACGCTCGGTAACTTCGCTGCCGCGACCCAGGAGAACGTCAAACGGATGCTCGCGTACTCCTCGATCGGCCACGCGGGGTACGTACTTATCGGATTGGCAGCGCTTGCCGGCCCGGGTGACGTCGCCACGGATGCACTCGTCCTGGGTGCCGCGATGATGCACCTCCTGGTGTATGGCTTCATGAACACGGGCGCGTTCCTGTTCGTCGGCCTGGCCGAGTACTGGGAGATCGGACGTACCTTCGAGGACTATAACGGGTTGGCTCAGCACGCTCCCTTCGCGAGCGTCGCGATGACGGTCTTCATGTTCAGTCTCGCCGGTCTTCCTGTCGGCGGTGGGTTCCTCTCCAAGTATATCCTGTTCGCGGGAGCGGTCCAAGCAGGCTTCTGGTGGCTGGCGGCGATCGCCGCGGTGAACAGTGCCCTGTCCCTGTTCTATTACACCCGCGTGGTGAAGGCCATCTGGATCGAGGAGCCGGCCGAACCGTTCGATCTCGGGAAGACGCCGACGGGTATCTACGTGGCGGTCGTCGGCGCGGCACTCGTGACGGTTGCACTGCTCTTTGCCTTCGATCCCGTCGCGGAGGCAGCCTTCGACGCCGCGCGGCTCCTCCTGTAGGGCCGGCTCGGTAGGGAACTGTTTTTGACCCCGTGGTGGGAATCGGTGAGATGATGGACCGGCTCGTCCTGGGGTGTGATTCCGCAGGCCTCACGCTTGTGGAGGACCTGGCCGAGCGCCGGGGCGAGCTCTTCGTCGTGGAGACTGACGAGGGTCGTGTCGAGCAACTCCGAAACGCGGGGGTGGCCGCCGAGGTGGGCGACATCACGGATTCGGAGACGCTCTCGTCGATGGAGTTCGAGCCCGATATCGTCCTGGTCCTCGGCGCGGATTCCGGGACCAATCGAGCGGTGACGCCGGTCGCACGGTCGGTATTTCCGGATGCGTACCTGATCGGCTACGTCGGCAAAGACGCCACCCAATCGGACCGTCAATCGATAGCCGCCGACGCAGAGACGGTAATCGACCCCGGCGATCTCTTGCTGGAACATCTGGAGTCAATCACGCAGAACGGGAATTACACTCGCCTCCACCAACTCCGCGCGATGCTCCGGTCTATGGACGGCACGCTCGGGATATTCACCCACGACAACCCGGATCCAGACGCGATCGCGTCGGGGGTCGCGCTCGCGGCCGTGGCCGAACGGTTCGATGTCGACGTCGAGGTCTGTTACTACGGGGATATCTCCCACCAGGAGAATCGGGCGTTCGTCAACCTGCTCGATCTCGATCTCCGGAATCTGGACCAGGACGAGGAGGTGGCGTACGAGCACTTCGCGCTCGTCGATCATTCCGGCCCAGGGATCAATGACCAACTTCCGGCCGACACCCCGATCGATATCGTCATGGACCATCATCCCCTGAAAGGACCGATAGACGCCGAGTTCGTCGACGTCCGCTCGGCGGTCGGGGCCACCAGCACCCAACTCGTCGATTACATCAGAGGCTACGAGGTCGCGATCGACACCGCCATCGCCACGGCTCTCCTGTACGGCATCAGGATCGATACCAGGGATTTCGCTCATGAGATCACGACGGCGGATTTCGAGGCGGCGGCATACTTGCTCCCAAAGGCCGATGTCGAGGTCCTCGGTCGGATCGAAAGTCCGTCAGTGAGTCCGGACACGCTCGATATCGTCGCCAGCGCCATCCGCAACCGGACCGTCAGGGGGCAGGTGTTATCGAGCTGTACGGGAATGATACAGAACCGGGACGCCCTTGCGCAGGCTGCCGACCGCCTCCTGAACATGGAGGATGTGCGTGTCACGGTCGTGTACGGGTATCGCGACGGAACCATCTATCTCTCGGGCAGAGCTAGAGGCGTGGAACTGGAACTCGGCGAAGCCTTGCGGGCGGCCTTCGGTGAGATCGGCAGTGCGGGCGGTCACAGCAATATGGCAGGGGCACAGATATCCATGGGACTTTTCGACGTCGTCGACGAGGAGGCCGAATCCGACGTGACGGAGATGGTCGAACGCGTGGTGGAACAACGCTTGTACGAAGTGCTAGATCCGGACACGATCGAGGAATGAAACCCCGGGGGACGGTTGTGGTGTCAGCACGGACCGGGCTGGAAGGGTTCCACATGAACGCGTAGACGGTCGGATCGATCGGCCGCAGATCGTCGGACCAGAGAGGCGTCGAAATTTTTTCCGTCTCCCATGGATGAGTGGGTCTCCAGGCGGTTCGTGGACCGGTCGCGCAAAGTTTGCCTGAACCGGCGTCTCGGGCTTTCTACCTCTAACGAAACCTATTTTTGACGCAGCCGACTTTACCAGTTCGTACTATGGCACGCTCTGACTCACCGACCGAGCCATTGCAGGTATCGAATCGGACCCACTCTGAGCCGGGGGGACGCTGGTGATGGAGTTCGCCGACCGGGTCACCGGCATCGAACCCGCAGCCCCCTTCGTGATTTCGAACATGGTCTCGGAACGTGAGGAGGCCGGCGAGGACATCGTGGACCTCTCTGTGGGCCAGCCTGACATCGAGACGCCCGGTCACATCATCGAGGCGACCAAGGACGCCCTCGACGCGGGCCACACGACGTACACGCCGTCAAACGGCATCATGGAACTCCGGCGAGCCGCAGCGGGCTATCTCCGGGACCGTTTCGACCTCGGGTACGAAGCCGAGCACATCATCGCCACCCCAGGGGGTAAACACGCGGTGTACGAGACAGTCCAGGCACTCGTCGACGTCGGTGACGAGGTGATCGTCTTCGATCCAGTCTGGTCGTCTTACGTGCCGATGGTCAAGCTCGCGGGTGGGGAGGCGGTCCACGTGGACCTCGCGCCATACGATCTCAGACTCGAACCGGCACTCGATGACCTCGAGGCCGCTATCACCGAGGATACCGCATTGATAATGCTCAACTCGCCGGTCAATCCGAGTGGGCGGGTGTTCTCGAAAGCCTCGTTCAAAGGAATCAGGGACCTGGCGGTCGAGCACGACCTCCCGGTGATGTCGGACGAGATCTACGCCGAATTCTTATACGGGGAGCGCGACCACCGGAGCCTCGCCACCTACGACGGGATGTTTGACCGTACCATCACCATCAACGGGGTCTCGAAGACGTTCTCGATGACTGGCTATCGGCTGGGGTTCATGGCCGCCCCATCGGACCACACCACGCAAGCCGGAAAGGTCCACTCCCATTCGGTATCGTGTGCGTCGAACTTCGTTCAGCACGGGGCGGTCGAGGCACTGACCAACACCGATATCGACGCCTTGACAGCGGGACATATGGATACCTTCGAGCGCCGTCGGAACGTCCTGGTTGATCTCCTCGAATCACGAGGAATCGACGTCCCGGTCCCGGAGGGGAGCTTCTACCTCATGTTCGAGATAGAGACGGATGATGACATCCAGTGGTGCAAAGATGCAGTGCGGGACGCAGGCGTCGGACTTGTCCCCGGGACTGCCTTCGGGACACCGGGGTACGTCAGGGCATCACTGGTCGACACCGAAGACCGGCTGCGAGAGGCTATCGACCGCCTCGAGGCCGAAGGGTTCCTCTGAACAGGTGGCACACCGACTGCTGATCGCACCCGCCGTATCGAAGGCAAAACTTCCGCCGACCCGGAGGGACATACCCTCTCACCCCAAAGAAGACATATGACCGAACAACCAGTCGTCTACGTCACTCGTCAAATCCCGGATGCGGGACTCGAACTGCTCGAATCCGAATGCGAACTCCACGTCTGGGATGGAAAGCTACCGCCATCCAAAGAACACATCATCGAGCGGCTTGGGGAACTCGAAGCGGACGGGTTGCTCTGTCTGCTCTCGGACGATATCGACGGGGAGGTGATGGACGCCTCGCCCAACCTGACGGTCATCTCCACGTACTCGGTCGGATACGATCACGTAGAGATGGCCGCCGCGGCCGACCGGGAGCTGCCGGTGGGTCACACACCCGGGGTGCTCTCGGAGACCACAGCGGACTTCGCGTGGTCCTTGCTCATGACGACCGCTCGGCGGACCGTTGAAGGAAGCGACTACGTCCTCGATGGGGAGTGGGAGACATGGGGACCGAAACTCCTCACTGGGCCCGACGTCTATGGCGCAACGCTCGGCGTCATCGGACTCGGAAATATCGGCGCCGAGTTCGCCAAGCGTTCAGCGGGCTTCGACATGGAGGTCCTCTACGCTGACGTGGAGCGGCACGAGGAGGCCGAGTCTACACTCTCTGCTGGCGGTGTCGAGACCAGTTACGTGGACCAGTCGACGCTACTCGAAGAGAGCGATTTCGTCTCGTTGCACGTTCCGCTATTCGAGTCGACCCGACACCTCATCGGCGAAGACGAACTCCAGCGGATGCAGGAAAGTGCCGTCCTCATCAACACCAGCCGGGGCCCGGTGGTCGATACCGACGCATTGGACACCGCCCTCGAGAACGACTGGATCGAACGGGCTGGTCTCGACGTCACGGAACCGGAACCGCTGCCTGCCGACCATCCGATCACGCGTCACATCCCGGAGAAGCTGGTGGTAACTCCACATATCGCGAGTGCGAGTATCCAGACTCGGGATAAGATGGCGACGATGGCGGCCGAGAACCTCCTGGCTGGTCTAGCGGGCCGAGATCTACCGAACTCGGCACACGAGGACTGATCGGAGTCGGTACATGTGGACTGGGCGGAGGCGGCGCGTGAGGAATGGTCGGAGTCGACACGTGAGAACTGGTCGAAGTCGGGACGTGAGGACTGACTCGAATCGGCCGCGGTAAACGCCTGACCGGGGTATCCCACGTGTGTCGCGTTCGTCGAGGAGCCGATGGACTCAGTTGGCCTCGACGAACTGCCCTGGTTCTTCGGGGCGAACTGACCCGGTTCTCATGGGCGCACCGACTCAGTGAGGGTCGGACTGAAAAAGTACCCGACGACCAACTGATCCGGCCAACGTCCGTCGAATTTCGTGGTTTTATAAGGCGCGGGACCATTTGCTCGTGCTGACAGCCCGCAGCGCAGATAGCGGGTGAGACCCATGGATCGAGCCTTCGAATCCGAGAACGGATTGCAAGACCCGGGGCGCGCAAAGGTCAAAGACTACATGACCCGCGAGGTCGCTACGGTGTCTCCGGACGAGACCGTCGAAGCCGTGGCCTCGCGGATCGTCGAAAGCGAGGACCACAACGGGTTCCCGGTCACCGACGGGCGCCGCGTAGAGGGGTTCATCTCGGCACGGGACCTGCTGATGATCGATGGGGACGAGCCGCTCTTCAAAGTAATGACGGAGGATCTCATCGTGGCCCATCCCGAGATGAAAGTCACCGACGCCGCCCGGGTCATCCTGCGGTCCGGGATCCAGAAACTCCCGGTGGTCGACGACGCCGGGAACCTGGTGGGCATCATCTCCAATGCCGACGTCATCCGCAGCCAGATCGAGCGGGCGACCCCTGAGAAGGTGGGCAAACTCAAACGAACCCTCGAGACCATCCACGGGATCGAAGCCGACGAGGAGCGACGCACCGTGGCGTTGTCAGACCTGACGCCCACCCAGGGGAAGGTGTACGCCGACGAACTCGAGGGTCGCCGATACGAGCTCGAACGTGGGCTCGCGGAACCACTGGTGGTGATAGACAATGCAAACGAGTTGCTCCTGGCCGACGGCCACCATCGCATGATGGCCGCTCACCGGGTCGGCATCGAGGAGATGGACGCATACGTAATCGTCCTTCCCCGACGGATCGACCTCGGGATGGCGAAGACGGCGAAGAAGGAGGGCCTCGAATCCCTCGCCGACGTCGAAGTCGTGGATTACGCTCGACACCCACTGGTCGAAGCGACGGAGCGACTCAGCCAACCCGAGTGACAGGACTGCCCAGTTCCGTTGCGGTGAATCCGCGCCCCGACAGTCTCAAACGGTAATGCCCTTTCGATTCGTCCCGAGCGGGGATTCGATCTATCCGACCGTGTTGCTTCAGGCGCCCTTCCTGTATCCGTCAGAACCTTAATGGATAATCGGCAGCTACCACGGAGCATGTTCGACCCCGAGGACCTCGAGGCGATCCGCGACAGCCGGGAGGACTGGGAAGCGGAACGACTCGAGCCCCACCTCGACGCCCATGGCGAGCGGAAAGATCGGTTCGCCACGGTCTCCAACCTCGAAGTCGACCGGTTGTACACCCCCGAAGATATCGCTGCTATCGACTACGAGACGGACCTGGGCTTCCCCGGTGAGCCCCCGTTCACCCGGGGCGTCTATCCGACGATGTATCGCGGAAGACTCTGGACGATGCGCCAGTTCGCCGGGTTCGGGACCGCGGAGGCGACCAACGAGCGCTTCCATTACCTCATCGACGAGGGCCAGACTGGCCTCTCGACGGCCTTCGACATGCCGACCTTGATGGGCATCGACTCGGACGACCCGATGTCCGCGGGCGAGGTGGGCAAAGAAGGCGTGGCGGTCGATACCCTCCGGGATATGGAGATCCTCTTCGACGGGATCGACCTCTCGGAGATATCGACGTCCTTCACTATCAACCCGAGTGCGGCGGTCATCTACGCGATGTACGTGGCGATCGCGGACCAGCAGGGGGTGCCCCGTTCGCAGATCCGGGGCACCCTGCAGAACGATATGTTCAAGGAGTTCATCGCGCAGAAGGAGTGGGTCATCCCCCCGGAACCATCCCTGGACCTGGTCACCGACATCGTGGAGTTCTGCGCCGAGGAGACCCCGAAGTTCCACCCGATATCCATCTCCGGGTACCACATCCGGGAGGCGGGATCGACCGCGATCCAGGAACTCGCCTTCACCCTCGCGGACGGCTTTGCGTACGTCGAAGATGCCATGGACCGCGGTCTCGACGTCGACGAGTTCGCCCCGCAACTGTCCTTCTTCTTCAACTCGCACAACGCCATCTTCGAGGAGGTGGCCAAATTCCGTGCGGCCAGGCGTATCTACGCCCGGGTAATGGGGGAGTGGTACGGGGCTGAAGCCGACGAGTCCCGCCGGCTGAAATTCCACACCCAGACCGCTGGTCAGTCACTGACTGCCCAGCAACCATTGAATAATGTGGTGCGCGTCACGCTTCAGGCACTCGCCGCGGTCCTGGGTGGCACCCAAAGCTTGCACACGAACAGCTACGACGAGGCCCTCGCGTTGCCCTCCGAGCGAGCGGTGCGCGTGGCACTCCGCTCACAACAGATCATCGCCGAGGAGTCCGGGGCGGCCGATATCATCGACCCCCTCGGCGGATCCTTCGCGATCGAGAGCCTCACCGACGAAGTCGAGGAGCAGGCAATGGCGTACATCGAGGAGGTCAAGGCGATGGGCGATGGGTCGGTGCGAGACGGCGTCCTGGCGGGCATCGAGGAGGGTTACTTCCAGCGCGAGATCCAGGAGGCCGCCTTCGAGTACCAGGAGCGGGTCGACGAGGAAGCGGAAGTCGTGGTCGGGGTGAACAAGTACCAGAGCGACGAGGAAGGGGAACTCGATATCCTCCAGATCGACGAGACCGAGACCCGGGAGCGGCAATTGGGCCGGCTCGAATCGGTGAAAGAGGAACGTGACGACGCGGCCGTGGAGGCGGCACTCGATGAGCTCAGGGAGGCGATAGTGGACGACGAGAACACGATCCCGTACATCATCGACGCGGTGAAGGCCTACGCTACGATGGGCGAGATCATGCAGGTCTTTGAAGCCGCACACGGGAGCTACCAGGAAACGCTGGGCGTCGCCTGAATCGGGGAGACGGATTTCGGTGTTTTCGACCCTACCGGAAGTTGCTCGGATACGGGTCCGTGGACGGGTCCAGATCCGTGGCGGACTTCGTGTCGCGCACGCATTATAAGTGAGAGCCCGTCGCCCATGGGGCTATGGCGGACTATGCGAACTTCGAGATCGACCGGGACGGTCCGATCGGCCACGTCAGGATCGACAGCGAGAGTCGGATGAACGCGTTGAACCCGGAGATGGGCGAGGAGTTGCTGGACTGGACCAGTTCGCTTCCCTTCGAGGACGACCTGAGATGCCTTGCGATTACGGCCACCGGCGATGTCTTCGGAGCCGGGGCGGACCTGACCCGTCTCTCGGGAGACGAGTCGGATACACCGGCGTTCAGGAAACTCGCCTCGCAGCTCCACGACGCCGTGAGTCACCTTCACCGCGCGCCGGTTCCTATCGTCATTGGGGTCAATGGGGTAGCCGCAGGAGCGGGGTTCAGTATCGCACTCCTCGGGGATATCGTCCTGCTGAGCGAGGAGGCACGGATGGAGTTCGCCTACCCGCGTCTGGGGTTGACCGGTGATGGCGGCTCCACGTTTCTGCTACCGCGGCTGGTCGGACTGCGACGGGCGAAAGAGATCGTCCTTCGCGATGAACCAATCGGGCCGGAACGGGCGGTGGAATTGGGGCTCGCCTCCTCGGTGGTTCCCGCGGAAGCACTTGACGATCGTGTCACGGAGACGGCCGCCGAACTGGCAACCGGGCCGACCTGGGCGATGGCCCGCACCACCCGACTGCTCGAGGAGAGTTTCGACCGGGGACTCGAATCACAGTTAGCCGCGGAGACCGAAGCCATCGCCGGGGCCACACGGACCGAGGATTACCAGCGGGCATACGACGCCTTCTTCGAGAACCACGATCCCGAGTTCGTCGGTCGCTGACCAACGAGGGGGAGCGGAACCCCTTCACGGTCACGTTCAACGCGAGCCTACAGATACGCAGCGTCCCACCGCGTGGGTTTCGCCGTGTTCCCGCAATCGTTGCACTGGATCCGTCCCATGGGATCCATGGACGCGTCGACCGACCCGCAGTTGTTACAGTAGAAGCCATAGCGGTTCTCCCGGTCCTCGTCACGGTAAGCCACGTAGAAGTCACCGTGGGAGCCGACCTTGTGGTCGTCGAGAGCAACGAAGAACGTGCCCTCGTCGGTCTCGCGACGTTCGATCAGGCGAGGTTCCTCCGCCGGGGTGAACCTCAGATACGAGCGTTCCGTGAAGGTTTCCTTTCCGACTGTCGTCTCGCGGTCGGTACCCTCCAAGTACCCCCGCTCCTCGAACACCGAGACGATGTCCTCGTTTTCGGCGAGGGCTGTGCCCTCGATCCGGGAGACACCCCGTTCGAACACGCGTTCCTCGGCTTCCGAGAGCAACGCGTCGCCGATCCCCTGGTTCCACAGGTCGGGATCGACGTGCACCCACTGGATCGTGGCTTCCTCCGTGGAATCGGACACGCGATACTCCAGGAATCCGACCACCTCCCCGTCCTCCTCGGCGACGAGGCAGTGATGATCCGGGTCCTCGATAAGTTCGGCCACGCGGTCCTCGCCATACCACTCCTCGACAGCAGAATCGATGGCTGTCGGGGAGATGGCGCCTTCGTACGCAACCCGCAATGAGGACCGGGCGATCCACCTGAAGTCCGGGGCGTCGTCTGCAACTGCCTCTCGTAATTGCATATGTCCGTTCTCCGCATGCAATACAAATAAGCATCTGGACCGAGCGGGCGTGAGTGGCTGTCGAACCGATCCCCTCCGTTAGAATGAAACGATGGTACCCGAAATGACGTATATGGCCGAAACAGACACCGGCCGGACGATCCGAACGCTCGTGGCCAAGGTGGGCCTCGATGGACACGACCGCGGCGCCCACGTCATCTCGAGGGCGTTCCGGGATGCGGGATTCGAGGTCATCTACTCCGGACTGCACAAATCACCGGACGAGATCGTCCAGGCGGTGGTCCAGGAGGACGTCGACGTCCTGGGTATCTCTATCCTCTCGGGGGCGCATAATACACTGGTCCCCCGAATCCTGGAGGGGCTGGAGGAGTACGGTGTCTTCGAGGACACCCTCGTCCTCATCGGCGGAATTGTCCCCGAAGAGGACCGAGAGGAACTGTACGAAGCAGGCGTCGATGCCATCTTCGGTCCTGGGACGCCGATGGAGGAGACGATCGAGTTCGTCCGCGAGAACGCCGGGCCGAACGATGGGGAGTAGCGCCGACCTGGTCGGCTCGTTGCTGGACGGCGACCATGCCGCCCTGGCGAAGGTGATCACCCGGATCGAGAACCGCCAGTCGGGATATCGCGACCTCGTCTCCGCGCTTCACGAACACACTGGCGCTGCGGACCTCATCGGGATCACCGGTAGTCCCGGGGCCGGGAAATCAACTCTCGTCGACAAGGTCGCCAAGCGGTATCGCGACGATGGGAAAGCTGTCGGCGTGATCGCCGTCGACCCGTCCTCACCGTTCACCGGCGGCGCGGTCCTCGGGGACCGGATACGGATGGCCTCGACGGCCGGAGACATGGACGTCTTCTTCCGTTCGATGAGCACGCGGGGCAACCTCGGGGGGTTGTCGACCGCGACGGCGGACGCGGTCAAAGCCCTCGACGCCTTCGGGAAGGACGTGATCCTGGTCGAGACGGTCGGCGCCGGACAGAACGAGGTCGACATCGTGAAGACGGCGGACACGGTGGCCGTCCTGATCCCGCCGGCCAGCGGTGACGACATCCAGATGCTTAAGGCGGGCATCTTGGAGATCGGAGACGTCTTCGTGGTCAACAAGGCTGACCTCTCCGGCGCGGACCGGACAGTCCACGAACTTCGCAACATGCTGGAACTTCGGGAGTCTGCGCCGGACGAATGGGACCCCCAGATCATCGAGACGGTCGCGACCACCGGTGAGGGAGTCGGAGAACTGATGGAGACCCTCGCTGACCACGTCGCCTGGCTCGAAGCCTCGGGACAAGGGGCCGAACACGAGCGCCGGCGGTATGCAGAGGAGGTCAGGCAGTTGCTCCGGGACGACACCGCGGGGCTTGTTGAATCCGAGATAGATCGGCTCGGGGGTATGGACGACCTCGTCGAGGAGGTGGTAGCGCGGGAGACCGATCCCTACGAAGTCGCGGATAGGGTGATGGAACCGCTTGAAGACTGTGTGGAACCGCCGGACCGCTGAGCAAGTTAGCCTTCGGTCCTGCTCTGCTTGAAGCCACAGAACGTTCGCGTGAGGAACCCTGTCTTCGTGTCGGGAACGCGTGCGGACAATGAGGGACCCTCTCTAGAGTGTGGAATCGGGCGACATTGCCGCATCGTCGTTCATCAGAGATATAGATACTGCAACCGCCAGCTTCGGCCGATAGGTGGTCAGTCTCAGTCTCGCACCGATAGCCGATCGCGGGAGCGATCGAGCCTGAGGTCTCAGGAGACGAACATCCCCGAGATACAAGAGGGCCTGCGTGTCCGCGGCGCGCCGACCGAGGAGTGCGTTCCCGTGCCCGCCCGCGACGGCCAGAGTGCTCAATACCGAGCCGATCCAGGCGAGACGCGTAATTCCGGTGAGATGGGCGAGGCGGTCGGTGTGCGAGGAACAGTTCTGAGTGGACGATGATTGAGACGAGAGGTTTCAGTCTCCTGCCGGAGAGACAGCGATGAAAGTGGCTGCAGGATACGTCTCGGACAGATTACCAGGTACGACCGTTTACCTCCTTGTAAGCCGGTAGTGACGTTTGTTGCCGGAAAATCTATGAAAATTTATGTGCTATGTGAAACTAAATCATTGCTGGTGAGCTATGTCAACTACCACCACACAGTTCATGGGGAGTGACGTATCGTTCCCGGCGGCAGATCGCTGGTTAGGGTATTGGCTCTTTGTCCTGCGGATGGTCGCAGGCTGGTGGTTACTGCACGCCGGCCTAGATAAGTTCATGACGTGGCCGTTCGACGCAAGCTGGTTCGTCGGCGGCGCTGCCGCGGGGACGAGTGTCGGCCCGTTCGTGACATTGTTCTCTGAGGGGGCCGGTTTGGCCTTCGTTAACATCATGGTCCCCCTCGGTCAGACGCTGATCGGGCTCGGCCTCGTTCTCGGGGCCCTTACCAGAACAGCCGCGTTTTTCGGGGCGTTTCTCATGATATTCTTCTACTTCATCAACGGCGAGACCGGCGCTTGGGCCCACGGCGTCGTCACGGGGGAACTGCTCGGGCTCCTCATATTCGGGTTGATCGCCACTCTTGGAGCGGGTCGGGTCCTCGGTGTCGACTCATATCTCTTGCGCACAGAATTGGTCCAATCATATCCGCGACTCCGCTATCTGATGGGCTAATCGAGGTGAAAACACAATGAGTGACATTACGACCGTCGACAAGTTCGCATTGTACATCGGTGGGTTCCTCGTCATCCTCGGCGTGGTCGGTATCGGGCTGCTGGAGATCATCGCGGGAAGTCCCCATCCCGTCACGGGGGAAGGCCAGATCGTCCACGAAGCATTGATTCCAATAACCCTCCGATCCTACATCATCCTCCTTGGGTTGTTGTTTTGGGGCGGGCTAGCCCTCTTCCGCGCGCTGGTCAGACCGACCACTCCGGAGGAGGTGGGCGCGTTCGCCCCGACCGACGAGTAGCCGGTATCGACCCGCCGTTTTCGGCCCTGCCTGTAGCCGGGGAAACAGTCTCGAACGGATCCAAGATACCGGCTCGATTGGACTCCTGGAACGCTCAATTATCAGCCGGGCTCCAGGGGCTGGGGACAGCCCGTAGAGGGAAGGCTAGCGATGAGACAGCTTACCACAGGGTTCCCCTGACGGGGGAGGGGCTAGAAAACGGGATTTCCGTTTCAGACCGGTTCGAAGACGACGAGACGCTCGTCGTTTGTTGCGGTATGTCCGGCGTCTATGCTGACCTGGTCGCCATTCTCGACCGCGTCGGTATCCACGCCAATCACCTGGCCGGTGATCTTTACGGGGCCGAAATCCACCACCGCCGTGACATACGGGGTGTCCTCCTGGAACCGCGGTGTGGGGACGTGTACGATCGTGTGGGCCTCGATAGTGCCGGTTTCGGGGAACGGTTCCTCACGCAGGTCTCGTGCTCCACACTGCGGGCAGGCGTGTCTCGGGGGGAGGGATCCGTGTCCCTCCGGACACTCGAGGTAGTAGGGTTCTCCGTCCTCGAGGGCATCGATGAGATCGTCGTAGCCCGCGTCGCGGGCCGTCTCCTCGCTCATTCTACCACCTCCAGGACGTGGACCGCGGTACTTGCGACCGTCCCGCCGGCGTTATGCGTTACGCCGGTGGTCGCCCCCTCGACGGCAGAGGAGTTGTGATGGGTGCCGCTGAGGAGCTTCGTCATCTCGACGACCTGGCTCGCCCCGGTCGCCCCGACCGGGTGGCCTTTCGCTTTGAGGCCGCCAGACAGATTCACCGGCAGGGACCCGTCCCGGAGCGTGTCCCCACGCCTTGCTGCTCCGATGCCGTCGCCGTTCTCGAAGAAGCCGAGCGCTTCGATGGCGAGCACTTCGGCGATCGTGAAGCAATCGTGGACCTCCGCGAGGTTGACGTCGGACGCGGCGATATCCGCGTCGTCATATGCCTCCTCGGCGGCCTTCTCTGCCGCCGGGGTTCGAGTCATGTACTGCCGGTCATGGAGGGCCATCTTGTCGCCACCCTGCCCCGTCCCGGTGATAGCTACCGGAGCCTCGAGGCCGTGTTCCTCGGCGAACTCCTCGCTCACGAGGACGGCGGCGGCCGCACCATCCGTGAATGGACAGGCGTCGTAGAGATGGACGGGTTCGGCAACGGGGGGCGCGTCAAGGGCCTTCTCGACGGAGATCTCCTTCTGGAACTGGGCGTACTCGTTCCCCAGCGCGTTGTCGTGGTTCTTCACGGCGATATGGGCGAGGTCCTCCCGTGAGCCCCCGAAGTCCTCGAAGTACGCATCAGCCATCAGTGCATAGGCCCCCGGGAAGGTCATCCCGGCCCGGACCTCATATAGGTCGTCGGCGGCGATCGCCAGTGACTCGGTGGCTTCTGCCGTCGGGAGGTTGTTCATCCGTTCGGCTCCGCCGACCAGCACGACATCGGCCTCGCCCGACCTGACGTTCTTGACCGCCTCCCGGACCGCGACCCCACTGGAGGCACAGGCGCTCTCGTATCTGGTGGCGGGGGCTTCGATCCCGAGAGCCTCGGCCGCCAGCGGGCCCATGTGACCCTGGTGCTCCCCGAGTTCCCCCATGAAATTCCCGAAGAACACGGACTCGATCGTCGACGGATCGATCCCCGAATCGTCGATGGCTGCAAGTCCGGCTTCGCCGAACATATCCCGGGTGGTCCGCTCGGGGTGGATGCCGAAGTGTGTCAATCCGACTCCGGCGACGCGTACAGATGTCATGAACACCCTCGAGTAGGGGGACAGCGGGTAAAAGCGATGCGAATATGTCGGGTTCCGGCGGACCCGGGGCAGCCGGTGAGCCCGGATAGATTCCGGGCTCCCCGGCGGCGAGGCCGATCCCGGGTGGCTACTTGAGCAGTTCCCGTGCGATGGTGTTCCGAAGGATCTCGCTTGTGCCCTCGTAGATCTCGTTGAGTTTCGCGTCCCGATAGTACCGTTCGACGGGGAAGTCCTTCGTGTACCCGTAGCCCCCGTGGATCTGGATGGCCTCGTTTGCGACCTCACGGCTCACCTCCGAGGCGTGGAGTTTGGCCTGTGCAGCCTCCTTGACGAAAGGCTCTCCGCGCTCCTTCTTATCTGCAGCCTCGTGCATGAGCAACCGGGCGGTCTGGATTGACGTGTCCATGTCCGCGAGTTTGTGTTGGATCGTCTGAAACTCGGAGATTGCCTGGCCGAACTGTTCCCGTTGCTGTGCGTACTCGAGGGCCGCCTCGAGGGCCGCTTCGGCGATCCCAACCGACCGTGCCGCGATGGTGATACGTCCGGCATTGAGCGTCTCGAGGGCCTGGTAGAATCCGTCCCCCTCCTCACCGATCAGTCTCTCTTCCCCGAGTTCGAGATCCTCGAATCGTAATTCGGCCGTGGGACAGCCCTTGTCGCCGAGTTTCGTTTCGGTGTTCTCGACGATGAACCCCTCATCTTCCTCCGGTCGAACGACGAAGGATGAGAGTCCTTTGTGCCCTGCCTCCGGATCCGTCTTCGCGAACACGATGACGGAATCGGCGATCGACCCGTTCGAGATCCAGAGTTTGTCGCCGTTCATGAGATAGCCGTCGCCGGAAAACTCCGCCTGCGTCTCCATCGCGGGGACGTCGGATCCGGCGCCGGCTTCCGAGAGCGCGAACGCACCGATGTCCTGACCCCGGTTGAGCGGGGCGAGATAGGTTTCTTTCTGGGACTCGCTGCCGTAGTCGGCCAGCATGTTCCCTGCAAGAGAGGTGTGGGCGGCGACGATGGTCCCCAGGCCACCGCTTCCCCGACTGATCTCGGCTAGGGCGATAGCATAGGCGTGATAGTCCAGTCCGGCCCCGTCGTAGGATTCGTCGAAGGGCATCCCCATCAGTCCCAGGTCCCCCATCTCCGAGAGGATGTCCCAGGGGACCTCGTCGGTCTCGTCGATCTCGGCGGCGACGGGGACGACTTCTTCGTCCACGAATTCGGCGACCATGTCCCGGATCTGGCGTTGCTCCGGAGTGAGACTGAAATCCATGCGACGAAACACCACCCGTCGAGCCTTATGTTTTCCCATGAGGGGCATTCAGTCGGGGGGTACCCGGCAACACCTCCGTTTCCTGTCCCGTTTTCACCAGTTCTCAGACGTGATACCTTCGAGAAAGTTTTAAGCCGAACTTGCCGGAGGGTACTAATACGGACCTGCAACGGACCGAGTCTATCCATGTTTACGCGCTCGCCGGCCGGCGGAGGGGGGTCGCACAGCGGGAGCCGGGAGCGACGGCTCGTTTGTCATCCGGAGGTCGGGGATCAGACCCATTCGGCAGGGAACCGAGTGCAATCCGACCGGACAGTCCAGGTGACACCATGACCTTCGATTGGGTACCGCCCAAACGCGACCTCGGGGTGATGTACCTGGTGGGGGTAGGATTCATCTTCACCGTCATCGTGTTCCGGGAGGCTTTCGGCGTGGCTTCTCCGACATTGGAGGAACTCCTGACGCTGAGTGCGGCGTTCTTCCTGGCGATCGGACTCATCGCGGTGGGGTACTGGTTGTTCCAGAGCCCACTTGGCGACAACCGGGTCCTGGTCGTCTCGGAATGGGGCGCCCTCGGCATGGCGATCCCGACCGTGGCCATCATCTTCGGCGTGCTCGTGTTCCCACTCGGGGCCACCCCGGGCATCTTGGTCACGGTGATCGGGGCTGGGGGCATCGTCGGAACCCTGGTCGGTGCAGTGAAAGCGCTCGAAGACGAACACCAGAATCTGAATCAGCTCTATCGGCGGAACAGGGTCCTCCAACGCGTTCTGCGACACAATATCCGGAACGGGATGACGGTGGTCCAGGGGTATGCAGACCTCCTGGAGGAGGGCCTCGACGGGACCCGCGTCGATATGATCAAGAATATCCGCCAGGAGGCGGGCTCGATCGTGGACCTGAGCGAGATGGCTCGCAACATCGACTCGAACGAGCGAGAACAATACCGCCAGCCGATGGAGATCACCGAGATCATCGAGGAACTCATCGAGGGCATCTTTCGCAACTACCCGGAAGCCGAATTCCAGACCTCGATGCCGGAGTCCTGTCACGTCCTCGCGGACAACTTCATCGAACTCGCGGTGTGGGAACTCCTGGAGTATGCGGTCAGGAACAGCGACCTCGAGCCGGTCTCCGTTGATGTCTCCGGGCCGGTCGAGGACACGGTCGAGATCGGAATCCTGACCCAGCGGTTCACGCTCTCCGAGGACGCATTCGCGGCGCTGGAGCGTGGGTCCGAGACCCAGATGCAGCACCTCGATGGCGTCGAGCTCTGGGTGGCGAAGTGGCTCATCGAGAACATGGAGGGCACGCTCACCTTCGAGCGGATGGAGCCGCGAGGGACGGAGATGCGGATCGAACTCGCGGCGGCGAACGGTCCCACGGGAGACACCCTCGAGACATTCGAAGAAACCGTCAGTCCGAGCTAGCGAAGTCCACCATGCCAATCCTGGCGAATTTCCACGCGGATCTGATACACGACGCCGAAGACCCCACGAGGGTCGAGGACTGCCAGGTCACCCTCGAGGACGAGGAGCTTCGCCTCTCCGGGAGGGATTACGAATCCCGGATCGACCTGCAGACGATCTTCGACGTGAAACTCGGCCAGCCGCCGATGTCGGTGGCGGGCCAGTTCCACACCAAGACACTCACCATCGCCGTGGAATCGGAACAGGACTTCGGCGAGAGGGGGCGGGACATCTACTTCCTCTCGAACGAGGATGAGTCTTCGATCGATCACTTCGGCGAGATACTCTATAGATCGGTCCTGAACGGCACCGAGGTGGCGGTCCGCCATCCGGTCCAGATCGGGGGTCGCCGCACTAACAGTGCCTTTACCATCGGCGAGCTCCACCTCGGCGACCGGAAGGTGGGATTCACGGGTATCGACGTCCCGTTCAAGGTCGACATCGAGTCCATCATCGACTTCTCCCGGGACACTCGGCAACTCCTCGGGGAACAACGGGAGGTGATCGAGGTCGAGTACGTCAAGGAGGGACGCTCGATACTCTTCGAGGCCGCACTCAATCCCGACCGGAAACGGTTCATCCTCGGCCGGTATCTCAGACTCGAATACACCAAACGCCAGCGGGAGCTCTCGAAAATCGACCTCTCGCCGGCGGAGACCAAGGCCCTGGCCACGCTGTATACGATGAACGGCAAGTCGAAACTCCAGACACTCATCAGCGGTCGGTCCGAATCCTCGATCAAGGTTCTGAAACTCCTACAGAAACGGGGACTCGTCTCCGGGTCCGAGGGCTACGTCCAACTGACTCCGAAGGGTTGGATCATGATCAGGACCCGGTTCAAGGACGCCGCCGAGTTGAAGCAGGAGGAGGGCCCCGAGGCGATCGACGTCTGAAAGAGATGGATCGGGCCCACCCTTGCGGGCCTCGTTTGTACACTATTGGCGCTATTCGTATTCGTAGAATCCCTTTCCGGTCTTCTTGCCGAGGTCGCCGGCGGCCACCTTCCGCTTGAGGAGATACGCCGGTTTGTACCGGTCCCCGAGCTCCTCGTGGAGCGTGCGGCTAGCTTCAAGGCAGATATCGAGGCCGACGTGGTCAGCCAATTCTAGGGGCCCCATCGGAACGTTCGTTCCGAGTTTCAGTCCCCGGTCGATGTCCTCCTTCGTCGCCACGCCTTCGTCGTAGGCCCTGATACCCTCGTTTATCCAGGGGATCAAGACCCGATTCGTGACGAATCCGGGCTTGTCAGCGGATTCCCAGGTTTCCTTCTCGAGGTCCGCGGCAAAGTCATGCGCCAAGTCGACGACAGCGTCCTCCGTCTTCTCCCCGACGACCACCTCGACTCCGTCCATAATCGGCACCGGATTCATGAAGTGAAGTCCCACAACCAATCCCGGTCGGTCGGTGGCCGCGGCAATGCTCGTTATCGAAAGTGTGGAGGTGTTCGTGGCCAGGACGACGTCCGGATCGACCACGTCGTCGAGGTCGGCGAAGATGCCCTGTTTCACGTCCATCTTCTCCACGGCGGCTTCGATCACCACGTCGGCGGCTGACAGCTCTGTGAGGTCCGTCGTTCCCCGGATTCGGCCGAGGATGGCCTCGGACTCCGCTGGGGACAGGGCCTCTTTGTCAACGAACCGCGAGAGACTCGATTCGATCGACTCGAATCCGTCCTCGACGAACGATTCCTCGATGTCTCGCATTATGACATCGTATCCCTCGGTGCTGGCGACTTGGGCGATACCGCTTCCCATCGTCCCCGCGCCGACAACACCTACCGTCTCTATCGAATCCATCCCGCGCATGGTCGAAGGGTGAACGGTTGTGGGCCTAAAGATGCCGGAACGGGAAACACTCAAGCATCTTCGGGCTACATCCCCGATACGGTGCCAATCCGGATGGAGCCCGAGGAGTTGACTGACATCAAGTTCGTCGGCCCCGCCACGAAGGCGGTGTTGAAGCGGGCCGGCGTGGAGCCACCGGACATCGCCGAGCGACGGGTCTCGCACGCGCAGCTCGTGAACTTCGGCGTCAATCCGGGGGTCGCTGCCAAGATTCGGCGCGAACACTCGCTTTCATGGTCACTCGAAGGGGGCGAGGATCTCGATCGTCGGGCGGAACAAGTTCGTGGGCTGCAGGACGGCGAGCGAGCCTGGGTCGCGGCGAGTTCTGCCGACTGGGAAAATGCAGAGCCCCCACCCTCGGACCGTGGCGACGGCGGCGGTCAGGAGGAGGCAGAAGTCGCCGAAGCTGCCTGGCGAGAGAGTGAATGGCCGATCGCCGACGAGGCCCGCGAAGAGATCGACGCCGAAGCGGCGTGGCGCGAACAGAGCAAACCGACTCCCGTTACCCGGATCGATGGGATCGGCGACGCGTATGCGGATCGTCTCTCGGAGGCGGGTATCAGTTCGGTCAGAAGTCTCGCGAGTTGTGATCCCGCACGGGTCGCCGAGTCACTCGGTCTCAGCGAGTCGAAGGTGACGGAGTGGCGAGACGCTGCGGAATCGATGGTCTGAACGACTACAGTTCGTCTCCGTTGACACCTCCCTGGGCTGGTTTTCCGTTCAGTTAGACTATTATACGAGCCTGCCGCATCACCGCATGATGCGACCCCTCGAGTCCGCCGCTATCGCCCGAGACGAAAAGATACTGATCCTCGCGTACGACCACGGATTGGAGCACGGCCCGACCGACTTCGACCCGGTCCCGGCGACGATGGATCCCGAGACGGTCTTCGACATCGCGACCCACGAGGCGGTCACCGGATTCGCCGTCCAGAAAGGTGTCGCCGAGACCTACTATCCCTCCTACGAAGACGAGGTAAATCTCGTCGCGAAGCTCAACGGGACCTCGAATCTCTGGATGGGCGAGTACGACAGTGCCGTGAACTGGTCGGTCGAATACGCGGACGAACTCGGTGCGGACGCCATCGGGTACACCCTCTATGGTGGGTCGAACCACGAGGTGGAGATGGCCGAGGAGTTCGCGGTCGTCCAGGAAGACGCCCGGGCCCACGAACTGCCCGTGGTTATGTGGTCCTATCCCCGCGGGCAGGGCGTGAAGAACGACACGAAAGATGGCGTCATCGCCTACGGGTCCAGGCTCGCACTGGAACTGGGCGCCGACGTCGCGAAGGTGAAATACCCCGGCAGCCAGGACGCCATGGAGTGGGTCGTTGATGCCGCCGGCCCGGTCAAGGTGATCATGTCGGGTGGCTCGAAGACCTCGGACCGGGAGTTTCTCGAATCGGTTGAAGCCGTCATCGAGGCCGGTGGAGCGGGGCTAGCGGTCGGCCGTAACGTCTGGCAGCGCGAGAACCCCGAGGCGATGCTCGATGCCCTCGAAGCGGTCATCTTCGAGGAGACTGACGTGGACCACGCTCTCGACCGCATGTAGATGTCTCCCATCGAGTCAGTCTTCGACGTCATCGCGACGGCTGCCCCGGAGATTCGCGCGGGGCTTCCGGGTCGCCGGACCGGCGTCGGGGAGGAGAACGTCTCCGGGGATCTGCAACTCGAGGCCGACGTGTGGGCCGATTCCTTGCTCGCCGAGCGACTGGAGGCCGTCGACGGTATCGGGAGCTATGCCAGCGAGGAGCGAGAGACGGTGGTGGACTTCGGGGAGGGGTATGCGATCGCGGTCGACCCGCTCGATGGGTCCTCGAACCTGAAGTCGAATAACCCGATGGGAACCGTCGTTGGAATCTACGACGGACAGTTGCCAACGAACGGCCGGGACCTCGTGGCGGCTGGATTCGTCCTGTACGGTCCCATCACGACGATGGTCGTTGCCAGGGAGGGCACCGCCACCCAGTACGTCATCGAGGACGGGGACCCTCGGGGCATCGGTCCCGTCGAACTCCCCGCGGAGCCGACGGTCTACGGCTTCGGTGGACGGGTGCCGGACTGGCCGCGTGACTTTGCCGACTACGTAACAGAGGTACAGAGCGAATTGAAACTTCGGTATGGTGGGGCCATGATCGCCGACGTCAGCCAGGTCATCACCTACGGCGGAATCTTCGGCTATCCGGCTCTCGAGTCCAGGCCGAACGGGAAACTTCGATTGTTGTTCGAAGGCGCTCCGATCGCATATGTGGTCGAGGCCGCTGGCGGCGCCTCCACCGATGGATCCCGGTCCCTACTCGACGTGGAGGCGACGGAGATACACCAGCGAACCCCGGTCCACGTCGGCAACGAGTCCTACGTCGAACGACTGGAAGCAGCCGTGTCGCGATAGGACGTCTCGAATATCTTGTACTTGAAGTGACACTGTTCTCTGCGGATCCTACCGGCGACCTGGCTCACAACATTCATTTGCGGGGGGAGCGAACACATTCGGTCCATGACGGGAATCTCCTACGAGGACTTCGTCGATACCGATTATCGCCCGGATCCGTCCGATCTCGTGTGCGAGTTCGCCATCGAGCCTGCTGCCGGCCTCGACATGATCGACGCGGCGGGCCGGGTCGCCTCGGAGAGTTCGAACGGAACCTGGGCCACCCTGCAGGTCGACGACCGGGTGACCGACCTCAGCGCGACCGCCTTCGAGATGGGGGACGGCGAGGTCTCGGTTGCATACCCGGATGCATTGTTCGAACCCGGGAACATGCCCCAGATACTGTCCTGTATCGCCGGGAACATCATGGGCATGAAAGCCGTCGAATCCATCCGACTCCTGGACTGCGAGTGGCCGGAGCCCCTGGTGACCTCCTTCCCCGGGCCCCAGTTCGGGTCCGCCGTCAAGAGTGAACTCCTCGATGCCGGCGAGCGACCGGCACTAGCCACGGTCCCCAAGCCCAAGGTTGGACTCTCGACCGACCAACATGCCCAGGTTGGATACGATGCCTGGACCGGGGGCGTTGATCTACTCAAGGACGACGAGAACCTCACCGATCAGTCTTTCAACCGCTTCGAGGACCGCGTAAAGAGGTCCTTCGAGATGCGGGACCGCGCCGAGGACGAGACCGGTGAGCGGAAGGACTACCTCGTCAACATCACGGCTGAGACTGACGAGATGAAGGACCGAGCGGATCTGGTTGCCGACCAGGGGGGTCGATTCGTCATGGTCGACGTGATCACGACCGGGTGGGCCTCGGTACAGACCATACGGGAGTACACGGCGGACCTCGGCCTGGCGATCCACGCCCATCGAGCGATGCACGCGGCATTCGACCGGCTCGAACACCACGGCGTCTCGATGCGCGCCCTCGCCCAGGTCGCCCGTATCGTCGGCGTCGATCACATCCATACGGGCACCGCCGGCTTGGGGAAACTCGAAAACGAGGACACTGTCGGCATCAACAAGTGGCTGACAAGCGAGCTTTACGGCCGTTCGGACGTACTTCCCGTCGCTTCGGGAGGTCTCCATCCCGGTATCGTCGAGCCCCTCCTCTCGGCCATTGGCTCAGACGTGATGGTCCAGGCAGGTGGTGGCATCCATGGGCATCCAGAGGGGACCCACCAAGGGGCGAAAGCCCTACGAGCGGCCGCAGAAGCCTACGTGGCCGATATCACACTCGAGGAGTACGCCACGGACCATCCAGCGCTGGCGACGGCTATCGAGAAGTGGGGGACCGAGACGCCTCGATAGGCACGGCTACTGAGCAAAAAGGCACCCGGGCGGCAGGGCAGCAGCCCGGGACGTCAGAGGCACAGCCGGTGCCAGTGGCACCAGCAACATCACCATCGAAACCAGGTTTCTTAGCCTCACCTCCTGCACGGTTGGCCAAGGGATGATAGTGTTACTTAACTGGATTGCTCCTTTATCAATGGAAACGAATTTTTTTACCGTGTCCACCGGTGGTCAGCTGTAGGGATGGTAAGCGCGCCCCCCGAGCAAACCATCGAGACGATGAGTCGACGGGCCGATCTGCTCAGAGCCCTCCGGTCGGGCCCGCAAGCCAAACGCGGGCTCGTGAGCGAGCTCCCGATCTCGCGGTCCACGGTCGACCGGGCGGTCCGGGAACTGGAATCCTCGGGGCTCGTGACCCGGGATTCAGGCACTGTCGGGCTCACCTTCGCGGGCCGGCTCACGCTGTCTGCGTACGAAGAGTTCTACGAGGGACTCGCCGGGGTGCGGCAGGCGGCCGAAGTTATTGCTCCGATCCCGCCGGACGCCTCCATGGATCTCGCGGTGTTCGAACGAGCAAAAATCGTCGGTTCGGAACCGTACGCTCCACATCAACCCATCCAGGAGTTACAGGACTACATCCGGGGCGCTGACCGGATTCGCGGCGTTGCCAGTGCGGTGCTTCCCGAATACGTGACCTTGTACAGCCAGCAGATAATCGAAGAGGGATCGGAGGTCGAGTTGGTCGTTTCGGAACCAGTACTCCAGACCCTGGTGGGGCAGTACGACGAGTCACTCGAGGCTTCCCTTGCGACGGGCCGTCTGGACCTGTACTCGGTCGATGTCACACCGCCGTTCAGCACCATCATCGCTCATCGGGACGCCCCGGAACTGGCAGTCGTCGTCTTTGGAGATTCCGGGGCCACCGGTCTGATCCACAACGACGCTGCAAAAGCGGTCCGATGGGGTGAGGAATGGATCGACGACTGGATGGAGCGGGGGACGGCAATCGACGGACCGGGAGAGGTCAGTCCGTGATACCACTTACGTTTGTGTCCCTCGGTAGCTGATCGCGATCCCCTCGCCGAGAGGGACGAAGGCGGTCTCGAAGTTCGGGGCTTTCCGCACGCGTTCGATGTATCTGGCGATTCCTGCCGTCGCGGGCTCGACCGGTTCGTGGCCTCGCAGCGCTGCGGTCACTGCATCAGCGTCCACCGGTCCGGCCATCATATTGTCGGCGACGACGATACCCCCGCCGGTCACACGCTCGCTCGCCCGGGAGAAGGCGTCGACGTACTGTTCCTTATCGAGGTCGATCAAGATCACGTCGAAGTCGCCGTCCGTCTCCTCGAATTGCTCGACGGCATCGCCGACTTGGAACCTCGCGGTCCCCTGGTAGCCGAGGTCCGCGAGGTATCCCTCGGCAGTCCGCAGGTTCTCCTCGTCGTAATCGGTCAAGACGATCTCCCCGTGTTCCGGGAGCGCCTGGGCAAACCACGCCGCGGAGTACCCGTACCCCGAGCCGAACTCGAAGACCCGTTCGGCGCCGACCATCCGTGCCGCCACGGTCAAGAACTGTCCCACGTCCGGCCCGACAGTGGGAAAGCCCTGCTCAGCACCGAACCGGGTCATCTCTTCGATGATGGGATGGGCCTCGGGGCTGGCGACCGACAGGAACGTCTCGACCGTGTCCGGGAGCAGTTGGCTCATGTCAGCATGGTTCGGGGTGTGCAGTATAGTGGTTTGGTTCCAGTCGGTCAGCCGTCCATTCGCTGACCGCCTGGCCCGGAGAATCGCCCATATTCGCCTCGCCTCACACTGCATCATCGATATCACCACTCGAAATGTGCGGGGTGTGGCCCTTTTTGAGGAGAAGTGTGCGGAGCGAGTAATGGGAACGAGACTGCCTTGGGAGAAGTGTGCCATCAGCGGTCCTAGAACGAATACACTAGAGGTGTGCCATCAGCGGTCC
>CAZQNH010000024.1:0-33165 GCA_964594685.1 uncultured Halobacteriales archaeon
GATCATGGCGAGTTTATCCTGCTGGCGCTCGCGCTCGGCCGCGAGGGCGTCGGCTACGTCCGGATCCGAAGAACGGACTGACTCGAGGTTCATACACCGTAGACTCCGGTGGGGAATACCGTAATAGTACTGGAATCCGGCGCAGATCCAGTTGGCAGCTCGAAATCCTCCAACCGGTGTCGATTCCTGACCCAGCAGCTGTAGGACCGCGGGAGAGCTGATTCTTCTCAGGCGGGGCCTGAAGACCGCTCCAGATTTCGGGTTGATCGAGTTCGGTCGCATATCGAGCGTTATGGTTGGCGGGGCACCAGGCTCGGTGCGTAGCGTAAACAATGAGTATACGCTCGTGCCGCGTCAGGTGCCGTTTACCGGCCCACTGGGAAACGCACGGCAACCGCTGGGTCTCGCTCCCGGAACCCATACTCGCCGCCGTCCATCAAGGAAGGGGGAAGGGGGTCGTATTGCTCACTTTATTTCCGTCGCTTACCTGTTCAATATATTAATAATAGTATTAGAGTCGTCGGTTCCTAACGGAACGATATGCCAACCATCCGCGTCCGGGACTGGACGAAGTCGCGCCTCGACGAGATCAGGGAGGCAGAGGCCCACTCCTCCCATGATTCGGTTATCAAGTCCCTGCTGAAGGACCGCAAACTCGCGTCGTCTTTGGGGCAGATCGGGGCTGGCCGCGAGCGGGGGACGACGCCCGACCGATCACCCGATACCACGCGGGAACGGGCAGTCCCGGGCCTGACCGTCCTTTCCGAACTGAAGGAACCCGAACGAGGGGTCATCTTTCTCTGGTGTCCGAACTGCTGTACCGAGGTCGCCCACTTCACCATGGCCGAACCGACCGCTTTCGAGGACTTCGAGATCGAGTGCCAGCGGTGTCTCACGCATCTGGACCAACACGCGGTGGTGGCGATCGAACTCAGGTATCCACTCGAGCTCAAACTGGTCGAAGACGAACTGGCGGAGGATCTCAAGGCAGCGGTCATCGATTACTGGGACCATCGGCTCCGAGAATTGGCGCGGGACCCCACACAGGCAGACCCGGAGGAGGTCGACAGACTGGTCTGGGAGTTCGACCAGTATGCCAGGGAATTCATGTGGGAGTGGCCGGCGGACTTGCCTGCGGTGAGCCTCGAACCAGGAGCAGTCTACGAGTTCGAGGACGGTGACGAGCGGCTCGAAGTTATCGAACGGGTAACCGAGACAGGCACCCGCATCGACGCGTTCAGGGTAAAGCGCCATGTAGGTCAGGAGACGCTGGATGACGTCGAAGCTGAGTTACTCGACTCCGATGAAGCGTCGAAGCTCCTGCGGAATCGCGATCTGCGGCGGGTCGAGACAGCATAGGGGTCTGTGGGTGTGGGGACTGCTTCGAAATCTGCGGTGGACTGAGTCGGCTTCGTGGGGGGAGACGGATTAGGGGTTTGACTCCACGACCTGCTGGTCCGATACCACCGACCACTCCTCAAGGTCGACCTCGTGTCCCTCGAATCCCGTGTGTTCGGGATGGGCAGTCACCACGAGATAGGTCGATCGGTCCCGGAAGTAATCGACCAGGCGGTGGAGATTCTCGTCGGCCAGGCTCTCGACCCCATCGATGAGGAGGAACGGCACCATCTCGGCCACGTCGAAGGCTTCGTACCCGGCCAGGGCGGCCACGAACCCGAGTAGTTCGAGTTCCCCTTCGCTCAGGGCTTCCAGCGGCGTCTCGTGACCCTCCCGGGCGACTACGACCTCGTACTTGTCGGTCAGGCGGGCGGTCTCGAAACCGGTGTCGAAGCGCTCGAGCAACTGTTGCATATTCTCCCGGAAAGCTTCCCGTGTTCGGCGCTTGATCTCGGATTTGCGGTCCCGGAGCCGGGTGAGTTCCTCGGTGATCTCTGCCCGTTGCTCGTTCAGATGGTCCAACCGCGAGGCACGAGTCTCCAACTGGTCGAGTTCGTCTTGGGCCTCCTCGAGTTCTGCCCGCCGGTACTTTATCTCGCTTTCGAGGTCGGTGACCTCCTCGACGGACTGGTCGACCGACTCCCGGAGTTCCTCGATTCGCTCTTCGATATCGGCTTTCGACGCCTCGAGTTCGGTCTTCGACTCCCGGCGGTCGGCCACTCGATCCTCGAGGTTCCGTATCTCCTCCTCGAGGGTCCGTTGGCGGCGCTCGGCTTGCTGTCGCTCCTCGAGCTGTGCCTCGAGTTCTTCGACTTCCTCCCGATGGGCTTCGAGCGTATTCCGCCGGTCCCTGATCTGGGCTTCGAGGTCCTCGAGGTACTGATCGACGGTCTCTCGGGTGGTGTCGGAGCCACAGACCCAACAGGAGAGTTCGTCACTCGCCAGCCCCCGACTGACCTCCGAGACGAGGTCCAGGCGGTTCTCCTCGAGGACGAGAGAATTCGCGGAGTGAAGCGATTCCAGGATCTTGATCTCGCTGCGGATCCGCTCCTGATCCTCTCGCAATTCGGCGAGCCGGTCGGGGTCGAGGTCGGACTCGCCCGGTGAGACGTATTCGAGTTCCGAGCGCTTCTCCTCGAGTTGGTCGGTATAGCGCTCGATAGAGCGCTCGAGCCGTTCGATGCGTGACTCGATCTGATCGCGCTCGGCGCGGGCCTGGCTGAGTGCCTCTCGTTCATCGCTCTCTTCGGTCTCCCCGCTACGGTCTAGCTCCGCCAACTGCTCCTGGTGCTCCGCTATCTGGGCTTCGATCGTCTCGATCCGGCTCCGAAGTGACGGGATCTTGTCCCTGGCGTCTTTGGCCTTGCTGCGTTCGGCATCGATCTCGTCGCGTTCCGACTTGAGCTCGGCGATCCGTTCGTCGATGTTCTCGAAGTCGAGGGGACGGGACAGGACCGCTTCGAGGTTTTCCCCGTTCCGAACTGCCTGACGGACCGGATTCCGCTCGCCAAGACACGCGTAGAGTTCGGCACGGATCTGGTCGTACTCGTCCTCGAGCCAGGGCTTGCCCCGGAGGACGGCATCGCCCTCTTCGCGCACGAGTTCGACGTCTGCCTCGTGGTCTGGCCCCGAGAGGCGGACATGGCCGGTCGGGGCTCCCTCCGTCACCGTTCCCGGGATTCCAAGAGCGGTCTCGATGGCTTCGACGAAGCTCGATTTCCCTTTCCAGTTTGTTCCACGGATGACATTGAGACCCGGCTTGAGTAAGGCCGAGGCGTCGTTGATGCCCCCGATGTGCTCGATATCGACGTCAACCGTCATACGGTGGCCTCCTGCCGGTGATGGGTCCCGCAGACGTACCCGCGATCCATCGCGACGACGAGCGGAACCGACGTCGAACACTGGTCGCATTCGAGCGAGACGTCGATCGAGACGCTTGCCTCCTCCGCCCCAGCAACCCGATTCTTGTTCCCGAGTGAGGCGACGGCTTCTTCGATCTTCGAGGCTGCATGTCTTCGGGCGATCTCGATGCTCTCTCGCTCCCAATCGGTGGTGGCGGTCGCCGTCTCCTTCTCTGCGTCGAGACACTCGGTGAGGTGCATCCGCATGGTGCTCCAGGAGATCATGTCCCTGAGCACCGTCTCCGGATCGATGCCGTCACTCGAGAGGTCGTCCATCACCTCGAGACGGGTCAACTCCTCCCCATCGGTCAGTGCCTCGTACTCACTTTCAAGTCGAGATCCGGTCGTCTCGCGGCCATGTTCGTCGTAGACCCGTTTCAGGACTCGCCGGTTGAACCACTCGGTGAGCGTGCGATACCCCTGCTCCCGATATCCACCCTCGCCCCGCCACCGAGCGAGAAGCGCCTCGTCCAACGAGGAGAACTCGGCGGTGTCGGGCCTCACGGCGTATCGGTCCGCGACACTGTCGAGTTTACAGCAATACTCATCGTCCATACTTCCCCATCATCTATTCATCCATTTAATAATTCTCACTCGCCGGTGGAGGAGGCTGTGTCTAACACACCCTTAGGTTGTTTTTGATAATGAGTAACAAATGGCGCCCCCCATCTCGTCCCTTGACTGCCAGTACCGGAGCGAGCGGTGCGGACTCGCGGGAACGTCTGGTACCGGCGGAGCATTGTATGTACTGCCCGTGGCGGCTCTGTGCAATCCAGATGGATGATAACGTGTTGAGGTTGTGGGCTGCCCGAAAGGTGGTCGCGATCACTCCCGGCGAAATATGGGTGGGGCGTCCAGGGGTGGCCCTGGCGGGGACAGGCGAACGGATCATCCGGATGCTTTGTGTCCCTTCTGTATCCTAATCGTCTACAATTTGTACACAAAGATGCTGAAGACTTCGGAGACAGCTTGATGGGGCGGCGAGCGGGCTACAGCCGGTCCCAGAGTTCGACGCTCGCCTCGCCGATCGCCTGGAGGTCGGCTTCCGAGACACCTTCGACGCCCTCACCGGCCTGGTACACCACGTCGCCACCGACGATGGTCGTGGTGACGTTGGCCTGGCTGGCCGCGTTCACGATATAATACGGTGCACTCTCGGGCAGGACCGGATTCGGGCCGAGGTCGAGCACGGCGAAGTCGCCCCGCTTCCCGACCTCGATGCTTCCGATCTCATCTGCCATCCCCATGACCTCGGCACTGCCGATCGTTGCCCATTCGAGGGCTTTCGCCGCGTCGAAGCCACTGGGATTGTTCTGCTTCAACTTGTGGATCCCGACCGCAGAGCGCATCGTCTCGAACATGTCGGGGTCCCAGCCGTCGTCCCCGATGCCGATGGTGATCCCTTCGGCTTCCATCTTCTCGACGTTGGCGATGCCCACCGCATTGTTCGTGTTCGAATACGGGTTGTGGGCGACCTTGACGTCGTTTGCTGCCAGTACCTCGATCTCGTCCTCCGTCGAATGCACACAGTGGGCGGCGATGGTCTCGGCGTCGAACAGGCCCATCTCCTCGAGGGCGTAGACCGGTCGCTGTCCGTACTCGCGGATCGACTCGTGGACGTCGACCAGCCCTTCCTCTAGGTGCAACTGGACCGGTCGGTCGTCGCGGACGGCCCGATCGACGGTCTCCTTTACGGTCTCCTCGGTGTTCGTGAACAGCGTGTGGAGGCAGTAGTGTCCATTCACCCGGTCGAACTCGTCTTCGCCCGACGCGATGAAGCGTTCGTTCTCTTCGATGCCGGCCATGGCTTCCTCGTGGGAGTTCCGGGCGGTGGCCTCGAAGGTCAACATCGCCCTGATCGGCGTCTGGGCGACCCCTTCGGCCGCCGCTGCGAGTCCGCCCGGGAGCGTATTCGGTCCGGAGTAGTTGTCACAGAACGCGGTGACGCCGCTCTCGAGCATCTCTTTTGCCGAACCCAGAGCCGAGAGTCGCGCGTCCCGCTCCGTGAACGCCTCGTCGACCCGCCACCAGATGTCCACGAGGGCCTCGTAGAAGCTCTGGGGGGCGACCTCGAGTGGCGCCCCGCGGATCGGGAGGGCGTACATGTGGGTATGGCTGTTCACCAGACCGGGGATCACCACGTCGTCCGATGCGTCGACGACGTCCGTCCCGGAGACGAATCCGTCGTTGATCTCGCGGATCTCGCCGTTCTCGACGACTACGTGGACGTCCTCGAGAACCTCGGACTCGTCGTTCATCGTCACGAGTGTGCCTGCGTTGAGTTCCATCTGAGAAGACGTGGTCCTGGAAGCGGTATAAAGGTAATCGATACGTGCCAGAGGGAGGCTTCGAGCTGTATCCCGGTTCATAGAGACTCGCTTACCGAGGGAACGTTCTCCCGCCGACGGCAGTGGCAAGCACTTTTCCCCCTGCCTGCGAACCCATGGTTGATGGTCGATACCGCAATCACCGACGTCCGGATCGTGAGCCCCACGGGCGTGTCCGAGGGGCCGATCGCGATCGCGGACGGCGAGATCCTCGAGGTGGGGCCGGAGGCGAAAGGGTCGATCGAGGATGCCGCGGAGGTCATCGATGGTCAGGGGAACTATGCCCTCCCGGGTGTCCTCGACGTGCATACCCACTTCCACGACGAGGAACTATTCCCCGACGGGATCGATTTCGCGAGTGGAACGGCAAGTGCCGCTGCTGGCGGCGTCACGACGGTGGTAGAACTCCCGACCCAGACAGCGGTCACCACGCCAGAAGCGGTCCGTGAGAAGCGACAGGAGGTGGCGGATCTCGCCTATGTGGATTTCGGACTGGTCGCGGGGAATTTCCAGGACCCGGACGTCGATGTCGAGGGAATCCTGTCGACGGGCGTCCCGGAATTCAAGACCTTCACCGCGGATCCGTACCTGATGGACGACGAAGGGATTGTGACGCTGATGGACAGGGTAGGTGCTGCAGGTGGCCAGGTGCGTGTCCATTGTGAGACCCAGGGGATGCTGGACCACGCCAAGGCCCAGATCGAGTCCGACGAGCCGACGGCCTACATGGATTCCCGTCCGCTCGAGGCCGAGCTCGACGCGATCAGCCGGATCGGTTACTTCGCCGAATACGCGGACTGTCCCGTTCACATCGTCCACATCACGAGCGGGTCGGGCGCCAGGGAAGGCGCCCGATTCAAGAGTCGGGCGAAGATTCCGATCACCCTCGAGACGTGTCCACAGTACCTGGCCTTCTCGAAGGATGACGTGGCCGAACTCGGCCCCTTCCTCAAGGTGAATCCGAGTCTCAAATCGGACGAGGAGCGCGAGCGGCTCTGGGACGCACTGGAAGACGGCACCATCGACCTGGTGGCGACAGATCATTTCCCGACATACCGGGAGGAGCGCGAGCGGGGCTGGGAGAACATCTGGGACCCCTATGCCGGATTACCGGGAGTCGAGACCCTGCTCGAGTACCTCGTGAGTGACGGCGTTCATGCTGGGCGCCTGTCCTGGGAACGACTCTGCGAGTTGCTCTGTTCGCGACCCGCCCGGGAGATGGGGTTGTATCCCAAGAAGGGTATCCTCGAACCAGGATCTGACGCCGACGTCGTCCTCGTTTCCAGGCAGAACTACACGGTCTCAGCGGATGATCTCGCCTTCAACGGCGGCTGGACGCCCTACGAGGGCCAACGGTGGTCAGCGAGGGTCGAGAAGGTCTTCCGCCGGGGAGAGCTCATCGCGGCGGATCACGAGGTCCTGGCAGAGCCTGGAAGCGGCGTGTTCCTTCCTCGAGGTCCCCAGGCATCAGTGGAGTAACGTCGAACGATCGGGGATATCGAGTGGAGTCCTCACTCAGCCTGGTACGCTTCGTAATCCCCGCGGGTGTCTATGTCGCGGAGGACCCCGGGCTCGGCCGTCTCCACGATACCAACATCGGAACTAGACATGAGTACTGTCCGACCGCCGGTATCGCCGGTCACCTCGAGCAGGTCGTCGTAATAGGCCGCATCGAAAAGGGTGGGATTGCCGCGCTTGCCTTCGTACCCAGCCGCGACGATTGTCGCGTGTCCCGCCGCGTACGCCTGCAGGACGAGGTCGATAGCCTCTGGGGTGACAAATGGCATATCGCCGAGGCCGAACACGGTCGCCCCCCAGTCCCGCTCCCGTGCAACCTCCACGCCGATATGAAGCGAGGTGCTCTGTCCGTCCCGGTAGGCGTCGTTGACCACGGTATCGACGTTGAGGTCCCCGAGGGCGTCACGGACAGCCTCGCTCTCGTGTCCGACGACGACCACGACCTCGGAAACCTCACTCTCGAGCATGGTTTCGACAGCCCGTCGCACCATCGGAGTGCCATCGACCTCCTCCACCAGCTTATATGGTCCCTCGTACCGCTCGCCGGGGCCCGCTGCGAGGATCACACCGCCGACCGGGTGGTCCTGGATTCCGCCGCCTTCCAATTCTTCCCGTCCGATCACTGGTGGCGGGGTTTCCCCGCCGTCTGGTACGTTTTCGGCTGATTCACGGGTTACCCGGGGACGGCCGTCGTGTCGTGTACCTCGGTCCTGCATGCTTACTCGAGAGCATCGTAGGGGATCACCGTAATCGTTTCTCCGGCCTCGAAGCCCGCCTCGGTGAGGACGGTTCCGTCCGCACGCGAGGCCCGGGTCGTCGAGGAGAGGACGCTCGGATCGAACGTGTCCTCGTATATCTGCAGGGCGGAGGACCGGTGTCCGAGGGGTACTGCAGCCCCATCTTCGAGGGAGACCGGGATGGCGTATTCGAAACCCGGGTCGCCGACGCCCAGGCCGACACTGGTGGTCGCGTCGACGCTCGGTAGACTGGTAGATCCGGTGAAGAACGGACGCATGACGAGTGTCGCGATGGTGTACGCCCCGAACGGTTTCCCCGGCACCGCAAACGCGATCGCCTCGTCGAGTCTCGCCACTGCCAGCGGTTTGCCGGGGCGGATTCGAACCCGATGGAAGTCGATCTCGCCCAATTCGGCAAGAGCCCTGATCACGTGGTCCTTTGCGCCGACGCTGGTTCCACCGGTGGTCACGACGACGTCGTAGGACCCAGCGAGTTCGACGATCTGGTCTCGGACCCTGTCGTAGGTGTCGGGAACGGTTCCCTCGTAAGCGGGGCGGGCTCCCCATGCGCGCAACAACTCCAGTAGCATCTTGGAGTCGTAGTCGGTCGACGGATCATCGTGGATCTCCGAGCCAGTGGCGAGCACCCCGACCGTCGGCGGAGCGTATACCTCGACAGCGTCGATCCCGAGATTCGCGAGAAGGATGGCATCCTTCGCGCCCAGTGTTTCAGTACGGGCAAAGAGGGTCTCTCCCGCCTCGACGTTGCTCCCTTGCTTGTAGGTGTAGGTACCCGGGTCAATGGGAGGTCCGGCGAGTTTTCCGTCCTCGACCGCCGCGTCCTCTGATCGTATCACCGCGTTCGCTCGGTCGGGGAGCGGTGCTCCGGTGGCGATGCGGACCGCCTCTCCGGAATCGAGGACGGGTGGGTCATCCTCCGGAAAAACCTCGTCGACTATCTCCAGGGAAGACTCAACGGGCGCGCTGACGGCGAACCCGTCCATCGTCGCGTGGTCCCAACGCGGGATGTCCTGTGTCGCTTCGATGTTCCTGGCCAGGACCCGTCCTCGGATCCCATCCCCGGGGCGCACTTGCTCGGTGACATGGCGTTCGAAGAACGCCTGCCGGATGGATTGGATCCGTGAGACTGCCTCCGGTCTGGAGACGAGGTCCGCGTGGTCGTGTTCCATACAAGACGGACCGACCGCGAGCGACAAACCGCTTTCCACTTCGGCGATGCGGCGATGGTTGGAGTCTCACTTCGGTCGGTTCATCCTACTCTACCAGCCGGCGGTTTGCTCCGGTACACCCGTGTCCGGGGCATTGTTCGGCTGTGTCCAGGGCACATCCTTTCTGCTCGAAGCACCATGGACATCGAACACGGGCAGTTTTACGTACTGGCGTCCGAACGCGGTAATACAGCCATGGAGCACGTGCTGGCGTTCAAATGTACTGTCTGCGGCGAGGAGTACGAACCGGATGGGATCATGTATACGTGTCCGAACCACGAGGACCCGATGGAAGGCATCCTCGACGTCGTCTACGACTACGACGTGATCCACGACCACTTTGCGGGGTCGGTTGACGCGGACATCCCAGACATGTGGAAGTATCGTCCCTTCCTGCCCATCGAGGAGGATGCGGAGCCAGTGACCCTTGGCGAGGGGGGAACAGACCTGATCGATGCCCCGAGATTGAGCGAGGAACTCGGTGTCGAGCTTCGCGTGAAAGACGACAGTCGGAACCCCACCGCCAGCTTCAAAGACCGTGCCACGGCCGTATCGGTCACCAAAGCCACGCACCACGACCACGATGTGGTCACCTGCGCCTCGACTGGAAACGCGGCGGCATCACTTGCAGGGTACGCCGCCCGTGCCGGACTCGATGCCCGGATCTTTGTTCCAGAGTCGGCTCCGGAAGGTAAACTGGCCCAGCCACTCGTCTACGGCGCCGACGTTATCCAGGTCCAGGGGACGTATCCGGAAGCCGGCGAACTGAGTCTCGAAGTCACGGAGAAGTACGGCTGGTACAATCGCAATGCGGCGTTCAATCCGTTCCAGGTCGAGGGCAAGCGGACGGCTGGGCTGGAAATCGCGGAACAAACCCGGAATGATGTCCCCGACTGGGTGGTCGTTTCCGTCGGAGACGGGTGCACTATTGCCGGGGTCTGGAAGGGGCTCAAAGAATTCGAGAAGCTGGGATACATTGAAGAAACCCCACGGATGCTCGGTGTCCAGGCAGAAGGAGCACCGGTCATTCACGAAGCCTTCCATGGGGAGGAAAGCCTCGACCAGAAGGCACAGACACTCGCGGACAGCATCGCGGTGTCCGCACCCGCAAACCTCAGGAAGGCTGTCAACGCCATGGAGGAAAGCGATGGTGACTCGGTGGCGGTCTCCGACGAACAGATCCTCGACGCCGAACTCCAATTAGGCAGTACGGAAGGGCTGTTCACCGAGCCCGCCGCGGCAGCGATCATCGCCGGAACGAAGAAAGCCGTCGAGGCTGCTATCATCGAGGAGGGCGAGTCACTCGTCGCGGTGTCGAGTGGGTACGGGCTCAAGGACCTCGAAAATGCGAAAGCGGCTGGTAGGGACCCATACTCCGTTCCGCCAGCCATCCAGGAGATAGACGAAATCTTTGGGGAGTAATCAGTTCCGGGGCGATCGCGTTGGGTTTGCTCGGTTCGGTATTCGCTCGCGGGCTAATGACTCGACATCGCCTACCAAGTGAGAGACGCTCCGGGTTTGGTTTCGTTCGCGAGAAAACCGCAGACCAAGAAATCAGTTCTCGACGAAACAGGTGCGGGAAAGCGGCCGGACCGTTACTCGATCATCCGCCAGCTGTCTTGATACTCGTCGAGGAGTTTCTTCGAACGCTCGTCGATCGGGTGGTCGCGGTCCGGGACCTCGACCTCGTAATCGGGTTCGAAGAGACGGGTGCTGAAGTACCGTTCGCCGACGTCACAGATGATGGTGACGACAGTCTTGACTTCGTCGCGTTGCTCCAGGACCTTCTTCGCGCCGGCGAGGTTCGCCCCACTGGAGATGCCGGCGAACACGCCTTCGTTCTTGGGATACCAGTCGGCCATCTCGAAGGCTTCCTCACTGGTGACGCGGACGATACCTTCGAATAGTGCCGGGTCGAGGTTTTTGGGGATGAACCCGTCGCCGATACCTTCGATCTCGTGGGAACCCCACTGGCCCTTTGCGAGCAGTGGTGCTCCGTATGGCTCGAGCGGGTAGATCTCGGTTGCGTCCTCGCCATATTCCTCTTCGATGTGCCTGCCGATGCCTGTGATGGTGCCGCCGGTGCCCTGGCCGTGGACGACGGCATCGGGTGCGCCACCGAGCTGATCAGTGATCTCCGGGCCGGTGGTCTTCTTGTGCGCAGCGATGTTGTCCTCGTTGGAGAACTGGTCCGGGAACCAGTACTTGCCGGGGTTCTCCTCGATCATCTCTTCGGCCTTGTCCTGGGCGAGGTCGACGTCGGACTCGGCGCCCGGCGTCTCGATGAGGTTGCCACCGTAGATACGGATCAACTTCTTGCGCTCCTCGCTCATGCCCTCGGGCATGACGATGTTCACGTCGTAGCCCATCCGGGTGCCAACGAACGTACACGCGATGCCGGCGTTCCCGGTCGAGGTCTCGAGGATCTCCTTCTCCTCGGTGAGTTCACCGCGCTTCTCGGCCTGGGTAAGCATCTCGTAGTAGACCCGGTCTTTGAGGCTGTTCGACGGGTTGAACGATTCCCACTTCGCGTAGATCGTCCCGTCGAGGCCTTCGCTCGCGTTTTGGAGTTCGACGAGAGGGGTGTTGCCGATCGCTTCGAAAACGTCAGATGCCGCTGTCTTGTTGCGGTCCCATTCGGGAGCCATACACCACCCTATCAGCGCGACCTACTTATACCTTGAATAATCCGTCCATCGGCGCGTCACGCATTGACACCCACGAATTACCATGGAGTATTTTGCCGGAAGTTCGGCCCAGTCGGTCACTACTTTTTCGCAACTCGTTGAGCCTTGAAGAAATACCGTAGAGAAGACGAACGGTCCGGCTTACAGGTAGCCGTCGGCGAACTCGTCGATCATCAGTTCGACGTCCTCGCCGAGAGGGTAGAGGATCGGGCTGTGGGCGCCGGACTCGACATAATGGCGCACCTTCTCGCGACACTGTTCTGGAGTCCCACTCGCGGTCAGCTTGCGGACGACCTCATCCGGGACCAGGTCCATGCCCTTCTTGATGTCCTCCTTATCGGCGGGCCAGCCGCCGATGGCGTCGCCGACCTCGTCGATGAGATCTTGGCTCACCCCGCTGGCCTTCATGATGTGGGGCTGCTGGCCGAGATACTGGGTGATGAGTTCGCGGGCGTTGTCGAGGGCTTTCTCCTCGTCGTGGTCCATCGAGCAGACGACGAGCTGGGGGCGGTCGATGTCCTCGATGTCACGGTCAGCTCGTTCGGCGCCCGTCTCCAGGGCCTCCATGGCCTTGTCATTGTACTCGGGGCTCACCAGGTAGTTCATCACACACCCGTCGGCGTACTCTCCTGTCAGCTCGAGCATCGTGAATCCGGTCGCGCCGACGTAGACGTCGACCGTACGGGGGCCAGTGTCACCGTGGACGACGTCGAGTTCCACGTCATCCAGCTGGACGAACTCCCCGTCATAGCTCACGTTCTCCATGTCCAGGAGCCGCTGGAGCGCCTCGACGGTCTCCCGCATCGCGAGGAGCGGCTTCCTGCGGTCGACGCCGACCTTCGAGGCGATCGGTTCCCACCACGCGCCGATACCCAGCTCGATGCGGTCCGGTCCGGCGAGTTCCTCGAGGGTGCTCGCCGTCTGGGCTATGAGGGCCGTATTTCGCGTCCAGTTGTTGATGACCCCGGTACCGAGCTTGATCTCGTCGGTTACCGCGGCGTAGGCAGCAAGGGGCGTGATGCCGTCACGGGCGAGCCGAGACTCTGCCTGCCAGATCTCGTCGAACCCTTGTTCTTCTGCATATTGGGCGATCTCCATGTTCTCCCGGATGGGGTGTTTGTCCTGTAGGTACAGTCCTACGCGGTCACCCCGTGTACTGCTGCTCATGATGCCGTTCGGTGGTACTGAGGGTTAGAGCAAAAAGGTATGGGTGTTCGGGTTAGGTTGGCATCTTCTCCCACGGGCTCCATCGTGTCGACGGAATATTACTTCTCGACACTCGTCATAAGGTTTATTTCCCGAGTCCCTGTCGGAATAGACGTTATCCGCTATACTGGCGGAACGGAGTACTCATGAAAACCAACTTGCGCGGAAAGGACATGGTCACGACACAGGAGTGGAGCAGAGAGGAGCTCGAATCGGCGCTGGACGTCGCCGACGAGCTCAAACGCGAGTACGCCCAGGAGCGCTGGGACCACTACGATTCGCTCACTGGCCGCTCGCTGTACATGCTCTTCTACAATACGAGCACGCGAACCCGGAACTCCTTCGAGGCCGGGATCAACCAGCTCGGGGGCTACCCACACATCATGACCCCGGAGCAACTCCAGCTCCAGCACGGGGAATCTGCCCGCGAGACCGCGAAAGTTCTCTCCCGGTACGGACACGGTTTCGCGGTCCGCGTCCTGGGTGCAGCCGTCGACTTCGAGTACCCGAAAGGCACCGAGATCGTCCGGCAGTACCAGGAAGGGGCCGACATCCCCATCTTCAATATGCAGTGTGACACCTACCACCCCTTCCAGACGATGGCGGACCTCCAGACTGTCCGGGAGAAGAAGGGCCAGATCCGGGATATGAACTTCACCATCTCGTACGCGTACGCACCGGAGGTCCGCCGCCCGGCCAGCGTTCCCCACTCCTCGATCCTGGGATTCACCCGGATGGGGGCGAACGTGACGCTCGCTCACCCGGAGGGCGTCGAACTCGACCCCACGATCATCGACCAGGCCGAGGCGAACGCCGACAAATTTAGCGGGGATTTCGAGATCGTCCACGACATGGAGCGTGGCTTCCGCGACGCGGACATCGTCTACCCCAAACACTGGGTTTCCACCAAGGTAGGCGAACGCGGCGTCGAAGAGGAAAAAGAGATCCACGATCAGAACACGGACTGGATCGCCGACGAGGAGATGATGAAGAACGCCAAAAAAGACGCTATCTACATGCACCCGCTCCCGGCGAAGCGAGGCCACGAGGCGACCGAGGAGGTCATGGAGGGCCCCCAGAGCGTGATCTACGACCAGGCCGAGAACCGACTCCACGCCCAGAAGGGCGTGATGGCCCTCACGATGGGCGGCCGAGGATTCTAACGTGATGACCGACCCTGAATCCAGCGAGCACCTGCTCGAACCGCTCCCTCCCTCCGAACCCGAACCGGAGTTCGAACTCGACGTCGAGCCGCCGGACTTCTGGGAGATGGAGCGAGAGAAACCCCTGGTCATGATCGCCCTCGGCGGAAATGCGCTCGTCCCGCCGGGGGCAGAAGGGACCTTCGAGGAGCAGATGGAGGCCGTCGAGAACACGGCAAAGCAGATCGTTGACGTCATGAAGGCCGGGTACAAGGTCGTCCTCACGCACGGTAACGGGCCCCAGGTGGGTTCGTTGCTTCTCCAGCAGGAACAGGCCGATCCGCCCGCCCAACCACTCGAAGTGTGTGGGGCGATGTCCCAGGGCCAGATCGGGTACATGATGGCCCAGCAGATGTATAAACAGCTCGAACAGCGCTGGAAACACGTCCCCGTCGCCTCGATCATCACGCAGACAATCATCGACCCGGAGGATCCCGCCTTCGAGGACCCGACCAAACCGGTAGGACCGTTCTACTCCGAGGAACGAGCCGAGGAACTCAGCGAGGAGGGGATGACAATCAAGAAGGTCCGGGATACTGGTGAGAACGACTACCGCCGGGTGGTGCCGTCACCGGAACCGCAAGGTATCGTGGAGGAGACGCCGGTCAAGCGCCTGATCGGGAAGCGAGACCTCGTCATCTGCGGTGGGGGCGGTGGCGTCCCGGTCGCCCGTCACGAGGGCTACATCAACGGGTTCGACGCGGTTATCGACAAGGATCTCCTCGCCAACGTTGTCGCCCATCGACTCAATGCCGATTACCTCCTGGTCATCACGGACGTCGACGGTGTCTACAGGAATTTCGGGACCGAAGACGAGGCCTTCCTCGAGGAGATCACGGTCGACGAGCTGCGGGAACTCTACGAGGAGGGAGTCTTCCCGGAAGGCAGTATGGGCCCGAAGGTCGATGCTGCCTGTCGGTTCGTCGGTGCAGACTCCGAGCGCGAACGTCGCGCGATAATCACGTCGCTCGATAACGCTGAGGAGGCGTTGACAGAGGGCGTCGGTACCCACGTCGTCGAATCGGAATAATCGAGTCGCTTTCCTTCGGCCGCGAATCAACCCGTTTTCGAGACCGAGTGGAGCGAGACCAACTTCTCGTCCGACCGTGGTGTGTCGGAATATCGAACCCGGTATGTGCACGCGTAATCTTCCGTTGTAAACAGAGCGTATACGCGTGTCGGGCCAGCGAGGTCGGATCGATCAGATGAGCCGCTCACCCTGGGTGACCGAACTCGTATAGAATCGGTGATATCGCACCCTCGACTGTGGAAGGACTGCATTCTAGAATGACGCGACCGCTGCACGTTCGCTCGGGGATGGCCTACATTCTTGAATGTGAGCCCACCCGGGTTTTCGAACTGATACGCTCACGGTACCGGGTACCTCAGAAACAGAATCCGGCCTGGAGTCAGGCGATTACAGCTTCAGGGCCAGCCCGGCGTACACGCTGGCCGCGTCAATCACATTGTCGACATCGACCTCTTCGTCAGCTGCATGGGCGTACTTCTCCCAGGATGGGCCGAAGCCGATGGTGGGTATCTCCGCTACCCCCATTGTGTAGTTGCCGGAGGTCGAGAAGGTCCACTTCGTGACTTCGGTGTCCTTCTGGAGGACGTCGTCCACGACGGCTTTCGTCTCCTGGACCAGGTCGTGGTCCTCCTCGAGAAGCCACGTCGGGAAGTACTTCTTCGATTCCATCTCGTAGCCGGTCCACGACGGGGTATCGAAGGACAGCGTCTCGACGGCCGCCGACACGTCACCGCCGTAGATCTCTTCGGCGGATTCGATGGCGTCCTGGAGCTCGGCGTGGGCGGTCTCCTCGTCCTCGCCCAAGGTGAGCCGACGGTCCACGTAGATCGTGGCGCCGGCTGGCACCGCGTTGTTGGAGGGGGTCTGGACCTCCATGTTGGTGGCGGCGATGGTGCCTTTGCCCAGGAACTCGTGGTCGACGGTCTCCTTGTTGAGTTCCTCGATCCGTTCGAGGATCGCGGAGGCGTGATACAGTGGGTTGGTCCCTCGCTCGGGGGCACTGGCGTGGCAGGATTCGCCGTCGAGTTCGATCTTGAGTTCGCACCGACCACGGTGGCCGCGCTTGACCCGCATCTCCGACGCTTCGCCGATGACGACTGCGCTCAGGTCGAGACCCATCTCCTCGATGACGTACTTCATCGCATGGCCTTCACAGACCTCCTCCATGAGTTCGCCCGTGACGTAGATGTCGTGCTCCGGGATGTAATCGAGGCTCGCGAGTGCCGCTCCACCGTACACCTGCGCGGCCATGGCACACTTCATGTCCGACGTCCCGAGCCCGTACATGGTCCCGTCCTCGATCTCCGCGGCGTACGGGTCGTGGTTCCACTGGTCTAGATCGCTCGGGCCAACGGTGTCTATGTGGGAGTTGAACATGACTGCCCCCTCGTCGTCGGAGCGGCCTTCGATGACACCGTGTACGTTCCCGAGGTCGTCGATGAAGGCGTCGTCGTAGTCGAGGGTCTCCATCTCCTCGAGGATGCGGTTTGCAACCTGCTCCTCGTCCTCGCCGATGGTCGTCGCTGACGGGATCGAGACGAGGTCCTGAAGGAAGGAGACAAGATCGTCTTCGTGTTCGGAAACCCACTCAGTAATCGCTGATCGCTGGTCTTGCTCGAGGCTCATCGCTTTCATGCCAGATAACCGGTGACCGAGTCTTAACTCTACCGACCTCGGTCCGCAAAAAATGTCCCTCGTTGACTCGGCCTACTCCGGAACCGACCCTTCGACGCCTTCGACGTAGCTGCTCATCTCCTGGAAGAGGAACTCGTCGCTCTCGCCTTCGAACGCCGAGCCGGCCCAGACATCGAGTTCGCCATCGATGATGGCCTGGCGCTCCTCGGAGACGGTATCCTTGACGTCCTGTGGGACGTTGGGACCCCAGTCGTCGAGTTCGACGAGCGTCTGGTCGCCCATTTGGGCGTCGTAGCCGCGCCAGTACGCGTCGGACTCCCAGTTTCCGTCACGAACCGACTTCACCGTCGGTGCATAGAACACTTCCCAGTTCCAGATGGGGGACGTGATGTACTTGTCGCCGCCGAACTGGCCCATCGGGGCGTCGTAGCCAGTCGACCAGATGTCCGCGTCACTCGCCGTGTTGACGGCGGCAGGTGAGTCCATGTGCTGTGCCATGACGTCGACGCCCTCGTCGATAAGGGACTCCGCTGCCTGCTGGTTCTTCGTCGGGTCGTACCAGCTGTTGATCCAGCGGACCTTCGTCTGGACGTCTGGGTTTACCGACTTGGCGCCCAGTGTGAAGGCGTTGATGCCCCTGACGACCTCGGGAATCGGGAACGCTGCGACGTATCCCATGAGGTTCTCTTCGGTTATCATCCCCGCCGCGATGCCGGCGAGGTATCGGGCCTGGTAGATCCGTCCCATGTACCGACCCATGTTCTCTCGGGTCCGGTATCCCGTGTTGTGTTCGAATTTCACATCGGGGAACTCTTCGGCGACCTCGAACATGGGGTCCATGTACTCGAAGGTCGTTCCGAAGATGATGTCGTACTCGTTGTTCGCGTATTCCCGAAGCACACTCGAGGAATCGGCCGGTGCGACTGCCTCGGAGAAATCCGTCTGCAGCCAATCGTACTCATCTTCGACCCATTGCCGACCCTGGTCGTGGGCCCAGGACCAGCCAAGGTCGCCGACTTCTGAGATGTAAAGCCAGGCTGCCCTGACCGTCTCCTGTTCTTGGGTCGTCGTCTCGTCGTCGCCGTCACCGCCGCCATTCCCGCCGGTACATCCTGCAAGGCCAGTGATGCCGGCCGCACTGGCCCACTTGAGCAAGTCTCGCCGTGAGGTGTTCTCGTGTATATCGGTCATAGTAGTCTCAGTGACTTCGCCACACCGTATCATTCCAGGGCGGCTACAAAAAAATATCTAATCTTGTTCAATCAGTTTGATTAATCTGCTATCACGTTTGAGCTCCGTCGAGAGTATATCGGCAGCTGTTCGTCTCAACTGTACCAGTACCTCCTTTCCCTCTGCCTGCAGTTTTCAAGATATCGCCACTCTTCGGTAACTCGCAGTCAGAGTCCCCTGTCGAGATGACAACGTCCGTGGGCCGACCTTGATGTAGACGCTGGGATGGTTTTCGATCGAGAGACGGATGCCTGGATAAATATGCGGTCTGGCATTCGATGGGGGTAGACGAGTCTTGGTCTGAGGACTGAGAGAGATGGACTCGCACAAACTTGCAAATATGGGAAATTTTAATGCTGGGTTAGCCGAACTGATGGCTAATCAAGGATGAAGCAGGAGGATCCACAGTCGTTCCTCGAGATGCGTGGAATTGTCAAGAAGTTCCCAGGAGTGGTCGCGAACGACCACGTGGACCTCGGCGTGGAGAAAGGGGAGATACACGGGTTGTTGGGTGAGAATGGGGCCGGAAAGAGTACGTTGATGAAGATCCTTTATGGGTTGTATCGGAAAGACGACGGAGATATCTTCCTCGACGGGAACCGGATCGACCTCGAATCGCCACAACAGGCTATCGATGTCGGTATCGGGATGGTCCACCAGCATTTCATGCTCATCCCGAAGCTCACGGTCACGGAGAACGTCATCCTGGGTCGACGTGAGACCAAAAAGACGATTGTCGATGGCGATGGGTCCCAGGCGGTCGAGGGGTCTCCCGGCTCGGATGGGTTCGTTAGCCGGTACGTCGATTCGCTTCGGAAACTCTTCACGATCGACCACGATGGCCCCAGTGAGCGGATCGCGGATCTGGCCTCGGAATACGGGTTCGGTATCGACCCAACGGAGCAAGTCTGGCAACTCGAAGTCGGGGAACAGCAGCGGGTCGAGATCCTCAAGGCACTCTATCGGGATGTCGATCTCCTCATTCTTGACGAGCCGACGGCCGTCCTCACACCGAACGAAGCCTCTCGACTATTCGACACGCTCGAACGACTGGCCGATAACGGCCTCTCAATCATCTTCATCACCCACAAACTCTACGAAGCCAAGCAGATCACCGACCGGGTCACAATCCTGCGGGACGGTGAACACATCGGGACCGTCGAAACCGACACCGTGACCGAGGCGGACCTGGCCGAGATGATGGTCGGCCACGAGGTGTTATTCGATATCGAGAAGACCGAACGGGAGGTCGGCGAACCTCGGCTTGTTGCGGAGAACCTCCACGCACTCGACGAGCGGAATCTTCCCGCCATCGAAGGGGTCGATCTGGAGATCCAGGAAGGGGAGATCGTCGGCATTGCCGGCGTCAGCGGGAATGGACAGAAGGAACTCGCGGAATGCCTGGTCGGGGTCCGGGAGACGATCGACGGTTCGATCCGTGTCAACGGGACCGACCTAACCAACGTGCACCCCCGCAAGTTCATCGATGCCGGGATCTCGTTCATCCCGGAGGATCGACTCAAGTACGGCCTCGCGCCGGAACTGAGTATTATGCACAACGGGTCGGTGAAGGAATACCGAACCGACCGTTTCCAGTCCGGCCCCTTTCTGGACTGGGACGAGATGGCGGCCTATTCCGAAGAGATCGTCGGGGAGTTCGACGTCCGGGGTATCGATAACGTCACCAAGATGGAGGCAGGTGATCTCTCGGGCGGAAACATGCAGAAGCTCATCGTGGGACGTGAGATCTATCGGAACCCGGACGTCCTCATCGCGAATCAGCCGACCAGGGGTGTGGACGTCGGGGCGATCGAATCGATCCGCAAACAACTCCTCGACCAACGGGAGGCCGGCATGGGAATCCTTCTCGTCTCCGAGGATCTGGACGAGATCTTCGACCTCAGCGACCGGATCCTCGTGATCTACGAGGGGGAATTCGTACACGAGACGACCCCCGAAGCGGCAGACCGCCGCGAAGTTGGCCTGAAGATGACAGGGGGGTCCGACCAGGAGGAGACGGCGGTCGCGACCGACGGGGGCCCGCCAGAGACGAGCCACGAGTCCGGCGGTTCTGTCGGTTCCGCGGGCACGGATCTTGGAGGTGACTGCCAGTGAATATCGATGTCGACTTGACGGCGCGACAAGAAGTCCCACGATGGCTGGCCTATAGTTCGTCCGTCTTGACGGTGCTTGCAGCCCTGGCGGTGAGTTCACTTGCGCTGGTCTCCCTGGGCGTCGACCCCATCGCCGGCTACACGACCATGTTCCTGTCCCCGTGGACCAGCCAGTTCGGTATCTCTCGGGTCCTCGAGAAGACAGTCCCGCTCGTCTTGGCGGGCCTTGCTGTCTATCTCCCGTTGCGAGCAGGACTCTGGAATATCGGGGCGACAGGCCAGATCTACATCGGAGCCATCGTCGGGACGTGGATCGGGATCAACATCTCGCTTCCCGCCATCGCGCTGATCCCACTGATGTTGGTCGGTGCGGCAATCGGCGGTGGGTTCTGGGGGTTCATCCCCGGATATCTGCGGGCGAAATGGGACGTCAACGAGATCATCACGTCGCTCCTCATCGCCTACGCCGCCATCCGGATTAACGGCTACATGGTCCGGGGTCCGATGCAAGGCGGTGCCGGTAACTTCCCGGTCTCGGCCGTGCTTCCCGATGCTGCCCAACTCCCGGAAATCCCCATTCTCGGGGCTCATCTCGGTGTCCTGATTGCACTCCTGGTCGCTATCGTGGTCTACGTCTTCGTGCAGAAGACCAACGTCGGATACGAGATCACCTACACCGGCTCCAACCCGGACGCGGCCCGGCAGGCAGGGATGAATTCGTTCTTCATCTACATCATGGTGTTCGTCGTCGGGGGTGCCATGGCGGGGTTGGCTGGCCTCATCGAGATCTCCGGCATCCAGAATCGCCTCCGGCCGGACTTCTCACCGGGCTACGGATTCACCGGTATCGTCATCGCGCTGCTCGGCAGGGATAATGCCTTCAAGGTGGTCGTGGCGGCCCTGTTCTTCGGCTTGCTCTTCGTGGGTGGGAACTCCCTGGAGATCAATTATAATGTGCCCGCTGCCCTCGTGGACGTGATACAGGCGCTGGTCATCCTGTTCCTGATCACCGCGGAGTTCGTGAAGAACTTCGAGGTCGACGTGAACATCGAATGGGGCGAGACCGAACCAGTCACTCCCGCAACCGCGGAGGAGGGGGTGTAACAGATGGTGTCATTCGCTGCCGGGATGATCGATGCGACAGTCAGTGCCGGCACGATCTTCATCATCGCAGCTCTCGGCGAGATAATCGCGGAGCGGGCGGGAATCCTCAACCTCGGGATGGAGGGAATGATGTTGGTCGGTGCCCTGACGGGTTACGTGACCACGGTCATCACGGGGAATCCCTGGCTGGGATTGGTCGTGGCCATCATGGGTGGGGTCGCGATGTCCGCGATACACGCGTTCCTCTGTATCTCCCTCAAGTCCGACCAGGTCATCAGCGGGGTCATGTTGACGCTGCTGGGGACGGGGCTGACGACGTACTTCGGGGTCGGCTGGACACAGTATTCGATCGAGGGCATCCAGAACGTGACCTTCCCGATCATCGGTCCGTACCTGCTCGAGATTCCGCTCGTGGGCCGGGCCTTGTTCAGGAATCCGCCGACCGACTACCTGGCCATCCTTCTCGTCCCCACCGTGTGGTACCTCCTCTTCCGCACGAACCTTGGACTCGAACTCATGTCGGTGGGTGAAGACCCGGAGACGGCCGACACGATGGGTGTGAGCGTGTTCCGCCTGCGGTATCTCGCGGTCCTGATCGGCGGGGCGCTCGCGGGATTGGCGGGCGGGCACCTCTCGCTCGCGTACTCCCAGATTTGGACCGCGGGGCTCACAGCGGGCCGCGGCTGGATCGTGGTGGCCCTGGTCATCTTCGCCCGCTGGCGACCACTCTACGCAGTGGCTGGGGCCTATCTCTTCGGCATGTTGGAAGCCCTACAGATCCGCATCCAGTCGCTCACGCTCACGATCGAGGGGGCCCCCGAAATCGTCAACACCGTCATCTCGTTCTTCTCCCACCCGGAGATCATGTCCACGTACCCGTACTTCATCACGGTGGCCATCCTCGCGATCACTGTCGCCCGGAGCGAGCGGGGTGCGAGTGCGGTGCCCTCCGCACTGCTGCAGTCCTACAGCCGGGAGATGGACTAACCGGCTGGAGACGTTTCGGAGCCGATTTCCAGATTTAGCGGGCCCAAATGCGAGCAGCGGGTGGCGACCCCGCGCCGGGAACGTGAGAGCCTTCGAAAGGAACTTACTCTTTTGGGACGAGGGTCGACGTATATGCTCCTTCGCGGTACGGTGGTTGCCGACTCGGCGACCGTTATCCAGGACGGTGCCGTCCTCGTCGATGGGTCGACGATCGAATCGGTCGGCGAACGCGATGAGATCGAAGATCGCTATCCTGACCACGAACGGGCCGACTACGATATCCTGCTCCCCGGGCTGGTCGGTGCCCATATCCACTCGGTTCAGAGCCTGGGTCGGGGTATCGCCGACGATGCAACGCTTCTCGACTGGCTCTTCGATCACATCCTCCCGATGGAGGCAAATCTCTCGGCCGACGAGATGCGACTGGCGGCGGAGCTTGGCTATCTCGAACTCATCGAGACCGGGACGACGACTGCCATCGACCATCTCTCAGTGGCTCACGCCGAGGAGGCCTTCGAAGCCGCCGGCCAGATGGGTATCCGGGGACGCATCGGGAAGGTCCTCATGGACCAGCGCTCCCCCGACGGCCTCCTCGAAGACACGCAGGCTGGTTTGGACGAGTCTGAACGGCTCATCCAGCAGTACCACGGGAGCTTCGATGATCGGATCAGGTACGCCGTCACCCCCCGCTTCGCGGTGAGTTGCAGCGAGGAATGTCTGCGCGGGAGTCGGGAACTCGCCGAGGCCTACGACGGTGTCCGTATCCACACCCACGCGAGCGAGAACCAGGACGAGATCGAGACGGTCGAGGAGGACACCGGGATGCGGAACATCCACTGGCTGGACGAGGTGGGGCTCACCGGGGAGGACGTGGTCCTTGCCCACGTCATCTGGACCGACGAGAGCGAGCGAGAGGTTCTCGCCGAGACGGGTACCCACGTCACCCACTGTCCATCGTCGAACATGAAACTCGCGAGCGGGATCGCCCCGGTCGTGGAGTACCTCGACCGCGGGATCAACGTCGCGCTCGGCAACGACGGGCCACCCTGTAACAACGTTCTCGACGCCTTCTCCGAGATGAGCCGTGCGTCGCTCCTGCAGAAGGTCGATACCCTGGACTCGACGGCTGCCCCGGCCGAGGTCATCTTCGACATGGCGACCATCAATGGCGCCAAGGCTGCGGGCTTTGAGGGTGTCGGGAAGCTCCGCGAGGGTTGGAAAGCCGATATCATCGGTCTCACCACTGAGGTCACGCGGGCGGCGCCCCTCCACGACGTCCTCTCCCATCTGGTGTTCTCCGCCCGCGGCGAGGACGTCGAGTTCACGATGGTCGACGGGAACGTCCTCATGGTTGACAGCGAGGTCAAGACCGCGGACGCGGACCGGATCCGGCGGGAGGCCAGATCTATCGAGCTGGACCTGTCGGGAGGTGGGGCTCATTCATGACGGTCGATCTGCTCGTCCGTGGAACACTACTCAACGTCCACACTGGCCAACTCGAACCCGATACCGCGGTCGCCATCGACGACGGTGAGATCGTCGCCCACGGCGAACGCGACGCGGAACGGGAGATAGAGACCGGGTACATCGCGCCGGGGCTCATCGACGCCCACATGCACGTCGAATCGAGCATGGTGACCCCGCCCCGATACGGGCAGGCAATGGTCCCGAGGGGGGTCACGAGCGTGATTCACGACCCTCACGAGATCGCGAACGTCCTGGGTGAGGAGGGGGTCCGATCAGTGATCGAAGACGCGGGACACACGCCACTCAAGTTTCGCTTCACCGTGCCGTCGAGTGTCCCAGCCTCCCCGCTCCAAGACAGCGGTGCGGCCCTCGGTCCTGAAGCGGTCGAACGGCTCCTCGACGAGGACGAGGTCGTCGCCCTCGGCGAGGTCATGAACATCCCTGGCGTGGCGAATGGTGATCCGGAAGTGCACGCCAAGATCCAGGCGGCCCGGGACAGAGGACTGACCGTCGACGGCCACATGCCACAGGTCCGGGGAGAGAGGCTCCAGGCTGTCTCCCGCTTCCTGGACAACGACCACGAGAGTATCACCCTCGAGGAAGCGCGGGCAAAGGCCGACGCCGGGATCCGGGTGTATCTCCGCGAGGGCTCCTCGAGCAAGAACCTCGCTGACCTCGTGGGGCTGGTCGAGCAGGTGGAACGACGGTATCTATCGCTGTGTACCGACGACCGCGACGTCGTCGACGTCCTCGAGAACGGCGGGGTCGATTTCGCCCTCCGGAAGGTGATTCAGGAAGGAGTCGACCCGGTCACGGCAGTGCAGATGGGGTCGCTCAACACCGCCGAGAGCTACGATCTTCCGTTCGGTCGCGTGAGTCCCGGTTCGCCGGCCGACCTGGTGCTCCTCTCAGATCTGGAGTCATGGTCGGTCGAACACGTCCTGATCGACGGCGAACTCGACCCGACCGCTGGGGAGTTCGCTACACCCCCCACCGCACTGCCCACTGACACGGTGAACGTCCCGGAGGTCGACCCGGCAGACTTGGCCATCACGGCCCCGGAGTCGGCTGACGGGAGCGTGCAGGTTCGCGTGATCGATTCGCTGGGAGGCCTCCAGACCGGGCGGATGGAGGGCACCGTCCCCGTCGATAACGGCTGGCTCCAGCCAGACGTGTCGAAAGACGTCCTCCCGATCGCCGTGATCGAACGCCATTCCGGGGCCAAGAGTATCGGGACCGGGTTCGTGCACGGCCTGGGTCTCGAACGGGGGGCCATCGCGAGCACCATCGCCCATGACGCCCACAACCTCGTCGTTGCGGGCTCGAGTTACGAATCGATGGCGAAAGTCGCCAATCACCTCCGGACGATCGACGGTGGGGTCGCCGCCTATGAGCCGGAAACGTCGGAGCCGACCTCGCTTTCGCTCGCGGCCGCGGGGCTCATCGCTGATCGGCCGCTTCCGGCGGTCGCCGAAGAGTTCGAAGCGGTCGAAGCCGCAGCAGCTGATCTCGGTGTCGACCAGGACGCCGGATTGATGGAACTGTCTTTCCTTCCCCTCGAGGTGATCCCTGAATACCGCATCACGAACAACGGGCTCGTGGACGTCGAGACGATGGAATACGTCGACGTCATCGCCTGAACCCGGCCCGGTCGATCAGGATTCCATCGAGACGATCTGCAGGTGTCCCGTTTCGAAGGAGGTTATCAAGGCGGCCTCGAATCGATCGGTTCGGTCGAATGCCTCGACAAGCGCTTCTTTGGAACTCTTCCGCAACTCTCCATCGTCTGCCTTATTGATCATAGGTATCACCCGGGCCTGTGACGGCACGCCTTTCAGGCCACCGGATTCACTGGCCAGCACGGCTCCGACCACCGACGGCGTGATCACGTCCCCGATGGCCACGGGTGCGATCGTGGCGACCCGTTCGGGACGATGGACCGTCTCCGCGGTGAGTACCGAGCCGATGGCCGTCGCGGAGACGACAGGCACCACGAGGGTGGTTCGGTCCGGGACCGCCGGCTCGTCGACGTCCGGGGCCTTGAATTCCCGCATCCGTGCACCATCTGCTTTCACGAGTATCCAGTCGACGACCCCCGATTCGAAAAGGGCGTCCACATCCCGGAGATCATACCCCTTTACCTTCTCGTCCACTCGATCCGGGTTCTCGACACGGTCGCTGGCAAAGGCCAGTGCTGTCCCAGTACCTGTCTCGTCTTCCATCGCCCGCGCTAACGCTTTTGGCCCACCGATTCGCAATTCGAGGCCGTCTGGTGGCGGCATGTGCGTCGTGGTTGTGTAGCCGACGCGAAGGTGGCCCCGCCCCTGCTCGACGAGCCGTCTCATTGCCGTCTTCTTCCCCCCGGCCCCCACGAAGGCGACGAGTTCGTGATCGGATAGTTCCAGGGCCCCTGCCAGATCCATATGGGGCGTTGCAGGGACACGATTATATAGTTACGCTGGTCCACGGAAGTCACAGATCAGTCCCGTTGCCAACGGATGTCGCGTACCAGTCCCGTTATTCACCGGGAACCGTCGATCAGGCCATTAGCTACCGGGAGTCCCGGACCAGTCCCGAGGTGGCTCCAGGGTTTGGCTGTCGAGGACGGATTCGATGCTGCTCGAGACCGGTGACCGGGTCCAGCAGGTCGCGGGACCGGGCCACGTCGCCGGACCCGCCAGCATTATACTGCCCCACCAGTAAGATTCAGACCAGCATGAGGGAGGAAATAGACGTCACCGGTGAGGTCTGTCCGCGACCCGCGCTCATCGTGCGCGACGCCCTGGAGGGGATGGAACCGGGAGAAGAACTCCTCGTTACTGGCGACTATCCACCGGCCGAAGGGAACATCCAGCGAACCTGCGAGAAGCACGGCTACGAGGTCGGGAAGCAGGACGCCGAAGACGGCGATTCCTTTACCCTCCAGATCGCCATCCCGGACGAAGCTGTGGGCCCGTCCCCAGGGGAGTGAGATGGCCGGGAAAGACGCCTCGGCGCTCGGCACCGAGAGTGGCCCGCGACTCACCGAGTACGCGGAACTGCATGGCTGCTCGTGCAAGATCGGCCAGAGCGACCTCGAGGGACTCCTCGCCGAAACTGGCCTCGACGCTGACCGTTCGGAACTCCTGTTCGGGGTCGGGGAGGACGCAGCGGCCCGGCGGGTGAGTGACGATCGGGCCATCGTTTCCACCATCGATTTCTTCACCCCAATCATCGACGACCCCCACGCGTACGGGGCGGTCGCGGCCTGTAATGCCGCGAGCGATGCGTTCGCGAAAGGGGCCACGGCGGACCTTTCCTTCTTGATCGTCCTGGGGCTCCCCCGGGAACTCACCGACGTCGCGGCTCCGATACTCGAAGGCATCGCGGCGGCGGCCAAGGAGATGGACGGTGTGGTCACCGGGGGGCATTCGGTGCTCAATCCGTGGCCGATGGCCGGCGCGGCGGTGAACGCCACCGCGGATGTCGACCAGTTGGTAACCACCGACGCGGCCCAGCCAGGTGACGTCCTCTACCTCACCAAACCCCTCGGCACCCAACCAGCGATGGGTGCCATTCGTGTGCACGAGGGGGAGTTCGGGGAACAGGTCAGCGAGGCGACCCATCGCGATATCACCGAGATCGGAGCCGATGCTCTCGATTGGATGCGTACTCCCAATCGGGACGCAGCACTGGCATTTAGGGAGGCGCCGGTGACCGCCTCGACGGATATCACCGGGTTCGGGCTCCGGGGACAGTCCGAGCACCTGGCGGCCAACGCCGGCGTTGGTATCGAACTCGACCATATCCCCGTCATCGAGGGAACGGCCCCACTCTCCGCACTTTTCGGCTACGGGCTCCTCGAGGGCGAGAGTGCCGAGACGAGCGGCGGTCTGCTGATCGCGGTGGAAACCGAGGGTGTTGCTGACCTCGAAGCCGCACTCGATGGCCGAGAGGTCTTCTACAGAAACGTGGGCCGGGTGACGGACTCCCGGCAGGTAACTCTCGACGATCCGACTATCGAGGAGATCTGACCCCCGGGGCGAGTATTCGAGGTCGGCGGACGTCCACTGGTATCGGTCCTGCTTGAAACACGCGCAAGACTTGCCCTACACGAAGATGACTCCGGGTGTGCGGTGCTGTGGGTGTATATATATCGTAGGGTGACGAGTCGAGTGTGACTGAGCAAGACCAACCGGTATATCGACTCGTTCGACTATTGTCTGCACAAGACAATTGCCCCTTCAAGCAGTGAACGGTTGCAGAATAGCCCGAACGTCAAAGGACGTGTATTCCGTCGGTAAGTCCGCCTCAGTGGAAGGTGACGCCCAGGTCGTGCATCCCGTCGTTGTTCATCGCGAGGTTGATCAAAAGCGGCGTGATTCCTTCGATCTCGGCGCTGTTGGCGAGTGGGCCGCCCGACAGTGCGCGAAGCCCCTCGATCTCCTCGGCGAGATCCGCGACGGAGGTGGTGGCGTCTTCGTCGTCTCCGGTCACGATCACGTCGTAGTCCAGGTCGGTATCGAGGTCCGAGAGGGCACCGGCTGCGAGGTTCTGGAACGCACCGACCACGGCGACATCCTCCGGGGCGACCGCCGCGATGGCTTCCGCAACGCTTCCCTCCTGGGGTTCAGTATAATGGAACCCGTCACCATCCCGCTCCATGGCCACGGCGGGGCTGACGAGGATGTCTCCCGGTTCGAGACCGTCCACCACGGATTTCACCGTGGACGTGACGTAGTCGGGGGGTACACTCACGACGACGACTTCGGATTCAGCGGCCGCCGTCTCGTTCCCGGATCCTTTGATCTCGACGTCGAAGCCACGCTCCGTCAACTCCTCCCGGTAGTCGGCGGCGCGGTCCGTCGCCTTCTCCGGCGTTCGCGAGCCGATGTGAACTGTGTGTGCTGTATCTCTGGCCCATCGAAGCGCGAGTCCTTCACCGATGTCTCCGGTACCGCCGAGGAGTGCAATCTCCATGGACGTATCCAGACGCAACGCGGCAATAGTACTAACGGGTTCGGTAGACGAGTGGGGGTATCCGCCTCAGGAAAGGTGGAGGACTGCTTCGAGGACGCCGCCACCCAGTCCAAGCGCCTTATCCGAGATCTTCGTGTGGTCGACTGACTCTCCGCGGGGATCTACGTCGCCGAGCTTCGCTCCCTCTTCGACCTCGACGCCGTCGTGAACCAGGCCACGCACGAGACCCTCGATCTCGCTGCTGACCGGCTCATCGTCCACGTGTCCCACAACCTCATCGGCGTCCACCATCTCTCCGAGTTCGGTCGATGTCTCCCAGCGACCCCCGGTCGGAGCGCGGAGGACCCGCTCGTGGGTGTGCCCTAGACGCTCGCCCGGGGTGCCGTCGTATGCCCGTGCCGTGCCCTCGTAGTAGACCCGCCCCAATTCGTGACCGCGGTCGGTCTCGACGACTGCGTCGACGTCCTCGGCCGCGGTGAACCCGGGCCCCATTCCGATCACGACGTCGGCGTCCTCCCGGCGGGTCCCAGTGTCGTATTTCCCTTTTGCCATGATTGCATCGACGAGGATCGCGGCGTCAAGTTCGTCCGCGACCGACGCGTCCGGATCCTGCAGGACCGCGACGCCGCCCTCCCGGAGCGTGGCGATGGCCTGATCGACGTTCGCTACCTTCCGACCGGTTACGCCCTCGATTTCGACCTCGTCCGCGTAGACCGCTTCCGCGAAGGCGACCGCTCGGCGGACGGCCGTGGGTTGCTCGACGTCGGTCACGATCACCGGGAATCCGGCACGGTTGAGCCGATAGGCGACGCCCGTCCCGAGGTCCCCGCCACCTCTGACGACGACGAGGTCATCGAGTGCGAAGGCAGTCTCTCGGTTTCCAGACGCGTCGTAGAAATCGAGGTGCATCTCTGCCAGCACGGACAAGCCGACCGCTGCCGGGGAACCCCCGCCGAGGTCCAGACCGACGGGCGCCCGGACCTGCGAGAGTTGGCGTTCCGTATACCCCTCTTCCCGGAGTCCATCGAAGACGTGTTCGGTCTTGTCCTCGCTTGCTACCAGCCCGATGTAGCCCGCCCCCTGGTCGAGTCCAGCCCGGACTGCATTCCGGTCGTAGGCGCCGCTCCGGGTGGCCACGACGACCGCCGACTCCTCGGTGATCGGCCGCTCGACGAGGTCGTCGTAGTAATCGCCATGGATGACCGCGGTCGTCTTCGGGAACCGGTCGGGGTCCGTGTACTCCTCGCGGTCGTCGATGACGGTCGTGTCATATCCCAGGCTTTCGGCCATCGGCGCGAGTTCGGCGCCAATGTGCCCGCCGCCTGCGATGAACAGCCGGCGGCTTCCTCGCACCCGGTCGATGAACACGTCCATCGAACCACCACACACCATGCCCGTATTCCCACCCGGCCTGAGCTCGTACGTCCTGACACCGGGCTCTGCATCGCCTGCGAGTACGTCCCTGGCATCCTCGACCGCAAGTGCTTCGACAGTGCCCCCGCCGATGGTGCCGACTTCTTGGTCCCGCGTCACTGCCATCTTCGCCCCCACGTCGCGGGGCGCACTCCCGTCCTTTCCGACGATGGTGAGGACCGAGACCGGCTCGCCTCGGTCCACCAGTTCGTCGATGTCGCCGAAGACCGTCATTCGTACCTCCGGGCCCTATCCGCGGTCGTCGTGGTCGGGACGGTCCTTATTGTGTCACCGGATCTGAGAGTATATCGTGACTCGGACGTCCTTCTCCATGTCGGTCGGTTCGGTCGGGTGTCGCTTTCGGAATGGTTCATACGAAGGTCTTCACCTCGGTTTCGAACATGGCCTCCACGAGGGCATCGTAGGATATCGGGTCGATATGGGCGGGAAGATCGACGCCTCTGATCGCCACGTCCGGCTCGACGGCGTAGACCGTGGCGTCGATATCCGGTTCGAGGAGGACTCCGTCCTGCAGGAGTACCACGAAGGCCTCCTCGTCCGCCCGTGCGGTCCGCAGTCCGATATCGGCATGTGGTTTGTCGATAAGGTAGAGCATCGTTAGAAGGTGAGCACCTCGTCGGCCTCGTGGATGAGATCGGTTATCTCCTCGGGGCTGCACACCGTGATGTCCTCGGCGAGTTCCTCGGGGGCGATATCTCGGTTCTCGAGGGCACTCGCATCGACGACCATCTCGCCGTCTTCCTCGTGGAGGTCAGCGATCTGCGGCGTCATATTCAGTGCCTGGCGGTCGACCCCCGCCCGAGCCGCGAAGGCGGCGTCCTCGACGTACGCCACTGTGACGTCGTGGTGGTCGAAGCCCGCAGCGACACCCCGTGCCGCCCGAAGTCCCTCTGGAACGTGGATGCGACCGTAGGGTGCTCGGGTGAGTAACACGACGACGTTCTGCTTCATGGAATCCCCCCTTTCAGCGCGAGACGATCCGCATTCATACCGAGGCCACCCGCATTCATATCCAGACTGCCATCCTTCATAACGAGACCACCCTGTCTGCCTCCCCGATCATATCGGCGAGGTCTGGCAACAGCCCGATGATAAGTTCCTCTGGATAGTCTGTCTCCGGATCGACGCCCCTGGCGTCGACGCACAGGCCACAGGCGAACACCGACGCCCCGTCCTCGAGGAGTTCTTCGAACTTCTCCGCGGGCATCTCGTCGAAGAGCCCGTGGTCGGAACAGTCGGCGAAGTGTTGGTCCACCATCGGGACCAACACTCCGTCGAGGTACGTGAAGTAGGTCACCTCGTGGTCCTTATCGAGGGCGGCACGTCCCAATTCGTACGCCGTCCGCCAACGCTGGCTGTCGAACGGGCCGCCCGTGAGGACGACACCCAGATGTGCCATTATGCGTGATTGGCCCGTCGCGCGTTTAATCCTTCTGACCGGCACACACGGGAGAAAACGACCGAAAACGTATGGTCGGTTACGCCGCGGCCGTCAGGATGCCGCTGGTCCTGACGTAGAAGTAAAAGACGAAGGCTCCCGCAAGGACCCAGTGACCGAGTCGGGTCTCGTTGACCTTGCCCTCGCCCAACTTGACGAGGGGGTACGCGATGATACCGGCCGCGATCCCGTACGCGATCGAGAACGTGAGCGGCATGATCAGGATGGTAAGCCCAGCGGGGATCGCGTGGGACAGGTCATCCCACTGGATGTCGACGACGTTCGTCAGCATAATCAGCGCCACGACTACCAGCGCGATGTGGGAGGCATACAGCGGAATTGCCGCCGCCAGCGGCACGATGATCAGTGACAGCAGGAACAGGATGCCGACCACGAGGGCCGTCATCCCGGTGCGGCCGCCCTCTTCGACACCGGTGGCGGATTCGATGTAGGTCGTGACGGTGGAGGTCCCCAGCATTCCGCCAATGGTGGTCCCGATGGCGTCCGCCATCAGGGGCTGGTCGATCTTCGGGAGGTCACCCTTGTCGTCGAGGAACCCGGCGACCTGCGAGACACCAACGAGCGTACCGGCGGTGTCGAAGAAGTCCACGAAGAAGAACGTGAATACGACCAGTGCGAAGGAAAACGCCTCCACGTTCTGGAACCCGGTGATGAATGCACCAGCGAGGGGAGTGATGTCGTATTGGGCCGACGGTAGGTTACCGAGTCCAGCGGCAAGGACGCCAGGTTCCGTGATTCCGGCGATCGTCACCACCCACCCGATCACCGTCGTCACGATGATTCCCAGCATGATCGATCCCCGAATCCCCTGGGCATAGAGCAAGATCGTGAGAAATAGCCCCAGCACCGATAGGATCGCTACCGGGTCGGAGGCGACGGGCCCGAGGGTGACCAGGGTCGCCGGATCGTCGACGACAACCTTCATCTCCTCGAGACCGATGATCGCCAGGAACAGCCCGATACCTGTTCCGACGGCGAACTTCACTGGTTCCGGGAACAGTTTGATGATATATTCACGGGCGCCCACCGCGGTGAGCAGGATGAATATGATCCCTTCAGTGACCACCGCTGCGAGGGCCGTCTCCCATGGTATCCCGAGGGCGCCGACGACCGTGAACGCGAAGAACGCGTTCAGGCCCAGACCTGGGGCTTGGGCGAACGGGCGGTTGGCGTAGAAGGCCATGATGAAGATGGCCACCGCCGCCGCCAGGATCGTCACGACCGCCAGCATCTGTGTCACTTGTGCGTACGTATACCCCTCGATGATGATACCAGGTTTCTCGTTCGGGATCCCCGCCATGATCGCCGGGTTGACTACCACGATGTACGACATCGTGAGGAATGTGGTCACACCGGCCAGAATCTCCGTCCGTAGATTCGTGTCGTGCTCGTCGAAGCCGAAGAAATCGGCCAACCAACCGCTCGACGGGGAGCCCTCATCCGAATTGGCTGAGGACATACACGAAGCCCTTCGCAGGATGGCCCATATATAGATTGGGGAAACTATCACGTGAGGAGACTGAATCGTACAGATTCTTTCT
>CAZQNH010000025.1:0-27559 GCA_964594685.1 uncultured Halobacteriales archaeon
ACATGACCGCCATCATGAACCAGGGCGGCGTGGCCGTGATGTTGGTCGGTGAGACCCAGGATAAGAACAAGACCGAGGAGGTCGTGCGGGACGCGATGAACCACCCGCTGCTGGACGTCGACTACCGCGGCGCCTCGGGCGGACTCGTCCACATCACCGGCGGCCCCGACCTCACGTTGAAAGAGGCCGAGGGCATCGCCGACAATATCACCGAGCGCCTCGAGGCCTCGGCGAATGTTATCTGGGGCGCCCGTATCCAGGAGAATTACAAGGGCAAGGTCCGGGTCATGGCCATCATGACTGGCGTGCAGAGCGCCCAGGTCCTCGGTCCGTCGACGCAGAAGCAGGCCGATAAATCCCGTGCGGAGATCGAGGGGATCGATCCGAACGAGTCCGCAGAGGGCTCCTACGGCGCCCACTCCGACGGCGGTCGCGAAGAGTTAGAGCAGAACAACGGCCTGGACGTCATCCGGTAACGCCCGACTTTTCTTCTCGTCGTCTCAGTCCGCGAGCGCCGCCCGTAGCTCACAGGACCGACACTGCTCGTTGTTCGTCGGCTGTCCGCATTCCGTACACGAGCCGGTCGGCCCGTCACCGTCACGTCGGTACGCCTCGGCGGCAAACGAGGCCAACTCCTCGTACCCGGATACGATGGAGTGTCTCGTGCCTGGATGGTCGTCCTCCAACTCGAGGAGGAGGTCCCGGACCGTGCCCCGGAACGACTCACTGGCGTACGGGCATTCCGCGACGTGGGCCGGGATGTCCGCGAGATGGGCATAGAGGGCCACCTCCTTCTCCGGGATGTCGCGGAGGGGTTTGGCCCGCGGGACGAAATCAGTGCTGTCCTCGCGCTCCGGGAGTGGCCCGAGACTCGCGTCGAAATGCTTGCCCATCTGGGCGACGTTCCCTTCGAGGACGTTCATGAGCGCGGTTTCGGCCTCGTCGTCCAGATTGTGCCCCGTCAACAGGAGGTCGGCGTCGTATTCCTGAGCAGACGCCGCGAGGACGTCGCGCCGGAACACCCCACAGTATGCACATGGTGCCATATCGAGGGGGTCCGATTCCGCCACGTCGTCCATCTCGACCCCGAACTCGGACGAATAGGTGACCGTCTCGTGCTCGATCGGCAGGTCGGCGACCAGGTCGCGGGCCGCCTCCAAGCTCTCCTCGCGGTACTCCTCGATACCCTCGTGGATAGAGAGAGCCAGCAGTTCTATCCGAGGGTCCCGGCCGAAGGTTTCCGCCAAAATGTGAGTCAGGACGGCACTGTCTTTGCCGCCCGACAGCCCGATCAGCCAGGTCACCGGATCCTCGGGTTCGGCGTCAGCCGCTACCAATCCATCCGTCCTGATCCGACGCTTGACCCGTTTCTCGACGGACTGGCGGAAATGTGCATCACAGCGGTGCGAGCCCGAATACGCCGCATACATGACCGCATCCCGCCCGCACTTGTCACATTCCATCACCACCCGATAGCGGACTGGGGCGTTTCACGGTTTCGCTCCCGGCCGATGGAGGGTGTATTACAGCCGGATCAGGCATACCCATCAAGACGGTCTGATCGTCCAGCCGATCGCTGTCAAGTCACTGCAAGCATGATATCGGGGTCGAGCATGCCGATTCAACCGTTTACGTTCGATCTGTGCCCTTTTTCGGGGTCTCGCCAACGGTGATATAGAACGGGACCGTCGCCGTCCGTCGGTAGGTCCCCTCGCCCATCTGGGTAACGATCTCCCGTCCCATAGCCCGCCACTCGTCAAGTAGCGTTTCGAACTCCGGCGGCGAGAGACGGCTCCGGAGTAGCGTGGAGCGTTGCTCGGCGAGGCGTGACCCTGTCACCTTCCGCTTCGCGGATTCGAGCGCTGCTCTCGAATACGGGGGTTCGACCGACCGTTCGTGGACCGATCTGACGGTGCTGAGGCCGGTAATCCCTGCCTCCCGGAACAACTCGACTACCTTGCCGCCCAGACCCGCGTCGGTTTCGAGACCCGCCATGTAATACTCCCGGGCCAACCTGGAGAGCCTCGATTCGGCCGGGACCGTAGACTCGACCGTCACCTCGCTATTGTCGGGCTCCACGGCCGCGACCAGGCCCGACGAGACCCGGCTAAATTCACGTATTGCCGCCTCCGGGTCGCGGAGGTTGACGAGCAACGCCTGACAGACCACCAGATCGAACGAATTCGTCCGGAACGGGAGGCTGGTCGCGTCGCCAACAACGCGGTCACCGAGTCCATCATCACCCCCGCCACCAGTTTGCAGCAGATCACGGTCCGCATCGACGGCGACGACCCATCCCGGTGACTCCTCCCGAAGGACCCGCGTGAACTCACCTGTTCCGGCCCCGACGTCGAGAATCCGGTCCCGGTCCGGCAATTCAAGTTGGCCGAGAGGGCGAGGATCGTCCCACAGACCGCGTCGTGTATCCCGAAGATATTCCGGCGAGAAGCGGCGCACGAGTCACGTATTACCCGACTGTCGGGTTAATATTTCGGTCAGGACTCGCGGAGTTCCTTGGCCCGGTCGATGTTCCAGGCATATCCCCGATCCCCGCTCGTGGGTGTCTCGAGGACGAACGGCCGGTCGCGAAGCCCGTCGTGATTAAGGATCGCCCGCATTCCTGCCTCGCCGATCTCTCCCTCCCCGATGTGGGCGTGTTCGTCTTTGTGCGTCCCGACACCGTGCTGGGAGTCGTTCAGATGGATACATGCCAAGGTCTCCAGGCCCACCACCTCGTCGAATTCGGCGACGGCGGCGTCGACGGCCTCCGGGGTCGAGAGGTCATAGCCAGCCGCGTACGCATGGGCGGTGTCAAGACACACCTCGAGGTCCTGCGATGACCGTTCGAGGATCCCCGCGAGATGTTCGAAATCACCACCGAGCTTCGTCCCGCTACCTGCGTCGGATTCGATCAACACCGTCACATCTGCCGGCACGTCAAGTTCGCCAAGTGCGTCAGCTGCATTGTCCAATCCGCCCTCCACACCCGCCCCGGTATGGGCTCCGAGATGCACGTTTACGTAGGGTATAGAGAGTCTTGCGGCGTCATCGACCTCGCGCTGCATCGAATCGACCGATTTCTGCCGAAGGTTATCCTTGGGGGTGGCGAGATTGACCAGATACGACGAGTGGATGACCCACGGACCGTCGAGAGCCGCCTCCGTGTCTTCCACGAATTCTTCGGCTTCATCCTCGCTGATTTCATTGTGACTCCAGACCTGCGGCGAATGCGTGAAGATCTGCCCACAGTTGCCACCGACATCGATCTGCCGTTCGACCGCATTGTGTACGCCACCGGCGATCGACACGTGTGCACCGATATGCATGGCGGCCGATAATCCCCCCGGGGCAAAGTCCCTTCGGCTCCCGGAGAGCGAGTCAATCCGTGGGGTCGATGCCTGAACGGACCCAGGGCGGCGATCGGTACTTGGATTCGGCCAGCCGACGAGCCTGACGGAGTTCCTCACCGGACCAGGACCCCGTGGTGGCCCCTCCCCACTCCCGAAGCGCAGTCTCGAGGATAGATACTGCCTCCTGCCGGCTGATACCCCCATCGGAGCGAACGTCCGTTACCCGTTCCTCGAACGCCTCTCGGGTGGCCCCAAGACCGTCGAAAACCGCCAGATGGCGAGTCGGGTCGGACTCGAAGGTTATCGAACCGTGCTGGACGACTACCGAACGCTGTCGGTACTGTGCGTTCCCACTTATCTTCCGGCCGTCGACGACGATATCATGAGCCGGATGGATAGGCCGTAGATAGCACGCAGGAGGCCAGACACCGGGTCGTTCATCCTCACTGAATTCGGCTGCGACGCCCATGCGCTCGAACGCGTCGAGAAGTGGCGAACAGAGCGTGTGATAGCTCTCGAGGAGATCACCTGATACCACTTGGGCGGGTATCACGATAGAATATGAAATGTCCCCCCAACGGTCGTGATAGATCGCCCCGCCGCCGGTCGGCCGTCTCGTCACGGACACCCCCCGTGACCGACACGCCGTCCAGTCGATCGTGGCTGGATCCTGGTTATAACCCAGGGAGAGCGTGCTCGGTTGCCACCGATAGAGGCGCAACACTGGATCGGCACCTCGTCCGACGGCTCGGCCAGCTGCCTCATCGAGGGCCATATTCATCGCCCCGGATCGGGATTCCTCCGGAATCAGCCGCCAGGGGAGCTCTGAAAGGGCCACAGGGATGGGTAGAACCCCTCGTACTAATCGATTCCGCTCACCGTGAGGAATCCGGTTGTCCATATATTCAGGCGAATAAGGGAGATGTGCGCCTTCTACCGACAGATATAGGCCATAGAGGGGCGCTCGCCGAGTGCTACAATTCGATATAGCGCTATTTAGTTTATTATAGGTAATTTACGGATGTTTTTGCCGGTTTCGTGGCCGCGTCGCTTTTACCGACGGGCGGCGTATCCGGCATCGATGGTCCTCTCAGTCGCCGAGGTGATGGCCGACCTCGAACCTGAGGATTTCCACCTCCTCTCCGGGGTCGAGCAGGGAATGCGATTCTCAAAATGGGTGAACCGGGAACAATTGCCGAAATTCTCGGGACTCACGGCGGAGGAGGTAACCTACCGATTGGACCGAATGTTGGATCTCGAACTCATCGAGCGAAAGACTATCCAATACGAGGGGCTCCGATTGACCTTCGGGGGATATGATGCGTTAGCATTACGCACACTCGCTGAGCGGGAAACCATAGACGGCTTCGGGGCTCCCCTGGGGGTGGGCAAAGAATCGGACGTCTACGAGGTTAGATCCTACAAACCCCTCGCGTTGAAGTTCCACCGCGAGGGCTACACCGATTTCCGGGAAGTCCATCGAGAGCGGGAGTACACCGCCGACCGGGAACACGTCTCCTGGCAGTATACTGCCCGAAAGGCTGCCGAACGGGAGTATGATGCCCTCTCGAGCCTATATCCCGCGGTGGAGGTACCGAGGCCGATCGACCAGAACCGGCATGCGATCGTGATGGAGAAGATTGCGGGTGTGGAATTGGCCAAAGCCAAATTAGCGGACGACCAGGTACGCGGCATCCTCGACCTCATCCTCCGCGAACTCGCCCGCGCGTACGAACGTGGGTTCGTCCATGCGGACATCAGCGAGTACAATGTGTTCGTCGCGGAATCCGGCATCACCCTGTTCGACTGGCCCCAATCGGTGCCCACCGACCACGAAAATGCGAGGGAGTTCCTGGAACGAGACGTCTCGAACATCGTTAGTTACTTCAACCGGAAGTATCCCCAGGAGATCAGCGACATCGATACGCATCGGATGGCCGAATCCATCGTGGATGGGGACTTCTCCCCGATCACGAGCGATTGAGCCGTTTTCGGGTCCCGGCAACAGTCGGACGGATGCGCTGTCCAACCCCGTGGAGGGTGGTCGTTCTACCCGTATATAAACCATATATCGCTATAGTAAAAGGGAGTCCGCATATAGCAGGATTCGTTTCACCAAGATGCGTAAAATCTCCGCAGACGGCGTCCACAACCACACACGAAGTCCCCATACAGTTTCACTTTCACCCCGCTTCGCGTGCCTTCTTTATCCCGGATATCGTTGAGTTTGTTGAGGGCGAGACCCCGACTCGTTGCGCCCTCTGTCACACGCTCTCCCAATCCATGAGTCAACACCAGCGCCTCGGAACGTGTCCCCGGTGTGAGACCGCCATACGGCCCGGCGACGTCCTCATCGAGTACAGCAGATCTGGAACGTCGACGCAATACGCCGAGTGTCCGAGCTGCGAGTCAGTCATCAGGCCGGAATAGCGGTCGGTCGTCACGAAGAGTATACTCATGTCCCACCCGGGGGCCGGCGCCGACCTGGCTGGTGTTTTCTACAATTCGAGCATGTCGTAGCGCCGCTCCATACACCGGTGACATTCCCGCAGCCCCTCCTCGCGCGCGAGCGAGCGGTCCATCTCCGTATACGCACCGGGAAGCACTGGACACTCGTCGCTCGTGTGATAGACGGTAAGATCGGTGCCGGGGGCTTGCGACACGAAGACCCGCGTGCTGACACCCTTCCTGGACACGGCGATATTCGACATCCACGTCGGAGAGAGAATAAACCTACCCCAGTCCGGTCACGACGGCCAGAACCACCAGTGTGACCACGACGGCCAGTAACCCCAGGACGATCCAGACGCTCCACCGCGAGGGATCTGGTTTCCGGGCCTGATGAGAAACGGGGGTGAGTCGGTCGACGGGTTCGTTCCCACCGGTTGCTTTCGCCACAACAACTCGGGATCCATGCACGATCGAATTGAGGAATTTGACCAGAACATAGGTGACGAACTGGCCCAATTCCCACAGCGTGGCGACGGCAGGTTCCCGGTCTTGCGGTGCGCGGAGTCCGGGATCGGTTGCGCCTGCCTCCGTGGGGATCGCATCGTCGCTCCCGACAGATTCGGTTGGCGGTCCCTCACCATCCTCGTGCTCCGCTCCGTCGTCTTCCGCATCAGTGCTCTCCGTCGAGCGAGAGGCTTCGATCATCTTCGCGGGATACGGCTCGATCAGTGAGTTTGTACTTCCGCCATCACCAGCTTCGTCTGACGTTGATACGTTTTCCCTATCCGCAGGGGAAGGGCCTGGATCTGACTCACTTTCGGTGCTCTGACTCCGGACGGTCGAGTCCGTCGGACTCGCGGTGAGATCCCGTCGCGCGGATTTCGAGAGCGTCGGCGTATCCCCGGCGTCGGCGGTCCGCTTGCGTCTGAACCGCACCCGCCTGACCGACTCGTCCCAGTCCGTCATCATGACCGCCTCCCCGGTCTCAAGTTCCTGGACCTCACGGGCCGTCTCCGCCCCGAGGATGGATTTCACGACCCTCGTATCGTTCTCCCAGGTGAGACGGTGCCAGACCAGCCAATCACATTGGGTGATAAAGTCCTTGTCGACGGACGCGGGCCGCTGAGAGAGCCCGCAGAGACCCAATCCCCGCTTCCGCCCGCGTTTCGCGATGCGGATCAGCGTCTCGCCGAGGTCGTTGAGTCCACCCTGTTGGGGCAGGAACTCGTGGATCTCCTCCACGATGACCAAGAACGGTTGTTGGACCCGTTTCTCACGGGAGAACAGGAGTGTCAAGGTGTCTTCGATGATGGAATGAGCCTGGTCTATCTCGAGCACATCGGAGATATCGATGATGACCGGGCGGTTCTGGTCGAGACAGAAATCCACGATCTGTTCGGGGTCGGTCTCGAAGAGTTTGAAGTCGAATTCCGAGCTGTCGCCCACGTGGACGATCTCGTATCTATCGTTGAGGGTGGCGTATTCACCCTCGATGTCCACGATGAGGAGCGGAAAGCCCTTCTCCAGTAGCTCCTCGACGATGACACTCGCCGAGTTGCTCTTCCCCGAACCGCTCTTCCCGAAGATGACTCCCCGTCCCGTGAGCACCTCGATCACCGGCAGGGAGAGTCCGTCCTCGGAGACGACGATCCGCTCCGTCTCGCGAGCCATTCGAAAGCAGGTAGGCAATCCGGGGCTAAATACTTGGTGTGGGAGGGTCGGGAAAACTGGGGGCAGGCGACCGATTCGTCGGACGAGCGTCGGACACGAGGCCAGTACACTTTTCCCCGGTCACAAAGTCGGTCACACCATGGCGAGGATGAGCGGTGGCGGGCCCGACATCGAGACCGTACTCCGCGTGGTCGTCCCGATACTGGCCTCCACGGTCGTGCTGACCGCCGCGTTCCTCGGGACGCTCTCGTTGTTCACGGGTGGCGTTCCAGGATTCAGTGTGCGGTTCCCCTATTACGTGCTAGTGATGGCCCTGGGATTCGTGACCGCCCTATTCCTCCTCGAACGCCCAAGGATCGATGGCAGCCAGGTCCTCATGGCTACCATCGGATTGACGGTGACCGTCTTTGCGCTGGTGACCCTGGCGGGCGAAGGCGTCGCGTACGCCTACAAGTACCCCTCGGCGGTATTCCAGTCGGACTTCATCCTTTATCTGCTCGCCGCGGGACTCATCGGGAGCGGCCTCGCGTATTGGACGATCCGCCACTGGCGGGAATTCACCCCCCTCCGTCGGTAATCCGGCAACGTGCAGTCAGGCCGTGGCGCCCTGTTCAACGAAGCCCTGCTCACCCTCCTGTCCAGGGCCAGCACACGTGCTTTCAATAACGCCGCTGGCCATGCCAGAAGACTCATTTCCCATACCGCCGCTGCCCTTTTCAGAGACCCTCGACTGCAAGTTGGCGGCAATCAGTCCTCCAACGACGGTTGCTCCACCCGATCGAAAGCGTCGCGGACCCGCTGGAGTTCGCGGTCGACGTCGTCGGCCTTCTTCACGGCGTTCGAGAGGTGGCGTTCCAGGGTGCTCCATTCGTCCTCCACAGCCTCGAACCGGGTGCCAAGGCGTTCCAGACTATCGAGGATGTCTCGGGCCTCCTCGGACAGCTTCTGGGCCTGGACGCCCGCCTTGAGTAACTCCAGTTTGTGGCCGAAGGAGAGGGGGGAGACCACCTGGACGCCCCGTTTGGTGAACTCGCGAAGCAGGTCGTATTCCTCGGTGATGAGGTGGTAATAGACACTTTCGGAGGGTATGTACGCGAAGGCGAAATCAGTGGTCCCGTCCTCCGGGCGCACGTAATCGGCCTCGATCTTCTCGAGTTGTCCTTCGACCGCGTCCCGGAACGCTCGGCGGTGCCGGTCTTCGGTTTCGGGATCCTCCGCATCACGATATCGCTCGTATCTATCGAGGGAGAACTTCGAATCTATAGGGACGATCCCTTCGGCAGTCCGGATGTGGGCGTCAGGAGTCTTGGTGCCGATCACCTGCTCCCGAATGCCATACATCTCCGGCGGGAGGTGATCCGAGAGCATCACCTCGAGTTGTGCTTCGCCGAACTCACCTCGCTCCCGTGGCGCACGAAGCATCTGATCGAGATCCCGATGGAGCGTCTGGATCTCCGCAGCTCTATCGGCGATACGGGTGACCTCCTCGGCGAAGTCCATGTCCGAAAGCGTCCGGGAGAGAGCGGCGGTCAGTTGGTCGGTATCCACTCCCTCGTCGGTCCGGGAGACGGCCCGGAGCACCCGAATCAAGAGGAGGACTACGATCGCCAGCGCGAGTAGTATCCCGCCCAGGAGCAACTCGGTGGTGGCCATCGATTCGGGCTCCGGGGGCCGACACCATGAATCTTTGAGGTCGTGGCCGGGGCCCCTGCAGCGTCGGTCCCAGCACAGAAACTGCTCTCGGGCACCCATTCCGGACCCGGTGGGACTTCCGACGGGCCTCTCAACGGTCGGCATTCCCGAGCACCATTCGTGTGTCAGTCGTTGCCTGTCGTCGTATCAAACAGCGTCCTGTCCGAAGCCCCAGCGGCCGAATGTTTATCCGGAAGAATCGGGCCAACCCGGTCCATGCACAAAGTCGGTCATCACGGAGCCGCCATGCTCGGGTACGCGCCGATCATCGCCCTCCTCGACCCCGGACAACGATGGCTCGCCGTCCTGGGGCTTCCGCTTGCGCTCGTCGCTGCCAGGTTGCCCGACCTCGATCAGCGGCTTCCCTTCGTTCCCCATCGAGGGCCGACGCACACGATCTGGTTCGCCCTCGTCCTGGGGCTGGGGGCGATGGTCGCCGGCCAGTCCATCCTCCCGGAGGGGCCAGTCCTCGTCCAGACCGGTGTCGCCGCAATCCTCGCATTCGGGGTGGTGACACATCTCGTCTCGGACGCCGTCACTCCAGCGGGCGTGCGACCGTTCTGGCCCGTCTGGGATCGTTCGATATCCCTGCCACTCTGTCGGGCAGAGGACCCGGTGGCGAACTGGATCCTATTCGTCGGTGGGCTCCTCGCGCTCGGGACCGTCCTGACGGCCACGAATATCACGCTCCCAGTAAATCTCCACGTCCCGAGGGCAGGATGACGTTGAAAACTTTTCACGCAGAGCCGATTACCGGGGGATGATGGACTATGCCGCCCTGGTCTCGGTCTATCGGGAACTGGAGGAGACCGCCTCGAACAACGAGATCGTCGAGATCCTGGCCGAGGCCCTCTCCGCCGCGGACGAGGACCACCTCCCACTGTTGGTGACCCTGCTCCGGGGCTCGCCGTTTCCGGCCTGGGATAGCCGGGAACTCGGGGTCTCCTCCAGTCTGACGAAGACTGCCATCTCGAAGGCCACGGGCATCGACGAGGACACCATCGAGGACTGGTGGCGAGAGACCGGGGACCTCGGGAATGCAGCCGAGCGGGCCATCCACTCCGAGCGCCAGCAGACCCTCTTCTCCCAATCCCTCACGGTCAACCGCGTCCAGGAGACCCTCGTGGAACTCGCGGATTACGAGGGGTCAGGCAGCCAAGGGCGGAAGATCGACGCCATCGCGGGCCTGCTCTCCGACGCCGACCCCGAGGCCGCGAAGTACGTCGTCAGAACCGTCCTGGGCCACCTCCGCATCGGGGTTGGTGCGGGCGCCATCAGGGACGCGATCGCGACGGCGTTCCTCGACGGCAGTGATGAAGCCGTTGCGGCCGTCGAGCGGGCCTACCAGGTCTCGACCGACTACCGTGTGGTGGCCCAACGAGCCCGTACTTCCGGGGTCACGGGGCTCGAAGACCTGGATATCGAACTCCGCCGGCCGATCCAGGTGATGCTAGCCGAGAAGGCCGAGTCGATCGAGGCGGCACTCGAGAACGTCGCCGAGGACCCGGCCGAGGTCCTCGCGGAGTATAAGTACGACGGGATCCGCGCCCAGATCCACGTCGAGGGCGAGGCGGTCACCGTCTTCACCAGGCGGCTGGAGGACGTGACCACCCAATTCCCGGACGTCGTCGAGGCGGTGGAGACCGGTATCGACGTCGAGTCCGCGATCCTGGAGGGCGAGATCGTCGGCTATGACCCGGAGACCCACGAGATGGTCCCATTCCAGACCCTCTCGAGACGGGTCAAGCGCAAGTACGATATCGAGGAGACGGCTGAATCGATCCCGGTCGTGTGCTACCTGTTCGACGTGATGTTCCTCGACGGGGAGTCGCTCCTCGATATCCCCCTCGAGACGCGGATAGACCGGCTCGAGGCCAATCTGACCGGTTCCCGATGGGATATCGAACGGGCCGCGAACCGCCGGACCGGCGACCCCGAGGGGATACGGGAGTTCTTCGAGTCCGCCCTCGAGGAGGGCCAGGAGGGAATCATGCTGAAGAACGGCCAAGCCACCTACCAGCCAGGCCGACGGGTGGGGTATATGATGAAGTTCAAACCCACCCTAGAGACACTGGATCTGGTCGTGGTCCGGGCGAAGTACAGCGAGGGGCGTCGACGGAACAAGCTCGGCAGGCTGTACCTCGCCTGCCGGAACCCCGAGACCGACGAGTTCCTGGAGGTCGGGCGGCTCTCGACCGGATTCACCGACGAAGAACTGGCCGAAGTCACGGAACGGCTCGAGCCACTCATCCAGGAGCAGAACGGGCGGGAGGTATCCTTTACCCCATCGGTCATCCTGGAGGTCGAATTCGAGGAGGTCCAGGAATCGCCTGAGTACGATTCGGGGTACGCGCTCCGTTTCCCTCGATTCAAGGGCTTCCGCGACGACCTCTCGCTATCCGACGTGGACAGCCTCTCGCGGGTCGAGTCGCTGTACGAATCACAATGATGGTAAACCTACTCGCCCGGAAGCCCCGTGGGTCGGTTGCCCGGTGCCATTCTAGAATGCGAGGGAATGGGCGTCACCCCATGCCGTCTGGAATGCCCACGGCGATGGTGTGGACCCATTCTCAACTATCCACACTGAGGGGGCGTTCCTCTGAGAGCATGGGTTCTGCGATGCAAGGCGAGTACCGTGATTCTCCAAGGGGTTACCTGGTGCCGGGGAACCGACGCCCATGAGCGGGGTGAATATCCGTGATGGGATACGGATCGACCTCGAGGACGGGACTTCGGTGGTGGCGGACGCGAGCGAACCGGAAGGAGACGACAACCTGTTGAGTCACGCCCACGGGGACCATCTTTACGCTACTGCCCCCGAGTCCGTCGTCGCGTCGGGGCTGAGCCTCGACCTGGCACAGGTTCGCCGACCCGACGAACCCAGACCGACCCGAGCTGAGCCGCCTACTATCGAGTCCCTCCCGGCGGGCCATATCCCGGGGTCCCGTGCCTTCCTGGTGGACGGTGAAACTCGGTATCTATATACCGGTGACTGCTCGGTCCGAGACCGGTTCGGGCTGTCGGGATTCGAACCGGTTGAGGCGGACGTCCTGATCATCGAATCCACATACGGTCGACCCGCGTACCGGTTTCCCGAACAGTCGGCGGTCGAACGCGAGATCGTCGATTGGCTCGAGGAGACGAGCGATTCGCCGGTCCTCCTCATGGGGTACGCGTTGGGGCGGGCACAGGAGCTGCTTCGCCTCGCCGACCGTGCCGATCGGACCCGGATCTTCGTCACGCCCGCGGTCGAGGCGCTGAATCGACCCATCGAGGCCAAGACTGGCGCCGCCTTCCGGGCCACACGGTTCGATGACGACGTCAGCCTTGGCCCTGATGATGTACTCGTGCTTCCCTCGCAGACGAACTCGTTGGGTTTCGTGGAGCGACTCCGCACGGACACGGCAGCGGTGAAAGCCGGCTTCTCGGGATGGGCCGTCGATGAGTCCTACCGGTTCGCCAGGGACCTCGACGTCGCGTTTCCCTTATCCGACCACTGTGACTTCGAGGAGTTACTCGAGGTGGTCCGAGCGGTGGATCCGGAGCGTGTCTACACCGTCCACGGGTTCGTGGACGACCTCGCCACAGAGATTCGGTCTCGGCTCGGGACCGAAGCCACTGCGTTGAAGGCGAATCAATCCACTCTCGGGGACTTCTGAGGGGTCCTCCTCGACGCCTTCGGCGATGTTTGGGCCTCGCGGTGGTCTCCGTTCGAATTATGAACCCCGGAAAGGAACCACTCAGCCAGGTACAGATGTCCCGGGCCCGTTCCGCCGTCGCGGGGTTGCTTGCCGCAGTGGTAGTGGTCTCGCTGGTTCCGGGCGGGGCCATCGGTCAGGCAGCCGAGGCCTCCTCGCCTGAAGTCCCTGATCCGGTGGCGGAAACCCCGCCGGTTGCGGAGGGGGCGTTCGCGGCCCAGGAGACCTCGGGCTCGTTTTCGGCATCGACGTACCGGGTCACACGGGGCAGCGCCGTCGAGATCACGTTCTCCCACTCTGACGATGCCACGCTTTACGTGGGGGACGAGGACGCCGGGTATCGCCTCCGGGTCAACGTGAGCGGGTCCGGCACCTCCACCGTGACGATCCACACGTACGATTCCACGAGTCGGGATCCGAACGAGTACGTCGACGGTGGCGATGCGTCGCTCTTGTACCCGGAGACCGGGCTCTCGGCGTCACTCGCCCCAACGGAGTATAACCTGAATCTCACGGTGGATGGAGTCCCCCAGGACCTGGGGATGCTCGTCATCGAAGCACGGCAGGAAGCGTCGCTGAACGCCCACATCGCCCCCAGGAGCCTGGACCGAATCCAAGCCGACCACGGTGATGTAATGGGTGCGGCGACGCCCGAGAACCGGGTCGCCCGAGGTGATTACGCCGTCATCGAGATCAATGCAAGCGGGTTGGGTGAAGCCATCAATCCAAACAATCTCCGTGGCACGGACGCGGCCAACGGGTTCCATCTTCGGTTCGAGGACCAGCGGCCGGAACCCAACAAAGACGGTGATTCCTTCTCGGTCGCCTCCGCGTCCAACGGTGTTCTGACCTACTGGAACCAGGAGCGGGAGAACCTGCTCGTTGTGTGGGACACCTCCGAGGTCTCCCTACAGGGCGGGAGTCATACGTACAACGTCACACTGAGCATCGAGGCCGACTATAACCACCTGCTCGAGGAAGATAGCCTCGAGGACAACCTCACCGTGACCGTCGTGAGACCGGCAGTGGACCTGGAAACAGACCTAGGGCAACTCGATGTCTACCCGTGGGAGGATGATGTCATCGCGCTTCGGGGGTCGACAAACTACGCACCAGGGACCGAATTCGAGTTCCGGGCCCGGGCCTTCGAGCCGCGGCCGTTCCTGCAGAAGGCGCCGGCCACGGTCTCCCAGAACGGAACCTTCGGGACCCAGATGGACTTCTCCGGGGAGGCCCGGGGTATCTCGTTCCCGCTATGGATCCAGAACAGGCGGGACCTCGGCGAGTGGGAGGTCAGCCTGCGAGCCGCCAACGCGACCTTCGACTTCCACAACCAGACCGCCGAAGACGGTCGCAGGGCCAGGGTGGAGAACGTCTCACTCGGCGTCGGCGGTTTCCTCGTTGTCGATGACATGAACGGCACTCGACTGGGCGTCTCCGCCCTGATGGGGGAAGAACGGATCGGGATGCGGAACCTGACCCTCTCTCCCCCGCTCGATCGAAGTGCGTACCTCCGGGTCACCGCCGTAATGGATGTGAACGAGAACGGGACCTACGACCCTGGCGTTGACCGACCCTACCCGGAGAACGATTCGAACGGTTCGGTGCGGGGAGCTGGGGCGAATGCCTCTCGAGTGGCGGTCGTGTTCGTCCCGGAGACCGGGGAGCCACGACCGCCCGACGCTGCGACGAATAGGACCAACACCACGCCCGAGATGAACGGGACCACCACGGCCACGAATACCACGACCAACAGGTCGACCACCGCCACGGTGACCACTCTCTCAGTGGCGACCCAGGACCCGCTCACCCCGGGCACAACAAGTGGGAACGCCGGTCTGTCGATTGCCCTTCCGGTCGTGGCGCTCCTGGCCGTGGCCCTCCTGGCCAGACGGAGGCGGCCGTGAGTGGGTATGCTTTATTAGGGGTCGCGGACGCAGATGGGCCCGAGATGGGTGGTACCGCAGAACCACCGGAGGCGAGGTGAGCATGTTCGACGAGATGACCGAGCGGTCCTTCGTGGAGTTCCTCGCCGCCCTCTGGGAGAGTCGCGGCTGGGAGACGGCTATCACGGAACGCGATGAAGGAGTGTATATGGTCACCGGGGACAAAGCCGACGGTTCCCGGGGGCTAATGCTCGTGATCCCGGGTCGGGACGAGACGGTCACCGGCCAGCTACTCCAGAAGGCCGTCAGCCTCGTCCAGGACAAGGGGATCGAAACGGCAGTCGCCGCGACCCGGGGTACCTTCAGCGAGGACGCCCGCGGAGTCGCAGACGCGAACGGTGTCCATCTGTTGGACCCGGAGGCACTCGAGAAGACTGTCGCCGCGGAGGACGTCCACGACCTAGTCGAGGAGCATAGTTCCGGCGGCGGTGGCGGCGTCGGCGGATCACTGATGGATCGGTTATCGGACGTGGGTCTCCAGGTCCCGGACGGGGCCGGAGTGCCCGGACGCCTCCAGACGCTCTTCATGGGCGTCCTCGCCGTGGCCGTGGTCTTGGGGGCGATCCAGTTCCTGGGTATCGGGACGCCCCTCAGCGGCGTCATCGGAGCACTACCGCTGCCAGAAGTCGGATTCGGCGCGGGTGGCGGTGGCTATACCATCACCGCGGTCTCGTTGAGCGCCGGGAACGCCACGCCGGTCCCAATCGCGTGGAACGCGCGCCAACAGTCGAGGGTCGTGGCTCCCAATGGAGAGGCCTACACCGCCCCGGACGGCCAGCAGTTCGTTGTTGTCCAACTGAATATCACCAACCCAACTGCGGAGACACTGGTGTTCCGGTCGAATTATCTCGCGCTCGCCACGAACAATACCCGATACGGGAACCAACCGCTCCAGGCTGCCTCGGGCCAGCTCCCGGTCCAGATCGAGGCGGGGGCGAGCGTCGACGCATACGTGGTCTACTCGGTTCCGGAAGACACAGAGTCGGGGACCCTCATCGGGCTCCCCGGGAGTGACATCCCGCCGATGACCTTCGAGCGGGACCGGTCAATGTCCTTCCAGGTCGAGGGCGAGTGACACCGGCTCGAAGACCGCCATGAACTTTCGAAGTCCTTTTAGCCGACCGTGCCGGACTGTCGATAACTCGCTGGGATGCGGGCGACAGCGGGCTCCCGATTTATCTCGGGACGGGATGTGATCCATCGCGGATTGAACCACCAAGCCCGCGGGTGCACACATGACACGCAGCGTCTATTCCCACATCAAGGAAGCCTGGCGAGACCCCGACGACGGGGCCGTCGCCGAGTTGCAGTGGCAGCGGAAACAGGAGTGGCGAGACCAGGGGGCGATCGAACGTATCGAGCGCCCCACCCGCCTGGATAAGGCCCGGGAACTCGGCTACAAGGCCAAACAGGGCGTCGTCCTGGCGCGGGTCAGTGTCAGGAAAGGCACGGCCCGGAAATCCCGGTTCACGGCCGGTCGACGGACGAAGCGCCAGGGGGTCAACCGCATCGGGCGGAAGAAGAACCTCCAGCGTATCGCGGAGGAGCGCGCCACCAGGAAGTTCCGGAACCTCCGCGTGCTCAACTCCTACTGGGTCGGCGAAGACGGGAGTCAGAAGTGGTTCGAGGTCATCCTCCTCGACCCCCACCACCCGGCCATCGAGAATGACGACGATCTGAACTGGATCTGCGAGGACGAACACCAGAACCGCGCCTTGCGAGGCCTCACCGGCGCCGGTGACCGCGGTAGGGGCCTGCGAAAACGCGGTAAGGGGTCCGAACATTCCCGGCCGAGTCGTCAGTCGCGGAACCGCGAGTAACTGACTGTTCTCGACTGCCCGAAGGTGGATTTCTCGAACTCTATGCGCCCACTAGTAAGGCATATTTCGGTAAAAAGACGCCGCTGCGGAAAACCGACGGGCCTCGCCCCTACCTCAGGCTTCTTTTGGGGATGTGTGCCAGTTATGTCAACAATGTCCACCGGAACCGAGACGGCCGAACTCAACACGTCCTCGCTGGTGGAGCGGGTCAGGTCGGCGGGCATCGTGGGCGCAGGGGGCGCGGGCTTTCCGACGTACGCCAAGTGGGAACATTTCGACGACATCGACTATCTCATGGTGAACCACCAGGAAAGCGAGCCAAACTTCCTCAAAGACCGGTGGATCGGCCAACAGTCGGGTAAACAACTCGCCGAGTTGTTCGACCGGTTGTTCGATATGGGGTTGAAGTCGGTGGTCATCGGCACGAAGAACCACTATCGGGGGATCTGGCTCGGGAGCCTCGAGGAGCACACCGATGCCACCGTCTACGGCCCAGAAGACCTCCCGATCGATCCGGCGGAGGAGTCCGGCGTGGTGGTCGCGGGCACCGAGGACCGGTACGAGTACGGGATGGAAAGCGTGCTCCTGCGGCTGGTTGCGGACACCGTGATCGGCAGCGATCTCCCCGTCGATCACGGCTGGATCGTCCAGAATACGGAGACCCTGTTCAACATGCATCGGGCCCTGACCCACGAGGAACCAGTCACCCACAAGTACGTCCACGTCGATGGCGACACGCCCCGTCACCGGTTCCTCAAGGTCCCGGTCGGGACCACCGGCTCGGCACTTCTCGAGGCGGCGGGACGACCCGGGGGGCCAGGTGGCGGGGAAGTGCTCGCCGACGGAGGGCCAGGGTGGAGTTTCGAGATCGAACGTTCGCCGGAGATGTTCGGGGTGCGAAAGCGTACGAACTGTCTGCTCATCATCGACCAGGAGATCGTAGAGGAGAACAAACTCGGCGGGGGTCGGGTCAACATCCTCGGCCCGGCCGAGTGGAAGGGCCGCGAATTCGAGAGCGAGCCCCAGGCGCTCACGCCGGACCGCGTTCGCGTTCCCCTGGTGAGCAATCCAGCCTTCGAGGGACTGGTCGAACCGAGCGTCCCAGAGGTCAGCCCGGGCGAGATCGTCTCGAGAGGCGACCGCATCGGCCGCCCGGCAGACGAGGGGATCAGCATCCCCCAACACGCGTCTATCGACGGCGAGGTCACGGCAGTGACCGAACACCACGTCACGATCGAGCGGGAGTAACACACGCGTACCCGATCGAGATAATCGGAGGATACTCGGCCGACCGAACCCTGGCTCACCTATGCCCATCGACCCCAACTTCGAACACTCCCGGGAGCCCGTCGACGAGCACGAGGGCCACACCGTCTGGGGCCCGGTCGAGGAACCCGAGACCCTGGGCATCCATGGGACCCACGTGGCCGTGGATTTCGACCTGTGCATCGGCGATGGGGCCTGTCTGCAGGATTGCCCGGTCGACGTCTTCGACTGGACCGAGACGCCCGGCCATCCGAAAAGCGACCGGAAAGCCGACCCGGCCCGCGAGGTCGACTGTATCGACTGTATGCTCTGTGTCGACGTCTGCCCGGTGGACGCGATCGACGTCGACGGGAGCCGGGGCTAAGAAGCATCGGGGAATTGTATGACCGTGCGGGACGGTGGCAGCAATCCAGGGCGGACTGGCGGGACCGGAACGCAACAAGACGTACCAATTTTTCCCGGTCGGGGTCCCACCGGGAGGTGATGGGTGTCTCCGGACCCGGACTCGTCCTCCCCGCCACGGGAGGCGCGCTGCCCCTCGACGTGGTGGTGGTTCTCGTGATCATTGGCCTCGCGCTGGTCCTGTTCGCGACGGAGCACATCCCGGTGGATCTGACAGCCATCTTGGTGATGGTCCTCCTGATGGTGTTCGGCGAGTGGACCCAGATCACGCCGCAGGAGGGGATTTCGGGTTTTGGCAATCCGGCGACCATCACCGTGCTGGCGATGTTGATCCTCAGTGCGGGGGTGAGTCGGACCGGGGTGGTCCAGAAGCTCGGGAACCTGATGACCTCCTTCGCGGGTGACAGTCAGTTCAAGCAACTCGGGGCGACCATGGGGATCGCCGGCCCCGCCTCCGGGTTCGTAAATAATACCCCGGTCGTCGCGATCCTCATCCCGGTGGTCTCGGACCTGGCACACCGGGGCGATACCTCGCCCTCGAAACTGCTTCTGCCCCTATCCTTCGTCTCGATGATGGGTGGCATGTTGACCCTCATCGGGACCTCGACGAATATCCTGGCCAGTGACGTCTCGGACCGACTCATCGGCCATTCGTTCTCGATGTTCGAGTTCACCGCACTCGGCGTCGTGATCTTGATGGTCGGCGTGGCCTATCTCGGGACGATCGGGTATCGACTCACCCCCGAACGAATCGAGCCTCGTGAGGATTACATCGAGGAGTACGAACTCCAGGAGTACCTCACGGAAGCCACGGTTCGCGAAGACTCCCCGATGATCGGGATGACCGTCCGGGAGGCCCTTGACGGCGCCCCGTTCGACGTGGACGTCCTTGAGATCTCCCGGGGTGATGACCGGTTCATCGAAAACCTGGAAGGCAAACAGATCAGGGCCGGGGACGTCTTCCGGATCCGCGCCGACAAGGAAACCCTCGACGACGTGATCGAAATGGAGGGACTCACCCTGCTGGAAGGGGCCGAGGAGCACGCTGTCACGGAAGCTGACCTGGAAGCGGCGAAGGAGGGCCAAACACTCGTCGAGGTCATCATCCCGTCCGGGTCGCCGCTGGTCGGGACGAGCCTCGAGTCCTCCGCCTTCCGGCAGCGATACGATGCCAACGTGCTGGCGCTCCGCTCGCACGGCGGTATCGTCCACGAACGGATGGATCGACGACGGATACGGGTCGGCGATACCCTCCTTGTGCAGGCCTCGACTGACAGTATCGACCGGCTGTCCCGGAATCGGGATTTCATCGTGGGTCACGAACCCGACCGGCCGGAGTATCGGACCGAGAAGATCCCCCATGCGATCGCTATCATGGTGGGGGTGGTCCTCCTCCCGGCCCTGGACATCGTTCCTATCCTGGTCAGTGCACTTGCAGGCGTCGTCGTCATGGCCCTCACGGGCGTGCTTCGACCCCATGAATTGTACTCCTCTGTGGACTGGAACGTCATCTTCCTTCTCGCGGGGGTGATCCCGCTCGGAATCGCTCTCGAGAAGACAGGGGGTTCGACGATCATCGGGGAGATGGTCGCGAGTACCGGGGAATTCCTGCCTGCCCTCGGCGTTCTCTGGGTCTTCTACATCGGGACCTCACTGATCACGAATGTTATCTCGAACAATGCGAGTGTGGTCCTGATGATCCCAGTCGCGGTCGAGACAGCCCAGGGCATCGGAGCCAATCCATTCGCCTTCGTCCTGGCAGTCACCTTCGCCGCCAGCACGGCGTTCATGACGCCGGTCGGCTATCAGACGAACCTCATGGTGTACGGGCCCGGCGGCTACCGTTTCACCGATTTCTTCCGAGTCGGCGCGCCGTTGCAGTTACTGCTCTCGGTGGTCACAGTGCTGGGGATCGCGGTGCTCTGGGGACTGTGAACCGAGGTTCGGGCGCCACGGGCCACGAAGCGCCACTCGGGAAACCGATTCTATCAGGCAGGCAAATCGCGACCCAATGGGGCGATACACGTCCGGGACCCCAGACGCCCGTCGAGTCACACGACTGGGTGGGAAAGGGCACCCGCAAACCGCACGGATCCTCGCGGACCGAACGGTCAGAGCAGCTCTTCGAGGTCCTCGTGCCCGTGGATATCCACGCCTTCCTCGGTCACCTCGGCGATGGTGACCCCGTTCCCGCTTCCGGTATCACGTTCGGACGCACTCTGGACGGCCCTCGTCCCGACCTCGATTGCGGTCTCGTGGTCCATCTCCTCGTCATACTCCTGTTCGAGAACCCCGAGGGCGAACTGCATGCCGCTCCCGGTCACGATGTAGTCGTCCTCCGAGAGGCCGCCTAACGGATCGATGCTGTAGACGTGCGAGCCGGAATCATCGAGGCCGCCCAGGATCGGGTTGATCATGAGAAATGGGCCCCCACGGGCGAAGTTCGACGCGATCGTCGCGAGCGCGTTCATCGACATCGATTGGCCCCGCCTGGCCTCGTAGAGGTTCGCTTCGGCCCGGATCGAACGGATGAAGGACTGGGCGCCGCCAACCGACCCGACCAGGGTGAGAACGGCCCGATCGTGGACCTGTTCGACCTTCTGGACGCTCTTGTTCGAGACGATGCGGCCCCCGAGACTGGCGCGGCGGTCGGTGGCGATGACGACGCTGTCCTCGGTCCGGAGCCCGATCGAGGTCGTCCCCGTCTCTACGGACTGGGCTTCGGCCGGCAGTTCGTCGGCCTCCGGAAGGGACCCGATCTCGGGCTCGTAGGGGTTTTCGGGGGTCATTCTTCTTCGTCCTCCGGTTCGATCTCCTCGAGGGACGCCCCGATCTCGGCTTCGTCGAGTTCGCGATAGGCCTCGGTCTCCGTCTCGACGACAGCCACGGCCATGCCACTCGCCTCGAGGGGCTCCTCCCGTGTGCGACTCAAGGCCCGCAGGGCCAGATCGACCCCGTCTTCGAGGCCGAGTTCATCAGTCCAGTGTTCCTCGAGGAACGTCTGGAGATCCGACCGGTCAGCGCCGATGGCGACCGCCTTCCACTCGTTGGGCGTACCGCTCGGGTCCGTCTCGAAGAGTCGGGCCTCGCCGTTTGAGACGCCCCCGACCAGAAGCGCCGCACCGAAGGGCCGAACCCCACCCATCTGTGTGTACTGCTGGATGTTGTCCGTCACCGCCTTGGTCAGGACCTCGATATCGATCGGCTCCTCGTAGCGGAGTTCCTCTACCTGGGCCTGGCGCCGGGCGAAGTCGATGAGTTGGCGAGCGTCGGCCACGTGGCCCGCACTCGCGATGCCCACGTGATCTGCCACTTTGTGGAGCTTCTCGATCGATTCCGATTCCATCAGCGGCGAGCGGGACCGCTTGTCCACCGCGAGGACGACGCCCTCCGTCGTCCGGACGCCGATGGCCGGCGTGCCGCGTTTGACTGCTTCCCGCGCATATTCCACCTGATACAGGCGCCCGTCCGGGGAGAAGATGGTGATCCCCCGATCGTAGGCCTGTTGCTGTTGTCCCTGCATGGTATTCGTTCGGTCGGCCATTGCCACGGAGCGGGTAAAGACCTGCCGGACCCGGTCGGAGACCACTGTCCAGCGGGTTCCGTGTTTCCCTCTCGTCCGCGTTCGCCGCCATCGTGTGGGTTTTGCGTGCCGAATGCAAGACGCTCCATCGTGCTGGCAATCCCGTGCCTTTCAGGACGTGGGCACGGTCGAGACACTCGTGGTCACCGTTGCAGGACTTCCACCAATCACAATGGTCCCGAGCTGTCCACGCTAGGCTCTCGACAGCGGCTCGACACCCTCCACATATGACCGCTTGATCTGCTCCGGCATCCGCCCAAAAGCCGAGGAAGACCGGCGAACCGAAGCATCCCTGCAAGCAATGGAAGGGAGACTTGATCAGTGGTCAGGGAGTTCCGGGCGAATGCCGAAACTGTAGAGGGGGGCAGTTGTTGGGTACCGGACCGCGGATACGGCGGGCTAGACACAGCAGGCGGTTACACCGACGGTCCCCGAGGCTCAAGAGTTCAGGCGCTGGGACTGACCGTTCGCGCAGGGAGCAGCGCATAGACAACCGCGGCGACGGCGGTCAACGCTGCGAGCACCAGGAAGGACTCGTCGAACAATCCAGCGTCGGCCATCGCGCCGACGACCGTCGAGCCCGCCGCCCCGAGCAGGAACAGCCCTGTCCGAAGCACGCCCCAGGTGGAGCCGGTGACGTGGTCTGGCAGGACCGCGATGATGTAGGCGTTCGAAACGGGGTTGACGCCGATCCGGGTTCCCAATAATAGTGTTAGCACCGCCAGCACGATCTTGCCATCCATGAATGGAACGGCAACCAGGAGTGGGACGTTTAGCACCGCGACGCCCACAAGCACCAGCCGGTCACCGAACCGGTCCGAAAGCGTCCCGGAGATGAACTGCGAGACCGCTCCCCCGACGAACAGTAATGAGAAGACCGCCGCAGCGGTCGCCTGGTCGAACCCCTTCACCGAGACGAGGTAGGTGACCAGGAATGCTGACAATCCCTGGAAGGCAAAGAGCATCAGCGTCACCCCCGTCGTGGCGATAACGACTCCCCGGTTCCGGATGGCTCGAATCACGTCACCGGCGAGATCCTCCGGCGAAACCCTGGCCGCACCGCCGCCTGTCTCCGCGACGGTCAGCCAGACGAACACCCCGGCCAACGCGAGTGGCGGCAACAGGCCTCCGACGACCAACCGCCACCCGTAGGTTTCGACCAGGGCACCGGCGATGAAGGGGAGTGCTGCAGAACCCAGGGACCCGGCGGCGAGCGTGAGGCCGATGGCGGTGCCGTCGTTGTCCGGGAACGTTCGGGAAAGCGCCGTTCCCCGGGCGGGCCCATACAACCCACTCGCAAAGCCGAATGCGCCACACCCGACGAGGAAGGCGAAGAAGACCGGGGCGATGCCCAAAACGAGGATGCTGACCGCGGTAAGCGCGAGGCTCCCGGCGAGGAGACGGCGCTCCCCGAGGCGGTCGATGAGCAAGCCACCTGGAGCCTGCATCAGCGCATACGCGGCCCAGATGACCGTTATCGCCACGCCGACCGCAAAATCTGACACGCCGAAGGTGGCCTTTACCTGCGGCAAAACCGCGGGCACGAGGAAGCGGCCCCCGAGGACGAACACCCAACCCACCGCGATGGCCATCAGCGTCCAGCCACGGCCCCCACCCCGGAGGGAAGCGAGGCCGGTCCGGGTAGCCATACTGGCCCTCAGGTGGTTTCCTTCGAAGGTGTTTTGATTCGACTCGCGGTGACCGAACGAGCGTCGTACCTGGGGAGAACGATTGCCAGAACCACCCCCCCCCATACGGATGTTGGGGCCGATTGTTCGAATGGTCACGTCGGAGGATGGATACACAGATGGGAGACTCGAATCCTATCAGTCTCCGTACATATCACTATCATTACTTCCCGAGCATGGGTCGGTTCAGCACGCTACTCTCCATTCACCACGCAGGAGCACGTGTTGGAATCGGCGGGAAGCACAACGGGTCAATCATCTCGCATCCGGGCTCTCGGGTCTCATTCGGGGAACATTGAGTCAGATATCGGCCGTGGCGGTCGTGCTGTCCCTGATGACAGTCGGTGGGCAGTTCCGACCAATTGCTGAATACGGCGGCCGCATCCACCGTATCGTCCGAAGAATCTCGTGTATTCTGGACCGATTACGAGCTCCGCGCTGACTATCGCAGGCGAAATGACTTGCTGGATACGTGGCTTTGGGCCGCCATGAAGGGAAATCGGGTGGAGGCCTGAGTTGGACCGAGCATGATATCGACGGCGGGGGTACCTCCTGGAATCCTCTCCAACAAACAGGTCCGGAAACACTGGGGTTTTCGAGATCTCGCTCGGGGATTGGGAGTGCATGCCTTCAGGAAAGCTCGCGATCTACGATCCTGGACATCATTTCTCGACGGATGATTGGTGACCGGTTGCGAACAATTTCGTCGCCTCGAGGGCTTACCCGTATGTATTGAATATATATTCTCTCAAGGTGGCAAAGGATAACATATAACAGGCAAAACGCCGTTACAGGGTATCGGTATGCGACCCACTCCTGACACTCCTTCCCAGAACACGTTCGAATGTCCGTCATGTGGGACACGACATACCGACCCGAACAGTAGGTCCTGTCCCGATTGCGAGAGCCACCTGCGGAACATCACCGTCCCGCGGGACCTGTAGGAGGAACCGGGGATTTGGGCCCCTGTCGAAGCAATCGCCTGTCAGTGCCACCGAACGCATGACCCGGTCGCACAGTCGCGTTTTTCGGCACTCATTTCGCCATGGCAGAAAGACCCTCGGACCGTCGGCCTGTCCTATATATAATCGACGCTCTCGGGCAGTTCGGTCTTCATGCCCTTCCGCTCTCGAATCTGCATAATGATGTCCCGCTGGAGGTTGTCGACCAGTACCCGGAACCCGGCGTTCTCGGTGTTCCAGGAGGCCCGACCCTCGGTCGCCGACCGGATGTCCGAGGAGAACCCGATCATCTCTTCGACCGGGGCGATACCTTCCACGACCATCAGGTCGCCTTCCTGATACATGTCATCGACGCGCCCGCGCCGACCCTGGATCTCGCCGGAGGCCGCACCCATGTGCTCGGAGGGGACGTCGATGCGGACATCCTGGATAGGCTCGAGAAGGCGAATCTCCCCATCGATAAGCGCCCGGTGGACCGCGTTGCGCACCGCCGGGATGACCTGGGCCGGACCCCGGTGGATGGCGTCCTCGTGGAGACGTGCGTCGTGAAGACGGAGGAGCGCGCCCTGCACCGGCTCCGCGGCGAGCGGACCGTCCTCGAGGGCCTCATCCACCCCTTCGAGGATGAGTTCCATCGTCTCGTTCAGATGCTGGATGCCCTTCGTGTCATCGATGAAGATGTTGGTCGAGACGATGTGTTCGACATCTTGTGAGGTGTCCTTGTCCATTCCCGCTTCCTGGAGGGCCTCGCGGCGTTCCTGTTCGGGCATGTCCATGGTCGCCTCACCGAGCTTGAGCGTCTCGACGATGTCCTGGTCGAGGGGTTCGACGGAGATGTAGAAGCGATTGTGACGGTTGGGAGAGATGCCCTCGACCTCGTCTGAGGACGCAGTGGGGGACTCGCGGTAGACAACGATGGGTTCGCCCGTCCGTACCGGGATGCCCGGATTGCGCTCGACGCGCTGGGTAATGACCTCCAGGTGAAGTTCACCCTGTCCCGAGATCAGGTGCTCGCCCGTGTCCTCGTTGATCTCGACGTTGATGGTCGGGTCCTCCTTGGAGACCTGCTGGAGGACCTCGATCAGCTTCGGCAGATCGTCCATCTTCTGGGCCTCGATGGACTTGGTGATCACCGGCTCGGAGATGTGCTCGATGGACTCGAACGGGGTCATCTCTAGAGACGAGACCGTCGAACCGGCGATGGCATCCTTGAGCCCGGTAACCGAGGCGACGTTGCCCGCGGGGACGCGATCGACCTCCTCGCGCTCGCCACCCATGAAGATCCCGACCGACTGCAGCCGATTCCTGCCGGCGGTCCCGGAGACGTAGAGTTCCTGGCCCTTCTCGAGGGTACCGGAGAAGACCCGACCCGTCGCGATCTCCCCAGCGTGGGGGTCCATCGAGATGTCGGTGACCATGAAGACCACCTCACCCTCCTTGTCCACCTCCATCATGTCCTCGGCCAGGTCGAGGGAGTCATCGCCCCGCCAGATAGTGGGAATCCGTTCGGGCTGGGCCTTCAGCGGGTTGGGGAAGTGTTCCGCGACCATATCGAGGACAACGTCGGACAGCGGCGCCTTCTCCCGGAGTTCGTCGCGTTGCTCGTTTCGCTCGAGGTCGATGATGTCCCCGAAATCGATGCCGGTTTCGGCCATCGAGGGGGCGCTGATGGCCCAGTTGTAGAGCGCCGAACCGAAGGCAACCGTGCCGTCTTGCACGCTCACCTTCCAGTTTTCCTCCTCGTACTTCTCCTCGGCCATCCCGCGGATGAGTTCATTGACCTCGTGGATGACCGTCTGAAGGCGCTCCTGCATCTCCTCGGGGCCTTCCTGGAGTTCGTTGATGAGACGGTCGACCTTATTGATGAACAGGGCCGGCTTCACGTTCTCGCGGAGGGCCTGCCGGAGGACCGTCTCGGTCTGGGGCATCGTCCCTTCCACCGCGTCGACGACGACGAGCGCCCCGTCGACTGCTCGCATTGCCCGGGTCACGTCCCCACCGAAGTCCACGTGGCCAGGGGTGTCGATGAGGTTGATGAGGTGATCACGGCCCCCGTATTCGTGGGTCATCGAAACGTTCGCGGCGTCGATGGTGATCCCCCGTTCCTGCTCGTCCTCTTCGGTGTCCATCGCGAGTTGCTGGCCGGCGAGGTCCTTCGAGATCATACCGGCGCCCGCGAGGAGATTGTCCGTCAGCGTCGTCTTCCCGTGGTCGATATGAGCGGCGATGGCGATGTTCCGGATGTTCTCCGGTTTGTCCATGAGCCGCTCACACTGTTCGACGATCTTCTTACGTCGGCCCATTATTGGTGACTCCTATCCACAGGAGGTTCAAAAGGGTAGTGTTTCCCCATTCGCGTTCCGCCCGTATACGACATGTCACGTCCAGATTCCCGGGAGAAAGAATCTTCTGCGTGGGACCCTTGCTACCGTTTAGCATGGACCTCCGCGTCCACGGGTCGATCCCGGCGATGCCCTTCGAGGAGGCCCGCTCGCGGCTCGAGCCCACCCACGACATCGAGAAACCGATCGACATCGAGGTCTCGCCAGACCCGGACGAGCGGACCTGGACGAGCCACTTCACCGACAGACACGTCCTCTCGCTCTCCAGACAGGCCGCGACGAGTGCCATGGCCACCGAGTTGGCGATCCACGAGTTCGCCCACATGCGCCGAGCGGAAGAGGCCCATCCGTCCCATACCGTCGACACCGAAGAGGTCCTGTTCCTCGCACTGGCTGGCAAACGCGTCCAAAGCGCGGTGATACCTCACGCATCCCAGATCGCGAATCACATCCGGGACATCTACGCGGACGACATCACGTTGTCGGTCAGCTCGGGGGAGAAACTCGCGGCCTTCCTGGAGGCCGAACTCGCCGCGGCCATCCGCGACCGACCTGGGGATGTCCCAGAGGGCGGGTATAGCCTCTCACGGACCGCCGATCCGGCACTGACGGTCGTCAACGCGGCGTTCGCCCTGGCGTTGCTGGACAGACACGAGGTCGTTGCCGACCACCGGATCGGGGACCTGGC
>CAZQNH010000025.1:27659-32577 GCA_964594685.1 uncultured Halobacteriales archaeon
TGGCGTTGCTGGACAGACACGAGGTCGTTGCCGACCACCGGATCGGGGACCTGGCGCACGCCGCCGAACGGGACGCCCCGGCCATCGATCTCGAGTCCTTCCGTCGGCGGTTCCGGTCCCTCCAGGGAGATCCGACGGAGGAGGAGTGTCTCAGGACGTTCGTGGATACCATCGGCACCTATTTCGCCTCCCGCGGAACCGAATCGAAAACCGCGGCAGACTAAGTATCACTTCCCTCCTGCGGCAGTAGATCGAGATGCCCGGCGGAGATCGAGGGTTGCTGGCCAATCGGCCCGGAGGCGAGGCCGAACGGCTGCTCTGGGGCACTCTCAGCCGCCGGTTCTCGCGGCCCGTCGCTCGTCGGATGAGCGCGAATAGATAGCTGGAGGAGAGGTGAGACGGAGACAGCGGAGTGAGGAAAGGGATGGGAGAACAAGCAGACGAGACGAACGAGACTGCTGAAAAGGGCCCCTAGTCGTTAGCGGGCGGCAGCCGCGACGCGCTCTTTCTCTTCTTTCTGCCCGATAGCGTAGGTCTGGACGTCGTAGTTGGCGGCGCCGATCAGTTGTCGAGTGAGGGCGTCTTCGATGTCGTTCGGCGATTTGAACGCGGCATTGTAGGTCCCCTCGGCCAGGAACTTGAGCGCCTGGTCGACCCGCCGTTGGGGTCCGGTGTCGACCGCCTTCGGAACGGAGATGCCCCCGTACTTCAGGCGGACGGTCTCCTCGCGCGGCGCGGCGTTCTCGATGGCACGGACCAGCACCTGGACCGGGTTCTCGTCGGTCTGTTCCGCGATGTTCTCGAAGGCCTCCTCGACGATCTTGAGAGTGCGCTGTTTCTTGCCCGTATTCTCGCCGGATTGCATCAGCCGGTTTGCGAGGCGCTCAACCACGCTGATCTCGGATTTCTTGAACTGTTTCGAGGCGTGACGGCCCATCGTGTGGGCGACCGGGGTGACGGTGATGTATCGACGCGTGCTCGGGTCGGAGTACTGGATGCCCGTGACCTCCCACCGACCGAACAGTTTCGCCTGGGCTTCTTCTCCTTCGGTGCCGGCTGGTCGTTCCGGCTCGGGTTCGTCGGCAGCCATGTTATCTGACCGGCTTTTCGGCGTTGCCCCGGACCAGTTCGATCAACGAGACACCGTTTACCTTCTCGACCTTGTAGTTCACGCCGGAGAGGTCGCCCATGGCACGGCCCTTTGCGCCCCCGATGCCAGCGATGGTAACCTCGTCGTGTTCGTCTATGAAGGAGATGGCCCCATCGCCCGGCGCAAAGGCGGTGACCTGCTTGCCGTTCTTGATGAGTTGGACCCGGACACATTTCCGGATCGCGGAGTTTGGCTGTTTTGCCTCGATTCCGACCTTCTCGAGGACGATACCGCGTGCTTGTGGGGCCCCTTCGAGGGGATCAGATTTGGTGCGGAGGCCCCGCTCGCGCCGCGCGTACTCCGAGTCGGACCACCGATGGTTCTGGCGGTCCTTCTTGAGTTTGCGAGCGGCGTACTTACCGTTCGGCATACGCCGGGATAACCTGTGCACGTACTTAAACTCGGCCATCCGCAGCCAGGAACGTTTTGCGTTTTGCGGCGTCGAAAGCGACGCTGCTCGGCAAAGTGTTCATCAAAAGCCATCCTCACCCCGGCCGGGGGTTCCTCGGCCCGAGCGCTCACTATCGTTTGCGCTCGCAGAACCGCGTCCGTCCGGTTCTCCAAACCACTCCCTCGCGGACTCGTTAGCTGCGGGTGGAGTGCCCCCGGCCATTCGGCGACCAATCGGTCCAAAGGACCCGGTAGGCCGCAGATGCACCGCGCCGAAGGCGGGGGCCGATGAGTACCACCGGGAACAAGGGGCTTTTGATGGTGCTTTACTCGAGCGAGCTGGAGGCGAGCGCCGCACAAATGTCCGTTCAGGTGAGTTGGATGTCGTCGATGTCGAAGTGGCGTTTCGCGAGGCGTTTCGCCGCTTCGATGTTCCGGCCCTCCTTCCCGATGGCCGCGCCCTTGTCGGCATGGTCGACCTCAGCGTACGCGACCACGTCGTTGTTCTCCGAGATTGTGACATTATAGACTGCGGCTGGAGCGAGGGCGTTCGCCACGAAGCCTTCGGGTGTGGGGGAGTCTTCGACCAGTTCGACGTCCATGTTGAGTCGCTCTTCAAGCCGGTTCACCCGGCGACCGTCGGGTCCGATGGCCTGGCCCATCTCGCCGGCGGTCACCACGTATAAGACCCGCTCACGATCCTCCTCGATCACGCAATCTACCGCCGTCGCCTCGGTGAAGTTCTCGAAGACCGCGATATATCGCCGTGCCTCGTCCGTGAGGGTGAGATTCATATCAGTCCGACTTCGTTGCCCGCATCCGCAGGTTGACGTCGCCAGTGCCGAGCTTGATCGGCTTCCCGACGATTACGTTCTCGATGACGCCATTGAGGTCGTCGGCTTCCCCATAGATGGCCGCGTCGAGGAGGTGATTGACCGTTACCTCGAAGGCGGCCCTCGCCAGCACGCTGTCCTTGCTCCCGGAGATGCCGTGCCGGCCGATGGACTGGATCGTGCCGTCGTTGGTCATGATATCGGCCACCAGCATGAGATGCCGGATGTTCACGTCGCCCAGACCCTGCTCTTCGAGGGTATCCATGGTCTCCTCGATGATGGCCTCGCGGGCTGCTTCGACGCCCAGGGTGCTGTAGATCTCGTGGATGTTGTTACAGGTGGTACGGGAGGCGTCGACGCCCTCGATCTTGAGGACCTTCTTGAACGCCGAGCCCTCTGTGTAGAGGACGAACTCCTCGCCATCTTCCAGTTCCTCCTTCCGAATGACCACGCGTGAGATATCCTCGATTCCCTTGAAGACGACGTCCCGGAGCTGTTCGACCAGCTGGAGCAACTCGCGGTAGCTCGGCTGTTCGGGGCCGAATTCCACGACGGTGCCCTCCTGGGCCACCGGGACGCCCAGGGCGTCTTCCATCGTCTCAGCGATCTCGGCGGCGATCTCTTGGGTCGCATCAACGGTGGGCCAGCGCTCCTGGAGTGTCTCTTCGTTGAGGTTGACCCGGACGATCATGTCCGCCACGTTCGTGGAGATGTCCCCGAGTGCGAGGATCTTCGTCGACTCGATCTGCCAGACGACCTCGTGGGCCTTCTCGCGGTCGGTGGCATATTCGTCGGCCAAGTGGACGGTCATCATCGGGGTGTCCGGTTCCTTCCGGGCGTCCACGAGCTCGATGAGACGGGGCAAACCCTGCGTGACGTCGATCTCCGCGACACCCGCGTAATGGAACGTGTTCATCGTCATCTGCGTTCCGGGCTCCCCGATGGACTGGGCAGAGACGGTTCCGACCGGGTCGAGCGGGTCTACTCGGGTGTCGAGATACTGGGATTCGACACCCTCGACGATCTCCTCGACCTGTTCGAGTGTCACGTCTTCTCGGTCCTCGATGGTCCCGTAGAGGCGGTTGCGGAGGCGGCGAGGGAGTTCGGAGCCTTCGATGCGATCTTCCATCGCGTTCGTGACTTCAGTCATCCGACTCCACCTCCCAGCTCGCACCGTGTTCGGAGAGATCCGTTGGCGGTTCGGTCTCCCCGAGGAACTCGGCTTTGTCGGCTTCGTCCTCGAACTCGGCCCCGATGATGCGGTCGGCGATCTCTTCGACGTCGATGTCGTGAGCGTCCGTCGAGGATACCTCGACTGGGCTGGTGCCGTCCTCGCCGAATTCGAACTGCACGATGGTGTCACTGGTGTCCCGTACCGTCCCGTCGTACTGGGTCTCGAGTTCGGAGAGGGCGTTGATGAGTCGGCGCTGGAGGTACCCGGACTTCGAGGTCCGGACCGCCGTGTCGACCAGTCCCTCGCGGCCACCCATCGCATGGAAGAAGAACTCCTTCGGCGTGAGCCCGCCAGTATAGGAGTTCTCGACGAACCCGTGGGCCTCGGCCGAGAGGTCGTTTCGCTCGAAGTGCGAGAGGGTTCGTTCCTCGTAGCCACGATTGATCCGCTCTCCCCGGACGGCCTGCTGACCGACGGCGCCGGCCATCTGGGTGAGGTTGAGCATGGAGCCACGCGCCCCAGATCGGGCCATCACGACCGCGGGGTTCTCGTCGTCGAAGTGTTCTTCGGCGATGTCCCCGGCGGAGTCCCGGGCCCGGCCCAGCGTCTGCATGATCTTCATCTCGAGGGTCTCATCGATGGTCCGACCCGGCAGACTCTCGAGTTCGCCGCGCTCGTACGTCTCGATAAGTTCCTCGACGCGGTCGTAGGCGTTCGTGATAGCCTCATCGATCTGGTCCTGGGCCGCTCGCGGGATCGTCTCGTCGTCGATCCCGATGGAGAACCCGAAGTGCATGATCGCACGAACCGCCAGCGAGGAGATCTCGTTGATGAGTTGGCGGGCGCGGGTCTTCCCGTAGACCTTCGCGACCGTGTCGACCACCTCGCCGCCGAAGGCACCCACGGCGTCTTCGTCGATGGTTCCCTCGACCAGTTGGCCCTCCTCGATGACAACCGTATCGCCTGCCGAACTCGAGAACTCGAGATTCAGCCCGGCGGGAAGCAACTCCGAGAAGAGCTGGCGGCCGGTCCAGTAAGGCCGCCCGTTCTCGTCCTCGCCCTCGGGGTCCGGAAGTTCGTCGATGCTTGTCTGCCGGAGGAGGTCGAGGGCCTGGGTCTCGTTGAACTGCGGGTTGGTATTCGTCAGGAGGAAGGTGCCCGTGATATGGTCCTGGATGGCGCCGACGATGTTCTCCCCGAACCGCGGGCTGAGCATCTGTTCTTGCACGCGCATGAGGACCCTGGCCTCCGCGCGGGCCTCCTCGTTCTGAAGGGCATGCATGTTCATCTCGTCGCCGTCGAAGTCCGCGTTATAAGGGGGACAGACCGTGGTGTTCAGCCGGAAGGTCTTGTACGGCATCACCACGACCT
>CAZQNH010000026.1:0-32271 GCA_964594685.1 uncultured Halobacteriales archaeon
GCAACGATAGGCCGGGGGGAGAGTGCAGTCCTCGACGGGACCTTCAAACGTCGGTCTCACCGGACCGGGCCAAAGCAGGCCGCCCGCGAACTGGACGTCCCCATCCGGCTGGTGAAAGTGGACGCCGAGCCCTCGGTTGTTCGGGAGCGTATCCGCCAGCGGACCGACGACCCCAGCGACGCCGATGTCGAGATCTACGAGCTCTTCCGCCGACAGTTCGAGCCAATCGAGGACGGCCATACGAGCGTCGACAACACGGGCGAGTTCGAGGACACTGTCCGCCAACTCCAAGCACACTTCGACCGCGACAAAGTACCGGTCACCCAGTAAACGTAGCGGCTGCGGGTTTTACTTCAGCGATTTCTATTGGCCCCGTCCCCGTATTATATACTAGCTGTCCCGTCTCCGGGATGACGGGGTCACGACCGCCGCTCGGATATCGAGTACCCTTGCTGGTACGACGACGCAAAATCAGGACCCCGAGAGCAACCGCTACCCGAACTTCCCGGAGATGTAATCCTCGACCCGCTGGTTGCGCGGGTTAGCGAAGATCCGGTCGGTGTCCCCGTACTCGACGAGTTCCCCGCCCGTGAGGAAGACGGCCGTCTTGTCCGATATCCGGGCGGCCTGCTGCATGTTGTGGGTGACGATGACCACGGTGTACTCCGTGGCCAGGACGTCGATAAGGTCCTCGATCTTCGAGGTCGCGACGGGGTCGAGGGCGCTTGCAGGTTCGTCCATGAGGATGACCTCCGGGTCGACGGCGATGGCCCGGGCGATGCAGAGCCGCTGTTGCTGGCCACCGGAGAGGTCGGTCCCCCGTTCGTCGAGCCGGTCGGCGACCTCGTCCCAGAGGGCGGCCTGCTTGAGTGCCCGTTCGACCCGCTCGTCCAGGTTCTCGGTGTCGTTCTGGATCCGGAGCCCGTAGGCGACATTGTCGTAGATGCTCTTGGGGAATGGATTGGGCGCCTGGAAGACCATCCCTACCTGCCGGCGAAGGGCGACCGGGTCGACGTTTTCGTCGTAGACGTTCTTGCCTTTGAACTCCAGGACCCCGGTCACCCGGGCGATGTCGATGAGGTCGTTCATCCGATTGATCGAGCGAAGGAACGTCGATTTGCCACAGCCAGACGGGCCAATGATCGCCGTGACCTGCCGCTCCGGGATCTTGATATCCACGTCGTTGAGGGCTCGGTCCTCCCCGTAATAGACGTCGAGGTCCCGGGCCTCGATGATGGTCTCGGCGTCGGGAATGTCCTCGATATCCCGCTCCGCTTCGGCGATGTTTGTCTCGGGAGTCTCGGGCGGGATGTTCTCGCTCATCGATTCATCCATCGCGGTCGATACTGCCTTTACATGCGCTGTTCATACCTGTTACGAAGGTAGATTGCGATCGCGTTCATCGAGAGCATCACCACCAAGAGTGTCACCACGCCCGCGGGCGCGACGAATTCCCGGAAGGCCGACTTCGGCGAGAAGGACCAGTAGAACACCTGGAGTGGCATCGCGCTCACCTGGCTCGTGAAGGCGGTGGGTGGGGTAAATACGGTGGTGGCGGCCCCGATCATGAGCAGCGGGGCGGTCTCCCCGATGGCCCGACTCAGCGCCAGGATCGTGCCGGTGAGGATCCCGGGAACCGCCTTGGGCAGGACGACGTTCCGGATCGTCTGCCACTTCGTTGCTCCCATCCCGTAGGAGGCCTGGCGGACCTCCCTCGGGACCGAGCGGATCGCCTCCTGGGCCGAGATGATGACGATGGGGAGGATCAAAAGCGAGAGGGTCAACCCCGCCACCACCACGACCCCCAGCCCCATCCCCAGGAGGTTGACGAAGAGTCCGAGGCCGAGCAGACCGTAGACCACCGAGGGGACGCCCGCGAGATTCGCGATATTCACTCGGATGACCCGGGTGAGCACGCCCGTGTAGCCGGTCGAGGGGGCGTACTCTTCGAGATAGATCGCCGCACCGACGCCAACGACGAACGAGACCACCGCGACAATGGCGATGATGAACACTGATCCGACGATGGCGGGATACAGCCCTGCCTGTTCGGGCGTGACCGACGGCGCACTTGTCAGAAACTGCCAGTCGAGCCAGACGTCGGGCCCGGTTTCACCGAGGACGCCGGCGAGGAAGCGGCCGGCTGTCCCCGCGAGGATGATGACCAGCGGGGCAAGGAGGCCCGGCCACCGCGAACGCTGGCGGACGAGGACGAGCCCGGCATACCATGCAAAGGGGAGCACGATGGCGGTATATCCGATCATCGCGATCTCCGGCGACATCGCGAGGAGTCGCGGGAGGGCACCCCCCGCCAGCACCCCACCCGCCGTCACTGCGCCGATGAGGCTGACCCGATTCTGGCTCGACAGGTCGTGTCTCCGGGCGATGATCGTGGCGAACGGAATGGCGAACACCCAGAGATACGTGAGCCACGGCAGCGGTTGGATGGGGATGCTGGCGAGGACCTGGGAGGCGGCGGCGAATCCTAGCACACCGACGAGAGCCGCGAACAGCGGTGCCCGGGTATCCTCCCGCCTGGCGAGGAGGGTGTAGATGATCCCGGCGGGGAGGACACCCACCGAATAGAACGTGAACCAGACCAGGGGCTCGAAGATGACGAAGAGGATGAACAGTCCGGCCGCAGCGATGAGGCTCGCAACGGGGAGCAAGGCGCTCCGCACCGCGATCCATCGGAGGTTCGGCTGTGTGCGGGTGACATACCAGGTGTAGATGAGCGTCGGTGGCCCGAACCCGAGGAACATTCCCGCGTACCACCCGGAACTCGCGGCCGCCAACCCGAACGCGTCTACCACGACCAGCGCGAGGAGCGCCGCCAGGATCACGATCCCGGACCACGACGCAGCCCTGGCCAGGACAGCGAATACCTTGCCCCGCGTGCGGCTCACGCCCGTGAACGCGATCGAGACGTCGGGAGCTTCGCCAGGGTCCGCCCCCGCGTCGGGGTCGGAGCCAGCCATCTCAGTACTCCTCCCGGTAACGTTCCGAGATGATGTTGCTCACGACGTTCATCAATAAGGTGATCACGAACAGGGTCAACCCGATGGCGAAGAGGCTGTTGTACGCCACCGTCCCGCCGGCCAGATCGCTGCTGGCAATCTGGACCATCGCCGCTGTCATCGTCTGCCCAGACTGGAGGAAGACGTTACCGGGGTGGACGAACGGGATGCCGATGCCGAAGATCTCTGCCGACTGGACGAGGGGGAGATTGGCCTGCATCCCCATCGCCACCGTGACGATCATCGTCTCACCGATGGCTCGAGAGATGGCGAGGATATAGGAGGAGACGATACCAGAGGTTGCAGCCGGGACGACCACCTGGGTGGTTACGTCGTACTTGGTCGCTCCAAGCCCGTAGCCAGCCTCGCGGAGGGAATCGGGGACCGCGGACATCGCGTCTTCCGAGATGGAGGAGACCATCGGGATGGTCATGATACCGACCATGAGCGACGCGGAGAGGACGTTGAAGGTGGTGATTGATGGAAAAGCGACGCCGAGCGCGGGCGTGATGTAAACGAGGGCGAAGAACCCGTAGATGACAGTCGGGACCCCGGCGAGGATCTCCAGGAGCGGTTTGAGTACCTGCCGGGTGCTGTCGGCGGCGTATTCGCTGAGGTAGATGGCCGTGAGGGTTCCGATGGGGATGGCGATGAACGCGGCGGTGAACGTGACAACCAGTGTCCCGAAGACCAGCGGAAGGACTCCGAACTGAACCGGCCGGAGATTCGGACTCCAGTTCGTCCCCGTGAGGAATGCGATCGGCGAATAGTTCGCGAAGAAGGTAAGGGCATCCACCAGCAGGGTCAAGATGATAGCGATAGTGGTGAAGACGGTTAGGGCAGCGAAGACGAAGAAGACGACTTTATACAGGCCCTCCCTGATCGATTGGAAACCCCGCCCACCCGTCAGGTCGAGCTGGGCCTGTCGCTCGCTCATTGCATCCTCGGTATCATTGGCAAGAAGAAAATTCCAGTGATTCGTCCCTCACAGGTACCGAATTGGTTCAACCCTGGACCGAGTCGATGACCGAATTGAGTTCATCGAGTTGGGTCTGCATCTCTTCCTGGCTGTTGGGGACGTACCCGACCTTTCCGGCCACGAGGTCCTCGTTCGCGCTTTGTTTCACCAAGAAACGGGCGAACTCGGCGACGTGTTCTTCTTCCAGCGAAGACTTCGCCGGATAGGTGAAGAGTGGTCGAGCCAACGGGGTATACTCGCCATTCTTCGCGGTATCCAGGGAGGGCGCGACACAGCCAGTGCCATCGTCTACCTCGAGGGCTTTGACCTGGTCCGGGTTGTTATAGTAATAGGAGAACCCGAAGTAGCCAATGCCATACGTGTTGCCCTGTACACCTTGGACGATGAGGTTGTCCTGTTCGGTGGGCTGGTAATCGGGGGTATGTGATCCCTCTTCGCCGATGATGGCTTCTGTGAAGTAATCGAACGTCCCCGAGGTCTCTGCCGCACCGTAGCGGTCGAAGTCCTTGTCAGGCCAGCCCTCCCTGACGTCGCTCCATTTCTGTGCGGCGTCAGGCTTCCAGATCTGTTTGAGTTCCTCGACGGTGATGCAATCGACCCAGTCCGCCTCGTTGTTGACGACGACCGTCAGCGCGTCGGTCGCGATCTTCAGTTCGTGCCAGCCGACCCCGTTTTCCTCACACTGCTCCTTCTCCGAGTCCTTCATAGGTCGACTCGCGTTGTTGAAATCGGACCGATCCGGACAGAAGTGATTCTTGAACCCGCCGCCGGACCCGGTGGACTTCACCGAGATATTGACGTCCTGGTGGTCCTTCTGGAACTGTTCGGCCACGGCTTCGGCCAGGGGAAAGACGGTCGAACTCCCAGATATCTCGATGTCCCCAGAGAGGGAATCACCGGATCCACTTTCGTCGTTGTTCGTGTCCCCGCCGTTGGAGTCGCCCTGGTTCGCACTCGTGCACCCGGCCACCATCGCCACGCCAGTCGCGCCGGCTCCAGCGAGGAGCCCACGCCGGGTGAGGGACGGCTTATTTGGATCAACTACCATCATCTATCTCCAGAGGGCCGGTTACTAAAGGGTCTGCTATGAGGGATATATAGATACAAATAGGGAATCGTGGTGTCTGCGAACACAGTGAACAGCGGGACACCTGACAATCTGGAACATCGTCCTGTGAATCGTTCCCGTCTCGCAGGCCCTGCCGCCACTCGATCGGTGAACCCGATCCTGGATCGACGTCGGGAGGAAACTGTAGTGGACGTTGAGACCTGTAATGTCCCATTATAGGACGAACTGATCTCCTCAGGGGCGTGTCTATAGAACTCTTCGGATCACGACCCGAGACGGGTCTCGCGAGCCACGAGAGCACTGACGCGGGATACATATCTGCTAACCGATAATGCTTCCGGGGTCTGGAAAACAGGTAAAGGATGGGCGACGAGATATGTGAATATATATCTTCTGGGACTAACTATTGTTGCCTGTAACTGGTACGACTATCCCACGCCAGCGCACTATATAGTGGCCTTTCAGGTATTGGTGTAACAGTTCCGCTGGTTCGGTAATGAGTCCGCATCGCTGGGGCTCTCATCTCTTCGACTCCTCGCTTTCTGCCCATCTCCCAACGCATTCCAACCGTCGAGGACAGGTATCGAGGATTCCAGCTCGAAACGGGCTCGGTCAGTGGACTCTCGGGTCAGTTCGACTCGTCGCGGAAGCTATAACGGACCGGTGGCTGAATGACCGCGATATGGATGCTGACCACGGGGACGACGACCGCACACTCGCGGGCAGCCCGTTGGCCGATGCGATCGAGACAGTAGCGGAGACGCGCCCGGTCGACCGTGCCGAGGCCAGGGAGGTCCTGCAATCTGTCGCCGAGGATGGGGTGGTGACCTGGGACGGCGTCGAAACCCGTCTCGACCAGGCGGCCGAGGCGGTCTCGAAGTCGGAGTCGGAATTCGAAACCGTCCGGGAGGACATCGACGCAGCCCGGGGGACGGCGGACCCAGTCGCGGATCTCGACATCGTCGCAGCCAGGTTCGAGGGACTCGAGGACCGATTCGAACAGCTCGAGGCTCGAGTGGCTGATCTGGGGGTAACTCTGGAGAATCTCCGGACCCAGCTCGTTGACCGCAGGGACCTCTTCGAACTGGCCCGACAGGCGGCGACACTCGAAGACAACGCGGGCAGGACCCGGACCACGGCGGAGGAATTCATGGCGGACCTCGAATCGCTGCGGGAATGGCTGGGAAACGCCGCGCTCCGTCACCGCAGCCTCGAGGGCGACCTGGACGCCCTGGAGCGGGCCATTGGGGAGTTAGCGGAAGCGATCAGGAATCTGGAGGCGCGCGGGGATCACTCGACTCCCAAGGCCGGAGATGCGACCGGGGCGGGTGATTATTCATCTCCATTCGAAGAAGCGTCCACAGCGGTGGACGAGACCACGGGCACTGCGGATCTGGAACTGGGAGCGATCTGGTTCGACGCCCGGCTCCAGCAACTCGTCTTCGACCTCCTCCTCGCGGATGCCCGCGCGGAGTACGAGGAACTCGTCGAATGGGCGGACCGGGTCGAGTCGGCCCCAGCGCCACCAGCCGCCATCGGGGACCGGCTGGAACAGCTCTCGGCTCGGTGTGAGGAACTCGATGAGGACCTCGACCGCCTGGCCAGGGGGGAGTGGCGGGACGAGTATGGGGATGAGGTAGAACGGTTCGAGCACGGTCTCGCAACCTTCGAGGCGCCGGTCGACTGGGGCACGGTGCGATCGGCGCTGGAGAATCTCCGACCGGCCGGGTCTCAGTCCGGCCAGGAGTAGATCGGATCCCTTTACCGATTCAGCCGAGACGCCACAAGAAAACTGGACGCGCAGATGGATGGGGAGAGGTACGCGGTACGGGGGAGACTGCGCGTCCAGGCTACCCTTCCGCGGGTCAGATAATAAGTACCCGTCAGACAGGTGGGTGACGTGATGGACAGGGTCTCGAGCCGTCTTGGCCGTCGGTTCCCGTCTCGATCCGGCCACTTTCGGGTTCGGGGTCTGCCAGTACTCGACACCGAGCGAGGCGATTAAGAGCCGGTCGTTCCTGTACCCGGTTATGAAGCGACGACGTTTCCTGGTGGCTGCCGGGGCCGGGGGCATCGCGTCTCTCGCGGGATGCCAGACCGCTGTCGGGGCTGTTGCCCCGCCACAGGTCCCGACGGACGCACTCCAGAGCGGCGGGTGGACGAAGCAATCGGAGACGACAGACGAGACGGTCTTCGAGGAGGCTTTCGGGCCGGTCACCGTGAAAGCCAAGGCATCATCGGTGGCCTACGAGGACACCGAACTCGCCGCCCGGGTCAGGGAGGACACCCTCGGGGCGATAGACGCCACGCTGGCGCTGTTCACTGCGACACGGATCGATCTCGCACCGTCGGTGGACGAACTTGGACCGGTTCAGGGCGAGGTCAGATCCCGGATCGAGACGACCGCGAGGGAACAGCTTCGCACCGAGCTCCGGACTGCGGGGCTCGAGAATATCGAGCGCCGTACGACCGGGACACTCGAGGTCGCCGGCGGGGCCGAGGCGGACCTGACCGAATACACCGCGACGTACCCGGTCGGGGACATCGAGTTCCCGGTCACCACCGGCAAGACCCTGACGATCGAGGGTGGAGCGCTGTCGATCGCCGCCCTGCTCGCGGTCTGGGCCGCTGATGGCAACTACCTCGTGTCCGGCGGGGCGTATCCCGCCGAGAATTTCGCGACGGCCGAAAGCACGGCACTCAGCGACGCCATCTCGGTCGACGTCGAGGTCGACCTGGGGATGACTCCCGAGGCTTACCGCGATGAGCTGCTGGAACTCCTTACCGGTGTCCGATGACCTGGGCAGCCCTCTTCGATACCGCATCGGCCTACGAGGTATCACTCGAGGATATCAGTGAAGCCCTGACCGAGCGGCGGGATGCGGAATGAGCGACCCGGACCCCGCCAGCTTCGTCGCCGACGCCGACGTGCTGGCAGCGGACGTCCTGGTCGGCGGTCCGGCGCGGGCGGCCCTTGACCTGGTCCGTGCCCACGAATGGATTACGGTAGTGGCGAGTGACCGGCTGCTCGAGGACGCCGCCGCGGTCATTGCTACGACCGCCGAACAGGACCTCGCCGAGGCCTGGCGGAAGCGGGCCGCCGACCTCGTGGAATCGGTCTCCCACCCAGCCGGCGACCATCCGGCACTCGCGAGCGCGGTCGCGGGCAACGCGGCTCACCTGCTCAGCCACGACCCCGACTTCGTCTCGCCAGCCTCGAACGTTGCCCTGCAGGGTCGCGTGGACGTGAGCATCCGGACCCCCGAGGCGTTCGTCGGGCTGTTTGACCCCGTATCGATGTACGAGACGGTGATCGGCGGCGAGTATCCAGGGCCCGATGCCGACCCGCGGGCCTGATCAGTCCGGTCCTGCCAGCCATTCGGGTAGTACTCAGTCCCCTTCCGCCAGCCAGTCCGCGAGCTTCGAGAGCGCTCGCGCCCGATGGGAGATGGCGTTCTTCTCCGCCATCGTCATCTCCGCGAGGGTGGTCCCGTCGTGCTCGAAGATGGGGTCGTATCCGAACCCACCTTCGCCCCGCGGCGCGACGATGGTTCCCTGGACGCTCGCGGTGAAGGTCTCGACCGTCTCGCCGTCGGCGTACGCGATCGCCGAGCGGAACCTCGCTCGCCGGTCCGCGAGGGACGAGGCCAGGTCCCAGACGCGCTCGATGCCGAGGGTGTCTTCCACGTAAGAGGCATAGGGGCCTGGAAACCCACCTAAGCTCCTGACGAACAGCCCCGTGTCGTCGACGATGACCGGGTCGCCCGACGGCACCGCTTCCACGGCCTCCCTGGCCCCGTGGGCAGCGATCTCGGCGACCTCCTCGGCTTGGATCTCGACGTAGTCGTAGTCGAACTGGGTGACCTCGGTGATGGCTGCGAGGTGGTCACGGGCTTCCGCGACCTTGTCGGGGTTGGTCGTCACGAACCGGAGCATATCCGCACGCCGTCCCGCGGGGAGAAAAGTACCCGGATTACTCGTCGACGATCACTTCGACGGCCTCCTCTTCGGTCTCGACGGATTCCTTGCGTTCGAGGTAGACCATCACCCCAGCCAGTGCCACGACGATCCAGGACCGCCAGTTCGCCATGTTCAGGGTATACCCGACTCCGAACGGCTTCTCGACCAGCATTCCCTTCCCCGGTTGCCAGTACGCCGAGAGCAGCCGCCGGAGGCTCGGCCGCTGGAAGTTGTAAGGGATACCGAAGATGGAACCACTCGATGCGTTCTCAGCCATAGCGTCCGATACGAGCGCACCGGGCAAAACCGTTGTGCCAGCGGGCGAGCGGGCCCACAGTGATCGCCCCTTTCTACCCACTTCCACGATCACCGATGGCTCGCGAAGGTTTATCCCGGGAGACCGGACCAACCCTGCCCATGCGTTGACAGCCGACCGATCGGGTCCCTGGCGGCCCGCCCGCGACCGTCGCCACCCAGTGTGGCCGCGGTTCCAACGGGTCGCACTCACGACTGTCTGCCCCGCAGTCAGCGCGGTGTGCCCCGATCGGGCTCGAAGCACCGCCTGCTCGCCCCAGGGGGCATCGGGTCACGACAGCCCTGCGGTCCCGGCATGGCCGATACGCCGGCAGAATCACCAGTTCCCCCCGGTCACTGATACCGGCCGCGGCCCTCGATCGCCCGGAGGCGGTCGATCACCGTGTCGTCACCGACCGCTTGATAGCGGCTCTCGAAGGCTGTCGCGAATGGTGCCGGTTCGTCAGCTGTTCCCGAGAGTGACTGCTCGAAGACGTGCAGGTCCATCGCGAGGTCCTCGACGTCGTCGGTGTAATAACCGAGCCCGAAGTCGATGAGAACCGTCTCCGCGCCCTCGCCGCGTTCCCCGGCCGCAACCGGTGGGTCCCGGACCCGGACGTTCCGGGTGGTCGGGTCGCCGTGGACGAACCCGGCCTCGTGGATCCGGGCGAGATGGGCTCCGACCTCGGCGACCCGGTCCTCGGTGATCTCGTTCCTGAGGTCGGTCCGACCCACCCGCTCGAAGACGATGCGGGCCTCGGCCAGGTCGATGTCATGGATGACCGGGGTTGGCACGCCCGCTGTCCTGGCTTCGTGGGTCAACCGGACCTCCTGGACGGTCCGTTCCCGGCGGAGTCGCTCATCGAGTTCCGGATGGCGGTAGGACTTGGGCCGGCGGGTCTTCGTCACCGTCCCGTCATCGAAGGTCACCGTCGCCTCGGCACCTTCGATCACCCGCTCATCCGCCCGGTCGGTGTCGACCGTCTCCCCCGAGTGCCAGGTGACCGGCACCTGGTCCGGACGGAAGTCGGCGTCGATCTCAGAGTCCTCGATCGCGATGGTGTCGTCGGCCCTGGCCATCTTCGCACCCAGCACCGCGATCATCCCGGCGTTGTCACGGAGGAATCGTGCATCGGGCACGTAGAGGTCCGCCCCACGCTGCTCGGTCATCTCCCGGAGCATCGCCTGCAACCGCTGGTTCTGGGCCACGCCACCGCCGAGGACGAGTTCGTCCCGTCCGGTCAGCGACAGCGCCCGCTCTGTCACCTCCGCGAGCATCGCGAAGATGTTCTCCTGCAGGGCGAAGCACACGTCTTCGACCGCGGTCCCCTCCTCCGAAGCCTGCTTCGCCGCGCTCATGATGCCGGAGAAGGAGAAGTCCATCCCCTTGACGACGTACGGCAACTCGATGTAGCCGCCGTCCTCGGCCGCCGCCTCGACCTTCGGGCCGCCCGGATGCGACCAGCCCACGTGCCGGGTGAATTTGTCGATGGCGTTGCCGACGCCGGTGTCCATCGTCTCGCCGAGGACGCGGTACCGGCCGTTCCGGTAGCCCAGCACGTGGGCGTTCGCGCCGCTGGCGTTCAGACAGACCGGCGATTCGAAGCCCGACTGGTGGCGCCCGATCTCGAGGTGCGCGACCATGTGGTTCACGCCGACAAGGGGGACCGCCAGGGTCTGTGCGAGGGACCTGGCCGCGGTACCGGCGATGCGCAGGCAGGGACCGAGGCCCGGCCCCCGGGAAAACGCGACGGCGTCTATGGGGCCGTCGGCAGTGTCGAGGGCCCGCTCGATGACCCTGGGGATGGCCCCTCGCATGTGCTCTGCGGCCTCACGTGGGTGGATCCCGCCGCTCTCGGGCCGGTACGCGTCCGTCTCGATCTGGATGTCCTCGGTCGCCTCCTCGTAGACCGCGGCGCTCGCCGCCCACGCCGTGCCTTCGATGCCGAGGACGCGCACCTTACGTCCACTCGGTGTAGCCACACCGACCGCAGTGCATCCGGTCCTCGTGCTCGGCGAGGAAGGCATCCTCGCAGCGGGGACACCGCTCTTTTATCGCCTGGCCCTCGTCGTCGTAGTAGTCGCTCCGGACCATCACTCGCCGGCCTCCGCTTCGGCCTCGTCGGTGTCCTCGCCTTCCACGCCGATCTTGTTCCGGTCGAGCATGTAATCCTGCTCGATCTCGGCCGCGTCGGCCGCCGACTCGTAGACCTTCGCGTAGCCGACGGTCTTGCGCATCCCGAACTTGGTGTCGAGTTCGTGGACGACGACCTCCTCGGAATCCCGGTCGAGGGCGGCCGCCAGGCTGTCACGCACGGAGAGTCGGGACGGCGACGCGTCTTCGTGTACGACCTCGAACGTCACGTCGGTCCGGTGAAGCAGGGGGTTTTCCTCCTGCTCGAGTATCTCGATGTTCATGGTCAGTTAGCAGTCTCTTCGGTACGAAATCTGTAAAAGGATTTCGAAGGGGCTTTCGGGCGCTCTCCGAGGAGCCAGTGGGGCCGGTGGCCCCGATCATCACCCGAGATCGGCCCAGAAGGCTTTGTCCCGGTCCATGTACGAAAGCAGCTCCAGGCAGGTTTCCCGACTGTCGTTCTCGACCGGGACCGCGACCATCCCCTCGCCGGGTTGTCCGTAGACCACGGTGCCGCCCGTCGGGACGAGGAGCGTCGCCGGCAGGACCGCGAGATCTTCTTCCCCGGTCACCGCAACCAGGGTGGTGCCGGCGCCGTCGATCCCCGCCTCGATGGCCTCGACGAGTTCTCGGGTGATCGTCCCGGCGGGATTCTCGACGGTCACGCCGGTGTCCACAGGTGGCCGGTCCTCGAGGACGGACTGCTCGACCGCCTCGCGCTCGGTCCGGTCGTCGACCACCGACACTTTGGGGGTGTAGCCGACGCGGCCGAAGTGGGCGGTCACCACGTCGCCGACGCTGACGATCGGGTCCCCGGCGGCTTCCAGCAGCACTCGAGTCTCGGTGAAAACCGGGCCCATCGGGTCCTTGAACCGGTGGCGTTCGGCTTCGGGCAGCCTGGCGACGACGGTGGGCACGGCCCTATCTGACCTTGAGGGCGTACTCGCCCGCCTCGGCCACTTCCATCTTCTTCGCGATCTCGCTTTCCTCGGGGTGGGTGATCACCACGTAGCCGGCCCAGTCCTCCGTGAGACTCGAGGAGCCACAGTAGGGACAAGCGTTCTCGTCGGCTTCGACGATCCGATGGCACTCACGGCAGGACAACCGGTTCGAGGCCATCTAATCGCCCTCCGCGGCCTGCTCCTGCTGGCGCTGTTCGCGCAACCATCCGTGTTTCCCGAGGCCGGGCTGTTTCGCCGTGAGCCCGATCTTCGACTCGCGTGGGTTTCGCTCGTCGATACTCTTCGTGACGATCCGGGCCCTGACGGCGTCCCCGACCCCCAGTGTGTTGTTCGACTCCCGGGAGGCGAGCATCTGGTTCTCCTCGTCGAAGGCCAGGTACTCGTCCGATATCTGGGAGACGTGCAGCAATCCGTCGACCGGTCCGATCCCGACGAACGCCCCGAAGGAGACGACTTCGACGATCTCCCCGTCGACGACCTCCTGCATGTCCGGATCGAAGGTCAGGGCGTCGAAGTCGGCCTCGTAGTACACGCCCGGCTGGTTGGGCACGACGGCGCCCTCGCCGATGTCGTGGACCTTCGTGACCGTGACGACCGACCCGACCTCCTCGTCCATCCGCCCCTCGAGTTTCTCCTGGAGGAGCTCCCTGATCAGGTCCGGGGTGACGTTGTCGAGTTGCTCCGGCGGGACCTCGACGGTATCCTTGAGTCTGACTCGCTTGTACATCTATGGTTGAGTGCGGGTTAGTTGATTCCGGCCCCTTAAATGGATTACCTGAACGCCCGCGTCGAGCAGGCGGTCGCGCAATGGGGCGTCGTTCGTGACGACGGCGTCGACCTCGCCGGCCTCGGCGAGGGCGAACAGGGCGTCGTCGGCGTACGATTCCTCGGTCTCGACGGTCCGACATTCCGCGGCGAGGTCGAGGCCCACGCTCGCGGCTCGACCTTCTTCGCCGCCCGATTCCGCGAGTTTCTCGAGTTCCTCGTGGACGGCGGACGGGACCACTGGTTCGTAGGCGCCGAGAAGTCGGTCGAGTTCCTCGAAGATGCGAACTCCCGCCTCCACCGGCATCATCAACGCGTTGGCATCCATGGCGACGTTCATCCCCGCAACGTGCCGATGCCGATGAGCCGCCAGCGGGCCCCGACGCGGCGGTTGATCGCGATGGTCGCGCCCTGCGGGGCACAGACCGGTCGCTTGAGGTTCACCTCGGCTTCGCCCTCGCGGGCGCTGGTGACGGCGCCGACGGTTGTGGCGGTACCGACCGTCAACATCAGCGGTTCGCCGGTGCTGATCTCCTCGACGTCTGCCTCCTCGTCGGCGCCCACCAGCCGGTCGAGCAGGTCGACATCCATGTCGAACCCGTTCCAGACCGGCGGGAGGGATCCGGGCTCGCCGGCGACCTGGCCGGCGAGCGCGTCGCCCTTGGTGAGACTCGGGTCCAAGCCGGTACCGACCCCGAGCAGGCCGCCCGGGTCCGCCTCCTCGACCATCTCGCCGCCTGCCTGGAGGGACCGGACCGTGGTGGTCACGGCGCGCCACTCGGTCTGGCCCTCCTCTTCGACTTCACGACCGGGTCTGACTTCGATGTCCTCGTCGGTCTTCAGGACGCCTTGGACGAGGCTGCCACCAAGAACCCCACCCTTGAGGTCGCCCCACTCGGTTCCGGGGCGATTGATGTCGAAGCTCCGGGCCACGTACATCTGGGCCGCGGCATCGGGTTCACGCTCCGGGCTGGGTAAGGTCTCCTGGAGGGCCTCGATGACGAGATCGATGTTGATCTCCTGCTCGGCGCTGATCGGCACGATCGGGGCGCCTTCGGCGACCGTCCCTTCCACGAAGTCCGTGATCTCCTCGTAGTTCTCCCGGGCCGTCTCGCCGTCGACCAGATCTATCTTGTTCTGGGCGATGACGATGTTCTCGATCCCGATGATGTCGAGGGCCATCAGGTGTTCTTCGGTCTGGGGCTGGGGTACCGGCTCGTTGGCCGACACCACCAGTACCGCACCGTCCATGAGCGCTGCCCCCGAGAGCATCGTGGCCATGAGGGTCTCGTGGCCCGGGGCGTCGACGAAGGACACCGTCCGCAACACGTCGGTCTCGACCTCGTGCTCCGGACACGTCTCGGCCACGGTGTAGGCCTCGGGGCCCTCGCAGTTCGGACACCGCCTGAGCGTGGCGTCGGCGTAGCCCAGGCGGATAGATATCCCGCGTTTCATCTCCTCGGAGTGCTGATCGGTCCACTCGCCGGAGAGGGCCCGGACCAGGGTGGTCTTCCCGTGGTCCACGTGACCGACGAGTCCGATGTTCACCTCCGGTTGTCTGTGTTCGGCTACCATGATCTCGAAATAATCTTGGGGAGTTTTCGCAACGAACGACTGATAAACCTACTGTTACGGCGCCGCGCGTGGGTCGAGCCGTGGTTTCGTGGGACGCTGGGGACCCCTCGTGCCGTCACTGGGTCAGCCGATCCCAGTCGGGAACTGACGCCGACCGTGTCGAGGCACAGTTTTGTAACGATGAATCACGCAGTCGGACCCTTAGGTCCTGAAATGTGTAAATCCGGAGCCGGTATTGTTCTCCCTACCCACAACAGCTAAGACCCACCGGGCCCTACTTGTTCGTACGATGGAACAAAACGTGGGACTCACGGATCGGTACGTACGCATCGCCCTCGGAATCGTCCTCGGCGCCGTCGGTATCGCGGTCTTCATCGGGCCCCTCGGGAGTCTGGGAACCGTGGTGGGTGCGATTACACTCATCTTGGGAGTCGTTCTCCTCGGCACCGGACTCACCCAGCGATGTCTCCTCTACCAGCCGCTCAACATCAATACGTTGAAGCGTAACTGAGCGGCGATCGAAGTACAGGAGACGGGGAGTCCGGGCAGGATGACGAGGTGGAATTCCACATTCTGTACTGTCTCGTCTCCTCCCGGTTAGGGAGACCCGACCGATGGCGGTAGACCTTATCGAGGGCGGTAGACCCTATCGAGGGGGGTCATTCCCACATGGGCGCGCCAGCGATGGCCGAATCGGTCGGTCAGGATCAGCGGCTGAACCCTGAGCCCGATCTCGACCGACTCGGCCTGCAACTCTTCTTCACCGGCCCGACGTTCCAGGTATGTACTTATCCCGGTCGGACCCATACCCGGGTCCGTGCGCGAGTACGGGTTCGAGTTGCGGCTGGCTGCCTGCCTGGAGCGGGAGGGAGTCCCCTCTATCCCCTCCCTCGACCAGGGCGGCATCCTGGGCCGACAGCTCGGCACCAGTGTCGTCGGGGCCGGGTCCCGTGTCATGGACCTCGTGTACGTGGAACCGGGACCGGCCTTCGAGACGCGACGGCGCTTCGCCAGTGGGACGATCCCGCCGCTCGCCATCGAGAGCGATATCGGTGTCGGGCGATTCCGCTCCGTCACCGGGGCCATCGACGCCCCGCCGGAGATCGCCCGGCGGATCGCGGAGGACGCGGCGGCAGAAGGTTTCTTCGAGACGACCCGCCGGAACGGGCGCACGGTCGCCCGCCGGACCGCCCGCTATCCCGACTGGTTCGGTCGCCTGGTCGGGATCGAGAACAAGCCGGACCTCGGCTCGCCCGGTGAACTCGGAGCCCAACTCCGATATGACCGCAGTCTGGGGGTTCTCGACGCGGTCATCCTCGCGACGGGGACCTACGTCACCCGCGCCCACCTCAACCGGCTCCCCGAAGGCATCGGGGTCTGGCGGGTGGATCTCGACGACTCGGACCCGATCGAGGTCGTCCGCGAGCCTGCCTTCCACGACGTTTCAGCCACGGGATTCGAGATCGTGGACGAACGGACTGGCCGCCTCGACGTGGAGCCGGTCGATCCGTCGGAAAAAGCGGGACAGCGTAGACGCATCGCGGAACGGGCGTATGGAAAAGGCTGGCGGACGTTCCAGCTTCCCGCCTGTGCGAACGCCGAACCGCGGACGGTGGCCGGCACGGACGGCTTGCCGGGCTGTACGTGGAAGGACCGGTTGGTGGAACCGGGTGCGGAATGCGGGGCCACCTGCCCGGGCCACGAACCCGCCACGGCCCCGGCTGTGGATACGGCCCACGAACGCGAGCGTCGAACCCCCTGGATCGCGGACCCACCCGGCGTCGCCCGCCGGCAAGCCGACCTGGAACACTTCCGTGGGGAGTGAGGACGTAACACCTTTCCAGTAGCCGCAAGTCGAGTGAAGCGCCACCCCGTGAGGTACGTTCAACGGCACTTTATGAGTAACGAGGAGGGGAACTCCGTGAAGTAACGTGGAGCGCGTCGTGAGACGAGGAGTGGCACCTCGTGAGTAACGTGAAGCGTGTCGAAAGTAAGGTTGAACGATACCTTGTCAGTAACATGGAGTGAACCGGTGTGGAGCAATACTCCTATGCCAACCCCTGACAGCTTCGCCCGGGCGAAATCCTGATTCGGCTGGCAGTCGAGGGGCCGATATGCCGTTCCACGGGCTCCACCACGTCGGGTTTACCGTCCCGGATCTCGCCGAGGCCGAGCGGTACTATCGGGAGCTCTTCGAGATGGCTGTCTTGTTCCGTGAAGGAGTCCTCGATGGCCGACGGGGGACGGTGCCAGACGGAGTGAACTGGGCCACCGCGACTGCCCACGGCGTGGAGCCCCACCGGTCGGTCCTCGGCCGGGACGAAATCGCCATCGCACTGGCAGCATCGTCGGGGGCGGAGCCATCGCCTGGCGGCCATATCGCCATCGCCATCGACCTCGTCGACCTCGGGCCCCTCACTCGTCGGGCGGCTTCGATGGGTTGTGGGGTCGAGGAACGAGAGACCGGAGCCCTCATCACCGACCGGTACGGCCGCGAATGGGAACTGACTGCATCGGGCTTCCCACCCACGTCCAGATACGACACCCTAGAAATGTGACGCGGGAACCGGGGTGGGAACCACTCGGCGGAAGCCCTAGCCGCCCCCTACAGATCGAAGGTCTCTCCGTCGACAGCCATCTCAGGGTCGAACGCTTCGTCTGCCGGATACCGGTGGGAGGCGTGGACGATCCGGAACGATCCCGCCTCGAGTTCGGCCGCGAGGTCGATGGCCCCCTCGCGAGTCATGTGTTTGGTCCCGAAGGTTCGTGGGACCCCCGCCTCGCTCTCGTGTCGGCCACCGAGGGGGTGGTGTTCGCAGGCGTCGGCCGGAAGGATCCCCTCGGCCAACAGCAGATCGGCGCCCCTTAGACGAGACCGGGACTTCGCCGGGATTCCGAAACTCGTGTCGCCGGTGATCGCGAGGACGGCGCTCCCGTCCTCGACGACGAGCCCGTAACTGAGCAGTGGCGGGTGGTCGACCGGGACGAGTGTGACTTCGAACCCGGCCGCCTCGAACGTCTCGAAGGGGGTCTGGGGATGGACCACGACTCGGTCGAGGTAATCGTACCGGCTTGCCACGGTCTCTGCCACGGACTCGCCAGTCTCCGGGTCTTGTTCGTCGGCCGCGTGGACGTCGAGATGGTCGAGGAGGCGGTAGGCGTTGCCGAGCCCGTCGAGATGATCGAAGTGGATGTGGGTGATGACGGCAGCGTCCGGAAGGTCAACACCATGGGTCAGAAACTGTGCCCGGAAATCGGGGCTGGCGTCGACGAGGAGACACTCGCCGGTGTCGGTGTTGCTCACGTGGACCGAGAATCGGGACCGCTCGACCGCCAGCTCGACCGCTCGCTCGCAGGTGGGACACTCGCAGCCGGGCACCGGTGTCCCGGCGGTGTCCCCGGTGCCGAGGAGGGTGACCCGCATCTACGGCGGCGTGGGAGCGTGGTCGTGTTCGGTCTCGTCGAGGGCCTCTTCGAGCGTATCGAGGTTCCGCATGTGATCTCGCTCCTCGAACTCCACGACGGCGTCGAGGAGATCCTGCTGGGTGAGCGTGGTGCGGTCCTCGACGAGGGCCTCGAGGACGGCCTCGCGGAGCACGAGACGGAGGTCGCTCCCGGTCAGGCCGCCGGTCTCGGCCGCGATCTCCCCCGGATCGAAGCCCTCGATGTCCAGCTCTCGGGTGACCAGTTCGAGGATCTCGGCGCGCATTCCCTGGTCCGGGCGGGGGAAGTTGAGGATCTCGTCGAAGCGCCGCCAGGCAGCCGCGTCGAGTTCGTCGGGGTGATTGGTGGCGCCGATGAGCAAGACATCGTCCCGGATCAGGCTCACCTCGTCGATGGATTTGAGCAAGGTGTTGACCGCCCGTTTGATGGCGGCGTGTTCGTCGCTGGTTCGGGTCTTGGCCACGAAGTCGAACTCGTCGATGAAGAGGATACAGGGCGAGAGGCGTTTGGCCACCTCGAAGACCTTCTCGACGTTCTTGGCGGTCTCGCCGAGGTACTGGCTGGTGATCATCGAGAGCTTGACCTCGACGAAGGGGAGGTCCAACTGGTGGGCTAACCCCCGCGCGACCGAGGTCTTCCCGGTGCCCGGCGGGCCCACGAACAGGAGCTTTCCGATCTCCCGGAGGCCGATCTGGGCGAGGTAATCTCGATGTTCGATGGCCTTGGCCACCTTGCCCACCTCGGCGGTCTGCTCGTCCGTGAGGACCAGATCCTCGAGGGTGATCTCGATCTCCGCGGGCGCTCGCACCTCGACCAGGTCCAGCATCTCCTCGTCGTCCTCGTCGAAGTACTCCTGGAGCAACGAGTCGATATACTGCGGGTCCGCGTGCATCGGGCGGTTTTCGGTCCGGGCGGCCTCGTAGTCGAGGTCGAAGGCCTCCTGGTCCTGGTAGGCATAGGCGAGGGTGGGATTGTCCTGCAGGCGGGACTCCTCGACGCGTTCGAGGAACCACTCTTCGGCCATATCCTCGTCCACGACCGAGACGGTACCGGAGAAGGTGTCCCGGTCGGTAAACATCAACCCGGAGATCTCCGCCCACGGGTCCGCGATCCCGGTCGCTTCCGCCAGGTCCTCCTCGTCGATCGTCGGGGGACGGCTCACCCCCTCGCCGGACCAGAGCACGGTCCGGACGTGAGGCGGCAAGTCGTTCTCGTCGAGTTCGGGATGTCTGTCGTAGCAGATCCCGGTGAGCAAGACCTCGACGACGTCCAGCTGCCGGTCAGTCATCTTACAGAACTACACTACCGCGACGGAAAAGGCCGTCGACACGGAGACGGCACCTGGGTGTCCGGTCGCATGTGCCCCCGGACCCCGCGGTCAGTCCCGGAGGTAGAACACGACCGGCCGGTCGGAGAGGTATCCTTGGCGGACGACCCGGTCGTAGCCGTCGAGCCGGTGTCGGATGGGGTCTTCCTCGTCCGCTATGGTGATGACGACCGGCGGCTGATTCGACTCGACGACCAGTGGGTCTTTGGTACTCGTGACGTTGGCCTCATAGATATCGAAGTACCAGGGTAACGGCAGTCTGGCGAACCACCCCTCGTACCCCCCGTCTTCGATGTCGAGGCTGGGCTCCTCGCGGGTCTCGTTCGGGGTGTAGAACTCCTCGCCGAAGAAGACGACATCGATGCCGTCGTTCTCGGCCGCCATACCTTCGATCCGTGCGAGCGTGGGTTTCATGTCTCCCGCGGGTTGAGCGTACTGGACGACGGGGTTCATCCGCTCAGTGGGATAGAGCACGTTGACGGCCAATCCACCGCCCAGGGTGGCCGTCCCCGCAGCGACGAGCAGGACGATGGTGACGGCTGCCAGTCTACCGTCGTCCCGTGCGAGGGCACGGTGGGCGTTGCGGACAACCACTGATAGACCCACGGCGGCCGGGATGGTGAGTGGGACGAGCGCGTGGATGGTCGTCCACCCCGCCATGATGTCCGAGACGATGGGGTAGCCCAGCACACTCGCCAGCCCCCAGTAGAACGCGAAGGCCACGACATCGCGTGGCCCCTCCTCGCGATATCGGTCGGCGATGAAACCGATGGCCGCAAACACAGTCGTGGTCGCGCCGCCGGCCCCCATGACCAGCAGGAAATGGCCGAGGAATCGCACGTAGGAGTGCTCCTGCATATCGGTACTGCCCCACAGGTCGGTGAACTTCTCCCAGGTCCCGAACGTGGCGGCATCGAGCACAGCCGGCAGCCTGCCGGGATCCGCCAGGGCCTGATAGAGGTCGGGCTTCGGACTGTAGAAGCCGACGACGATGACGCCGATCACTAACGTCCCTGCCCCGAGGGTGTATCTGACTCCCCAGAGGCGGCCCAGCGCGCGGGCGATCTCTTGTCGGGCGACGCCGACCCAGTCCTGGCCCCGGTGTCTGCTCACGAACAGCCGCTGGTCGAGGAGTAGCACGAGTGCCCCACCCCAGGTCAGGAAGTAGAGCAGGACGTTCTCCTTCGTCGTGGCAGCCAGGCCCATCGCGACAGCCGCGCCGATGAGGAGTCTGTGGTCGCCGGTGTCGATGGACCGCACCACCAGCGCAAACGCCGCGAAGGCAAACGCCCCGAGCAGGAGGTCGTTCCGCATGAATCGCGAATAGTAGACGAGCACCGGATTGAGTGCCAGCAACGTACCCACTACAACCACCTCCAGATCACGCAGGCGGTCCCGGAGCAGCCAGGCCGAAAGCGGGAGTAAACCGCCGACCAGGGCCACGATCAACCGCATCGAGAAATCGGAGGGGCCGAGCAGGTCGAAGACCACGCCGTTGACGTGTGGCAGGAAGGGCCCGTGGATGATGGCGCGATATTCCCAGGCCCCGACCTCCATGTAGTGGAGGATCCAGTGGGCGACCCGTGCTTCGTCCTGATGGGCGACCCTGGCGCCGAGACCGATCAGTCGGATCGCGAGGGCGAGGACCGATATCCCCAGGAGGGCGGCTAACGGATGGGGGAGGGACTCGGTCCGGCGGCCGGACATACACCCGGGTAACAAGAGGGGGAATATGTGCCTTCTGAACCCGGTTCACCTGTCCCAGCGGTGAGCGGAATGAAAATGGGGCCGAAGCCAGATTATCGTCGCTGTGGGGGATAGGCGGCTCGGTCGATACTGACCTGGTCTTCGTCGAACATGAAGTGGATGAAGGGTTGTGGCTTACCGTTCGGGAGGGTGAATGCAGGTTCTAGGGGCACCCGTCTGGGCCCGTTATCCGTCGATTTGATTGGGGGGAGGAAGACGTGGGTTACCGATTCACTTCCGAGATAGGGGGCGGGGTTACCGTCCTCGCCCAGCGGAAGCTGCTCGTCGATAGCCAACCTATAATCCTCGGTGCGGACGTTTTGTGTCGTCATGACGTGGATGACTCGATCCCTGTTTCTGTCGCTGGTCAACTCGCCATTGACGAGGAGGTCCCCGATGGCCCAAAACGAGCCGAACGCGTACTGGGTCGGCATCAATGGGGTCCCGATGGGGACGGTTCCGTGCATGTAGACCCCGGTCATCACGCCGCGACCGTGGAGGTGTGCCCCGTCATGGGTCTCCAGATGGTGGATATCGAATTCGTATTCGTTCCCAGCTGGATCCGTAAACCAGATATCGAGGTCGATCTCGTCGCCGGCATCGTTGTCTCCCTCGAATCCCGACCGATCGATGTAGGTCAGGTCCAGGGCACCATCGAGATTTGGTGAATCGTCCGATCCGACCGTGTTGTCACTGAACGGAACCGGTATCTTCGTCTTCGTGTATCGGTCCCCGGAATCGTTCGTTGCCCTCGCACCATTGGGCAATCCGACCGGCAGCGGTAACGGCTTGTGGTTCTCATCTCCGGCCAGCAAGCCTACAACGTCGGGCCTGTGTTGTTCGAAGTACCAAACCTTGTGTGCGATATGATCGTCTCCCCGTTGGGGCGTACTGGGCCCATCGGGTGGGGTCCCGAACACGTGGGGATCGATACGACGCGGTCCCGGGAGAATCCAATGGACGCTATTCCCGGGAGGCTGCCGTGTCCTCACCGCCATCTGCTGATTCGCTCGCTTTCCTCGCTCGAGTTGCTCCGCCCTGGCGGCTGCCGAACCCGTACCGAGGAGTCCGGCTAGGCCCGCCGCACCGGCAGTGCGGAGGACCGATCGCCGCGTTGAATCGAACATGGTGTTACACCATGACATACGTACACCCCTAGATGGAAAAAATTATAAGTAACCTGATAGTTATGGGGTGGTCTCCGGGTTACCCGATTACATGGGCACTACCCGAGCTCCGGAAAGATTCCAGAATCTCCACGAATAATACCATATTTTGTACGTAAGCTGATCTCCGTATCAGTACGACACCCTCGCCAAAAGGTGTATTAATACTGTTATTAATTACGGTCAAATATTGTGTCAATGCCGACCTTGGCCCGGACTCCTGGCGACGGAAAGCAATCTTTTTCGGGTGCATGGACGAATATGAATGTTGCACCATGGACGCTGAAGACCTACGAGCGATGTTAGAGAAGAACGGTGAACTGATGCTCGCCGTCGCCGAATTCGACCAGCCCCTGGAACTCCACCTCCACGACACGGAGATCGGCGAGGACATGGTCCGGCTGGAACTCACAGACGGCGTGATCAAATTCGACGTCGACGAGGTAACCGGCGCGTGGCAGCACACCCACTCGCTGGCGGACATCGGACTCGAGTGAGTCGGCTGGGTCGATAAACCGGAAACGGTCGGGAAACCCGTTCTGTCCCTTTTATAGTGCTGGCACCCCCGAGAGATGGGTATGTCAGCCGAAACCACACCCGTCATTGCCGCCGCCATCCGAACGCCGCAGGGCAAGGAGGACGGCGTCTACGCCGACACCCGTCCCGAGGACCTCTCGATCCCGCTCATCGATCACATTCTGGCCGAATACGGCCTCGAAAGCGGTCACGTCGATGACCTGATGTGGGGCGTCGCCCAGCAGCGAAACGAGCAGGACAACAACATCGCCCGCGTCATCGCGTTACTCTCCGACCTGGGGGAGGAGACGCCGGCGACCTCGATCAACCGGTGGTGTGCCTCCTCCATGCAATCGATCATGAGCGCGAGTGACGCCATCCGGGCGGGACAGCGACAGGCCATCATCGCGGGCGGCGTCGAGAACATGTCGATGGTCCCGATGGGTGGCGAGGAGATGACCTTTCTCCATCCCCGACTGGCCGAACTGTACAACGTGCCCGAACTCCAGATGGGGATGACGGCCGAAGCGGTGGCCGAGCGGTACGACATCTCCCGGGAAGACCAGGACGAGTACGCCCTCCGGAGCCAACAGCGAGCTGCCGACGCCACCGATTCCGGCCGATTCGAGGACCAGTTGATCCCCATCGAGACCGACGACGGGCTGGTCGAGGAAGACGAAGGGATCCGCCGGGACACGACCCTCGAAGCCCTCCAGTCGCTGCCCACTGTGTTCAAGGCCGACGGCACGGTGACACCCGGGAATGCCTCGCAGATCTCCGATGGCGCCGCCGCGACCCTGGTGACGAGTGAGGCCTTCGCGGAGGAATACGGGCTGCCGATCATGGCGTACGTCGGGGACCACAACGTGGCGGGGGTGGACCCGGAGGTCATGGGTATCGGGCCGGTCCCAGCCACGCGGGGTCTCCTGGAGCGCACCGGCGAGTCCATCGAGGACTTCGACCTCGTCGAACTCAACGAGGCGTTTGCCTCACAGACTCTCTACTCCCAGCGCGAGTTGGATATCCCGGACGAGAAGTTCAACGTGAACGGCGGAGCCATCGCCATCGGCCATCCGCTGGGTGCCAGCGGGGCGCGACTCCCGGTGACGCTGATCCACGAGATGACCCATCGGGACGTAGAGAAGGGGCTGGCGACATTGTGTGTCGGCTTCGGTCAGGGTGGAGCGATCACCTTCGAGCGGCGTTAGTCCACTGCCAGGGCCCGCATCTCGAGTTCGAAGCACGTCCAGCAGAAGGGATGGCCCTCGTCCTCGGCGGCCGGTCGCTGGCGGACTTCACCGCTTCCCGGAAAGTCCGGGCAAAGCCGGGAGGTGTGATACGCCGACGTATCCGGTGCCCCGTCTCGAAGATAGACGACGTCGCGGGTCGACCTGGCGGCGACCGCTGTATCACTCCCCCGGGGCGCGGTGTCCTTCGACGCCTCTTTCTCCCCCCAGTTGGTCTCGCTCCGCAACCCGTTCCCACTCATTGCTCCCATCGGATTCCATTAGTTGTGAGGCATCCCTTAAGTAGATGCCCCTCAGTGTCTCCGGCTTCAGGCCAATTCGGGTGTTATCATCCGATATAATGCCGACGGCACCGAGCCCTCCACACTATCACTATCTATAATAAACCTCTGGATAGGTTGAAACCGCCGAAATGCCGCGATTGCGCCGTGGCACTTTCCCCATGAGGCCACCGAGACGGCGCCATCCGGGATCAGGGCCAGTGACGTGAATCGACCGACCGGTCCGACGCTGCTCGTTCTCAATCTTGTGGATGACAATACGCTAGTGCCTCCCGGACTCCTTCACGGCGTCCAAGGAAGGTGAGGTGATCGCCGACCTGTAACTCGAAGTCCGGGTCCGGAACGCTGGTTGCCCCTTCTCGAGAGACCAGTGCGATGATCACGCCGTGTGGCAACTCCGCGTCGAGTTCCTCGATGGTCTTTCCAACGTGTTCCTCGGCTGTGACCTCGGTCTCCTGTACGTCACCGGTCCGACCGATCTCGGTCATCCAGTTGGCCAGTGCCGGCCGCTCGATGATGTTATCGATGCCCCAGGCCGTCGCCATCGCCGAGGAGACGGTGCGGACACCCAGGTCCTCGAAGGCGTCGACGTTGTCGGGGTTGTTCACCCTGGCGATGACGGTCTCGACGTCGAACTTCGAATCGGCCAACTGGGAGACGAGCAGGTTCACGTCGTCGTCGCCAGTTGCTGCGACCACGATCTTGGTGTTCTCGATGCCAGCCGCCCGCAACTCGTCCGAATCGGTCCCGTCACCGATGTGTACGCCGAATCCTTCGTTCCGGGCGACCTCGATCGTTTCCTCGTCCTTCTCCACGATGACGACGTTCTCACCGCGGTCTTCCAGGCGCTCGGCGAGCGCCCGACCGACGGTGCCGCCGCCGATGATGAGTACACGCATTGGTATCACGTCGAGATAGTTCGCGATGGGTTTTGCCAATCCGCCCTGGACGACCACCGTGATGAAGATCGCCAGGAAGACCACGCCCACCAGCGTGGTGGCGGCCTCCGTCTGCCCGACCTCCTGTAACTGGACGGCGAACAGGGTCGCCACCGACGCCGGGATGATCCCCCGGGGCCCGACGGCGCTCACGAAGGCCCGTTCCCCGAGTGTGAATCGGTCGCCAAACGTCGAGGCGAAGACGCCGATGGGCCGAACGATTGCGGCCATGACGACGGCGACACCGACCCCCGGAAGCCCGATCAGGAGCAAGTCATCGAAAGAGAGCAACGCCGCCAGCGTGATGAACACGAAGGCGAGCACGATTAGCGTGATGTCGCCTTTGAAAGTCTCTATCTCCTCTTCGTAGGGGAGATCTGCGTTCCCCAGCAATATCCCGGCTGTCGCCACGGCGGCGATCCCCGCCTCGCTGGCCAGGACCTCTGCGAGGCTGTAGGAGACGAGGGCACTGGCGAGGACGACCAATCGGGCGTTCTGCACCGCGCCGCGGGCCGAAAGGTCGACGTGCCGCAGCAGGTACCAGACGAGTGCCGCGACCAGCACGCCGGCGGCGACCCCGATCCCCAGCCGTGAGGTGAAACTCTCCACGATCGCCCGGGAGCCCTGCCCGGGATTCATCACGACCTCGAACACGACTATCGCCAGGATGGCAGCGGTCACGTCGTTCACCACGCCTTCCGTCTCGAGGGTCACGGCGACGCGGTCCCTGACCGGCACGATCTCGAGGATCGGGGTGATCACCGTCGGTCCGGTCGCCACCAGCAGCGCCCCCACGAGGAAGGCCACGTCCCACGGGGAGCCGACCAGGTAGTGCACAGCCGTGGCCGTCCCCACCAGGGCAACGACCGCACCGATGGTCACGAGTCGGATCACTTCGCCAGGGGCCTCCCGGAGCTTGTCGATCTTGAGGTGGAAGGCCCCCTCGAAGACGATGATGGCCACCGAAAGGCCCACGATCGCCGAGAGCGCGCCGCCGAAGGATTGGGGGTCGATCAACCCGAGTATCTCCGGGCCGAGGATGATCCCCGCGAGGATCAAGAATACGACGCTGGGGATCTGGAATCGGTCCGAGAGCACCTTCGCGCCAACACCGATGGCGATGATGGCGGCGACGGTTGGGATGAGCGGGGTAGACATTGACGAGGCTCGACCGTGCCCGAGCGTCGTATCCGGGCGGGTTAAAGGAGTCGGTTGCCGTGGTTCGTGCTGCCGCCCGCGGACCGAAACCATTGACACCTGGGACGTCGCATACCCGGTATGGCAGGCACCGACGGTTTGGCCTTCGAGGAGGCGACGTCCGGTGTGCAGTTCGTCCGCTGGATATTCGGGTGGAACCTGATCGTCTCGTGGGGGATGATCATGGTCATCGTGGGCGGCACCGGCTACCTCCTGGGCGTGCCGTATCTCGCCGGTCTCGTCGGTTTCCTCGCCGGCCCGCCGATCTGGTTCTACGAGACCAGGTACATCAATAGTCACTACGAGTCCCTCTACGACGCGTACTTGGGGGATCTCGACACTGTCGGCCCCAAGGTTCTCGGGGCCGCCGGGGCTGCGGCGGACGCTGATATCTACACGCTCGTCTTCGCCCCCGGATCACCACCGTTGCTCGTCGAACCAGCCCAACAGTACGAGGCCACCGTCCTCGCCGTCGACGACTCGACGGTCTGGCTTTACGAGGAGGCGACACTGGATCTGATGTTCCTGGACGGAGACTTCGGCACGAACCCCGACGAAGTGAGGGGTATCGATCTCGAGGATCTCGAATCCGTCACCTACGAGGAGCAGGCACTGGTGTTCGAGACGACGGACGACGAGACGGTCCGCGCCCCGAGTTCGACCGAACCCGCCGAGGCACTCGAGACGATCAGGGACAGGATGGGCGAGGGAGGGTCCGAAGAATAACCCCTGTGGGCTCGTGATCACGGCGGAATTCATCCCTCGCAAGAGTCGATGGAGTGTACACCCAGCGCCACTCCAGTGCACAACCAGTGGCTACTCTGTGCCCACCCAGCGCCACTCCAGTGCACCTGATAGATCGGTCCCCCGGACAGACTACGTGTCGAAGCCGTCGATATCGAACCTGGCGCCCCCCGTCTCGCTCTCGCCGACGCGGATGCTCCAGCCGTGGGCCTCGACGACCTCCTTGGCGATGGCGAGTCCGAACCCGGTGCCGCTTTCGCTACTCCTGAAACCCGATTCGAAGACCTGCTGGCGTTCGGATTCAGGGATACCAGGACCATCGTCGGCCACGAAGAATCCAGTCCCGCCCTCGAGTGTCCCGACGGTGACCGAGACATCTGGACCCGCATGCTCGAGGGCGTTCCGGAAGAGGTTCTCGAACAGTTGGCGAAGTCGCCCCTCGTCCGCCTCGAACTCGAGGGTCCCGGCGACCTCCAGGGTAGCCTCCCGGGAGTCGATCATCCCCCAGGAGTGTCTGGCTACCTGCTCCAGAGACACCGGCTCGGTTTCGTCGATAGGCTGGCCCTGGCGGGCCAGAGCGAGGACCTCCGAGATGATCTCGTTCATCCGGTCCAGTGCCTCGCTCGCCGTCTCGATGTGGTCGGATTCGGCCTCGGCAGTCGCCATCTCGAGGTGCCCCTGGGCGACCGTGAGCGGGCTTCGAAGGTCGTGTGAGACCATCCCGGCGAACTCCTCGAGGCGCTCGTTCTGCCGCTCGAGTTCCCGCCGATACCGCTCGCGATGGGTCACATCCGTCAATATGATCAACTCGCCGAGCGGCGTCTCGCCGGACCTGAACGGGTTCGAGGACACCTGGTAGTATCGGGTCTCCGTCTCCGTTGCCCGCTCGTATATCTGGGGCCCGGGCTGGGCGGGATCCGGCAGATCAGGAAGGGCCTGTTGCAACGGGGTGCCGAGGGCCGTCGGCCCCAGCGCGTCGGGAAACAGGGCCACCGCGCTGTCGTTGAACTCCATGAGCCGGCCGGCCTTGTCGAGCACCAGGACGGGATCGTCGTGCTCGCCCGCCACCCGGATCGACTGGAACCGGTCGAGGAAGACGGTGAACACGCCGACGGCGAAGACGGCCACCCCGATCGGTTCATAGGGGATATCGATGAGGGCCGGACTCGCGTATCCGATCACGTCGAGGAAGACTGGCAGCCCGGTCACGCCCACGAGAACCATGAGGGGCTTGGTATCATAGCTCACGCGCGCCAACCGCTCGAAGATGGCGAAGTAACCGATGCTGGCGAGGGCATAGGACAATCCCATGGCCAGCCAGTGGAGCGGCTGGCTCCTGACCGTGAGATGCGGGAAGGGCTGGGTCACGTATTCGGTCGTGAAATAGAGGTGGTGGACCGGATTCGTGAGCTTCACGCCAACGATGAGGAGGAAGACCGCCACGGCGACCCGCCGGTAGGTCGGGTTTCGGTGGTAGTTCCGATTCGTGAACGCCGAGACGAAGTAGAGCCAGCCGCCGACCGTGGCGAAACCGGCCACGAGACCGAACATGTAGAACCCGATGGCCACGCGTTGGTCGCCGGCGGCGAGGAAGCCGGTGTGACCGACGGCCCAGAGGCCACTTGTCAGCAGCAGTCCAGCGAGGCCACGGCGGGTGTCGGGATCTTCGACCTGGCCAATCCGACTGAGACTCCCGAGACAGATGATCGCCGCTGCACCGAATACCGCGAGGTACAGGCCACGGGGCGGCGGCGACAACGCGAGTATCTCCGTGGTGACAGACATCATGAGACGACTCGTCCGAGGGCCAGTTCATCGACTATTGCCATTCTCACCTCATATACCCACTGAATGAGACCCGTGATTCACCCTCGCCAACTATTCACCGGGCATGGCCTGGCTGGTCCTGGTCACTCGTCGTAGATCATGCTGACCTCGTCGCCGTATCGCTCGAGGATGTTCCGACGTTTCTTCTTCATGGTCGGGGTCAACATCTCGTTATCCTCCGTGAATTCCTCGGGGACCAGTCGGAACTGCTTGATCCGTTCGTGTTTCTCGAAGGACTCGTTGACCTCGTCGACCACCGCCTGGATCCGGTCTTTCACCCGATCGTCGCGGCAGATGCCCGTAGCGTCCTCAGGGATGTCATAGCCCTCTTCGGCGGCCCATTCCCGCACGGCCTCGAAGTTCGGGACGATCAACGCCGAGATGAACGGCTGATCGTTGCCCATGACGAAGGCCTGCTCGACCAGCTCTGTCGGCGCGAAGGCGTCCTCGAGGGGGCCCGGGGCCACGTTCTTGCCCGTGTCAAGGGTGATGATCGCCTTGACCCGCTCTACGAACTCGATGTAGCCGTCCGGGCGCAGGTGGACCACGTCCCCGGTCCGGAACCACCCCTCGCGGTCGAAGGCCCGCTCGGTTTCGCGTTCGAGGTTCCAGTAGCCGGAGAACACGTTCGGCCCCTTCACCAGGAGTTCGCCGGCCCGGCCGGTCGCTGCCTCGCGTTGCTCGGGAGAAGCGACCTCCTCATCGATCTCGATCTCCTGATCGACTACCGGGGGGCCGATGGTTCCGACCTTCGGCTCCTCGGGTGGATTGCCCGAGATCACCGGGGAGGTCTCCGTGAGGCCGTACCCCTCGAGGATCGGAAGGCCCATCCCGTGATAGAGGGCACACAGGTCCCGCGAGAGCGAGCCGCCACCGCTGATGAAGAAATCGATGTTCCCCCCGAGGGCCTCGCGGACGTTCGAAAACACCAGCCTGTCAGCGATCGCCCGCTTGGCGGCGAGCATTGGTCCCGGCGAGTCAACCTCGTAGTAGTCGCGACCAACCTCCGTGGCCCAGCTGAAGATACGCGCCCCGAGGGCGGACTCGGTCGCCTGGCTCCGGATGGCGTCGTAGAGCCGCTCGTAGACCCGCGGCACGGAGGCGCCGATCGACGGCTCGATGAGACCGAAGTCCTCCCGGAGCGAATCCGGACTCTCCGCATAGCAGACGTGCACCCCGCTCCCAAACATTACGAAGTGGCCGACGAGGCGCTCGAAGACGTGGGCGAGGGGGAGGAATGATATCGAGCGAGCGGTATCATCGATCACCGCTATGTCCTCGGGCTTGTCCTCCCGGGGCCCGTAGCGTTTCCGGGACTGATTCACGTTCGACCGGAAGTTCCAGTGGGAGAGTTCCACGCCTTTTGGCTTGCCCGTCGTTCCCGAGGTATAGATCAGACTCGCCAGATCCTCCGGCTCGGTCTCGTCGATCCACGTCTCGTATGCTTCGGGATTCCAGGCTTCGACCCCGAGTTCATACAGGTCCGCGAGGGTGTAGATGTCCGACCGACCCCGTTCATCGATCTCGTCCATCCCGACGACGAACTCGATGTCGAGTCGGTCCTCGACCGCAAGCACCCGATCGAGCATGTCGTCGTTCTCCACCACCACCCCGACCGACCCCGAATCGCCGAGGAGGTGCCCGGTCTGTTGCTCCGAGGAGCTGGCATACACGGTTGTGACCACCCCACCTGCGGCGAGAATCGCGAAATCGGTCTGTGCCCATTCCATGCGGGTGTGGGCGAAGATTCCCACCCGGTCGCCGCGTTCGAGGCCGAGTTGCTTGAACCCGGCCGCGAACCGACGCACCAGGTGGCGCATCTCCTCGTAGGTCAGGTTCGCATACTCTCTGTCGGGGGCGGGCTCGACGACATCGGGGGTGAGTGACCGGTCGTAGATGCCGCCCTTGTAGCCCTGGGCGAGCGAGTCGAGGTGGCGCTGGGCCGAAACCTCGAACATCCGGGGGAGCGAGTGCCGGTCGATGGCCCAATCGTCGAACCGGCGCTCCGCCTCTTGCCAATCCATACCAATTCACACGCTCCCCGCTCCTTTAAGATAGTGTACAACCCCTCGCACGTTCATCGCCGTTTCTTCTCTGGCCTTCACCTCGCCCCACACCGATTCCATGTCGTTTGCCGCCACGAAGTGCTCGACAACCGATTCAACGGTCTCATCAGAGAAGCCGTCGCCGTCCGCCGATCTGGTGCCCTCGGCCGCCTGGAGCCGGGCCGCGATGTCCTCGACCCAGCCAGTGAGCGTGTCCCGATAGTCCTCCAGGACCGCCTCGACGGCCGTCACCGGTCCGAAGTGCGGGTAGAGTAAGGTTTCGGGGTCGAGTTCGCGGATGGTTTCGACATCCTCGAGGGCCTTCTCGAGGTCGAAGTTGGGCGGCGGCGAGGTCTCCCGGACGAATCCCCGTGATGGGACCCAGATGCCGGCGGCGTCGGCCACGTGGACCCAGGCCGCCTCGGCCTCGTGGAAAACTACCTGGTGGGGCGCATGCCCAGGGGCGTGGTACACGTCGAGTTCCCGGTCTCCGAGGTCGATGGTGTCCCCCTGGGTGAGCGCAACCACCCGGTCCTCCGGGATGGGTGCGGGTTCGACATAGTACTGCCACTGATTTCCGACGGCCCGTTTGGTTCCCTCGACCAACCGCTCGGGATCCACCAGGTGGGGGGCTCCAATCTCGTGGACGAAGACGGTGGCCTCCGGGGCCTCCTCCGCGAGGAACCCCGCCCCGCCCGCGTGGTCGAGATGGACGTGGGTCGGCGCGATGACCTCGAGGTCCTCGACCGCGAGCCCGACCGATTCGATGGCCGCGAAAACCCGCTCTCGGTGCGTGCCGATCCCGGTATCCAGAATTGCCGGCCGTTCCGCGTCGATGATGTAGACCGCCCCGTACTCGGCCGTCTCGTACATCCCCGTGTCAACGTAGTAGACGTCGGGTGCGACCTCGAGTTCGAAGACGTCGCCTGGAGCCATTATATAGTCCCGGTCACCCTGCGACAAAAGGGTTCACTTTCCCCAGGGAAGGGCTGTGATTTCCGCGGCTAACGGCCGGCCTCGTCGGTGAGGAATGCTCCC
>CAZQNH010000027.1:0-31559 GCA_964594685.1 uncultured Halobacteriales archaeon
TCTCGATGGTCTTGACCTCCCCGCCCACGTCGGAGGGCTGGAAGGAGACGTTGTCACCAGGGTACATCATCCCGGTCTCGACCCGGCCGACCGGGACCGTGCCGATACCCGAGATGGTGTAAACGTCCTGGATCGGGAGTCGGAGCGGGGCGTCCGTCGGCGGGGACGGCTCCGGTAGATTGTTCAGGGACTCCAGGATGGACGGTCCGTCGAACCACGACGTCTCCTCGGCGGATTCGGCGACATTGGCGCCCTCGAAGGCGGAGATGGGGATGAAACTGGCGTCGTCGGTGCTGAACTGCACCTGCTTGAGCAGTTTCTTGACCTCTTCGACGACCTCCTTGTAGCGGGTCTCCTCGTAGTCGACCAGGTCCATCTTGTTCACCGCGACGATGAGCTCCTCGATGCCAAGGGTGCGAGCGAGGAAGACGTGCTCGCGTGTCTGGGGCTGGACGCCGTCGTCCGCGGCGACGACGAGGACTGCGTTGTCGGCCTGCGAGGCCCCCGTGATCATGTTCTTCACGAAGTCACGGTGGCCTGGCGTGTCGACGATGGTATAGTAGTACTCTTCGGTCTCGAACTCCTGGTGGGCGATGTCGATGGTGACCCCTCGCTCGCGTTCCTCGGCGAGGTTGTCCATGACATAGGCGAACTCGAAGCCGCCTTTGCCCTTCTCTTCGGCTTCTTCACGATGCTGCTCGATGACATGCTCGGGGACGCTCCCTGTCTCGAAGAGGAGCCGGCCCACGAGCGTACTCTTCCCGTGGTCCACGTGGCCGATGATGGCCAGGTTCTGGTGTGGTTTGTCGCTCATGATGGTATTCGCGCTTAATATGCGCTCTGTGGAACCCCTTCGACAGTTCCGATTAAAACCATTTCGAAAGCCCCTGACGCCCATCCTGGCGCCTGCTGGCGGTTTGTGGTAACCACTCCCACGAAATTTCGTATTCTGTTCCTGCGATGTTTTCACGGTTGCTCGATGAGTCTCGAATGGTGCATCGGGGGTGGCGATTTCGAACGGGTATCTGGGATTTCAATGACTCGTTGTGGTCGGGGGGTCAAAGTCGTCTGACGGTGGGGTGGTTGCACGGATGAGTAATCGGCTGATGGGTCCGTTGGACCAGCGGGCGACCTGATGGATTGTTGGTCAGGCGGCCGAACTGTGTCCTGATCCGTTGCGTGTGGGGTGCCCCAGACGCTGTCGCGGCTGGTCACTGGTCGGTCCCTTCAGTCGGTCTCCTGTTTCCAGCTGCATACCCGACTTCCGATACCGTCCGACAGCCCCAGGTACAGCGGTTTCCGGAGACACCTGGCGGTCCGCTGGCGATCAGGTCCGGAGACGGTCGACGTCGGCGAGAACAGCGGAGGCGGTCTCGTGGCCCCCGGCCCCACGCCCGCTGATGTTGAGCCGGCCGGCGTGTTCCGTGTCGTACTGAACGATGTTCATGGTGCCCGTGACCGAGAGGGCGTCGTTGTCCGGGACAAGGCGCGGCCCGACTCTGACCGAGTCCAGGGTCACCTCGCCGATGAGACGGATAGTGTTGCCGTCCTGTGCCGCCACCTCGAGGGCGTTCACCGGGAAATCCTCGATGCCCTCGATATGAGCGTCCGCCAGGGTGAACCCGCCGTCGTGGAGGACATTCGCCAGGATGACCCCCTTCAACGCGGCGTCGGTCCCGTTCACGTCAAACGATGGATCGGCTTCGGCGACCCCGAGGTCCTGGGCCTCGGCCAAGACGTGCTCGTAAGCCAACCCCTCCGTCGCCATCCGGGTGAGGACGAAGTTCGCCGTCCCGTTCAGCACCCCGCGGGCGGCGGTGACATGCTCGGGGCCGAGCCCCTCCAGCGTCGCGATGGCGGGGATGGCCCCACCCACCGTCGCCTCGAATCTCACAGCCCCGGCGCTCCGTTCGGCGACAGACATGAGGTCGTCGTATCGCTCGGCGACCGGCCCTTTGTTCGCGAGGACCACATCTCGGTCCCGTTCGAGGGCTGCGACCGCGTGTCCGTAGCCCGGTTCGGCGTCGCCCAGCCGTGTCGGCGTGGCCTCGACCAGGATATCGTACTCGGCGTCGAGGACCGCCTCCGGGTCGTCATCGCCGACCCTCCCCTCGGCCTGCTTGCGGGAGCGTACCGCACCCACGTCGAGCCCATCTGCCGCTTTCGCCGCGCTCGTCGAGTCGGCCAGGGCCGTGACGGTGTGTCCGTAGTCGCCGGCGAGTTCGGCCACCGAAGAGCCAACCGCTCCGGCCCCCATGATCGCGAGATCCATCTATGGTTCCCCCACCAGCGGTTCGACCACCCGGAGATCCTTTTCGGCCGCTAGTTCCCGGACCGCGGCGATCGTCTCGGAGACGCGACCGGTCTCCGTGGCCAGCCGGAACCGGCCACTGGTGACCTGATCGGAGTTGGTCTCGCCGGCCAGCGAGAGGTCCACCACGGAGGCCGGTGAGGTTGCCTCGATGCCTTCGATGGTGTCGGAGAGGTCCTCGTCGATGAGATGCCCGATGAGGACGATCGAGATCTCCTCGTCGTAGCGACGGGTCCCGGCCCGAATCACGTTGATCCCTTTCTCCCTGAGCGCCTCGATGATCCGATCGAACTGCCTGGGGGCGCTCTCGAGGTCGATCTCGACGGGGATGCGACCCCGGGGTGTCACCGACCCTCGCTCGTGGAAGATACTGAGCAGGTTCCCGCCCTGCTCGGCGATCGGCTCGAGCGCACGCAACAGCTCGCCCGGCTCGTCATCGAGTTCGAGCCGGACGGTGTGGGATTGCGTGTGTCCCCCGTGCTCGTCGTCCATACCCTCCGTCGGCGGGCCAGCGTGTATAAGCCTTCGGCGGCGGCCAGATTTCCGGACCCGGGCGGCCAGGCGCTCGGCACTGGACTGGGCCAGTTTTCCCGGTCCTAAGACGAACACGCTTCCTGACTTTCGTCGGTGGACAGGCTTCCCGACCTTCGTAAGCGGACTTCCTGCCCCTCGTGGGCGGAGCGGGTTTCAGACCCCCCGGAGCCGGTGTCGAGTCGCACCCGGTGGGTTTTTTGTACCCCTCCGACAAACTCAGATACCGAGATGGCTGTCACCCATCGGAGACGGGGCTCGTCGGCACGGTTCGATGTCCCGTTTCCGGCGCTACGCGTACCTCGGGAGAGACCGCCGACAGGGCGATTTCTGAGCTGTGTTGGCGTCGCGGGGCGCCGTCGGGCAGCCACGGGGGTGTGTACATGAGCGAAGGTAGACCGATCGTTCTCATCGTCGACGACGAAGTGAACATCACCGAACTGTTCAGCGCGTGGCTCGACGACGCCTACGACGTTCGAACGGCAAACGGTGGCGAAGAGGCACTCGATCAACTCGATGAGACCGTCGACGTGGTCCTCCTCGACCGGCGGATGCCGGGGCTCTCGGGTGATGAGGTCCTGGACGTCATCCGCGAGGAGGGCTATGATTGTCGGGTCGCGATGGTGACGGCGGTCGAACCCGACTTCGACGTGATCGAGATGGGCTTCGATGATTATCTCACCAAGCCCATCAACCGCGAGGACCTAGAGGAGGTGATCGAGTCGCTACTCACCCGCAAAGAGTACGATGACCGGATGCAGGAGTACTTCGCCCTCGCCTCGAAGAAGGCCACCCTGGAGGCCGCGAAACCCGCCTCGGAACTCGAGGCAAGCGACGAGTACCAGACCCTGGAATCCGAGGTCCAGTCCCTCGAGGAGGACCTCGCCGATACGCTCCAGACCGACGAGGACTTCGAGTCGGCGTTCCAGGATCTCGACTGAACGGTCGCTGTCCGACGCGCTCGTTGCTGTTAGTTCCGCACTTCCGGATCCTGGGCCGTCGACTGTTTCTGTCCGTTCGGTTCGAACGAAACCAGTGCGCTGTCGTCCGGACGACTGTGGACGCGTCTAGTCGCGGTCGACGACCAACGGCTCGCGTGTCCGCTCGGCCTCGCCGGTGGCTCACCCCAGGTCGGTCTCGTTCGCGATGTACGCGCCGAGGTAGCCGCCGACCGCGGCGAGGGCCACCGTGTATACCACCAGTATGACCAGCACGACGAGGAACAGGAACCCGAAACCGAGCAGCCCGCGGGGGCCCAGACCCAGCATCGAGAGGAAGAAGAACCCGCCGAACACCGACCCGATGAGGAATATCGGTATGAGCGCGATGGCCCCGGAGATGGCTCCCACGCGGAGCCCCTCGTTACGGCTCCCTTTCTGGAGGTAGCCGGCCACCCCGCCACCGAGGACGGTGGAGAAGGGCAGGAACGCGAGGATGACGCTGACGACGGCACCGATCAGGGCGTTGAGGAGGGTATCACCTTGTCCCATGTGGGACCATCGTCCGTCCCACCAGATAAACGTATGCGCGTCCGACAGTTGGGGACTGACGGACCGACACCGTTGGGTTACGGGCTCTCTGCTCCAGCGACCGCCCGGTACCGCCGGCCGCGATTCTGGCCGTGGACCGCGATCAGGCCGTACTCGACGAGTTTGCGGACGTACTCTCGCACCCGTCGTCGGCTCCGCGGGTCGTCGACGCGGTCGGCGTACCGGTCGTAGGCCTCCCCGGGACTGATCTCGCCGGCCTCGGTCACGACGGCGTAGAGGGCGTACTGGTGCTCGCCGAGTCGCTCCCGCCGGGTCTCCCGCAGCTCGCTCCGGGCCTCGGGGACCGCCCGGTCGACGATGGCCGCGGAGAGGCGCTCTTCGCCCTCGCTTGCCGCGAGCCGGGCGGCCGTCGCGAGGATACGGATGGCGTCTCTGGCGTCGCCAGCCGCGGCGTCGGCGACGTGTTCGAGGTGGGCCCGCGTCACTGCGTCGGGGTGAAGCCCGTGCTCGGTCCGCTGGGCCAGGATGGCAACGAGCGCGTCGAGGTCGTACCGGTCGAACTGCACGCTGGTCGCGTTGGCGAGTCGGCTCCGGAGCCGCGGCTCGAGGCGGGCGAGGACCTGGTCCTCGCGGTTGGCCACGAGCACGAGCGCGAGTTCGGGGGTGTGATACAGGTCGTACAGCACGTCTGGAGACTCGAGCTGGTCGACCTCGTCGAGCACGACGACCGCGGGGCCGTCGACGACGCTCTCGATGCGGGAGCGAAGCTCGCCCGCCGAGACGCCGGTCCGGCGCTCCACCGGCGACGTGGCGAATCCCTCGAGGACGCTGTAGAGCACCGCGTGTCGCGTGCGGTCGCTCCAGCAGCTCAGGTAGTGGGTCTCGAGGGCGTCGGCCCGCTCGCGGAGTTCCCCGAGGAGGTAGCGGGTGGCGCTCGTCTTCCCGCTCCCACTCGGTCCCCAGACGAACGCGTCCCCGGCCGGCGCGCCGTCGAGGACCGGGTCCAGCGCGGTGCTCAGGAGATTGAGCTCCGCGTCCCGGTGTCGGAAGTCCGCCGGGACCCAATCTTCCTGGAACACGGCGGGGTCGGTGACGAGCGTGTCGGCACGCTGGATGGCCATCGGGTCGGGCTAGGGACGTGGAGTGCCGCAGGCAAATACCTGCGCCGGCAGCGCGGCGAAAGTGAAAGTACGGCCCCGGGCGGATCTGGGCGATCGGGACGGCGGGCGGAAGGGAGCAATGTGACGGCCGCGTATCGGACGGAACTGGACCGGCCCGGACGGGTATCGGACGGAATCGGAAACGACCCTGAATCGCCTCTCCGGACGGATTTCCCGACCGAGCGGACCACTTGCTCGGTATCGGAAGAATCGGAAACGCGGCACGGTCGCTTTTCCCGGTCAGACGCCGACCACCAGCCATGGCACAGCACACCCATCGGGCGGGCGAGACGGTCCCTGACCTCCCGAGCCTCGACCCGGGCCTCCAGCTTTTGGAGTATCCGGGTCGGGACCCCGCACCGCTGCACTCGCTCGTCCTCGATCACTTGCTCGTCGCCGGCGGCACCGCCCTCTGGATCGATGCCGGGAACCGCGGTCCGAGCCAGCTGCTCGCCTCGCTCGCGCCCTCGCCGCGGGTTCTCGACCGGGTGCACATTGCCCGGGGGTTCACCGCGTTCCAGCACGCGGCCATCGTCGAACACGCCGGCGAACACCTCGATCCGGACACCACCATCGTTGTCGCGCCGGCCCTCGACAGCCAGTACCGGGACGACGACGTCCGGGGGGTCGAGCCGCGGGCCCTGCTTCTCCGGACCGTCGCCCGGCTGGCCCGCTACGCCCGAGAGTACGACGTCCCGGTCCTCGTGACCCGGACCGACGACGACCGCCTCGGCGCCCCCATCGCCGCCGGCGCCCGGGGGACCATCGAGGTCGAGCGCACCCGCTTCGGGCCCCGGTTCTCCACGGCGGACTTCGAGACCCTGGTATATCCCGGGCCGGGGAACCGGCACCTCCAGACGACCCTGGCGTTCTGGGAGCGGGTCCTCGAAGCCCGGCGCCCGCTCTACGAGGCGACCCCTACGGCCCCGACCGGGCCCGGCGCGCCGGAGGTGACCACCGGTGGGTCGCACTAACGCCACCTACCGGGACCTGCTCCGCGCCCTCCAGGAACGCTGGGAGACCTACCGGCGCGGGCTCCGGCGCGAGGACCAGGCCCATTTCGACCAGCTGTTCACCCACGCGCGCAACTACGCCGACGCGAGCGGGCTCCAGAACCACGAGGACCCGGTCGTCCCGGTCCTGTTCTCTATCGCGCTGGCCCAGGAGAAGCATCTCGCCGCCCTCGAAAAGCGGGTCGAGCGGCTCGAGGGGCGCCTCGAGCGCCTCCAGGAACCGAGCGAAACGCTCGCGGACCGGGTCGAGAGCCTCGAAACCGTCGTCGAGGGAGATGGGGAAGGCGACACGCCAGAGACCCCCGTCACGAGCGACCCGGCCGACGTGGCCGCCCCCACCGACGCGACCGGCCCGGAGGAGGCCCGGTAGCGTGTTCAAAGTCGATTACACCGACGAGGGGGTCCGCACCTGGGCGAGGGAGGGCGACGACGTGGTCTCGACCCTCGATCCGGACTACACGCCCACCATCTACGTCGCGGCCGCGGACTGGGCCACCCTCGCCGACCATCGGCCGGCCGTGGCGGCCAACCCGCAGGTCGAATCGACCGCCCGGGAGTCCTGGCGGCGCGGCTTCCGCCACGACCACGAGCCGATGCTCCGGGTAGCGGTCACTGATATCGACGCTGTGACGCCCGTGGCTCGACAGATCGCCGCTCTCGACCGACCGGGGGACCTCCGGCTGTTCAACGTGGATTTCTCCCGCGAGTTCCGCTACTGTCTCGAGACCGGCTGCGCCCCCGTCCCGAGCGACCCCCTCCGAACCCTCGCGCTGTCGACGCCCGAGACCGAGTTCGCGACCGACGAGCCAGGTCTCACCGAGGTGACCGTCTCGACGCCCGGCGTGGCCGCGGCCGGGGATCTCGACGTGGACAGTGCCGGGGGATGGGACGGCGAGGACGACCGGGCGACGGAACTGGCGCCGAACGGTCGCTTCCCGAGCTGGAACACATCGATGCTGGACCCCGGCCGGGACGCCCAGACCGTCACTGGCGATCCCCTCTCCGTCCTCGAGACGGTCGTCGACCGGATCGAGCACTCCAATCCCGACGTGCTGGTCCTCAGCACCGCCGAGATCGTGTCGGCGCTGCACGCGGTCGCCGAGGCGGCGGACCGCGAGATCTCGCTGGGCCGCGAGCCAGGCTACCAGCAGCTCGCGGCCGAGTCTACCTACGAGAGCTACGGCCGGGTCGGACACTCGCCGGCGCGGTACTCGGTTCCGGGCCGGGCCATCGTCGACCGGGCGAACACCTTCTTTTATCATCAGACCAACCTCGCGGGCTGTCTCGATCTGGTGGCTCGCTCGGGGAAGCCGCTTCAGGAGCTCGCGTGGGCCTCCATCGGGAACGTGCTCACCGCGATGCAGATCCACGAGGCGATGGACCGCGACGTGCTCGTGCCCTGGCGATCCTGGCGCCACGAGCAGTTCAAGTCCATGGCCACGCTCCACGCGGCCGACCGCGGGGGGCACACCTTCTCGCCGAAGGTAGGGTTCCACGAGGATGTCGCGGAACTGGATTTCTCGGCGATGTACCCCAACATCATCGTCGAGCGGAACATCTCGCCCGAGACCATCCGGTGTGACTGCCACGACACCGAGGATGTCCCGGAGCTGGGCTACTCGGTCTGCCCCCGCGAGGGCTATCTCGCGTCGGTCCTCGGCCCGCTCATCGACGATCGCGACGCGATGAAGGCGTCCCTCGCCGAGACCGAGGACCCCGACCGGCGCCGGGCGCTCGAGGGTCGCATCGACGCCATCAAGTGGATCCTCGTCGCCTGCTTCGGCTACCAGGGGTTCTCCAACGCGAAGTTCGGTCGCATCGAGGCCCACGAGGCCATCAACGCCGTGGCCCGGGATGTCCTGCTGACCGCGAAGGAACACCTCGAAGCCGGGGGCTGGCGGCTCGTCCACGGCATCGTCGACTCCATCTGGGTCACGCCCCGCGCCGAGGCCACCCGGACCGACCTCGACACCCTCGCCGAGGATATCACGGCAGAGGTCGGTATCGAACTCGAGCACGAGGCCGACTACGACTGGGTCGCGTTCGTCCCACTCGCCGACGACGACGCCGGGGCTCTGACAAAGTACTTCGGGCGATACGCGACCGCTCGGCCGGACGGCACCCGGTACAAGTTCCGGGGGATCGAACTGCGCCAGCGCAGCACCTGCGACTGGGTTGGACGGGTCCAGCGGGACCTGATCGAGACCCTCGATGTCCGCCGCGAGGCCGACCCGGTCATCGCCAGACTCCGGGCCCACCTCCGCGAACTCGACGCCTGCGACGTGGACCCGGCGGACCTACTGGTGCGAAACCGGGTCAGCAAACGCCTCGAGGCGTACACCCAGTCGACCCGCAACGTCGCCGCCCTCGAGCGGGCCGAGGCGATGGACCTCGCGAAGTTGCCGGGCCAGGACGTCGAGTACGTGGTGGTCGACGATTCGAAGGCCTCGCGTGCGCGTGTCCAACTCGCCCACGAGGACCCCGACACCTACGACCCCGAGTTCTACCGGGACCGGGCGATCCGGGCGGCCGAAGCCGTGCTCTCGCCTCTAGGGTACCGTCGCGAGGCCATCGCCGCCGAACTCGCGGACACCAGTCCGACCCGCCTCCAGGCCTTCGACACCCGGGATGGGGAGGGCTCTCTGCCGGACTCATCGGGACCCGGGGAATCCATCAGCGGCGCAGACTACCTGGGCGCGGTCCCCGAGGAGGTGGACGATCCGTGAGCGACAGTTCTCCGGCTGGTAACTCCCCCGCCGGGAGCGAACAGGGGACCGGCGCCACGGTCATCGATCGGGGCCTGACGGCGGATTTCCGGGACTGGTACCGGGAGCGACGTGCGCGCAAGCGGGCTCGGGAGGGCAAATTCGAGTACATCGGTCCACGGGACCCACCGCCGACGGACGTCCACTTTCCCAGTTCGCTGCTCGCGTGCCAGCGAAAGCGCCATTACCGGGAGGCGAATGCGCCGGCGGAGGAGCCGGAACCGCTGGGACACTTCAGGATTGGCAACGAGGTCGAGACGGCGCTGGTCGTCCCCTTCCTCGAGGACCGGGTCGCGGGCCCGGATCAGGCGGTGACGAACGGCCTGGGATTCGAGGAGCCGATCGAGACCGAGTCGGGCACCGTCCGGCTCCGTGGCAAGACGGACCCCGTGGTCACGACGGGGGACGGCGACCCGCTCCTCGTCACGGAGGTCAAGACGATCAGCGACCTCGATAGACTCGATGGGCCGCGGGAACACCATCGGGCCCAGGTACACGCCTACCTGGCTGCACTGGCGGAGCGACTCGCCGGGTCCTCCCGCGAGGCACTGCTCCTCTACATCTCGAAAGCAACCCTCGAACTCCGGGCGTACCGGGTCGCGTTCGACGAGGCATTCTGGACCGACCGGGTCTTGTCCTGGATGGAGGCCCGGACGGCTGCCCGCGAGTCTGACTCGCTGCCGGCCGCGGTCGCGGAACGAGATGGGGAGTGTCGCTACTGCGAGTTCCGGCGACGCTGCGGCCAGACCGACTACCCGGCAGCCAACGAGGGCCCCATCGGGTTCCTCCCGCGACACGAATACCCCAAAGGGGCTGTCAGGGAACACCTCGAGGCCCACGGGGCCATCCTGACTCCGACGCTGGCTGCGGCCTACCCTACCCTTGCCAAGGGTCGGGAGGTGGCCGACTGGGCGTGTCCGGTCTGTGGCCAGAATGTAGCGTATGGAGCCCTGGACTGGTCGGGAGACCCAGTGGACCGGCCACCCTGCCCACGATGTTCCCTCGACGGGGACTACGTGCCGCTGAAAACCTCGCTCTCGCATCGGTCGTAGCTGAGCCACCGCCACCTGAATGGCGTGGGGCTGCCCATGTCGACCGATAGCGAGCGATAGTCTCGAACGTGGACAAGGGGGAAACTGAGGACACCACAGCAATAGGAACCCGGTCTTAATCGGCCCGGATAGACCACCCGCTCCGGGTGAACTCGTACGTCTCCCCCGATGTCTCCAGGGCATCGAGCCGTTCGCGGGCCCACTCGACAGCCTGCGGAGAGTCGTTGATGAGCGCGCCCCGGAGGTGGTTCTCCTCGTCCCGGATGGAGACCGCCACTTTCTCCCTGTCGACGAGCAGGATGCCGAACGGTACCGAGTCGAGGGCTTTGACGAGCGTAAAGTTCGGGTGGTCGAGCAACTCGGATAGTTCCGCCATGTACTCGTCGAAGGAAGCCTCCATCACTGGCTCTGGCAGGATGACCCGTGCTTCCAAGCCGTCCTCCATCACTCCCCGGTAGACCCACGACACGTACTGCGGGAGGAGGGCGCGTGCAAAACCCTCGATCCGCTCGGCCTCTCTCACGATTTCTCCGGCTTGGGTCAGTGGTGAAAGTGGGGCGTGTGGCTCCGAACCGAACACCTCGGAGTCTGCCAGTAATCGGTCGTCGATGGACGCCTTCTCCGGGAGGTAGGCGAGCAGCTCCGCGAGTTCTGTCATCACCTCGACCTCCTCGATGTGATCGCCGAAGCGGTCACAGAACAGGCGGCCGAATCGGGTCAGTTCGTACGAGGATCCGGTGGAGTCCAGGATCCCCAACCGCTCGAGTTCTCTGAACGCTCTGTCGACCGTCGGCCGCGAGACGTCGAGGCGACGTCTGATGGTCTGCTTGTCGAGGGTCTCCTCACACAGGGGCTCGATCATCTCGTGCCGGGTCGCGAGCAGATGGAGGAGGTCGTCCCGGCTCACCTCGGCCATGTCAGGCTACCCCCTGGCGAAGTATCCAGCATTGGTATTCGGCCCACCGTCCGGGTTGAGACTCCCTTTCTAAAAAGGTGTTTCGACCTGTCTGGACAGTAGAGGCGCTCTGCTCTTTGGGAAACCTAGATTCGGCCCTGGCGATGGGGCTGGCCCGAGTCCTCGAACCGGCGAGCGATGTCGGTCACGGATGGCTTCCCGGCGTCATCGTCCCGCGCCATGGAAAATGCTCGGGTGGTTCCCCCTCCGGGCAACCGCCCATCCCCCTTCGATATTGGCGGTTGCCACGCCAGACGACGGCTGTGACCGGTCCCACCGGTTGCGTGCCGATCCGGCCACCTGGCCAGTCAGCCCTGGCATCTCTCAGTTACCTCGGTGAGGTGATTAGCGTTATCCCGTGAACGATGTTCACATCGTGATTGACCCGTCGCCTGCTTGCGCTCTTCGCTTGTCGATTGCTACCATCTTCCAGGGTATCGACCGACAGTATAACAAGAATCGCCCCGGATGAGTGGCCCGACAGATGGGCGCCGTCTCGATTACTGAACGTTTATTCGCCGGAGGGGCGAAACAGCGATCGTATGACGGACCTCGATTCCATCGACCTGGATTTCGTTCCCCTCGGAGAGACAGGCCTCCAGACGAGCGAGTTGCAGTTCGGCACGTGGCGTTTCGGCAAGGAGACCGAGGAAGGCTCGGTCGAGATCGGCGAGGAGCGAGCCGTCGAACTCCTCGACGCGTACGAGCGGGCCGGCGGGCGATTCATCGATACAGCCGACGTGTACGGTGGGGGGCAGAGCGAGGAGTGGATCGGGGAGTGGCTCTCGGAACGCGACCGCGAGCGCTTCACCATCGCCTCGAAGATCTTCTGGCAGATCCGCGAGGGTGACCCCAACAGTCGGGGGACGAACCGGAAGAATGTCCGCCACCGGGTCGAGCAGATCCTCGAGCGACTCGGGACAGACTACGTTGATATCCTCTACATCCATCGCTGGGACGACGACACCCCGACCCGGGAGATGATGAAGACGCTCACCGGACTGGTCGAAGACGGCGTAGTCCACTACCTGGGTGCCTCAACGCTCAGACCGAACGCGTGGAAGGTCGCGCGGGCGAACGAGCTCGCTCGCCGCGAAGGCTGGGAGCCGTTCACCGTCGCCCAGCCCCGGTACAACCTCATCGACCGGGAGATCGAGGGAGACTACCTCGAGATGACCCGACAGTACGGGATCGCGGTGTGTCCGTGGAGCCCCCTCGGACAGGGCTTCCTCACCGGGAAGTATGACCGAGCGGAGGGACTCACCGGCGAATCGCTTGCGGCGGAGTCGAGTCGCTTCGAGGACGCCTACCTCACCGAGACGAACTTCGACGTCCACGACGAACTCGACGCCGTGGCCGAGGAGGTCGGTGGAACCCCGGCCCAGACCGCGCTCGCGTGGCTCATGCATCGCCGCGGCGTGACCGCCCCCATCGTGGGGGCCCGCACCGTCGACCAGCTATCCGAGAACCTGCGTGCCGCCAAGCTCGACCTCTCCGTCGATCAGGTCGAACGACTGACCCAGGCCAAATTCGGACCCTACGACCACCTGTAAGGTTCGGCGGCCGCGGAGCCTCCCGCCGATCTCCGGGAGCAGTATCGACGTGTGATACCATACTTTCTGGGGATCGGCGCTGATGGCGTTCCGGGAGCCCTTCGAGAAAACGAGGATACCGGGCCGAATCTGCCCGCTAGCGATGCGTGGTTATTGCCCGGACGGTGTGGGATCGAAATCCTCTTCGACCGGCATGACCGTCAATCCGCCACCCTCTGAGACGATGACCAGACATTGCCCTTCTGGGGCGAGGTCGGTGTCTTCGAAGACTTCCGGATCGAGTTCGAGCGTTCCGTCCGCCCCGATATCGTGGACGCCGATGACCGTCCGGGTTGCTGTCATAGCCACCACTCGACCCCTGATACATAACTGCTTACCGGGTTTCGTCCGATTGGGAGGGCTGTGACCGCGGGCCCCAACGAGACCCCTGCGATCTTGGGAAACGTCGAGGGGATGGATTCGACCCCTTCAGCGTCGCGTAAACCGGCACATTATTTGAAGAAACATCAAAATGTATATAGTAGGAACGCGGCCGACCCGGCTGCCCAGTTCAGCTTCGAAAACGGAGCGGTCTGTCCCGTCTTATTCCAGGCAATTATCGGATATCCCTGCGGCCTCTTTCGGTTCTGTAACTCGATACGTACAGCGACGATTGCCTGAACGGGTTGCTCCTCGTCGCCCCGCCCACCAGGTCATGTGTCACTGGGCCCCAACACACTCACTAACTAACAGATAAATTTTCGACGAACGTCGCACCAAGTTATTAGTGACTGCCGTACAGTCGAGTATATATGACCTGTCCGAAGTGTGGCAAGGACGGAATGGCGATGAACGGTGTCGATTACTGTCCAGTCTGTGACGTGCCTCTGCCGCTCTAAGTCGAGTCTCGGACAGACGAGACCGGTCACCATCGATATTCTCTGGGTTCGATAATCGAATATGTGCTCTGTGAGGATGCGTTGTATGCCGAGTTGTGCGGAAATGATTCACGACCGTCAATTCGAGGGCCGTACAAGCCCCGCGGTATCGCGGCAAACAGACGCTACTGGATGTCGGCGAACAGACAAGTGCTCTATGCTGGGGCAAGAACGATAGCCAAGCGGTGGTTCCGGCCTAACTATTTCAGACCGTAATATACCCCATGATCCCAAGGAATCCAAGGATGACACCCAAAACGCCGAGCCATCCGACGTATTTCAACGGCTCGTACCTGAACCGGAAGAAGGAGAAGAAGCCGGCGAAACCGAACCAGAAGAGTTGGACGGGGTCGTTCTGGAGAAAAGCCTGGAAGCCGAGGAGGGACAGGAACCCGACGAATCCCAGTATCCAGGCCCCCTTTATCTGTTCGCTGTAGGTATGGGCGGTGTTCGACATGGTATCTTGTTGGTACGGGTGTCCGTGAGGGGATTTAATCAATCTTGGCTTTGCTCCACAATCATGAGAATGTATCGCACGTTGCAGATACAATCTGTTCAGCGGTCACTAACGTCGATGGCACAGGGTTACGGACCCAGTCCCACGGGAATCAATCCTTAATGATGGATTGCCAACACGAACACCATCCCCGAATCCAGCCCGCGGTCTACCCATTCGATAGCCCCGGACAACCATACGCGGAGTCAGGCGACAGAATCCTCGAGGCCCCACTGCACGCGGTTCCAGACGCGTTCCCATAGATAGTAGAGGAGAGTCTTTCCGATCGCGGCCGAGAGGCCGATCTTCACCGAGGACCCGAGTTCGCCGGTGTAGAGCAAAGCGAGAAGGAAGACCATCGAGGTGGCAAGCAGCCGGTAACTCGCGGCTTTCACCACCGAGCGACGTCGCGTCTGCATGGTCACTCCATGTAGCCCAGTTCTTTCAGTTTGCGACCGATCCGCCGGGCCTCGGCCTCGGAGATGGTGTCCTCGGCTTCCATCTCACGGAGGACGAGGTGCTTGACGAACTCTTTGGGTGAATCGAAGGGCTCGTCCTCGATGTACCCCTCCATGTCCCGGATGAAGTCCTTCTTGAATGAGATCGTGGTGTAATCTGTCATCTGTTGTGGAGGCCATGAGGCCCCGGGTACAAAAATTTAATTACATATAATTACCTTTTACCAGCAGAGAACTTGTGCCTTCGGACGGGCGTGAGCAACGGCGATGAGGCCTGAGTCAGGTTATTCCCCGGCTAGGAGCCGCTTAGCAGCTTCCGCGTCAGCCGGCTCGTTCACATTCAGCCGGGAGCCGTCGAGTCGTGCGGATGCGACCGGGTGCCCCGCCTCGAGAAGTCGATGAACAGCGTGCGTCAGTTCGAGTTCTCCCCATTCCGAAGGCGTGCAAAGTCTGATGGACTGGAATATCACAGGTTCGAAGACAAAGGCCCCTGCGCTCGCGACCGTCGACGGGGGGTCGTCGGGCTTCTCAACGTACCGGGCGAGGGTGCCGTCATTTTCGAAGATGCAGACGCCGCCTTCTTGGGCTTGTTCCCGGGAGGTCCCCTCGACGAGGAGCGTAGCGTCGGCCGCCGCCTCCCAATGAGTCCCCAGCAACGCTGAGAGGTCTCCCCTGACCACATTATCACCGTTCATGATGACGAAGGTACCCTCGACCACTGGCTCGGCCTGGAGGACCGCATACGCGAGCCCCCTGGGGGTAGCCTGGGTCACGTATTCGATCAGTTTCCCCTCGAATGCGGAACCGAACCGAGTCTCGACGGCACCATCCTCGTCGCTGGTCACGACCAGAACGTCGAGAAACGTTCTTTCGGGAACGCTGATAAGACGTGGTGGAGCAGCGGCTTCCCGGCGATCTCCACCAGCGGTTTGGGCCGGTCCGCCGTGAGCGGGCCCATCCTGGTTCCCTCGCCAGCGGCCGGAACCACGACCGGGATAGGCAAGGTTGGCTTGCTACTGTTGTCCGTCCCCAGGGGGTATCGACTGGCGGCGGTCGAAGGGAACCGGTGAGGTCTCCGGCATCGGAGGACTGTCGCTGCCAGTATTCCACTGACCGGAGTCGGTGTTGTCGTTTCCGGCCACGATCAATGCATCCCACCTCCGTGATTTGATCCTTACGCCGCTGTCTCTCCGAGGTTCATCCGGACGTCGTCGATCGAAACGAGCGTGAACCTCGCTTGTGACACTGCTAGCACGTCCTCGGTCGCAGGAGCTTCAGTCGCTATCTCCAGTTCCGGTTCCCCGTCACTGTTCACCGGATAGATGTAGACGGAATCTCCTGGACCCATCTCGGTCGGCATCGTGAGGTTCCGATCGACGATCCGGGTCTCTTCGCCGACCAGGAGCGCCGAAAGGTTCGTTCCGGCAGGCACCGTCCCGCCTCCGTCATGTGTCACTTCGAACACCGATTCATCCCCCGACGAGGTCACTGAGACCTGGGGAATCGACGCGACCCAGTCGGGCTCCTGGGGCCGCTCGACCGGCGTCATGGTCCGATACGAGACTGCCACCGCGACGTTCGGCCCCCTGCCGGCCCGGATATACGACGCTTCGAGGTCGCTGATGGTCCCTGCCGGGGTTATCGAGACGGTCGCCTGGAAATCCTGAAGCTGGTCATCCTCGCTCTCGACGGCTTCGAAGTGGAGATACTGCTCGCCGTCCTCACTCGTGGATTCGACGTACTTCCAGTTGCCTACCGCGAGGATCTGCTGGAGCGTACCGGTCGGGCCCGAGCGGAGCAATATGGGGTCCGCGTCTCCGTCATCGACGCGGTCGAAGCCATACCGATACGCCGGGTTCTCTTCGAGATGGCGTCTGAACAGTACCGGCCCTTCGGCGTACACCTCGACTGGGGCATTTGGCGCGGTCTCCCGCTTTACCATGTAGTTGATCTCCGTGCCGTCCTCGTAGGCCACCCGGAAGGTCTGGTCGTGGGGCAGGACGCCGCCGTCGGTTCGATTCACCGACTTTGTGTAGTCGTATCCGAAACTCTGGCCGGACAGACTATCGCGATCGGCGTCCATCAGCGCCGAAGCATCGACGATCCCTGCTTCGGAGGTTCCCGCCGGGAACGAGACCGAGGGCCCAGTATCCGAGGGCGTCGTGGTGCTCGTCACCGCTGTCGTGGTCGACTCGGGAGTGGTCGTATCGGTGACACTCGTGGTGGTGGCGTCCCCGTTCCCGGCCGGGGCACCGCCACAGCCGGAGAGGAGGACGAGCAGTGCGACTATGGAGACCAATAGGGCACTGCGCATATTAGAGAGTGTAACCAAATCCCAATAAAAATAATGGGGCTCGGTTGTCCCCAGAACTATGTGTGGACGGTCGTTACCGTCCGTTCCTCGCCCATACTGATGTGATTCACTCGAACGTTCGAGGGGTATTCGTTCTCGACATCGATTGTGGCGGTGTAGGGGACCGAACCGACACAGGAGGTACATACGTCCCCCTGCTGCTTGGTCGCTCTAATTGTCAGGACCAGGACGTCCCCGTCGTTCTCCCCGAAGTCTTTGGCGTTTCGTAACTCGACGGACGCGATTTCGAGCCCATAGCACGGGTTCGGGGTCCGAACCCGCCCCTCGACCTCGATTACTTCGTCCACGTAGCGTACCTCGGCCTCGTCCTCCATGCTGCACGAGGCCGATCCGACCGTGATGGCCCGGTCGGCGATTGCGGGCCCTGGGCACGCGAGTTCCGTCGAAAGGGTGCTCGAGGACAGCTCCCCGCCTTGGCTCACCACGACGTTGGTCCAAGAGTCGTTGCAATCGAACCAGGAGCGGCTGATGACCAGTTCACCCGCCCGCGTCCCGTCTTCAGAGATCACGAGTGTATAGTCGGCCGGCTCGTTGGCAACGAGCTTCACCCACCCGTCCGCCGGAAACTCGAGGGTTCTATCAAGGCCCGGCCCGTTCTCGCTATCGAGTGTCAGGGTAAGGGTTCGCTGCTCGTCGGCGGCGTTCCAGACGCGGGTGACGTGCGGGCCCTGATTCTCGGGAAAGTCGACGTGCTCCCGCGACCCAACTTCCAGGATCTGGAAGGGGTCGTCGGCGCCCGGGTTAAATTTCCCCGCATCACCCGGTGTTGTGCTGCCGTTGGTTGTTGTCGTCGTGTCGGTTGGCCCATCGTCGGGGGAGCTGGGCCCGGCGGCGAGACACCCGGCCATGGCGAGGGCCGTCGAACTCCCCAGGGCGGCAAGGACCTGGCGGCGTTGCATGAACTCGAATAGGCTCCCACAGGCTAAGTGCATTCTTTTATATCAAATAGTGGTTTGAGCTTCTCATGGCACTCTTTCCCCGAGGAATGGATCCGTGCGGGAACTTCTTCCGGGTGAGACTTCGGAAGAGGCGGATGGCGTGGCGACCGGGAGGCGTGAACGGGGTAAACATCTGCGGATGCAGGAGCCACGAGAAGGGGGCCGCGAGAATGGGACCGCGAGTCGGGTTCCGAGAGCGGCGGTGAGCCGTGACAACAAGGGCGCGATATCCTGGCGAGCTTGCGCGAGACGCTACCTCGGGAGCGTCTCGGACTGCCGGAAGGGTGACCGGGCGACGACCGAAGGGAGTCACCCGGCGTGTGAGCGGTGAACGGAATGAGCCGCGAACCTGAGGGAGCCATGAGCGCGCGAGCGAAAGGGGCTTTTGCGCCGCGGATGATATCGCCAATTCGACGAAGCACCGACCCGCACGGCGGTCTCACGAAGTTCACTTCGCACGGCTAGTCTTTCCAACCTTCCGGGCAGCTGTTTGTGCCGTTACTGGTAAAGAATCGCTCCCCGCCCCTAGAGGTAAAACACTTGGGGGCCGTAGCACCTCGTGAACGGGGTGTACACCACAGGAACATGGCGGATCCACCGCCGATCAGAAACCAGCCAGCGTGGTTTGAGGCCGCCGACGAGATCATCCTCGATTACATCGCGGTGCGGGAACCGACAACACCCGCCCCGATCGGGGACTACACCGACCTGGACTTCGATCACATACTAATCAGAGCAGGAAAACTCGAGGCCGCGGGGCTGCTGGAGGCAACCGACGAGAACATCTACGAGATCACCGAACGAGGCCAGGCATATCTCGACGGGGACGAGGATCTGGGGGACGTCCCCGAACCGGAGTAACCTCGAGCGGGCTGTAGCGGATATTGACGCCAGTGGATATCGGCGCCGCGTGTCCATCTACCGGATTGCCCCGGTCACTCCCTCTGGAACTGACTTCGGAGTAGTCACTTGATTTCGGTGTGCTGGACTTGACAATCGGTGTCGGGAACGGGGTAGTAAGCCCACGGAAAAGGGCAGGAAACTGGGGTCCAGACGTGGGCTCCGACCTTGTTGGTATCTGACGGTCTCCGGTGCGGTTCCCCATCTCCTCTGCAACGTCCGGCGACCCGACATGTTCTTCTGATAAATCGCCCTATAAAAATGTGGTCGGCCCATTATCAGATCTAATAAGCGGACCCGCCAATGCACTGGCCATCATCTTCGGCCGGGAGAACCGTTCGCTGTCCGCTTCCATCTGCCGACGACCATCCCAACGACCAACCCGCCAAGGTGACCACCGTTGACCCAATCCGGGGTGAGGTACGGGCCAGTCAACGGATCGACTGCCACGGTCACCACCGCCACTGCCCCGACGAGGGTCGCCAGCCACTCGCTCGTCTCAACCTCGCCGAACCATCTGGGGAAGAACACCACCGCGAACCCGCCGAGCGCGAAGATCATCCCGCTTGACCCGTAGAAGGCGATATTCTTCCCCGTGAAGGGTGCCATCGTCACGACGCCGACCGTGGTCGCGATGTACCCACTCGCCAAGAGGAAAGCCACGTACCGCCACCGACGCCAGTGCTCCTCGACCGGGAGACCCAGCAGCCACAACCCCGCGAGACTGCTGCCGAGATGAAGGACCCCACGGTGCAAAAACGGTGAGAGCGGCCACGCAAGGTAGGGTGCGACGCCGAACAAACCCGTCGCGAATACCTGGATGCCGGCGAGTCCCCGAGTCAGAGTGAAGACCACCTCGAATGCGAAGATGCCCACGACGAATCCGATGACGGCGTACGTGACGGGAGCCCGCCGGTTCCAGTTCTCCCGGACGGCTTCCCAGACGGCATCGAGGACTGGATTCTCCGGAACCGCCAGATTATCCATCAGGTTCGCTCTCGGGGGCCCGGGAAAAACCGATTTGGCTCGACTCCGAGATGGCCGGCTCCAACGGGGGACCGACAGCTTGCGTCGACTGGCGGCCGAGTTTGGACCCGGAGTCGCTCTCGGTATCGGCTATCCTCGACCTGTAGCGGTAGTAGTTGATTTGCGGGCCCACCATACCAGTACCGAGCCGGAGAGCGATTGAAAGGGCCTGATGCCGCGGATTCAATCCTTCCGATATCGGAGACGGATACCGCTCAAGTCGATCCTCGGGGAATGTGGCTTTCATGCTGTTGTCTTCCTTGCGGTTTCCCGTTACGCTGAAATTCCAAGCATTTTCGGCAATTCCATGGCCAGTGGGAAAGCCCGAATGGGGTCCCCCGTCACTGACGTTTTCGGCTCGATCGACCACAATGCTGGGATTTCCAAGAATCCGAGAGAGTAGACCGAAGATTCGATTTTGCTGTGCGGTCACCCTTCGAGACGAATGCGGTGACGTGTTCGCTGGAGGAGGAAACAGCTGGTTGATTTTCTTCCTGGCCGCCCCGATCTATTCTCGGTTTGGGGAAAGGGGGAGAGGGGAATGGGAACGGGCGGACCGTTTGGTGCACCCGACCGCCTCTGTCGTCCAACTTGGCCCTGCCGGCCACGTCTTCGTATTGTGGCATCTTGTCGTCGTCGGCCTCTGGCCGGCACGTGTATGTAGGACCACTCTACACTTATTATACGTGATTATTTTCACTGAATGAAAACGGTTTCCAACGGCAGGGACCAGGGTTCATCCGACAGTATCGAACAATCGAGCGGTACCTCGATCGGCGAAGGGACCACCAGTGACCCTGGACGTTGTTGCAACAAGACAAGTTATTCCATACTAATTTGCCCGTTATCCGATCACAGTCCATTTCATTCACCTGGTATAATACAGATTATAACCGTTCTACACGGAACCGATCCCAAATTTTCGCCGATATTCGCTGGGTATAATTATAGGATTTCTCACATTTGATACCCAAGGGTATGTACTGATATAGGAGATATCGAGTACTCTTAGCGGTCATGGCTCAGTCTTATCCTGAAGTCGCTGACGAGGCGGATGCAACCGAGAAACCAACCGGTCTTACCGATGAAGCCGTGGAGGATGCGCTTCTCGAGGAGTCCTTCGATGACGAGGACGTCGACGACGTGAACGACGCGCTGACTGATCTCTACACAGCCTCCGAAGAGATCGCCGGTAGTTCCGAAGAGATCAATCAGATGGCGGCCGAACAAGCCGATTCGATGGAGGTGGTAACGGGTGAGGTATCAGACCTGAGTGCAGCCATCGAGGAGGTCGCTTCCTCCGCGGAGCAAGTGGCCGCCTCGAGCACACAGGCTAGGAGTCGGGCGAAAGAGGGCCAGCAGGCCGCAGAGGACGTTGGTGACGGTATGGAGGAGATTCAGGAGGCGGCTCAAAGTGTCGCAGCGGACGTCAGAACGATCCGTGAAGGAGTGGCTGATATCACGAACGTCACCGAGGTAATCAACAAGATCGCCGATCAAACGAATCTCCTGGCACTCAATGCCTCCATAGAGGCCGCTCGAGCCGGTGACGCGGGGAAGGGATTTGCAGTCGTTGCCGACGAGATCAAATCTTTAGCTGAGGAGTCACAGCAACAGGCTGGGACGATCGAGGAGACAGTCGAGTCCATCAAGACGGATGCGGACACCGCCGTAGATAATCTTGATGTAAGTGACGTGAAAATCACCGAAGGCGCTTCCCAGGTGGACGAGGCCCTCGACAGTCTCGACGAGATTCACGACGCGGTCGTCGAAGCGAGTGTCGGTGTCGAGGAAATCGCTGAAGCCACGGATGAACAAGCGGCAAGCGCCGAGGAGGTGGCCTCGATGGTCGATGAGGCATCCGGTCGAGCTCGTGAGATAACCCACGAGACAAACGACATCTCCGCCGCAATCCAGGAGCAGACGGCCACGATACTGGACGCGAACGAAGCGTTGAACGAGATCGACGAGTAAATCCATGGCAGTAAACACCGCGGATGTGCAACTCCAGATCCTCAAGTTCAACCTGGGCCAGGAACAGTACGGCGTGGATATCGCCCTCGTCGACGAGATCGTCGACCACAGACGGTCGATAACGAAACTCCCCGATGTCCCCGCCCACGTGCTGGGCGTCGTCGATCTCCGAGGTCGAACGACCACGGTCATCTCACCCCGGAAAGCGATGGATATCGACGGTGACGGCGACGAGGCGCGGATAATCATCTTCCAGAACGGAGATGCGGCCAAGAGCGTCGCGTGGCTCGTGGATGAAGTCAGCCAGGTGGTGCCCGTGTCGGAAGCGGAGATAGACCGATCGTTCGAATCCTCACAGGTCGAAGGTATCATCAAACAAAACGACGAGTTCATAGTCTGGGCGAACCCTAACGGTCTCAACGAGTAGTCCTTGCACGAATGTTTCATGAATCGCCGAGGGAGAACAACCGGATCTACAACTTCATCAGATCAATAGTATCAAATTTCATATACGAGAGAAATCTATGAGTTCGGACCAAGCGAATGTAAACGGGAGTACGGGCGGGGGAGCGAAGCTGGAACAGTACCGTCGGATGGTCAACACGATGATGGAATCGGCGGCAGTCTACGCACAAGACTACACCTTTGAGGTCGTCAATGAACATCTGGCGGAGTGGTATGGCAGGCCTGCAGAAGCGTTGACTGGGCAGCGGAGTAATCTACTCCCACTGATAGAGGACACGAGTGAGGGCCAGCCGGTCAGAGAGTTACTCCGAGGAGACCGCGAATATGTCGAGGGAGAGATCGAAGGCGAGTTCCCAGGGCATGGCCACGTCGTCTTGGATTATCGATTGACTGCATTGCGAAACGATGACGACCGTGATAAATTCGTTGCGGTCACCCGAGACATTACCGATCGCAAACGAAAAGAGCGGAACCTCCGTGAGACGATGGAGAGTTACCGCGACCTCTTCCATGGGATCAATGACGCCGTGTTCGTGCACGGCTTAGATGGCAATTTCCTGGCGGTGAATGACACTGCGTGTGAGCGGCTGGGCTATTCTGCATCAGAGTTGGAACGCCTCTCTCCGGCCGATCTCGATGCACCGGGACTCGCAGAAATCGCCCCAGAACGTATCGCGACGATCGAAAAGAAGGGAACCCATTCATTCGAGAGTGTCCACGTGACCAAGTCGGGCGATCATATTCCGGTCGATATCTCGTCCACGGCAATCGAGTACTTCGGCGAGGATGCAATCCTGAGCGTCGCCAGAGATATTTCCGACAGAAAGGCACAGGAGGGAGAGTTGGAAAAGATGCGCCGGGCCGTGGAGGAAGCCGGCGTGGCGATTTTCATCACGGATGAGACCGGGACGATCGAATATGTGAATCCTGCCTTCGAGATGATCACGGGCTATGCTGCTGCTGAGGCGATCGGCCGGAATCCCCGGATCTTGCAGTCGGGGGAATTAGACGAGGAGTATTATGCACGGATGTGGGGCGCTATTTTAGATGGAGAGGTGTGGCAGGAAGAGATTCCGAACAGGCGCAAGTCTGGAGAGTTGTACTTTGCCATTCAGACCATCGCGCCCGTCCCCCAGGGTGGTGAAAGCAAATTCGTCGGCATTCAGCAGGATATCACAGACCGGAAGGAGCGGGAACAACACCTGCAGGTTTTCAACCGAGTCCTTCGTCACAATCATCGGAATCTGCTCAATCTCATCATGGGAACCGCCAACTCCTTGAATTCGTCTTCTAACAGCACCGACTCCCATTTGATCGGAATATTGCAGCAAGCAAGCGCGGAGTTACACGGTATATCGGAGAAAGCTTTCACCATGACACGGGTGTTGATGGACGAGAAGAGACACGTCGAGATAACGCGGTTCGATGCCGACGTCGAATCGCTCGTCGCCGAGTTCGAAGCCCGGTATCCGAATGCCGATTTTGCAACCCAGGTCGACAGGGATATCTCCTTTCCTGCACATCCCCAATTTCGCCGATGCCTTCGCGAACTACTCGAGAATGCGATCGAGCATGCTGATTCTGCGGACGTTTCAGTCAGCGTGTTCGTCGAAGAGACACCGACTGCTGTTTACCTCACGGTGTTAGACGACGGGCCGGGGATTCCGGAGGATGAATACCAGGTGATCACGGGCGAGAGAGATCTCACACAGATTCACCATGGGAGCGGCTTGGGCCTCTGGCTGACGTATTGGATCGTGCGTCGGTCGGGCGGTGAGTTGTATTTTGACGTCAGTGACGCTGGAACATCGGTCAGGATCGAATTGCCACTCGAATCCGCCAACTGAGAACTCCCGTCTTCGCCCTCTCAGTGAGTCGGTCACGACGCCGCCCAGGAAAGCCCGGCTGGCTGATGGAGGGTGAAATTCGATGTGTGAGGGCTGGAAATGCGCCCTTGGCCCTGTTTCGCCGCCACTTTTTTGAAGGGTTCCCGACCGGTTTGGGAGTTCAGATTGGAAGGTTCAGCGAAGATGCGGAGGGCACCTCCAAGCAGGGGGTGGTCCGCCAGGCCCCGGGCCGCCTTGTTCATTTTGCATCGAGGGATTGACTATCCCACCGACATGCGATCCAGCATTTTCTTCACAGATATCCACCGAGTCACTCCGCTCACTTATCGGCCCCGTCGTGACGAATCCCAAAGGGGGTACGTTCGCTCGGCAATGGAGACGGCCTACCGTCCCTTTACGCCGTGGAGCAAACCAAGCTGGAACCCAGTTAGTTGTCCCGATTGGTCCCGTTGCTCCGCAGTACGGCAACTTGCTGTTGGGCCCTGCTACGGATAGTTTCGAGTTCGCTCAGCGGTCGAGGTAAATCTCTTCATATTTATCATACAACTTTCCACTTGCGTGATATGTGACTCCTATCGCCCGGTCTCGAGATGCGACCGATCAGAGGGAGTGGAATGGCGGCCGGCATGCAATGCAGAGAGGACGGTATCGAGCATTCTTTCAGGAATTCAGTACGGTCGATTGCATCGAGATACGCAGCCGTTTCTGGCCCAGGTGCGGGCACCTATTCGGCTCAGATCTTTTCGGCGATCGTCTCGACAGCCAGGACGAACCGATAGAAGAGATAGATAAGGAAAAGGCCCAATCCCAGCCGCAGGAGTCCGGCCCAAATCGCGATGGGCAAAGCGATGCTTCCAACGACGAGTCCATACCCGAGGCTGGCAGTGAAGCCCAACATGAGCACCACAGCCACCCAGGTCGGCACCTCGTAGTCTGTTTCCAAGACTTGGTTCACACTGTACGGATCAGGTGGTGTGTGGAAAAGGCTCACGTAGAGTACATCACTCATTTCACTCAAATCGAGTTGACGTGTTCTCGAGACCGTGAGTACACCACATCTGGTAAAAAGGCTGTCATTCGTATCGAAGGGCTTCGATGGGATCGACCCGAGCAGCTCGCCAGGCCGGATACAAACCGGCGACGATGCCGATACTGATGCCCATGACGAGGGCGATGCCGATCCAACCGTACGGGATCGTGAACCCCACCTCCGCGTAGTTTGCCCCCGCATACCCAACGCCGAGACCCAGCGGAATACCGATCGCCGCGCCAGCGGTTCCCAGCAACACGGATTCCGCGAGGAACAATTGAATGATCTCGCGGTTTGTTGCGCCGACCGATTTCATGATTCCGATCTCTTTCGTCCGTTCGGTGACGCTGATGAGCATGATATTCGCGATACCGAAGGCTCCGACTACGAGTGCAAGAACGCCGATCCCGGTTATCAGCCGCGTGACATCCTGTAGAACCGACTGGATGCCGCCGACCACATCTTCGGTCGATTGGACGGCCAGGGTGGTGTCGTCGCCTGCCAACCGTGTTGCGTCTGATTCAGTCTCTATGTACGACTCGATCGCTTCTCGCACTGCCGAGACGCGGCCGGCGTCGGCCACCACCGTTACCTGCGAATATGCCCGTTGATCGACGCCGAGGGTCGGTGACCGCTGGACAGTTTGATAATGGGGATCGACGGGCACGTAGAAATCCGGCTGCGGCGGGCCGAACGCAGACAGCCCCCCTCGTGCCCCTGTCGTTATCCCGACCACGGTGAAGGCGGTCGCTTCCGCCCGCCGTACCTCGATAGTCGAACCGACAGTAACGTTCCGTCCGAACTCCTCGGCTGCAACTTCATTGAGCACTATTTCGTTCTCACCCATCTCGAAGACCTGTCCCTCGATGATAGCTGACTCGTCGAACGCGCTCGGCGTTGTCGCTGTGAGGCTCGCCCCTGTGAGTGTTTCGTTTGCATAGCGGACCGAGCTGACCGGTACCGCGCCAAGCGGAATCACTGCCCGGGTGCCATCGATCTTCCCGATTTCCTGTAGATCATGGGTTGTAATGACGGGGCTGGCCAGCGCCGATCCACTCCCGGGGGGCCCCGACCCGGAGAGGAAGCCGCCGCCAGAGACGATGTATACTTCGCTCGCGGACGTGGTTTGGAACTCCCCGACGATATCAGACTGGACACTGACACCGAAACTCGCGAATCCGATGACGGTTGCGATCCCGATCACGATGCCGACGACGGTCAGAGCCGACCGAACACGGTGGCCCAAGATCGCCCGGCTGGCGATTCGAACTCCCTCGAGTGTATCCATTAGGGCTCCTCCCGCAGGTCCTCGACGCCCTGCCGTTTCCCATCTTTGAGGTGGACGATACGATTCGCGTGTTCCGCAATCCGCCGCTCGTGAGTGACCAATAGAATCGTATTTCCCCGGCTGTGGGCGTCCTCGAAGAGGGACATGATTTCATTGCCCGTCTCGGTATCGACATTCCCCGTCGGCTCATCGACGAGCATCAAGGTTGGATCAGCGGCGAGCGCCCGGGCGATCGCCACGCGCTGACGTTGACCGCCGGACAGTTCCTGGGGCATATGCTGTAGTCGGGCTCCAAGTCCAACACGGGACAGCAATTCCCGTGCTCGCCGGGCTCGCTTCCCACGCTCCCACTCGGCGAACACGAGTGGGAGTTCGACGTTTTCCGTTGCGCTTAGCCGGGGCATCAGATTGAATGTCTGAAAGACGAATCCAATGTCCGTTCCGCGAAGTCGCGCCCGTTGACTCTCGCTGAGGTCTGCGATGTTCGTGCCATCGACGTTGACCGTTCCCGTTGTGGGTGTATCGAGGGCCCCGATCAGGTTCAATAGCGTGCTCTTCCCGGACCCACTTGGACCCATAATCGCCGTATATGATCCGGCTGCAAGTGACAGGTTGATACCGTCGAGTGCGGTCACTGTCCCCCCGAGTTCGTACTGCTTCCGGACGTTCGCAAGCGAGACGATCGGCTGACTGTCCCGCACCTCTGCCATGGGAAAACGGTCGAGCTTGATACTTATGAACGTTCGAATAGGAGGTGGAACCTACCGCAACCTTTGATATTTACGATTCAATCCCCAAGGGCCATTTGATGGATTTTGAAAACAGGGGTGCGCTGCAACTAGCCGCCCTCGCCGGGGCTGTGCTCGTGCTTTTCAGCGTAATCGCTGTCGCCGGGTTCGCGATGGCGGACACCAGCCCCACCGGCGCAGAGGTCCTGTCGAACGTCGAAGATCGGTATCAATCGGCTGATTCTGTGCTCATCGAGGCAAATGTAACCACAGCGAAAAACGACAGTGTCACCGAGTTTAGCGTCCACTCGGTCGCCACCAGTGACGGCCAGATGCGCACCAACGTTTCAAACGGCACCCAACATCTACTTCTCGGCCAGACGGAGAATACGACCTGGGTTACCGATTCAGGGACTGGAGCGACCTTCGTTGTCTCATCCGAGATGACTCCGAGCCGGTCCTCGATGACCGGTCTGGGGAATCCGGCCCTTCCAGGGTTCAGAACGACGGTCGATGGCCCGGACAATGAATCTCTTACAGTGCGGCTGTTCGGCCTGGAGAACGCGACCCTCGAATCGGTCCCAGAGGGGTGGAACCAAAGTGAGGACTTCCCTGGGATGAATGACTCGATGGCTTCGGTGGACTGGAATGAGAGCGGTACCCTTCCGATGGCCGCCAATTGGACCAGGGATGGGCCGTATCCGGATAGGTGGAGTGACTTCCGTCCGCATGGGCAAGATCTGAACCGTACGCATGACTTCGATGAGTGGGAGAACAAATCAGTAACCACCCTGCTTGAGGAAACCAATCTGACCGCCGAGTTTGTCGAAACAACAACCGTCGACGACCAAGCGGCACATGTCGTCGTCTTGTCTCATCCGGGACGCGCGGGTCACGTCAAAATGTGGGCGAGCACTGACACGGCAACGGTCCTCAAGTACCGTGTTTCGAGGCCGAATGAGACGATTACGGTAGATATCGACGAGACGCGGTTCAATATCTCACCGGCTGCGAGTACGTTTCAACCTCCAATAGCCAGTCAGACGGATCGAACGAGTGTCGATTCGCTGGACGAATTAGAAAACGCAGCACCACTCCCAGTGGGCGTCCCAAGCGATAACTGGACCTTCACTGGGGGAACCGTCATCACGAGCCCCATGGAGGCCGTTATCGGACAGTACGAGGCGAACGGCTCAGAGATCGCCGTCATACAGTCTCAGTCACGGACAGCCGAGGGATTCACGGCATCGGGCCGGACCGTCGACGTGAATGACAGAAACGTCACGGTCATAGACGGCGGCCAGGGTCCCACGATTGCCCGTTGGTCCCAGAACGACCACACAGTAATCGTCACCGGTGAGGTCAGTGAATCGGTGATCCTGGAATTCGTTCGCACTCTCGAGTTCGATTCCCAAGCACCCTGAGAATGACCCAATGCGTGGGTCACCGGCCTATCGAACCACCATTTTGGTCCATTTCATTGTCCTACGGCGACGGATGAACCAATCTCGGGTCTCGCGTCGCGAGATTCAAGGACGCACTGTGGATGTGGAGCGGTCGCTACGAATACCAATTACCGTTCTCGCAGGTGAAACGGGGGAGGATGTCGGTACTCCGGCTCCCCCAATCGAGCGCCATGGTGACGTTCGATCGATCCTAGTCTGGCTCCCTAACGGGGACCTCAACTATGGGCCGGCAGTGGGAGCGAGGGTTCAGTGCCAGCAAGAAATAGGTGGGTTTGGATTCATGCCGCGTCCCTGGCCTTTCCCACGAATTGAGGACCTGATACGGAGTGAGCGAGACGTTTCGACTAAAGGCAAATAGGTGTTCTTTGTCGCGAACACCGTGGTCGGGTATGAGCGGTTGGACTGGTCGGGCAGTCTGTCGGTTGACGATGTGACCAATCTGCGATAACGGGTCCTGACCCCGGTCGTCGATCAGGCAATCGGCCAGAAGGGCGAGAACGTGACTCATCGCGGGACTCCCCGTTCACATGGATTTCAAGGCGTCAGGCGGGTGCCAACACGAAGCGCTGAAGCGGGGGGAGGACCCGCGAACCATCGGTAATTTGTCACACTGCATCCACGGTGACCGACTTGCTGAATTGTACAGCAAATCAGTCACTGAGGGGGCCCCTTCTCCCGGTCTGGGGGTCGGTTCAGAACCGCCTGCTCCGAATATGACGATTCCTGAGTGGCGACACCGCCTCGCCGAACGACAAGACGAGACCAGCGACCTTCCGTTCACCGGCGAAGCTACCGCTCTCTCCAGCAACCATTTCTTCACAGCTACTGAGAGTAACTTTGGGTGTTTTGAGTAGTGAGTGCGGTCTGTTTCGGCCAAAATCCCGCGTAATGCACGTCTTATTGCTCAGATGTCCCGGTGGACAAACCACACCTGGCTGAGGACAATGAGTGTGGCTGTCATCCCGAGAAGCACAGCCGCTCCGACGAGATCGTACGTTCCATCGATGAGGACCTCGTTCGGATCGAAGTACCGCATCGGCGCGATGATTCCTCCCAGTTCGAAGTCCGTCCCCCGCAGCAGCGACTCGATGAGGTAGATCCCGAACGTAACTCCGAGCGCGACACGTTGGGCGATACTGGCACGGTCGAAAAGCACGGACGCAAGCAGCCCGATCCCCGCACACGTAAAGAGGTACGGGATCGAAAGCACATGGAGGGCGACGACATCGACGACCGATAGCGATACCCCGATGAGTTCAGCACTTCCGAGTACGACAACAGGCGTGAGGACGTTCACGGCCAGAATGGGGACGCCAAGAGCGACGAACCGTTCGAGAGCGAGCCTCGGGCGTGACACCGGCATCGACAATATCGTGTCCATCCGGCCGCGGTCGATATCGTCGGCGATGATACTCGCCGCACTGTAGGCCAGGTACAACCCCAGCAGGATTACCCAGCCGAACATGTATAGCTCGACCGCGAGAAACCCTTCGAGGGAGGCCATCGTCTCGATGTTGAACGCCCGGATCATCGGTTCTGGGAACGCCTCACGGAGCTGCGCCATGTCCATCGCTTCGCTGTAGGACGGGTACGCCCCCACCGCAAAGGCAGCCAACAGCGACAACCCGATTGAGAGATACGTGCTGCCCTTGACGCGCTTGGCCGCATCGTACCGTGCGAACTCAAACATCCTCATTACCCCCGTAGAACCGCAGGAAGACGTCTTCGAGCGGTGCTTCCTCGATCGAGACATCGAGCAACTGATGGTCGGGAAGCCGGTGGAGCAACGCGTTGATGTCTCCGGTGAAGGTGAACGTACATTCGGTGAATTCGGTTTCCGGGTCCGCTGTCTTCTCGTCCGAAACGCTCGTTTCGAGGTCGTGGACTCCCTCCATGTCGACGAAATCCATCGGGATCGGTTCGCCGCTGTTGAGCCGAACTACCTTTCCGCTCCGACTCAGGAGCGTCTCGATCGGATCGACGGTGACGAGTTGTCCGTCCCGGATGATGCCGACGCGGTCACAGAGCCGTCGGACCTCGCTCAAGATGTGCGATGAGAAGAATACAGTGACGCCGCGTTCACGCTCTGCTCGCAGGAATTCGGCGAACCGATGTTTCATCAATGGGTCGAGTCCGCTCGTCGGCTCGTCGAGGATGACGAGATCCGGATCGTGCATGAAGGTCGTCACCAACCCCAACATCTGCGCGTTACCGCGGGAATAGTCGCGTACCTGCCGGTCGAGTGGCGGTTCGAATAGGTCCAAGAGTTCCGTTCGTCGGTCGTCGCCTTTCACGGCGGCGTGGAGGTCAAGAATCTCGGAACCTGTGGCCTGTTCGTCGAATGCTTGGTCGTCCGAGAGGTGACCGATCCGGCGTTTCGCATCGATGAGTCCCTTGCGGTTCCGAATATCATTGCCGAGTACGCGTGCCGTCCCTGCAGTCGGGCTGATGAAGCCGAGGAGCATCCGAATAGTCGTCGTCTTCCCCGCCCCGTTCGGCCCCAGATATCCGAAGATTTCACCAGATTCCACCGTGAACGTGAGGCCGTCGGCAGCGAGAACATCGCCATAATCCTTCGACAGTCCCTCGAGTTCGATCGCTCCCATACAATACTGTTCTTGATATCACTATTTTGTTGTATCGGTGTTATCTATCGAGCAATTCTTTGCCCCCAAAGGGGGCCGATCGCTGTGTAAGATGTATGCTCGAAGTTCAGCACGTATCGATTATATGCAACCGGATAGTTACAGATCCGGCTGCTGAATATAGTGCCTCTATGCAGCATGAACGCCCAAAAGCCTCAGAGAGTTCGATGAGAATTG
>CAZQNH010000028.1:0-31220 GCA_964594685.1 uncultured Halobacteriales archaeon
TGTTCGAGGTGTTCGCGATGAGCGTGGTGCGGGCCATCAACGGGTTCCCCGTGATCGGATCCTCGAGTTCGGGGAAATCCTCGATGACCTCGGTCATCTCGTTTCCGCGCTCGCCACACCCGACGTAGACCACGATGTCCGCGTCGGCCCACTTGGCGAGCTGGTGCTGGGTGACGGTCTTCCCGGAGCCGAAGGGGCCCGGGATGGCCGCGGTCCCACCCTTCGCGATCGGGAAGAGCCCGTCGAGGATCCGCTGGCGTGAGATGAGCGGTGTTCGGGGGGTCCGCTTCTCCTCGCTCGGTCGCGGGGTCCGTACCGGCCACTCCTGGTGCATCTGGATCTCTTCGCCATTGTCCAGGGTGACAACCGGTTCCTCGACCGTGTACGAGCCAGACTCGATGGAGACGACCTCGCCGCCGTCGTGATCCGGCGGCACCATGATCTTGTGGTCGATGGAGACAGTCTCCTCGACCGAGCCGACGATGTCACCCGGTTCGACCACGTCCCCTGCCTCGACACTGGGTTCGAAGTCCCAGTGTTTCTCGAGGTCGACCCCGGGAGCGTCGACGCCCCGGTCTAGGAACGCACCCATCTCGTCTTCGAGGATCTGGAGCGGGCGCTGGACCCCGTCGTAGATGGAGTCGAGCATCCCCGGCCCGAGGTCGACGGTGAGCGGTTCGCCGGTCGACTCGATCGGCTCCCCGGGGGTGACACCCGAGGTCTCCTCGTAGACCTGCACCGTCGTCACGTCGCCTTCGATCTCGATGACCTCCCCCATGAGTCCTTCCTCGCCGACGTGTACGACGTCGTTCATCTGGGAGTTGAGGCCCGTGGCGGTCACGACCGGACCGCTCACGCTATCGATTTCGCCGATGTCGGTTGTCCCTTCTGTCTGCTGAGAGCTCATTCGGTGTCCTCCTCGGCCATCAGGTCGATGCCAATGGCCCGTTTGATCTGCTCGCGAAGCCCACTGCCCCCTGCGGAGCCGCTCCCGAGGGTCACGACGGTGGGCTCGACGCTCTCCTCCACGGTTCGACGGGTCGACCGCGAGAGATACTCGAGGTCCTCGACGTGCATCACGACGATGCCGATGTCCTCGTTCTCCAGGACGGTCTCGACCGCCTCGTCGAGCGTGTCCGGTTTCTCCTCCTCCCTGACATTGTGGAATGTTCGGATGCCGGCGAGCCGGAACCCCGTCGTGAATTCTGGCGCGCCGACGACGGCTATCTCCTGGCTCATAGCATGACCAGCTCCGCTTCGATCTCGGCCTCGCTGAGGCCTGCCTCCTTGCCGTGAGCGATGGCGAGGATGTTGTCGACCTCGCGTTCCTTCGCGAGGATGTACGCGAGCACCGGACAGATGGAGAGGGGATAGACGTAGGAAAGGTGTTCGGAATAGGAGAGTAAGGCATCATCGAGGGCCCGTTCGAAGGAGATCAGGCTCTCGGCCTCACCGATGGCCTCGAGGGCGTCGGAGAGCTGGTCGCCGTATCGGCTCTCCCTGATCCGTGAGACGAGTTGGTCGCGATTCTCCGCGAGCGAGCGGAGTTCCGACGGGTCGAAGAGCCGACCGCCCTCGATGAAGTAATGGCTCGGTTCCATGTCCGCGCCGGACCGGGCGATACGCAACGAGTTCTGGATGTTCTTGAAATCGATCTCGGCCTGGAGGAACTCCTGGTAGAGGTCCATGGCGCGGGAGTCCCCGGAGACATCCTCGATGAGAGCTTCGAAATACGCTCGATCGATCGCGTTCTCCAGGGGTGTCAACAACCCAGTCTCCTCGAAATCGTCCGTCGCCACGTCCAGGGCCTCCTCGAACAGGGTGCCCTCGAGGTGCTCGAGTACCGCATCGACGGTCTCTTCGGCGACGAGCTGATCGAGGAACGCGTCGTCGAACTCCCCGGCGTCAATGAGGTTCTCGCGGATCTCCTCGGCCGACGCACCCGAGTAATGCCCCCGAAGTATCGTCTTCAGGTTCCAGGCGTCGAACTTGCGGAGGTAGCGAGCCACCAGGTCATAGAGCCGTCCCTCGGACCACCTGAGGAGGTCCTCGAAGTGTTTTGCCAGGTTCCGGTTGAGTGCGTATTCGATGAGTTGGACGCCGCTGTACCTGGCGCCGAGGGCGTTGATCTCGTCTTTGTATTCGGTCTCCTCCATGAACCGGGCGATCCCGCCCGGACCCATGCGCGTGAGTTTCCGGTAGTCGTCTTCGGCGAAAAGCGACGCGCGCCTGTGCCGCACCCGGGCGACCACGTATTCGTAGTTGGTCGTGCCGGAGGAACTCATCGGTCCTCGAAGAGGGTGTCCGAAAACGCCTTGAGATTTTCCTCCCAGACTGTCTCGAGCACCGAGTCGAACGTATTGTTCACCCGCAATCGACCGGTTTCGCTATCCACGACCACGCCGCCGAGACACTCGTAGTCGCCGGCGTAGGAGAAACCGTCGTACTCCGAGAGGATGTCCTCGATGAGTTCGCGATCGTCCGAACGGCCGTACACGGAGACCGTGGCGGCATCCTCGAACTCCCCGGCGGCGTCCTCGAGGAGCGCCCGGGTGAATTCCTTGCGTTCGTCTTCGGGCAGGTCCTCGATCGCCGACTCGACACGCTGGCGAACCGTGGAGAGGGCGTCGCGGCGGGCCTCCAGGCGCTGTTGTTTGGCCTCGAGGTTCGCACTCGAGAGACGCTGCTCACGCTCTCGTTCGATCTCCCGTTCGACCTCAGTCTTCGCCGTCTCCAGGATGTCCTCGGCCTCCGCATCGGCCTCGGCCCGGATCTCCTCGGCCTCGGCTCTGGCCTCCGCAAGGATGCGCTGTGCCTCGGCCTCGGCTTGCTCTCGGATGTCCTCGACGACCGTTTCAAGACTCATTATCGTGGGCGGTTAGACGATGAAGATCGTCACGAGCGCGAGGATGACCAGCGTCTCCGGGATGACAGTCAGGATGAGGCCGATCCCGAATAGTTCCTCGTCCTCCGCGATAGCGCCCATCGCGGCGGCGCCGATGCCTCGTTCGGCGATCCCGGCGCCGAGGGCGGCGAGTCCGACCGCCAGGGCGGCCCCAGCCGTGGGGGGGATTGCTTCCTGTGCGAGCGTTCCGACGACCGACGAAAGTATGTCGAGCATGGGTTTACTCAGTCCTCTGTAGTGTATTGTCGCTGATGACCGAACGGTTCGTACTTGTCCCCACCGCCTTCATAAAACTTCCCAAAGAATTCCACGTATTCGAGACGTACAGCCTGTAAGCCGGCACTTGTGATGCCAAGGGCCAGCACGAGCAGGTGGCCGAGAACGAATACCGCGATGCCCCCCAGCCACCCCAATGGCCCCATGTGGACCAACCCACTGAACAGTTCCGTACCGTGTTCTGCGCCGTGAGTGGCCCCGATCGAGTAGAAGTGGAAGGCGCCTTCGGCTTCGTACCCCCCGAAGAACAGGAGGTTCACCACGAAGGCCATCCCGGCCTTTGCCAGCAGCACGGCCGCGATCCGGGTGTAGGAGAGCACGTTCACGAGCACGTTCAGGCTCTCCAGGAGGCCGATACCGCCCTCCCCCAGTAACAGCATCGTCAATCCGACGGCCCCGAGTGCCAATCCGGCGATTCCAACGGTGGCCGGGAAGCCGCCGAAGCCGAAACTGTAGGCCACCTGTTCGGCGGCCACGGTTCCACCGGCCGGCAACTCGGCCCCGGCGCGGTTGAACACCGAGAACAACAGGTCCGGTTTCTCCGAGCCTGCGTGCCGGCTGAAGATCCAGAGCCAGACCCCGCCCATCAGGAACACCCAGGACCCCTTCTCCAGTGTGGCATCTTTCAGGCCGTGGGGAAGCAGGTTCACGAAGCCCAGGACGTACCCCAGCGTGAGGTGAACGAGGGCGACGAACAGCGTGAGGAACAGCCACGCCTGGGCGAAATTGATGTATCCCGGCTGGAGCCCCTTGTGCATCGGCGGGTGACCACCCCACAGGATGTCTCCGAGCCCATGGAGGCCGAAGAACTCGCCGTACAGGAGACCGAAGAGGACCGTAAACCCGGCCGCCCAGATAGCGATGCCGCCCAGACTCCGGAGGCCATCCCTTTCCGTACGAGTCATCAGCAGATAGCCCAAAATCCCGTAGAGGATGCCATAGCCCACGTCCCCGATCATGAACCCGAAGAAGAGCGGGAACGTCAACAGGAGCGCCCAGGTAGGATCGATCTCCCAGTAGTTCGGTCGGTTGATCACCTGCACGAGCAACTCGAACGGCTGTGACCACCCTGGATTGTCCTGTACGACCGGGGGCGAATCCTCGGCTTCGATTTCCACGTGGCCGCCATCCGTCACGGCGTTTGCCGCCTCGCTGGTGTCGGATTCTGCCTCTCCAGCCCGCGGCCCCGCAGCATCGGAATCACCGTCGCCGTCCCCCCCGTGGGCCTCGTGATGACCGTCTGCGTACTCGCGGTACTCGGCAACCTCGAGCTCATCGACGTCGACCTGGCCATCGGCTGCCGCCACGACTGCCTCCTCGAACGCATCGTAGGTCGCCGCCGGGATCCACCCTTCCGCGACGAAGGCGTGCTCGGTCGTCGCCAGGTTGAGCGGGACCTCCTTCTTCTGGACCTCGATGGAGAGTTGCTCCTCGGCCGCGAGGAGGAAGCCCGCATATTCCAGTCTGAGCTGGCCGATGTCCGACTCCACGCTCTCCAGTCGGTTCTCGAGTTTCTGCCGCCGGTGTTCGAGTTCGGCCACATACTCCTCGGGGTCGCCCGAGGCCTCGGGCACCGAGAATCGGTTGAACTCGAGGCCCACGATGGCATCGTCGATGAGCGAGTCTCCGTCTGCAGGATACACAAATGCGGCCAGGACGTCCTCTTCGGCGAACACCTCGGAGGCTTCGACCTCCTCAGTGTCCGCGAGCGCGGCTTCGATCGCCGCTGGGTCGCCTTCGCCAACGGCCACCTCAAGTGTATCATAGCTCCGGAGGAGATCGAGGTCGATGCCGAGGTCCACGAACGGCTGGGCCTCCGCGATATCGTCTTCGACGGAGCCGAGTTCGCTCTCGATCGAGGACCGTTCGTCCTCGTGCTCATTGACGGTCTCGCGGATCTCCGAGAGGCGTTCCTCGAAGGCGTCGGGCTCCAAAATGCGGGTCGGGCCGGCGTCCGCCTCGGTGACGTCAAGGATCGACTCGAGCGACCGCACGGTCACGAGCTTGTCGGCGGCTTCCTCCGCCCCCGCGAGCGGGGAACCGGTCGCGAAGCCCTCGATCCCGCCGTCGTAGTCTGAGAGGTCGAGGACATTGAGGTCGTGGATGGTCTCGATGACGTCCCTCAGGACCCGTCTGGAGCCCGCCACCGACACCTTGCTCATTCGCTCAGGTCTGAGCATGTACCGCCTCCCGAAACCGCTCGAGGGCGACCTCGACTGCGTCACCGAGTCTCGCCTCGGCCTGTTCGGCCAGTTCCTCCCGGGCACGTTCCCCGGAGGCGATGATCTCTTCGCGTTCGGCCTCGATCTCCTCGCGGGCCTCCTCGAGACGTCGTTCACGGAGTTCCCGGGCTTCGGTTTCTGCCTCCGCGACGATCTCCTCCGCGTCGGCCTCGGCCTCGGCCACGATCTCCGCTGCCTGCTCCCTCGCTTCGGCTACGCGGGCATCCGCGTCCGATTCGGCCTCCTTGATGGCTTCAAGCACCTCTGGCCTCGGCATCGGGTCTCTGAACTGGGATAGCCACAGCGGGTATTTGGGAGTTGCGAAAGGGGTTCGGCCACTCCGAATGGGTAGAGCGAATCTCGCTGCGTATCGGGATCCAGCGCGTGCAGTGGCCCCGATGGCGAGAGCCACCCTATTCTATCGGCTGAACCTGGTGGACCACCGTGTCTGTCGCCGGATTCCCCGAACGGAAGGGCTAATGCAGGGGGCCCGTTACGTGCGTGGTGATGGGCGTCCTGGAGGACAAGCGGCGGGCACGATGTTTCTACAAGTATCTCTCGAAGGTCTACAATCGGGTCAATTCGTTCATCTTCACCAAGCCGATGCGCGCGGACGCACTGAAGATGCTGAACCTCCAAGGGGACGAACAGGTCCTCGACGTGGGCTGTGGCACAGGCTTCGGGACCGAGGGGCTCCTCGCCTACACGGACGACGTCATCGGTGTTGACCAGAGCCCCCACCAACTCGAGAAGGCCAGGGAACGCCTGCAGTTCGACGAGGACGTGATCGTCACGATGGGCGACGCCGAGCGGCTCCCCTTCGCGACGGATAGCTTCGATGCGGCGTGGTCCTCGGGTTCTATCGAGTACTGGCCGAACCCCGTGGAGGGACTCCGTGAGATGGCCCGGGTGGTGAAGCCGGGCGGACGAGTCCTCGTCATCGGTCCCAACTACCCCCAATCCCGGATCGGCCAACGCGTCGCCGACGCGATCATGCTCTTCTACGAGGAAGAGGAGATCGACGCCATGTTCGAGGAGGCAGGATACGTGGACGTGGACCACGAACTCCTGGGGTCCCGGTACAAGTCGGACGTGGCGATCGCTTCGGTCGGCACCGTTCCGCCGGATTGAGGGGCGACTCGTTCGAGACCGTCCCGCGGGATTCAGCGGCGGCTGAGTCGGTACCGCCCCTCGGGATTCCAGGGGAGGTGTTCAGTCGGCACCGCCTCATTGGATCGATGACCAGTTCAGTCGCCCCCGTCCCCCGGAATGGCCATCTTGCTCAGTCCCGACCGTCCCTGGGGATGGTCGTCTGAACCCGGGTGAGTGGACGATCGCCACGGTAGATCTCGACTGTCACCCGATCCCCGGGCTGTGGAGTGGGCGTGTTCGAGCCGGCGATCGTCAGCGACGTGGTCTCACCGACCGTCCATCGGGGCTCAGCGGCCGAATTGAAGGGCCCGGTAGGTCCCGGCTCGAAGCCGGCCGACGAGAAGAACGGGACCGGGGGTTGTTCGGCCAGCCGGGTACCCGCCACGGAGACCACGAGCGAGATCTCGCTGACGTCGACCGGTTGGCCTCCGTCGTGGGAGAGGACGATGGTTCCGTCTTGCGTGGCCGTTGCCGAGATCGAAGCGAATTCGGGGTCGGGCTGGTCGAGCGAGGCCGTCCCAACACTGGCCATCAGCACGCCGGCGAGGAGGACCACGATCAGCACGAGCGTTACTGTCCCGACGACCGGGGAGACTGCTCGGGTCACGGGAACAGTTGGTCCGGTGTTCCGGGATAAAGGTTCGGCGGCAGGGGCTCCCCCCCACGAAAACCGGCCCCGGACCGCCGATTCAGCCAGACGTCACCGTGACGTTGAGGGTCTCCGCCTCGGAACGGGCCGTCACCGTGTAGGACCCTGCCGGGCTGATGGCCCAAACTGAGCCATCCTCGTCCGTCTGGCCGACAACCGTTCCGTTCACCGCGACCGTGGCGGGGAGAGGCACACCGGTGGCGTTCTGGACACGCACGTTGACTGGCCCGCCGGCATAGGTCCTGGAAACCACGACCGTCGTGTTGTTCGCAGTCTGTCTGTAGGTCGGCTCGGCGGGGGTCCGGGAGAGGGACTTCTGCTGGATTTCCCGGTAGACGTTCCCCGAGGAGGTGTCGAGCAGGGAATCCAGGGAGCCGTGACCGTGGCCCAGCTGGAAGCGGAAGACGTCCTGCCCGATCGATCGGATGCTGACCCCGGCGTTGTTCGACCAGGCCCAGGGATAGAGGGCGGCGATGCGATCCTGGGCGGCGTCGAGGTCCACGCCTCCGATCGCCTCGTCGCGAGCGTCGGCCCGGACCGCCCCTCTGACGTAGGTCCCATCCTGGATCGTGGCGAGCACCACGCCCTGCCCGGAGGCCCCGACATACAGCCGCTCCGTGGAGCCTGCGCCGGTCACGGCGGCACCGAGATCATCTCGGAGAGGTCCCTGGTGCTGGAGCGTCCGGGTCTGGAGATCGTTCAACCGGTTCTGGATCGCGGGCTGTCCATCAGCAACCTCTTGGAGTCCGAGTATGAGCGATTGCAGTCGCGAGGCTCGGGTGTTGGTCTCCCCGAGGACGTTCAGATACTCCCGGGCGGAACGTGTCCCGGCGACGTACTGAGATCGGGCCCGCTCCTCCCTGGTCTCGAGGGCATCGAGGGCAAGGGTCAGCTGCTCGGTCGCGTTCCGCAAGGCCCGTTCTTTCGCCGCCGAGTCGCTCGCCCGATCGATCGCCGTCTCCGCCGCATAGACCTGCATCGTCGCTTCCGCGTTCGCCGTCGACGCGCGGAGCGCGTTCGTCACCGTCAGGCCACCCCGGTCAAAGCCAGCGGCCTCCGTGGAATCCAGCTGCAGGACCCGGGTGGTGTTCGGCGAGGTCCCTTCGACTGGTTCCATCGCGGAGGGTCCAACGTCCGGTTGCTCGACCGCGGATCCAGCTTCCGGTTGCTCGACCGCGGGCACACCCCCCTTCGGTCCCGTCTGCATGAGGTTCGTGGAGTCTCCCACCGCCTCGACGGTAGATGCCTGCTCGGGCACCCAGCCAGGCCCCGCTGGCCCCGTCTTGGCAAGCACCTGCCCCCCAGCGACCGCGCTCCCCACGATGAGGAGGGCGAGGATGAGTGCGGGGAGCGGACGGGTCATATCTCGGGCTTCAACGTCCGCCGTCAAAAGCGATGCGGAGGCGAGCGTGGCCCATCGCGGGTGGTCGGGTTCCCTGGTCTCTCCTGTTCGTATCAATAGAAAGGACTTTGCCCGAGCGATGGCCAGCACTCACCAATGGGACGGTCCCCCGTGGTGGTGGTTACCCTCGCCGTCTTCCTTGTCCTCCCACTCGTGAGTACCGTCCCGGCCGCCGGCACACCCACCCACGCCGGGACGACGATCGATATCCAGGTACAACCTGACGGGGACGCCGTCTGGACCGTCCAGGCGCAGTACAATCTCACGACGGCAAACGATACCGCGGCCTTCGAGCGGTTACGCACGGAGTTCGAGGCCGGCGAGTCCCAGGTGGGGCTGTCGGCGGACCTCTTCAGGGAAGCGGCCGCCCGCGTCTCCGAGCGGACCGGCCGGGAGATGGAAATCGTCGACGTCGGGCGGACCAGCCAGTTGACCGCCGAGAACGGGACCCAGGTCGGCGTGCTCATACTCCAGTTCACCTGGACGAATTTCGCCGTCGTGGACGAGGAGCAGATCTCGGTCGGGTCGTCCTTCGCCGGGGGCTGGTTCGGCGACCTGGGAGCGGACCAGACGCTCCAGATCACGCCACCCACGGGCTACCGGGTCCAGACGGCGAATCCATCGACCGACATCATGGGAGGAACCCTCAGGTGGGAAGGTCCCCAAGCCTTCGATCCGGGCCAACCGTCGATCGAGTTCCGCACCCTCACGAGTCCGACGACGCCAGGGACGACCCCGGGCGGGGTCGGTATCTCCTGGTCCTACGCCGCGATCGGATTCCTCGTCCTGATCGTCGGGGCGCTGGTCCTGCTCGCCTGGCAAGGCGACTATCTCGGTGGGACTCGGACCGCAGGCTCAGATTCCGGGGGCCCACCCGACCAGGGGGCGGCCGAGTCAGAGGCCGCGGGGAGCGGTAGCACGCCGGAACCCGGCGAGGGTGCGGAGCCAGGAACGGCGCCCGACGTGTCCGATTCGGAGCTCGAGGACGCGGAAACCCCGGCCGGAGCGGCGGGAGCGGCAGCCGCGGGCGAAGGTGAGGAGACCGACGAGGAAGGGGCGGTAGATACTGACCTCCTGAGCGACGAGGAGCGGGTCGAGCGCCTCTTGCGGCAACACGGCGGGCGGATGAAACAGGCCCAGATCGTCGAGGAGACTCGGTGGTCGAACGCCAAGGTCTCTCAGCTGCTCTCCGCGATGGCCGAGGAAAAGCGGGTCGAGAAGCTCCGCATCGGCCGGGAGAACCTCATCTCCTTACCGGACTACGACGAAGAGACCTGATCGGCGGTTTCGGCCCGACGGCGATCTATCCCACTCCCAAACTATCGCGAGATGTGTCAATCTGTCACTAACCGAGTCAGTCTCCCACTAACCGACCCAGTCTGCCGCGAGACCTCCGAAGCTGCCGCGAAAGGACCCAGTCTGTCGCGGGCTTGGGAGTGACGGCAGCTTTCGGAACCACCTCCCGGGAGACAACTCCCTTCGCCCCGTTCAGGGTTTCACAAACGTTTACCTCGCGCCGTTACTATCGAGGGGACGATGAAAATCCTCGTCACGGTCAAAGAGGTGGCCGACGTCGCCGACGATTTCGAGATCGCCGGCAGCGCCATCGACGAGACCTACCTCGATTACGACCTCAATGAATGGGACGATTACGCCGTCGAGGAGGCGGTACAACTCCAGGAGGCCGACGTCGCAGACGAAGTGGTGACCGCGACCATCGGCCCGGAGCGGGCGGAGGAAACGATCCGTATGGCCCTCGCGAAGGGCGCGGACCGTGCTATCAGGGTCTGGGACGATGCCCTCGCCGATCAGGATCTCCTCGACGTCGAGACGAAGGCCGAGATATTCGCGACCATCGCCGAGGAAGAAGCGCCTGATATGATCCTGACGGGCGTGCAAGCAGCGGATGACGGTATCGGGGCCACGGGGGTCGCGCTCGCGCGACGACTCGGTTACCAGTGGGCCGCAGTCGTCAACGATCTGGACCTGGATGTCGAGGCGGGGACGGCAAGGGTCCATCGCGAACTCGAAGGCGGCGTCGAGGAGGTCACCGACATCGAGATGCCCGCGGTATTCACCATCCAGACGGGGATCAACGAGCCGCGCTACGCCAGCCTCCGGGGGATCCGACAGGCCCAATCAAAGGAGATCGCAGCGATGTCCCTGACGGATCTGGGCCTCGCTGAGACCGACGCCGAGAGCGACCTGCAGATCGCCGAGATGTACGAGCCGGAGGTAGAGGGCGAGGCCGAGTACCTGGACGGTGACCCGGCTGAGCAGGCCGGGCAACTTGCAGACATCCTCCATGACCAGGGGGTGGTCGGCGAATGAGCGACGTTCTCGTCGTCGCCGAACACCGGCGTGGGGACCTCCGGGACGTGAGTTTCGAGCTCGTCACGGCCGGACGCGAGGTGGCCGATGCTGCCGGTGGTGACCTCCACGTCGCGGTCGTCGGCGGTGACGTCGACGGGTTCGCGAACGCGCTGACTCGCGACGGAGTGGACGCCATCCACACCGTCGCGGACGGGGAAGAGTTCAACCACGACGTCTACCTCCAGACCGTCGAGGCCCTCGTCGATGACCTGGCTCCGGCGTTCGTGATCGTCCCGAACTCGGTCAATGGGCTCGATTACGCCCCCGCGATGGCGATCGACCTCGACATGCCGCTGATCACTGACGTCGTGGGACTGGCTGTCGACGGGGACACGCTGATTACCAAACGGGAGATGTACGGCTCGAAGGTCGAGACAACGATCGAGGTCGCGGAAGGTCCGTACGCGATCACCATCCGGGCCGCGGAGTGGGCGCCAGCGGAGGGTGTCGCCGACACAGAGGTCCGGGCATTCGACTTCGAACCGGACGAGTCGGCAATCGGCAGCACGGTCACCGGGTTCGAGGAAGCGGCGACCGGGGACGTCGACATCAGCGAGGCGGATTTCCTGGTGTCGATCGGCCGTGGAATCGGCGAGGAGGAGAACCTCGGCCTCATCGAGGAACTCGCCGACATCACCGGAGCGACCATCTCGGCCTCGCGACCGATCGTGGACAACGGCTGGCTCCCGAAGAACCGCCAGGTGGGCCAATCGGGCAAGACGGTGACCCCGGACGTCTACCTCGCGATCGGCATCTCGGGTGCGGTCCAGCACGTCGCCGGGATGAAGGGTGCCGACACCATCATCGCCATCAACACGGACCCGAATGCCCCCATCTTCGACATCGCCGATTACGGTATCGTGGGGGACCTCTTCGACGTGGTCCCAGCATTGACCGAGGCGTTCCAGTAGCGCCCTTCGTCTGATTCCTGGGCTATCGCCGGCGGTCGACGCGTTTCCTTCCCCCGTCCCCGGACCGTCCCATGGCCGAAGCCTTGCTTCAGTGCTCGTTCGATAGGCCATTCCGCTGGAAGGATTTTTCAGCGAAGACCGGACCATCTCGATCCGGGCCGGTGGCCTGTCCCGGGCGCTTCGGGGTCGATCGAGAGACACCGTCGCCCCGATCCCGGGAGCCCCGATACCGGGGCACAGCAATGGTAGAGACAATGGGTGTTGAACAGGAAGACGTGGCCAGTCCCGGTAGGTATTAAAGCGACTGCGCCAAACGACCGGGCGATGGAGTACGTGGAGGCCCGGCGCGACGCCATCGAAGACCGCCTCGGAGAGGTGGTCGCCGCGGTCGAGCCGAGCGAGCTCGAAGACGAGCTCGCACACGTGGTGCTGGCCGGGGGGAAACGCGTCAGGCCGACACTCACCCTGCTCTCCGCGGAGGCGGCGGGCGGTGAGGTCTGGATCGACGGGAGCGCCGGCGATGGGGCGGAACTCGGCCCCAAAGGCGAGTTGGCACTCGACTTCGCGGTGGGGGTCGAGCTCGTCCACAACGCCTCGCTGGTGGTCGATGACATCATCGACCGCTCGCAACTGCGCCGGGGGACCGAGAGCGCCTGGTCGGCCTATGGTCACGGCCCGGCCATCGTGGCCAGCGACGGCCTCCTCGGGGAAGCGTTCGAACTCTTCTCCGCGGACCCGCGGGCGATGGAGTCAGTCTCGCGTGCGCTGGTCGAACTGGGGGAGGGCGAAGCCCTCGAACTGGTCGACCAGCCGGCCTCCGACCAGGAGTACATGGACCTGGCCCGCCGGAAGACCGGCGCCCTGTTCAGGACCGCAGCGGAGTTGGGCGCCATCGCGGCCGACGCCGATGCCGCGACGATAGCGGGGTTCGGCGAATACGCCGAGAGCGTGGGGATCGCGTTCCAGATCCGGGACGACGTCCTCGACGCGGTGGCGGACAGCGACGAGCTCGGGAAACCCGTGGGCCAAGACGACGCCATGGAGCGGCCCTCGATCGTCCGGGTCACCGGCGAATCGCCGACAACGTTGACCGAGCGGGCACGGGCCGAGTCCGAGGGAGCGCTCGCGGCCCTTGACCGACTCGAACTCGGTGATTGCGAGGCCAAGACCTACCTCGAGGATCTCGCGGTGTTCGTCGTGGAGCGGGATCGGTAAGGTTCGTCGTGGACCGGGACCGGTAGGGTTCGTCGTGGAGGCGGGCCGGTGGGTTTCGTCGTGCATCATGGTGGAACGGGACCGATAGCGGTCACCGTGAAGAACCGCACCCGTTGACCCGAAGCGGACCCTCACCCGCCGGCGAGCTCCGCCCGTCGGGACTCCACGACTGCGAACGTGAGCGTGCTCAGCACGCTCACCAGCGTTCCGATCGTCAGAACCGCTGCGAGGGTGGCGAGTTCCACGAACCCGAGGAAGAAGGCACTCGTCGTGTGTAACACCCCACCGATGGCGACGATGTAGAACGGCGCGTTGAGGTACCGCCACCGGAAGCGGCCCCCGAGGTATTCGTCGGTGATCTGCCCGAAACTCGTGGTGAGCGCCGCCGCCGCGAACCACCGAACCGCCCCATAGAACAGAGCCGAGATCACCGTGCCCACGCCCGCCGGCCCCTCAGCCTGGACCGTCTCGAGCATATCGAGCCCTTCCACCCCGCCGACGACCAACAGCGCCGCTGCCACGATGTAGGTGATGATCGTTACGCGGCCGGTGTAGAGGCTATCCCGAGTGGCCTCGACGAGGGTGTCGAAGCTCTCCTCGAGTCCCAGCCCTCGAAACAGGACCCAGAGCCCGACCGCGGCGGAGGTGAGGCCGAGGACCGTTCCAGGCAGGCCCAACAGATCCGCGAGCACGGCGAGAGGGTAGATGAGAAGCAAGATACCGAGCGGGACCAGAATCGTCCCGCGGGTCTCCGGGTCGTCGAGCACCTGCTTTATGGTATAATACATGGATTCGAGGTCCTGTGCCTGCCGGACGACCACCCGACGGACCCCGTCGATCGGCACCCGGGACCGGATGACCGGCACCACGCTTTCGTCCTGGGCGCCATCGGTCACCACGATGACCGTGACCTGTTCGCTGGTCTGGAGCATCGCCAGGATCTCGTCGAGTTCCTGACCCACCTTCCGCGTGGCGGCGACGTCACCCCTGGCCTCGCCCGTGACCGCCGCGACCTCCACGCTCTCCTCGTCCTCCGCGGAGAGTGAATCGAAGAGGTGGACCCCCTCGAACAGGACGTTGACGTCGCTGTCCTCGGGGTCGGCCTCCGCGAGGGCCACGGCCGCGTGTTCGACCTCGTTCCGGCCGACGACCGGGGTCGGAATCCCGGTCTTGCGGCCGAGGTCGTCGTCGAGGTCCACACACAGCACCAACTGCATTACGGAAACGTAGGAGTGGCGGTCGATAAGTGTCTTCGGTGGGCTTCGCCGGTCTGTTTTGGGGCAAGATTCGTCGAGTCGATACTCCACCGCAACCCTCCCGCTTTCGAAGTCCCGCCCAACAATACGTCTGCATGGAGTGTCTGTGCGTACTGAATAGGTGCCTAACTACCTCCTATCGTGACCTGGTTCGCTCTTTGCAGTCCTCGATCAGAGTCGTCGGTCCAGGCCACCCCACCGTCTCCATTCTAGAATGCGAATGGCCTCACAGGGAGTTGGCGCTGTCCCGGGAGACGTCCGTGAGTCCCCCGGTCTACCGCGCAGTTTTTCACGCGTCGGCGGTTACGGATGGCCGAATGATCTCCCGGGGCTGCGAGCAGTGCGCACTCGGCGGCAAGATGGTCCTGTTCGTCTACGGGTACTGCGACCAGCGGGACTGTTTCTACTGCCCCCTGGGGGAGAACCGGAAGAACGTCGAGAAAGTCTACGCAAACGAGCGGCCGGTCCACGCCGACCAGGATATCATCGAGGAGGCACGCTCGATGGACGCACTGGGCACCTCGATCACCGGCGGGGAACCCCAGGAGGTGATGGACCGGACCACCCATTACCTCTCCGTGCTGAAAGACGAGTTCGGCGAGGACCACCATACCCACCTCTACACCGGGATTACGGGCGGCCGCGAGAACATGCGCCGGCTGTCGGCGGCCGGCCTCGATGAAATCCGGTTCCACCCGCCCCTGGAGCTGTGGGGAAAGCTCCACGGGACCGAGTGGGAGGACATATTATATATTGCGCGCGAGGAGGGGCTCACCCCCGCCTTCGAGATTCCCGGCGTGGAGATCGAGACGGAGTTCCTGGAGTTCATCGACGAGGGCGCCGCGGAGTTCGTGAACGTGAACGAGTTCGAGATGAGCCAGGGCAACTACCGTCGGATGCAGGCCGAGGGCTATGAACTCCAGGAGGGCCATATGAGTGCGGTCGATGGGTCCAAAGACGCGGTGCTCTCGGAGCTGGCGAGCCATCCGAAGGTGTACTTCTGTACGAGCGTGTTCAAGGACGCCGCCCAGCACCGCAATCGCCTCAAACGGAAGGCCGAGAACCTCCAGCGGCCTTTCGACGAGGTCACCGACGACGGGACCCTCGTTTACGGGGTCACGGAGGCCCCGCCGGCTCGATTCGATGAGCTGGGCGTGCCTGAGGAGTACTTCGAGGTCTCGAACGGGCACACCGAGGTCGCCTGGTGGCTCCTCGAGGAGATGGTCGAGGACGGTGACGTCAAGGACGGGGAAATCGTCGAGCGGTACCCGACCTATGACGAACAGGTTGTAGAGCGGACGCCGCTCGTCTAGCGATTTGTCTCAACCAGCCCCGGCACCGGGCCGGAGCAACCCACAGTTTCCCAGAACCGCCGGCACGGATCGGGTCACGTCCGCTATTCTGCCGTGCATTCCACGTTTCCAACTCGGGCCCTCTCGTGAGCGCTACTGAGTTATCCATCCACAATATTCGTCCACAGTCGGGTGGCGATGGCGCCGACGCCGTAGGCGATAGTCCCACCCACGACCGCGAACAGCAGACCGAATTTGAGACCATATTCGAGTCCACCCAGCAGCTCGGCCCTGGCGGACGAATACGCGAATCCCATCATCCTGGGATGGGTGTATCGTGAGGGGGTCGCCCAGCCAGCGGTCAGGTACCCCACCAGCGGCGGGAACACGAACCACCACAGGCTGATAAGCCAGAGCGAGCCGATTGTCGGAATGAGGCCGGCCCCCCACCAGCCGGCAAGGACGGCGATACTGAGGGCGAGCACGATCCAGGGGGGCGAGAGACCGACCTCTGCCCCCAGCAAGAACGCGCCGGACGCGAGGACCAAGAGCCCCAGGACCGAGACCACGACCGCGCGTCGAGCACTGGCCTCGCCGAGCACTAGCGGGAACAGACGATCGTTCCAGGTCGCGCTCATATTCCCGCAAGCGGTCGGGACGGTAAGTGTCATGTGGTGGTACAGTGCCCGGGACTCGGATCCAAGGTACCAGACAGGGTACGATCGGGCCAGCATTTGCCCCCACTGCTGTGGCGGTCCACTGCAGACATGACGTCCGCAGAAGCAACCCTCGAGTAGCTCGATGAGAGAGGTGAACTCGAGCAAAAGCGAGGGGCCGGTCGGGGCCCCTCCGGCCGGTCGCCAGCACCCGCCGCTCCGCGGCGACGACTCAGCGCGAGCGCCCAAGGGAGCTCGCAGGCCGGTGGTTTTTCCCACGTTTTTGCGACCGAGTGGTCGCCGGAGGCGACCCGACCGAGTAAAAAGTGGTCGTTCAGAAGATGTTTGCCTGCCGGTAGACCGAGATGCCGGTACTCGTGATCTCGTAGGGCTTGGTCTCCCGGGAGTGGTTCGCGTCGCGGATCTTCTGGATCTCGATAGCGAGTCGGGTCTCGCGGAAGTCCTCGGGTCTGACATACCGGAGGATCACCACGGCGTCGGTGAGATACTCGATGACGCCGTATCGCGAAGCGAAGGGGTTGTCATCGTCCGACTCGCTGGTGAGCATCGTGGTGACTCCCGCCTGTTTCAGCGAGCGGGCGAAGTCGTAGATCTCCGTCCGGCGGGTCGCCTGGTCGTCGTACATCATCTCGAGCAACGAGACCGAGTCGAGCACCAGCCGCGAGGCACCGAATTCCTCGACCAACCGCGGCAGCTCGCTCCGGATGCTGGTCAGGCTGTTCGCCATGTCGACAGGATCGAGGTCCACGACGGCCAGTTTGCCCGCCTCCTCGTACTCGTCGAACGGCCACCCTTTCTCCCTGGCACTCTTGAGGATGCGTGCCTTGGACTCCTCGAGGGTGATGAAGACGCCGCGCTCGTCGTTCGCCAGGGCCTCGTTCAGAAACTGCAGGCCGAAGGTGGTCTTACCGGTGCCGGCCCCGCCGATGGTCACGATGAGTGCACGGTCCGGGACGCCGCCCTGAATCATCTCGTCGAGCCCCTCGATGCCGATATCGACCCGCGGGACGTCGGTTTGGTACTCCTCCTCTTCGAAGGTGTCGTACTCCTGGGAGACCCCAAAGCCGAAATCGCTTCCCGGTCTGCCGCCAGTATCGACGTCGAACCCGAAGGACTCGTCGGTGTCGGCTGGCACCTCAGCACCGGTCTGGTCCGCGGTATCGACACCGAAGGCGGCGGCGATATCATCCATCGTGTCGCGGGCGGTTGCCGGGTCCACGTCGGGCCCTTCGGGTACGGACTCGTCGGTATCCGGAGCATCCGCCCCTGCCTGATCGGAGGGCAGGTCTGTGTCACCGCTCGACTCCGGGACCGAAGCGTCGATGCCCGGGGGACCTTCCTCCGTTGGGGCCCCTGGCCCACCCGACTCCGCCGCCTCCCCGTCCTCGACCGCTTCCGATGCCGACCGAGCCGCCGGCTCGCCGTGCTCCTTGACGGCCCGCTCGAACCAATCCAGGTCGTCGTCCGATGAGCCTTCGGCCATGTGATCACCTGCGGCGCCGGGCGCGGAAACCCACGGGACCGGCTGCACTACTGGTACCTGGGTCTGTGTGGCTCAAGTACCTTTCCCGTGTGGAGCCTTTTTAGTGGATGCCCACCGTCCGCGGGCGTATGGACGTCGGTATCGTCGGACAGCGAGACAATGCCAGGGCCGCAGATCTGGCAGCGGAGGTGGTCGAACTCCTGGAGGAGGCGGGTGAGGCGGTGCTGGTCGACACGGAAACGGCCTCGGTGCTGGCCGTCGAGGGCACGGCGGTCGAGGAGATGCGGGACTGCGACCTGGTCGTGAGCATCGGCGGGGACGGCACCTTCCTCTTTGCTGCCCGCGGAGCGGGCTCGACTCCAGTCCTCGGGGTCAACCTCGGGGAGGTCGGATTCCTCAACGCGGTGCCGCCGGCCGACGCCATCCCGACGATCCGTCGCGAGGTCGAACGATTCCGTGAGACCGGCTCGATCCGGCATCGGGAGGTCCCACGGGTGGTCGTCCAGGGGGAGGGCGAGTGGGAGCTCGCCCCCGCGCTGAACGAGATCACCATCCAGGGCCACCAGCGGGGCCATGTCGACGGATTAAGTCTGGAGGTCCGCGTGGACGGGGCCCTCTACTCCACGTCGCGGGGCGACGGGGTACTCGTCTCCACACCGACCGGGAGCACGGCGTACAACCTGAGCGAGGGGGGGCCCATCGTCCATCCGCATATCGGCGGCTTCGTGATCACGGACATGTGCGGATCCGGGTCGATGCCGCCGCTGGTCTGTCCCCTCGACGCGGAGGTCACGATCCGGGTTGGAGCGGCACCAGAGGCCATCGTCTCCAGCGACGGCTCCGAGCACCATGCGGTCGATCCGCCAACCCAACTCTCGGTCTCGGCCGCGGCCGAACCCGCCAAGGTCGCCGGGCCGGTCTCGGACTTCTTCCAGGCCCTCAACAAGCTGGAGTGAGAGGGGGTCTCACCGCGTGGGTCAGTTGCGGGCTGGACAACCAGCGGCGAGTCCTAGACCACGAAAAGAGGAGTCCGGACCCCGAGCAGCGGGGCGCTCTCGGCCCAGGTCGCCTGTCTCCATTCGGTGCCCCCACCCGCGACTGACCGCAACGGAAAGGGTTAACGGAGACTGTGCCGAATACTCGCAGAATGAGCCACCAATTGCCGGACGTGCAGGCCACGGAGCCCGATATCAGCGTCGGGCTGGGCCAGGTGGGCGTCACCGGCGTGGAGAAGCTGGTCAAGATCGCCCGGGAGAGCAAACGGCCCCTGGTGTTGATGGCGGAATTCGAGGTTTACGTCGACCTTCCCAGAGAGCGCAAGGGCATCGATATGTCCCGGAACATGGAGGTCATCGACGAGATCCTCGAAGAAGCCGTCAGCGAGCCGATCTACCGGGTAGAAGAGATGTGCGGGGACGCGGCCGAACGCCTCCTTCAGAAACACGAGTACACCTCCCTGGCGATGGTCAAGATGGAAGCGAAGTACGTCGTCAAGGACACGACGCCGGCGACGGATCGCCCGACCCAGAGCCGGGCGGACATGATCGCGAGCGCGACGGCAAGGGACGGCGAGGAGACACGCGAAGAGATCGGGGCCCGCGTCACCGGGATGACCGTGTGTCCCTGTTCCCAGGGGATGATGGAGGAGCGCGCTCGGGACAAACTCGCCGACCTCGGGGTGGGGGAGGAGGGGGTCACCGAGTTCCTCAGCGCGATTCCCCAGGCGGGCCATTCCCAGCGAGGACATGCCACCCTCTCCGTTGAGGCTGACGGCGACCCCGACGTGGATTTCCGAGACCTCATCGAGATCGCGAGGGATGCCATGAGCGCGCGAATCTATAATATGGCCAAACGGCCCGACGAGGACCACATGACCTACCAGGCCCACGTCCAGGCCCGATTCGTCGAAGACTGCGTGCGTTCCATGGCCGAACAGATCGTCGACACGTGCCAGGGGCTCTCAGATGACGCGGTAATCACGATGCGTCAGTCCAATGACGAGTCCATACACCAGCATAACGCCCATGCCGAGCGGATCGCGACGATGGGGGAGCTGCGTGGCGAGCTCAACGGCGACCGGTAGATTCGATCTGCTTCGGCAGATGCCCGTCGGGACTCGAAACCACGACCCTTAGATCCTGTCGGCTTCGTCCCAGGTGTCCTCGAACGCCGAACGGACCTCCGAGGCGAAGCTGCTGTCCTGGAGATCGATCATCGCGAAGGATTCGTCGGGGCTTACCGGGTTGGAGAGTTCCAGACAGACTTCAGCACGGTCGATGATGGTGACGTTGCCGTCGATGGTCTCGTTCACCCGGACATCGAACCCCTCGTATTCGACGATGGCCTCGGCATACCGCTCGGTGACGTCCGGTGGGAGATCGCGTTCGAGTTCCTCGTCGATGAGCATCCAGACGGTGACCCCTCGCTCGAGGGCGTCGACGAGATGCTCGATCACCTGCCCGCCGACGTCGCCCAGGTCGAAACTCGACGAGATGGTTCCCGAGATCATGAGGATGTGCTCCTCGGCGGCGTCGAGTCGCTCCAGGAGGAGATCGATGGTGTCCTCTGGCCCCAGTTCGGCGGTCCAGAACCCGTCGGCCGGTTCGGCAGGGTGCTCCAGATCGTGTTTCAACTCTGAGACGACCTCCTCGTACTGATCCGCCTTCTCCGCGAGTTCACGTTTGCGATCGTCGAGGAGTCGGTCTAGTGCGGTCTCCGGTTCCACGGCGACGTACTTCTTCGGCCGGCTGGCGGCCTGACTTCGGACGAGGTGTTGGGCTTCGATGCTCCCGAGGACGTCGTAGATCCGGCCCATAGGCACCCCGCTGGCCTCGGACAACTCCTTGGCGGTTGCCGGTCCGGTCCTGAGCAGCGCCAGGTACGCGCTCGCCTCGTATTCGGAGAGCCCAAGGTCGCGCAGATCTGTCATGGTCCAACGGACGCGGATATACGTTATAAACCCATCGGGAGTTTACTCGGTGACCATCGGGACAATACTCCGGGGTCGTGTGTTTGCTCGGTTCGGGTATCCGACCGATGGCCCCGAACGCGTCTCACCACCCCCCAGGTTCGGGAACCAAAGGCCTGGGTCTATCGACCCATCGGGGACCGTCTGTCACTGCACCAATCGTTTCAACACGCCCTGGTGCCAGAGACCATTGTCGGCATTGGGGCAATCATCGAGCGACGGAAACTCCCCGGAGTATCCCGAATGGAAAGCCGCACCGATGGAGGGGGCACATGGGGTTACGGCGCGGGCAGAGTGGGAGGCTTCCTCGAAGGCGACGCTGTCAGCCCTCGGGACCAGTTCCACGGTTGTGCCGGTTGGCTCGACGGGAAGAATCAGGTAGTACTGGGGGATCGAACAGGTCGCCGCACTACCGAATTTGGTCAGGGGGCAACACCAGGATACACCCGGCCAGTGATTGTGGCCCGTCACTGCAAGGGAAACCGCAGAGTCCTCCAGACGGTCGAGGAGTCCCGGTCGACCCACCAGCGGGTCGAGCAGGTCGTCGATGTCGAGAATTCCAGGCCGCGTCTCCGCTATGAAGAGCTTATGGTGGCGGAGCACCAGCGGGTTCCCCGCGGTCGCGAGTTCGCTCGCCCCGGGTGACTGTTCGACTCGAGTGGCGATGCCATCGGTCCCATCCGTCCCTGTCGCTCGGGTGACTCGCGGTGTCGATGGCCATCACGTCGACCGATCTGATGCATCTCGCCACTGGGTACGGGCCTGGGCCGAAGGGTTGCTCAAACCCCTCGACCGGTGGCCTATCCTCACCCGCTCCGGGGACGTCGCGATTGCCGGGGACCGAGATGGAGGCCACGTCAAGGAGGGGAAGCAACTCCCGGGCCAGCTGGAACGCCTCGGCATGGCCGTTTTTCGTCAGGTCGCCGGCGATGCACAGGCCATCGATAGCAACGCGGTTGCTGTCCGAGATTCCCGATTTGAACCTGGGGACGGTCCGATTAGACACCTTCCAGGTGTCAACGGGGCCGGTCCCGTACCAACCCGTTCACGGGTCTGTTGCGACGGCGGTCGCGAGATCAGCGGGCGTCTCGATCGGTTCCACCGGCAGGTCTCTGCCCCGCACCCGCGCCAGCCCAGATCCGGCCAGTCGAACCTCGGGGACGACCACCTTCTCGGGATCTGCCATCCGGAGGGCGGCCCGATGGAGGTCAGATCCCGGGTCGGTGGCCACGTCTATTACGAGGGGCTCAGACACGAGTCGGGCGGCCGCTCGACCATATCGAGCCGCCTGGACCCCGAGGTGCTCGGCGGCGTCGGCGAAAGCCCTGACCGCCCGTTCCGCAGCGACATTGTAGGCTTCCTCTTGGCTGAGGATCCCCAGATCGACCAGTGCGTCCGCCATCCGGGCGTTGGATTCGATCGGATAGGTGGGCCGATCCAGAAGGGCCGGCCCCTCGACGTCACCGTCTCGGAAGGCCCCCGACCCAGTCTGTAACCGCTCGATGGACACGTCGGCCACCGTCCGAGCGGGGTCCAGATACTCGCGACCGAGCACCTGGGTCGCGGTCGTCAACGCCTCCAGGGCCCCAGCCTGATCGCCGAGCAGCGTCCCCGCTCCGGTGCCCTCGGTAGTGAGATCCTCCGGGACATGATCGACGGACCCATCCCGGACACTGGTCTGACGGAGCCACGTCAGTCCCTCGCGAGCAAGGGACCTCGCACGCTCGTCGTCGGTGTAAGCGACGAACCGGAGGAGTGCCTCGACCGCCTGCGCGGTGGTATCGGCGTAGCAGGCCCGGTCGACCGGCGGTCGGTCCGCCGCGGTGCGGTCGGCTGGTGCGAGACTGAAGTACTCGCTCGGGGCCTGACTATTGGCGAATGCCCCGTCCGATCGGGAGGTCTGGGCCAGGAAGCCGACCGTCCGCTCCCCGGCCCGGCGATGGGCCTGATCGCCGGACAGGAGGTAGGCCTGGGCGTGTGCCCTGAGCAGGCCCGCATTGACGGAAAGCAGCTTCTCGAGCATGGGTTCGCCCCAGTCCCGCTCGCGGGCGTGGCGGAAGAAGCCCCCGTCGCCCGGGTCCTCCAGGTGCTCGCGGATCGCCGCGAGTGTCCGGGTCGCCTGTTCTGGCCGACGGGACAGGGCGAACTCGACCGCCGCCGGAAGCGGAAACTTCGGTTCGGTCCCCCACCCGGCATTTCGCTTATCGAAGAGGGCATCCAGCTGCCCGGTCAATTGCTGTTCGATTGCCTCGGTGACGGACCCGCCGGGCGGGGAGGTCTCCTGTAAGGATTCGGGCACGCTGCCGGGGGGTCGATCCCCGTCGCCGTCGTCACCGGACCACGAGTCCTCGACCCGCTCGATGACGTCTCGGAACTCCGCTGGCTCCAAGTAGCCAGCGCTCGCCAGCAGCCGCCCCTTCGGTGTGGTGAACACCGTGGCCGGTAGCCCGCCCATCGTGTATCGCGCCCGGACCATCGGGTATCGGTCGGCGTCGACCCGGACGGGGACGACGGACTCCGCGATGCGGGCCGCGATGCGCGGGTCGTCGTAGGTCCGGCCGTCCATGGCTCGACACCAGCCACACCAGAAGCCGGTGATGGCCAGGAGAACCGGCTGGTCGAGCCGGGCGGCCTCCTCGAAGGCCGAATCCCCCCAATCCCGCCAGTCGACCTTCGTCCGGTCGGCCGCGGCGTCCATGGCCATGCGTGGGACCCGTCGGCGGGAAAGGGTATCGAACCCGAAGACCGCCACGAGCGTCGCCTCAGAACCCGGGTGGGGGACCGGATCCGCCGCCCGTGCCGAAGGGTTATACGCCCGCGGGAGTTACCCTCGCGCCATGTTGCGGTGGCTCCTGCTGGGTCTGCTTCTCATCCCACTCGCGGACATCGCCTTGCTGGTCGTGGTGGCGGGGTACATCGGCTGGGTCCCCATGATCGCGCTCGTGGTGCTCACGGCCCTGCTGGGGATGCTCTTCGTCCGGGCCGAGGGGCGCCACACCCTCCGCCGGATCCAGCAGTCTCTCGCCGGGGGCGAGTTGCCCGCGGACCAGCTGATCGATGGAGGACTCCTCATCGCGGCGGGCGCATTCCTCCTGACGCCCGGGCTTGTCACGGACGGGTTGGGGTTCCTCATCGCGATTCCGGTGACCCGCATCCCCATCCGGATGGTGCTCAAGCGGTTCGTCATCGTCCCGGCGCTGGACCGGAAGACCGGCGGCTTCGCCACCGGGAAGGTGTACACCTTCGGGTTCCCCAACGACGACCGGCCGGGGGAGACCGATTCAGCCGGTGGGCCTGGAAACCCCTTCGGTGGGGGTTCGGACGAGGACACGTACGACCTGGGCCCGGACTCCTATGATGTGGAGTTCGAGGACGAGGAATAGGCGAACAGACGGCGTTCTGGAGCCGGGCGGGGCCGCCGCCGTTTCGCAGGCCCGCCCTTGCGGCTGGTCAGGTCACGGGAACGGTTGGTCCGGTCACCCCGGATAAACCCTCGCATGCTTGCGGTCTGCGGAAAGGAAACCCTTTTACTTCCGACCGGGCAACTCAACGATACCCGGGCCAGTAGCTCAATTAGGTAGAGCGCCACTCTGATAAGGTGGAGGCTTGCGGTTCAAATCCGCACTGGCCCACTTCTCGGTATCCGGAGCGTGTGCCGTCAGGCACCGCTCCATGCAGTTGTGAGTGGCCAATGCGGTTGAACGCTGGAACGAAGGCACCGAAGCGAGCGGAGTGACAGAAGTTCAAATCCGCCTGCGAAATCCCGATAGCCGACAGTACAACGATCCCGTACCAATAAGAGCAGGCGCTACAACCGACAACCGAAGAACGAACTGGAGCCACGGCTGACCGCTGTCTCTCCGACCGAAAGAACGAACCGACCGCGACCGATTACGGTGGGAAGGTGCCGCCACCGCCGTCCGATTGGAGGCTGCTCGGCATGTGCGGCGCCATGCCGTGGCATTCGGGACACGACATCTTCGTCTGGACGAAGCCACCCTGCTCGAACTCGTTCCCGGAGGAGTGACACGACGCACAGCCATTCTCGGGGTCGACGGTGTCCAGTTCGGGCACCTCGCCCGCAACCTCGTCCCAGTTACCCTGCGCCTCGGCGTTGAGCAGTTTCGCCACCATCCCGGCCATGTCTGCGGCGACCCGGGAGCAGCGTTCGGCGCGCTCCGCAGAACTCCACGCGTACCCGGACGTCTTGCACCACTTCGTCACGGAGACGTGACACAGTGGCGACTTCGACCGGTTGGCGGGAAGTTCCATCGACATCCCTGGGTCGTCGCCGTCGGCCGGCGGCTGATACTGGGGGAAGTTCGTCTGCTGGTAGCGCTGGTGAATCTCGTTGACGACCTTCATCGTCCGACCGCTCCGGCCGAAAGCGAGCGCGGCAACGATCGAGCCACCAGTGATGGTACCACAGAGGACCCCGTTCTTGGCGCCCCCACCCGCGCCCCACCAGGCGGCGGTGGATGGGACCTGTTTCCAGGCACTGTTGTCTTTGTCCCGCTGGGCCTGGATCAGCGTGTGGGCGACGCCCTCCGCACAGTGCATCCCACCGTAGTAGTTCTCGCGGGCTCGCTGGCGGATGCCTTCGATCTCCACCGGCGTCCACCCGAGCGGTTTGTCCACGCCAGCGTCCTCCTGGGCCGCGGCGGTGACCTCGTCGATCCCAAACCCGCCACCCGCGGATGCGACGCCGATCCCCGCCGCGGCGGCAAGCGATCCGCCGAGGAACCGACGGCGACTGGTGCCCGTGTGCTCTGACTCGTTATCTGGCTCCGGCATAGCTACACGCGAAACAAAGGGGTTCGGCTCCTTCCCCGTAACTGCAGATATGTCAAGGCCTTTTTAACGGGAAGGGGAAGAAGACGGAGTCCGTTTCAATATATTCACAAACAGCTCGGAGGAGGGCCAGACAATCGATATTTGCCGGTTTCCACGGAACCAATTCCCGTGGTATTAGTTAACATTGAGGCCGGCGCTTCGATGAAATGTCATCGGACAATTACATACAGGGAGTGGCCAGATCGAACCGATCGGGACGAACGACATGTAGAAAGGTGGCCCGCTCGCAGGATCCGTCATGGAGGTGGCACTCGTCGTCCTCGACGGCTGGGCACTCGCCGACCACGACCGGCGGAATGCCGTCGCGGCCGCAGACACGCCGACGTTCGACCGATACTGGAGCACCGGAGCGACGGGAACGCTCCGGACCGACGGGCCGGTCGTCGGGCTCCCTGAGGGACAGATGGGCAACAGCGAGGTCGGCCATCTCACCATCGGTGCGGGACGGGTTGTCGAACAGCCGTACCTCCGTATCGAGCAGGCCATCGAAGCTGGGGAATTCTGCGAGAATACGGCCTTCAGAAGGGTCTTCGAATACGTGTCAGAGACGGGCGGCCGCCTCCACGTCATGGGCCTCGTCAGCGACGGAGGCGTCCATTCCGACCAGCGACACCTCCACGAGCTACTTCGGTGCGCCGCCGATCGGAATCTCGAAGCGGTCACCCACGCGTTCACCGACGGCCGGGACACCAGTCCCAGGCGGGGCGAGGCGTACCTGGAGACGCTGGTATCGGTCGCCGAGGATGTCGGAACGGGCCGGGTCGCCACGGTGTCGGGCCGCTACTACGCGATGGACCGCGACCTGAACTGGGAGCGAACGAAGCAGGCCTACGACGCCATCGTGAACCGCCGCGCCGAACACACGGCCGAGACAGCCGTCGAAGCCGTTCGGGCCAGTTACGAGCGTGGGGATACCGACGAGTTCGTCGAACCCACCCTGATTCGTGATCGCCAAGCTCTCCAGGAGGGAGACGGCGTGATTTTCGTGAATTTCCGCGGCGACCGTGCCCGCCAGCTGATCCGGATGCTCGGGGACGTCGACACCATGTGGGCGGCCGAGACGGATCCGCCCGAGATCAGGGTCGCGACGATGACGGAGTACGACCGTGAGTTCGACTTCCCGGTCGCCTTCCCCCCGCTCGAAGCCACGGAGACGCTGGGCGCCGTCCTCGAGCGGACGGGCCATAACCAACTCCGCATCGCGGAATCCGAGAAGTACCCTCACGTGACCTACTTCCTCAATGGCGGCCGAGAGGTCGAATTCGAAGGGGAGATCCGTGAGATCGTCCCCAGCCCGGACGTACCGACCTACGACGAGGAGCCGGAGATGAGCGCCCGCGAGGTCACCGATCGCGCCATCGAGATCATCGAATCCCGGGACCCCCACGTGCTCGTGCTCAACTACGCGAACCCGGACATGGTGGGACACACCGGCGACTACGAGGCCGCGATCGCCGCGGTCGAAGCCGTGGATGCCCAGCTCGCGCGGCTCGGTGACGCGGTTCAGGCCGCCGATGGCCACCTGCTCGTGACGGCCGATCACGGAAACGCCGATGACATGGGGACCTCCGAGGAACCCCACACCGCGCATACCTTCAATCCGGTTCCGTTCATCTATCGGAGCCCGGACGGTGGCAATGATGACAAGGGTGTACGATCGGACGGTGAACTCAGGGATTTGACTCCCACGATCCTCTCGCTGCTGGGGATCGAGGATTCGGACGTGATGACTGGTCGCTCGCTTCTAGAATAATGGCTTTGTCTTCGGAAACGGCACCCTTTCAGCCACCATCGTACACGATCGACCCGTCGACGACCGTCATTGCGATGTCGATCTCGTCGATCCGGTCGGGCTGGTCCCACGGCGACTCCGCCAGGACCACGAAATCCGCGAGTTTTCCGACTTCGACGGTTCCCATCCGGTGCTCGTCGAATCCGGCGTAGGCGCTCCCGAAGGTGTACGCCCGAAGGGCATCCGTGACCGAGAGCCGCTGGGCTTCGACCGACGCGTTGACGACCTGGTGGATGCCATACAACGGGTCCAGTGGCATGCAATCGCTGCCGAACGCGAGTGGGACGTCGGCCTCGAGGAAGCGACCGAATCTATCGGCCAGCTTCCGGCGTTCGCTACCCAGCCGGCGATCGTACAACCCGTCCTCGCCCGCCCACTTGAGGAAGTTCGGCTGGACTGACGCCACTGCCCCCGTCTCGACGAATTGCTCGATGTGTTCGTCGAACGCGAGTTCCGCGTGCTCGACCCGGTGTCGATCAGCCGGAACGTCCGCGTACGCGTCGAGGACGGTCTCGACGGCGACGTCCCCGATGGCGTGGGCGGCCATCTGAAAGTCGGACTCGGTCGCCTGCGCCACGACGGACTCGAGGTCCGCCGGTTCGACCACCCAGATCCCCTGCTGGCCAGGTTCGTCCGCGAAGGGTTCGGAGACGCGCGCCGTCCGGCTCCCGATGCTCCCATCGGTGTAGGTCTTGATGGCTCCAATCTGGAGGAACTCGCTGCCGAAATCGGGACGGAGTCCAAGCTCGGTGGCTGCATCGAGATGGTCGCTCCAGTAGTTCAGCCGGACCCGGACCGCCAGCTCGTCCGCGACATCCAGGTCCCTATACACCCGTGGGGCGTCGGAGTTCCGGACCATATCGTGGACTCCGGTCACGCCCCGCTCGTGAGCGTACTCGATCGCAGCTCCGATGAGAGCGCGGGTCTCTCCCAGATCGGGTTCGATCTCCGCCCACAGGACCTCGGCCGCTCGCTCGACGACGACGCCGGTCGGCTCGCCGTTGTCCCGTTTCACGTGCTCATCGGGCAGCAGGTCGCCGAGGCGGTCCAGGGCCACGGAGTTGAGCGACGCCGAGTGCATATCCACCCGGAATGCGGCGACCGGTCGTTCGTCGCTGACCCGGTCGAGGTCCGAGCGGGTCGGATACCGGCCGCTCGGCCAGTCGCTCTCGTCGTAGCCGAACCCGAGAATCCAGTCCCGATCGGGTCGGACCGACTCGCCCAGTCGGGTGACAGCCGAGTCGATGTCTTCGGCCTCGTCCAGGTCGGCGTGGACCTGGTACTGCCCGAGTTGTTGCATATGGGTATGGGCGTCGATGAAGCCGGGAAGTAGCACCCGCCCCCTGAGGTCCACCACCCGGGTGTCGACGCTCTCGAGGAACTCGATCTCGTAGGTGTCGCCCACGAGTACCACCTGGCCGTTGCGCACCGCGACCGCCTCGGCGGTCTCGTCCGGGTCGGTGAGCGTATGGATCTCGCCGTCGACGAATATCACGTCCGCAGCGGAGGTCATATGCCGAGGGACGGGCGGGATGGCAAAACGATTTGGTTCCCCGGCCCACGAGTGGGAGAAGATGATCAGGAATACTGTGACACCGCTACTCCCACCCCAACTCGAAAAGACGCGGCCTGTCCTCGATCGCGGAGTTACGGGACCTTTTCTGACCTACCAAAGGTTCGGCACCGAATGATTTTATCGCCGAGGGCCCCTATCCCAGACGATGAGCGACGCGGAACTCCCGGACGAGGTAGCCACGGCCCGCGAGGAGGTTATCCAGGCGGCGGCCCGTTCGGCAGAAGTCTACGGCCTGAACGGGAGTTATGGGCGGCTGTATGCGATCCTGTTCTTCGCCGCGGACCCCCTCTCCCTCGACGAGCTCGCCGAACGGAGCGGTTACGCGAAATCGACCGTGAGCACGGCGATGCAGGACCTGGAACGACTCCATTTCGTGAACCGGCGATCGATCCCCGGGGAGGGCAAGCGGCTCTACTTCGAGGCCGAGACCGACTTCTGGCACATCCTCCAGCAGGTCCTCAACCAGGAGGTCCGCCGGGAGATCCGGACCATGAGTCAGGCCCTCGAGTCGGCATCCGAACGACTCGAAGACGCAGAGCACCCACAGGCCGAGGCTGACCTCGAGAAGGTCCGGTTCCTCGAGCGCCAGTATGACGAGTGGGAGAGCATCCTGAACGTCCTCACGAGTACGACCATCGAGGGGCTGCAGGAACTCTTTGCGACGATCCGGAACCGCGACTGAGTCCGGAACAGCTGTGGCCGGCCCGCGTTCGAGATGCAGTCGTCCTTGCAGCCGTTTCCGGCCTCCACTCTCCCCGAGTTAGATCAGTCGATACCCCTCAGCGGTCCGGGTAATCTCGCCCCTGCGGGCGAGTTTCGCCAGGGCCTCGCGGACGTATTCCTCCGGTACGCCCCGGTCGGTGGCGAAGGTCACGATGTCGTCCTCGGTCGGCTCCTCCATGGCTCTAAGGGCCTCGAGAACGTGCTCTCGCCGACTTTTTCGGTCTCTTGGAGCCGTCGCCTCCGCCCCCGCCGATTCGGCCGCCTTGGGGTCGACGCCCTTGGCCGCGAGGAACTCGTCCTCTTCGAAGCCGGCCCCCGCCAGGACCGATTCCATCTCGGCGACGGAATCTAGGGACTCGTAGGCCTCGGTCTGGTCCTGCCGGCTGGCGAGCATCGCTGCACGAACCTCCCTGGCCTCGTCCTTGTCCTCGGTCGCCACGAACTGCTTCAACCGGTCGAACTGGTGGCGGGTGCGACACCGCGGACAGGTGGTCGTCTCCGGGCGGCCCTCCAGGACCCACAGCGACTCACACTCCGAGCACCCGACCACCACGTACATGGGAGGGGTTCGGGCGCCCTCGCAATTGAACCTTTAGGCCTCGACCCCGATTGGTCGTCCATGGATCACGTCTCGGACGAAACAGTCGAAACCGCCGAACCCGTGGAGGGTGTCCATCTGACGTTCCTCGCGGCGGGTGAGCATGCGAACATCCAGCACTTCCGCATCGAGCCCGGGGCCGTCGTCCCTGAGCACAGCCATCCACACGAGCAACTCGGGTATGTCGTCTCGGGGACCCTCACGTTCCATGTCGGTGGCACGGAAGTCGCCGTCGAGGCGGGCGATTCCTACCACTTCGCCGGCGACGAGCCACACGCGGCGGAGAATCGGGGCCAGGACATCGTCGAGGGTATCGACATCTTCAGTCCGCCACGGACGAACCCTGACTGGGCAGACTGAACATTCGAGGGCGGGGAACTCACAGTGCAAGCTCGAAGAACTCAAAATTCGAGATCGAAGAACTCACGTTCGGTCCCAAGCGCACGGGAGGTCTCCCGATGGTGCCCGCCCTCGGGAGTGACTGGCGGGCTCAGGCCATCGATTCGATGTTCTCGACCACCCGCTCGGCGAACCCGCTCGTCGAGACTTTCGTCCCACCCTCGATCTGTCGGTGGAGGTCGTAGGTCACGTACTTCGAGGCTATCGCCTCCTCGACGGCGTCCCGTACGAGGTCCGCGGCGTCCTGCCAGCCCATGTACTCGAGCATGAGCCGCCCGGAGAGGATCATCGCGGAGGGGTTCACCTTGTCCTGGCCGGCATATTTCGGCGCCGAGCCGTGGACCGGCTCCGCGAGCACCCGGCCCGTCCCGAAGTTGGCCCCCGGGGCGATGCCGAGCCCGCCGATCTGGGCACCGGCCGAATCCGAGAGATAATCGCCGTTGAGATTGGGCAGGGCGAGCACGTCGTACTGGTCGGTGCGGGTCAACAGCTGCTGG
>CAZQNH010000029.1:0-30485 GCA_964594685.1 uncultured Halobacteriales archaeon
CGACCGAACCGGTTCGTCCTGGTCGTCGAATTCGAGGATGGCTCCGAAACTGAAGTCTACCTGTCGAACACTGGAGCGAGGAATGTGATCCACGAAGGGAGGACAGTGCTCGCCAGACCGGTCGAGTCGGCCGACCGCAATACGGACATGGACGCAATCTTCGTCAAAGCGGAGGGGGTCTGGGTGTCTGTCGACGCATCATTCGCCAACACCGCGTTCCAGTCCGCCTTCCAGGAACGGGCGATCCCGTATTTCCAGGATTACGAGTTCATTCGTTCCGAACCGCCGCTTCCGGACGGGGGCCGTGCCGATTTCGAGTTACAGACCCCTGAGGACCAGCAGGCACTTGTCGAAGTGAAGTCCTGCACATACACGACTCATGGGGTCGCGAAGTTCCCGGACCGACCCACCAAACGTGGTCGCCGGCACCTTCGTGATCTAAAGGAACTACAGGCCGAGGACGTCGAGACACACGTCGTATTCGTCGTGCAGCGCCCAGATGCCGATTCATTCACACCGTTCCGAGCTGTCGATCCGGAGTTCGCGGAGGGCCTCGAGGAGGCGTCGGCCGCTGGCGTTGGCGTCCACGCGATGCAACTGGAGATAGAGCCCCCCACTGTCCTCCTGAAAACCGCCGACCTGCCGGTTCGCCTCGGCGCAGAGACGCAATGAGTCTATTGGGTCCGCTCCGGGATCATCTCGATGGCATCGACCGGACAGACGTTGGCACAGATACCACACCCCTTGCAGTAGTCGAACTCGATGTTCAGCTCGCGGTCGAAGACGTCGTCGGGGCAGTAGGAGTAACACTCCCCACACTCGATACAGGTCTCGTGGTCGAGTTCGGGCTTGAACGTGCGCCACGCCCCGGTCTTCCCGGCCGCGGCCTCCGTCGGCTGGCTGGCCGCGACGATCCATTCCTCTACCTCGACGTCGATGTCTGTGTCGAATGCACCCATGGATTATACCTCCCTCGCGTGATCGTAGGCCCGACGCGCAGCGCGGGCATTATCCTCGTCGAAGCGTTCCTCGATCACAGATTCGACGGTGTCGATGTTCGCGGCGTCCGTGTGCGCGACGGCCCCGAGCATCGGCGTGTTCACGAGCGGGCTCCCGTCGGCCTTGAGATCAAACTCCAAAGCGACCTCCGTGGCGTCCACGATGATGCGGCGCCCTTCAAAATCGACGGGGTCCTCGTCGGTCGTGTTGATGACGATGGTGCCGTCACTTTCGAGACCGGCGGTGATGTCCTCCATGTCGACGAGGGAATCGTCGAGTACGACAACGAGGTCCGGATGCGCGACCTGACTGTACAGTTTGACGGGACTCTCTGCCACCCGGTTGAACGAGGCGACAGGCGCACCGCGGCGTTCCGCCCCGTAGAAACTGAAGGCGGTGGTTTCCTTGCCGTCGCGGAACCCGGCTTCGGCTAGCAGTTGACTCGCGGTCATCCCGCCTTGCCCACCACGGGAGTGCCATCGGACCTGGGTCATCTCGAGGGCCTCGACGCTCATTGTAACTCACCTCCACCCCACCAGACGCGATCGCCTGGCTCGGCCGCTTTCGCGATCTCGACCATGTCCTGGTAGTCGACGTTCTGCCCGCCGATACCTGCAAGCACGCTGGCGATCGGCTGGTCGATAGCCAACTCCACGGCCTCGGTGAGAATGCCGCTTCGGCCGAAGGACGTCGACCGGTCCAGGACGACGATCTCAGACGTACCTTCGACCACCTCCCGGAACGACGTCTCCGGGAAGGGGGTCTGCAAAATCGGTCTGACCACACCCGCCTCGATTCCCTCCTTGCGCAGCAGGTCCACCGTGACCTCGGCCTCCCGGGCCATGGTCCCGAGTCCGACGAGCAAGAGGTCCGCGTCATCCGCGCGGTAGGTGTGGACCAGGTCGTGTTCCCGACCGGTGACCTCGGCGAACTCCTCGAACGTCTCCGCGGCGACCGACGGGACGGTCTGCATCGTGTCCATAATCTTCTTCCGGAACCGCCAGAAATCGGGCCCGCCGGCGAGGGCGCCGTACCCCCGGGGATTGTCCGTATCGATCCGGTGGGGCACGTCGATCTCGCCGATGAAGGACTGGGCAACGTCCGGCGGGACCAAGGTGAGTGGCTGCATCGTGTGGGCGAGGGTGAACCCGTCGAGGTTCACCATCGTCGGCAGCATGACGTCCTCGCGCTCGGAGATGCGGTAGGCCATAAGCGTGAGGTCGTAGGCTTCCTGAACGTTGGCGGCGAAGACCTGGATCCAGCCGGAGTCCCGCTGGGACAGCGCGTCCGTGTGCGAGCCCCAGATGTTCCAGGGAGGACCGAGGGCCCGATTCGCGATCGCCATGACCACCGGGAGCCGGGACGCGGCGGTCCACCAGACCATCTCGCTCATGTACAGGAGGCCCTGGCTCGCCGTGGCAGTGAAGGCCCGCGACCCCGCCTGCGAGGCACCCATCGCCCCGGACAGGGCCGAATGTTCGCTTTCGACCCGCGAGAACGTGGCATCGAGTTCGCCGGTCTCGACGTACTCTGCGATGGATTCGACGATCTCGGTCTGCGGGGTAATCGGATAGGCGGCGATGGACTCGACGCCCGCGTCGCGGACCGCTGCCGCGACGGCGCCAGTCCCGGTCATGATCCGTGCGCCTTCGCCTCGATCCTCGGGTTCGGTGATCGCCTGGCTCATGGGGTGGTCACCTCCCTGTCGATATATTGACCGAAGTGTTCGATGTTCGATCGGGCTTGATCGCGGAGTTCCTCGATGTCGCTCACCTTCGCGGTGTCGAATCGGCCCTGCGGTTGGACGTAATCCTCCACTTCACCGGGGTTCCGGAAGGCTGCCTTGCTCGGCTGGTTGATCTGGTATTCGCCACCGCGTTCGCGTTCGTAGAGCACCCAGAGACCCGACTTGATCGCCGCCTTCCCCACATCGATGCTCTCACTCGTGTCCATCCGCCAGCCCGGCGGACAGGGCGAGTGCATGTGGATGAAGCTCGGCCCTTCCGTCTCGAGGCCGGTGACGGCTTTCCGTCTGAGGTCCTGGAGGAAGGCCGGTGAGGCCGTCGCCATGTAGGCCGGATCGTGGGCCGCGACGATCTCGGTGATGTCCTTCTGCCGGCCGACACGACCGGTCGGGGTGGTCGTGGTCCGAGCCCCGGGCGGAGTCCGCCCAGACTTCTGGAACCCGGTGTTGGAGTAGGCCTCGTTGTCGTACAATATGTAAAGGAAGTCATCGTCGCGTTCGAGGGCCCCTGACAGGGAGGCCAGGCCGATGTCCGTCGTCCCACCGTCTCCCGCCAGGACGATCACGTTCGTGTCTTTGTCCTGTCGTTCGACGGCCATCTGAACGCCACTCGCGGTACTCGGGCCGGCGGCGAAGGCGGTGTTGACCACGGGCACGTCGAATGCGGTGTAGGGGTAGACCCCCTGGATCACGCTCGCACAACACGCGGGGATGACGAGAACCGTATCGTCACCCGCCTCTTCTAAGATATGGCGGACGCCCAGCACCATACCGCACCCGGCACATGCCGGATGGCCGTTGCGTATCTGCGCGTTCGAGGAGTCGCCAGTCCATGACATAGCGGGTTCACCTCTCGCAGGGTTGGCTGGACGGCCCGACGAGCCATTTGCCGGGGCCGAGAGATCATTCCTCCCGGCGATCGGGTCGCTCCCCTGTGAGGTATAGGTAAATATTGTCATCATTACCTCTAAAAAAGAGGTCGCCGTTCCCACGCGTTGGGAACACCGAAAACCGCTCGAATCCGGGGGGAAGAGTTGTCTCGACCGTATTCTGGGAGTTCCGTGTCTGGGTCAGGCTGCCTCGGCTCACTCCCAAAGCCGATAGAGGTCATCGCGAACCGGCTCGCGGAAACGCTCCCCGTCCAATCGGAGTACCGGAGAATCCGAGGTCTCGACCGACCCGATCCGGGCCACAGCGATGTCCTGGTCGGCCAGTCGCGACACCAAATCGGCCGTCGAATCTGCGGGCACCGTGGCGAGGAGGGCCCCTGATCCGAAGATGCGGAGCGGGTCCACCTCCATGGCCTCGCAGACGGTGGCTGTTTCCTCCCGTATCGGTATCTCCGATGCGTCGATATCCAGGGCGACACCCGATGCGCTGGCGAGTTCGAGAAGCCCGTCGATCAGGCCGCCCTCGGTCGGATCGTGCATCGCCGTCGCCGACTGCCGCACTACCGACGCTTCCGGCAAGACGCCGATCTCGTCGTAGAAGCCCCTGGCCCGTTCCAGCACCGCCTCGGAGACCCCCTGCTCGCGGAGGTTCTCGGCGAAGTCGCTTGCCAGGATGGCCGTGCCCTCGATGGCAGCCCCTTTCGTCAGGAGGACGACGTCCCCCGGTTCGGCCCCACCCGTGGGAACGAACGGATCGGCCATCCCCATGCAGGTGAGGGTTAACAGCGGGCGATCGAGTGCGGGGTTGAATTCGGAGTGACCACCGACGATAGCGACCCCCAGTTCCTCGGCGACGGCATCCATCTGGCTGGTGATCCGCTCGAGGATCGTCTCCGGTTCGGCGTCACCCGGCAGGAAGACCACACTCGTCAACCATTCGGGGTCCCCACCCGAGGCGGCGACATCGTTGCACGCCACCTGCACCCCGAGCGTGCCGACTCGATCGACTGCGAGGGATATCGGATCCGTGCTCACCACGAGTGTCCCCTCGTCCACCTCGATGGCTGCCGCATCCTCGCCGTAGGCCGGGCCCTGTAAGACCGATTCGAGTGGGGCCCCGGTCCGTCCGAATACGTGCTCGGAGAGGTCCTCGGGGCTGACCTTGCCCAACATATCCCGGACTCCGGCGGTTTGATTCTTGTACCTACCGGGTTCCAGTCGAGAGTGGCCAGCAACTGACTCCTGGTCCTGGCAGAAAATCCGCACCCTCTTCGATGAAGGCCCGACTACATCGATTTACGCCCGTACGCGGCCGGGGTCCGTGCCGAGGATCGCCTCCCTATCGATGGGCGGCTCGTACACGCCGTCCTCGGTAACCACGTAATCGACAAGTTCCATCGGGGTCGCGTCGAAGGCTGGATTATACACCGGAACGTCCGCCGGGGCGTTCTGGGTGCCGTAGATCTCCCTGAGTTCCGCCGGGTCACGCTGTTCGATCTCGACCTCGTCGGCAGTCGCCTCCTCGTCGATGGTCGAGCGTGGGGCCGCCACGATGAGCGGGACGTCGTGGCGGTCGGCCAGGACGGCGTGCTTGTAGGTCCCGATCTTGTTGAACACGACTCCCTGGTCGCCAAAGGTCGACCCGCCGTCGAGGACGATCCGGTCTGCGCCAACGACGACCGCATCGACACGTCCCTCCTGGAGTGCGAGGCCGCTGGCGTTGTCGGGGATAAGCGTGGTCTCGACGTCCCGTTCCATGAGTTCGACGGTGGTGATCCTGGATCCCTGGTTGAGTGGTCGCGTCTCGTTGGCGATGACATCCACCGGCTTGCCCGCGTCGTGGGCGGAATAGATGAGCCCCAGCGCCGTCCCCCAATCCACGGTCGCCAGGGCCCCAGCGTTGCAGTGGGTCATGACGGTATCCTCGGCGTCCAGAAGCGACGCGCCATGCTGGCCGATCTGCTTGTTCCGCTCGACGTCGCGGTCCGCGAGCTCCTCGGCGGCCTCGAGCGCCCGCTTCCTGGCCTCGGGGATAGCGTCGGCCTCGCGCGCCGCCGCCAGGGCTTCCTCGACACCGCGCTCGAGGTTCACCGCCGTCGGGCGGGCCGTGGCGATAGCCTCGGCAGCAGCCTCGAGAGTATCTATGAACACCGTCAGAGTTCCTGCGGACTCATTATGTGCCGCGAGGGCCACCCCGTACGCCCCGGCGGCTCCGAGGGCTGGGGCGCCCCGGACCCGAAGGATCTCGATGCTCTCTACGAGATCGGATAGCTTCTCGGCGCGATAGATGGTGAATTCAGCGGGGAGTCGGGTCTGGTCCACCATCTCGACGCATTGCTTTTCTGGGTTCCAGGAGATGGTTCGCATGGCGATTCCTTGCCGCTACTCCTACATCAACATTACAACTGCCGACGAAGTGCTACTCGCCATCGGCGCGTTGACCGTAGGTTTCGAAGCGCTTTTCGACTTCCGCCATCGCCGCCGCTCCGAGTGTGACCGGTTCACCGACGGATCGAGCCTGGAGATACACCCGAGCGACGGATTCGACCGATCGCGTGGTCTCCATGGCCGACTCGAGGTCCGACCCGGCGGCGATCAACCCATGATTCGCCAGTATACACGCGGTACTTCCGGCGTCGGTCATCGCCGACACGGCGTTTTCAGCCAGTTCCTTCGTGCCGAAGGGTGCGTATCCTGCTACTGGGACTTCTCGGCCCGCCTGCGCGATTGAATAATGGACGGCCGGAAGCGGTTCCCGCAGCACGGCCAGCGTCGTCGTCCATGGGGCGTGGACGTGGACGATGGCACCGACCTCCATGGCCCGATAGATGCCAAGGTGCATCGGGACCTCGCTGCTCGGCTCGAGGTCGCCTGCCACCTGGTCACCCTGGAGGTCGAGAACCGGAACGTCCTCCGACACGATGTCAGGATAGGGGACACCCGTCGGCGTGATCGCGACGCGCTGGCCATCCCTGACACTCAGATTTCCGGTCCGACCGGGGGTGAGCGAGGCGATGGAATCGACGGCCTCGGCGACGGCGGCCCGGATCGACTCAGTCATTCGACGGCCTCCCGTTGGGACCATCGATGGCTATCCATACGGGTCGCTACCGAGCGAGCCGGCTTGAAAGGTTGTATAACGCAAAAAGGCCTCCACTCGTCACCAGTACCGTCTCAGTGCAACTCCACCCCTCTCCCACAATAGATTCAGGCAACCACGTCCGTCTCCCGGCCGCATTCGCAGGGGCGCGAGAGGTCACCGACAACCGTCGATTCGAAACCTCTCCGTCTGATCCAGGTCCGGCCACAGTCCGGGCATTCGGTCGAATTGAAGCGCTGATCTCTGATATTCCCCACGTAGACGAACTCGAGGCCAGCCTCCGTGGCGATTGAATGGGCCATTTCGAGTGTGTCGAGTGGTGTTGCCTGTCGGTCCCGCATCTCGTGATCCGGGTGGAACCGGGAGAAGTGGACCGGGATCGACTCGTCAAGACTCGCCACCCACTCGGCGAACTCCCGGATCTCATCGGGGTCATCGTTGAGGTCCGGGATCGTGAGATAGGTGATCTCGACGTGGACGTCTTGGTCGACGATGTACTCCGTGGCGTCGAGGGTCGGCTGCAGGCGGCCGCCCATGTACTTCCGGTGTGCGTCCTCGCGGAACCCTTTGATGTCGATGTTCGCCGCGTCGAGATACGGGCCCACCTCGTCGACGAACTCCTCGGTGAAATAGCCGTTCGTGACGATGGCGGTGTAGAGACCCGCCTCTTTGGCCGCTTTGGCACTGTCCCTGACGTATTCGGCGTATATGGTGGGCTCGTTGTACGTCCAGGCCACGCCCGCACTGTCCTGCTCTTTTGCGCTCTCCACCGCCTCGTCGGGTGATACCTCCCGCAACTCCAGATCCTCCGGCGTCGAGAAGGAGAGGTGGTTGTTCTGACAGAACCGACACGAGAAGTTACAGGACGCCCCGCCGAAGCTCAGGATGCGGGTGCCGGGCTTGAAATGATAGAGCGGCTTCTTCTCAACCGGATCCGGTGTCCCTGGCGGACCGAACGGACGGTCGAACACGAGGCCGTAGGTGAACAGCTGGAGCTGCCCATCAACGTTTCCCCGCACATTGCAGATTCCTTTCTGGCCCGGAGACAGCGTACATCGGTGGGCGCACGCCGTACACTGGACGTCGTCGCCCTCCGCATCGACGACCAGCGTCGCCGCGACCCCCTCGGCCTCCGCGGTCGACCGGTTCCCCAAGAAGGACATGGTTGTGGCGGAATACGCCGCCAACGCCCAAAAGGTTGTTCGCGGAAGTGGGGGCTCGGAAGCCGAAAAACGGTGACGATATCCGCATGCACTGACAGGTTCCCGATCAATTTTATCACGGAGAACAGGACCAACTCCACCTATGAGCTAAGCCCCGATTTGGCCGCGTTCGACCAGTGTGATACGGCGTGGTCAGGCCGCACCCATGAAGAAGGAACTGCGGTCCCACCAGCGTGCCGACTGCCACCCATAGAGGGCCCGCCATGGGGACCACTCCGCTATATCCGCCTGGCGGAAACGTATCGCCTGTTAGCCCCGAAGCCGATCACGACACCTCACGGTGATACCGAGCGACGCGCTTCCCTCCGAGGCGTCAGCCCGCACCCTATGCCAGGCCGCGCTCCGCTCAGCCCTTCCGAGACCCGGCGAGAAACTTAGGCTCTCGGAACACGTACGAGCGCTCGATGGGCGACGCTCCATCCGGACGGCCCGATTCCCCGAGAAGTAACCTCGACTCGCTGGTGGAGCGGTATGCGGACTGTGACCTCTGTGCCCACGAGTGCCACGTCGACCGAACAACCGGCGAGATCGGAGCCTGCCAGGTCGACGACACCGTCAGGATCGGGTCCCATGGGCCACACTTCGGTGAAGAACCACCCCTCGTGGGATCGAACGGTAGCGGGACCATCTTCCTCGCCCACTGCAACCTGGCGTGTGTCTTCTGCCAGAACTTCGAACTCAGCCAGGAGGCAAGCAGCGCCAGGACCGTCTCGGCCGAGGAACTCGCGGATATGGCCCTCTCGCTGGCGGATCGAGGGTGTCACAACATCAACTTCGTCACGCCGACCCATCACTCGCCGACGATCGCCAGGGCCGTCCTCTCTGCACGCGATCAGGGCCTCGATGTCCCCATCGTCTGGAACTGTGGTGGCTACGAGAATGTCGACGTCCTCGAACGCCTCGATGGTATCGTGGACATCTACATGCCGGATGTGAAGTGGGCCGACGCCGAGGCCGCCCGGATGTACTCGAAAGCGCCGGGATACTGGAACGCGGTCAGACCCGCACTCAGGGAGATGCATCGCCAGGTCGGCAACCTCACTGTCGACGAGAACGGCGTGGCCGAACGCGGGATGCTGGTTCGACACCTCGTTATGCCGGGGCACGTCGAGAACTCCAAACAGGTTGTAACATTCGTGGCCGAGGAACTCTCCCCGGATACGTACCTCAACCTCATGGCCCAGTACCGGCCCGCATACAAAGTCGGGCAACACGGCAGGTACGAGGAGCTGAACCGGCACGTCTCAGCCGAGGAATACCGGGCAGTGGTGGATCACGCGAGATCGATCGGGCTCGAGAACCTCGAGGTCGATCGGTGGCGACTCTGATGGCTCGATGGGTCAAGGGCAACCCTAAAGTCTCGATGGTTCAAGGGCGACTCCGAAGTCTCGAGGGTTAGAGCGAGGCTGAACCCTAACTGAGAAGCGAGCCGCAGACCCGAGCATTGGGCCAGATTCGATTCCCACTGGGTAGTCTGAACACAATACTGTTCCAAAGCCGAACGGTTAGTCCTCCCTATCAACGGGATCTGACCCGCCAGCTGACTGGGCGCCCGACGGGCTCGAGAAACCGAACTCCTCGCGGGCCAGTGTCACTGCGTCCCTGATCGAGCCGGCGGTCGAGAGATAGCCGACACCCACCGTGGACTTGAGTGCCTTTGCCGCCCGACCGGTCACCATCTGTGGCCCGACCTTCGCCACGGCCCTGTCGCCCACACTGACGACCCAGACGAAACTCTCGTCCCGATATCGGTCGTACCGTGGCCGGATCGGTTCGCCCGCCCGTCGTGCCTCGATGGCTTTGCCCACGTTCGCCGCCGCGACCCCCGCCGCCCCGATCGCTGTCTGGGCGCTCGGCGTCACCGCCGACCCGTTATCGTCGACGATCTGGACCGCATCTCCAGCCGCGAACGTCCGTTCCCCGATTCGCAGGTCGGCCCGAACCTGTGGGCGCTCGTACTCGAAGGCGGCCCGACCGCCGATCCCGCCGGTCCAGACGAACAGATCGGCCTGCAGGGACGTGCCATTCGCCAGCACGACCGAATCCGCGGTCGCATCCACGATCTCCGCCCCCGTTCGAAACTGCACCTGCAGATCGGACAGCGCATCCTGCAGGTGCCGATCGAAGCCCGAATCGAATCGGGGGACAAGCCTCGGCGCCTGCTCCACCAGGGTGATATCGAGGTCTGACCCGCCCGACTGTCGACGGATCTCCGCCACTTCCCCCGCGGCTTGAATCCCGGCGAGTCCTCCGCCCCCGATAACAACCTGCCCGGTGCCGTCCTCGAGGAGCATGCGCATCTCGCTCCCGATCCTCTCGGCATCAGCCGTCGTGTGAAGCGGGATACCGTGTTCTTCGACGCCCTCGAGTCCGTAGTATGCAGGACTCGCGCCGAAGCAGACGAGGGCTGCGTCGTAGTCCAGTTGCCGACCGTCCTCGAGCCGTACCGAACCCGACTCCGGTTCGATGGCCGAGACGGCGCCCTGCACGAATTCCGCGCGGTCGAAGATCCTACCGAACGGGACCTGAATCGTGTCGGCGAATTCCGGCCGACGGATGACCCGATGGAGTTCGTGGCGGATCAGATGGGTATCCCGCCGGTCGACCAGTAGCAACTCAACCGCTTCGGGGAGTCGACGCTCGAGTCGGGAGACGGCAACGACGCCGGCGTAGCCGCCGCCGAGGACCAGCACGCGCATATCCGGACAGAGGGTCGGGGCTTCGATAAGGGATTGGGTACGGGAAATCGAATGAGGGCTCAGTGACCTATCGACGGGGCCCTGGCCTCAGAAGAGGGCTTCGGAATCGGGTAGGATGGTGGCCGGGCCACCAACCTCCCAGACCATCGTCTCTACACACTGGTCGGCGATAGCTGTTTCAACCGTCTCGACGTGTTCGGGGCGGGTATTTACGTAGACGGTCGCGCCAGTATCGGTGGAGAAATACGCCGGCACTCCGGACTCTCTGAGGTCCCTGACCGCCTCGAAGATGGACAACGTCTCGGGTTTCCAGTAGACCCACGCCTCTGGCCCGGTCATCGTCGTCGCGGCCAGACTGAGGGTGTCGCGCTCGGCCAGTTCGAATGCGGTCTCGAACGCCCCGGCCCGTAGGGCTTCGCGCATGTCAGCCAGTTGCTCGTGGACGTGGGCGAGCCGTGCCCCGAACATGTGACTGGCAGCGGCCTCACCGTGGGCCCACGCCGTCTCCTTGTACGCGGGGACAAGCCCGACAACGATCTTCAGTTCCGTCTCCAGTGGAGATTTGATCCGCTCCGAGCGGCAGTCCTGGTCGTTCATTCCGGCCTGCAGATCGGAGAATCCGCCGGTGACGGACCGGGCTGCGGAGGCCGAGCCTCGCCGAGCGATAGCGGAGACGTCTCCAAGGTTGAAATCGAGGTCGGCAGCCGCTGCCGCGGCCATGGCCGCGGCGGCGAACCCGGACGAGGAGGAACCGAGACCCACATTCGTCGGAAAGCTGTTCTCGCTTTCGAGCCGCGCGGGTGCATCGACGCCGGGTTCGTCGGTCAATTCGCGAACTCGGTCCAGCACGAGGGCCACCCGGGAAGCGGCCTCGCCCTGGAGTGCCTCGCCGTCGACGACGTAACGGGGTTCGGAAAGGGACTCGTCGAACGCCACGGTAGTGACCGTCTCGCTCGGGGCTGTGGCGACACTGATACTGTCGTGGTAGGGGTACCGTAATCGCTCGTTCCGGAGCCCGTGGTACTTCACGAGTCCCTGGATGGGATGTGCCCGGGCGGTGGCCTTCATACTCCTGGGGCCGCGCGTGCAACGCATAAACGTCACGCCTCGGGAAGGGCTGACACCGCAGGGACGACCGGGCGGACGCGGATCCCCGGAGGCATGCTATCCAAGATTGTCAGGCCCAGCCCACTGCTCGAGCAGATGAGACTGGTCACGCACAGCACATCGATAGGGCATTGCAGACGATCCGGCACATCACACTGATCGGGTATAGCAGACTTTCCGGAACATCACACCGATCGGGCATCGCAGACTCTCCGGCACATCACATTGATCGGCGTAGCAGACTTTCCGGCCCCGCCACTATATACTGTCACACGGGGCCCTCCCATGCGTCGTATCGGTCGTGGTCGACATCGAACCGCTCGAGTATCTTTCCGACCACGTGATCGATCAGGTCATCGACCTCCTCGGGACCGAAGTAGAAGCCCAGAACCGGTGGGACGACAGCGACACCGCGGCGACGCAACCGCAAGAGATTCTCGAGATGGGGCTCACTCAGTGGGGACTCGCGGGGCACGACCGCCAGCTGCCGATCTTCTTTCAGGGTGACGTCCGCCGCCCGGACCAGTAGGTTGCTCGTGAGACCGGTCGCGATCCCCGCGATGGAGTTCATCGAGGCCGGAACCACGGCCATCCCCACCGTCTCGAAGGAACCCGACGCGATCGGGGCCGCGAGTTCCGATTCCCCGTATACGGCTTTCGACGCGGTTTCGATGGTATCCATCGCCGCGTCCCGATCCGCCATCTCGTGAGCCATCACTGCCTTCGCGGCGTCGGTGACCACCGTGTGGACCTCGAAGTTCCGTGCCAGCGCCGAGGCCGTCTCGACCGCGATCGGGATCCCCGACGCACCTGAGACACCCAGCACGATGCGCTCCATCAGTCAGCCTCCGTTCAGGCGTGTGACGGTGCCCGCTCCGGCGTCGACCCGGACCCGGTCCCCGTCTTCGAAGTTCGAGACTGCCTCGTCTATGCCGTCGACACAGGGGATCTCTCCGAGGATGGCGCCCGTCGCCACGATGGTCTCGGTCTCGTGATTGATGATTGCAGCTGGGGCTGTCCCTCGCTTCGAGAGCCCGTAGAGGACGTACGAGCCGACCGTCGAGCCCTTGCCTTTCGGGAACACCAGGACCTTGCCGGCGACGTTTCGCCCCTCGAGTTCGTGGTCTGCTTCGATGAACTCCCCCGTCTCGGTGTCGACGGCCCCGTAGAAGCTGATCGGTTCGCTGGAAACCAGAACCTCGCCTTCGGCCTCGCCGTCGGCGATGGTGCGACCCTCGTACGTGGTCATTCGACCGCCTCCTCGAGGAGCGACAGTTTGTCGTCGAACTTGATCGCCTGGTCACCGAACCCCGGGAGATAGGAGGCCGCCTTGGCGGAATCTGTCGCGGTGGACTCATAGCCCATCTCCTCGATTGGCGCGACGACGTTGCAGGTGTCACTCAACACCATCCCACCTGCCTCTTCGATGGTCTCGGTATATCCCATCCGGTCCGACCAGGATTTCACGGCTCGACTCGTGCAGACCCACAGGTCCCTGTCGAGATGCTCGCCCTCGAGCCGTCCAGCGATCTCCTGTATCTCGTCGACGGAAGAGTGCGGGCACCCGAACACGATCAGGTCCGTTTCCTCCGTCGAGGACAGGTCCTCGTATTCGGTTCGGAGTTCGGCATGGCCGACGGTCAATCGCTGTACGTCGCTGGGAGGTGGGTCATCGGTGGTCACGCCGCCGACGAAATGCAAGGCGACGGCGCCGGTCGCGGCCATGGCCGCCCCGAGGGCCTTGAGCTCGTCGGTGCCAGCTCGATCGATGCCGGAGAAGTAGGGTTTGCCATCCTCGACTATCCGGCCGGTATACGAGCCCAGCGCGGCGAAGTCCGCCTGCGTTTCGAGATCCGCCTCCACGTCGACCACTGTCGTGGGCACACGGTTCTCCGGGAGATGGAGCCCGTACTTCGGGGTTCGGCCGGTTATCGCGGCCGCAAGCGCCGAGGGACCCCCTTCGCGGTTCGTCCGCGCCCCGATCACCGAATTGGCGAACGAGACGGCCGAGGATTCGGCCCAGGCGAGGTGCTCGTTGCGTCGCGGAAGGTTCCCCGCGAGATACGGGGTACAGGTAAAGGAGATGACGACACCCATCTCTCGAAGTGCTTCGAGGATTCGCCGCTGCTGCGTGGCGAATTCCTCGTCGATCCCCATCTCCTCCCACCGTTCGAGGTCCATGCCCGCCGGATTCGCGAAGGTCTGTACCTGGACCTCCGCCCCCTCGTGGGCGAACCCCTCGAGGAACTCCACGCCGGGGTCGCCGATCGACTTGTACGAGATGCCGGAGGCCTGGGCGGATTCGATCTCGACCATCTCCTCGGCGCCGTAGATGTCGCCGAGTCGAACCAACAACTCCATTGACTTCCGCACCGCCGGGTTATCGGCCTCGAGCAACGCGTCTTCCGCTGGTGTCAGGTTCATGGCCATGTCAATCACCGGTAGTCATCGAGGGAGATGTCCGTCGCCCCAGGAACCGCCACCTCCAGGAAATCCTCGCGGTCCCGGTCATGGGGGATGGTCGCATCCATCACCCATTTCGTGAGGGTGCCGGTCTCGTAATCTTGGGACGGATCCAGCGAGGAACCCTTCGCTCCCTCGATAGTCTCGATATCGTCGTGTGGTTGCATCCGTGTCGCCGTGGCCCACTCGACAGCGTCGGGATCTGCCGGATCGATATCCTCGTCGACCACCGTGACCTTCTTCATCGAGGGATGGGCCGCCAGGGCGGCGATTCCCGCATTCTTCGGGTCTCCCTCGGTTCGCTTCTCGATCTGGACCACCCCGTGCAACCAGGAGCAACCGCCCGGGGTCAGGACCACGTCCTGCACGGTCGGGACCGTGTTCTCCACGATCTTGTAGATACGCGGCTCCTGGGGCATCCCCATGAGATGGGCGTGTTCCCGCTTGCCCGGGACGATGATCCTCACGTAGGGATCCGGGCGCATGTAGAGGTCCGTCACCTCGAGGGCTGGTTGCTCGCGGACCGTATCCCAGGTCCGTGAGAGGTCGACGAATGGCCCCTCCTCCCGTCGTTCCTCGAGGATATTGGCTTTGAACACGACCTCCGCATCGGCCGGGACCAGCAACCCATCGAGGGTCGTCACCGACAGGTCCTCGGCCATCAGCGCATTGGCGAGTTCCAGCTCGCTCATGCCGGGGCCGAAGGAGGTGGCGGCCGCGATCTCCACGGCCGGGTGGACACCCATGATCACGGCGACCTCGAGCGGGCCATCGGTCCTGGTATAGATGTCATAGAGGTGACGTTCGACCATCCGCATCACGAGGTCGTTGCCAGATTCGTACATCATGCGGTGGAAGGAGAGGTTGTGGACCCCCGTTTCGGGGTCTTTCACGACCACGATGCTCGACGCGAAGTACTGTCGCTCGTGTTCGGCGTAGAAGACCGGGATCGGCAGATGAGCGTCGAGGTCCGGGTCCGACACCACGTGTTCGAAGGCGCCCTCGGCAGGGTCATCGAGCGGTTTGGGATCGTCCATCGCCTGCTTCATCCGATCGATGACCTCACCGGATTCGACACCGAGCGAGTCGGCGATACCGTCCCGATCGGCGACCAGATTGGTCACCGCCGTGACGTCTGGATACCCCTCCACCGATTCGAACACCGTCGGCCGCGACTCCTCGGCCGTGGCCAGTGCCGGGAGTTCGAACCGTGGGTCGACTGGCGCCGTGAGCCGGGTGACCGCCTGCCCGGAGAGAACGCTTCGCAAGCCCATGTCCCACCATCAGTAGGGCGGCCATTAAGCGTTCGCGGTCCCATCCGAGCGTGGGAATCGGTCCGAGACAGATCGTAACCTCAATCACGCACAGCCGAGCCGTCCGACTTCGAATAGCTCAAACGGGGCCCTACCCTTCGAAGGTCCATGGGCGAGCCCCGTGGGACGAGAGAATCGCAGGTAGAGACGGTAATCGAGCGGCTCGAGGAGGCCTATCCCGACGCGACCATCTCCCTCGAGTACGCCTCGCGGTTCGAACTCCTCGTCGCGGTGATCCTCTCCGCACAGTGTCCCGACGTGCGTGTCAACGAGACCACCCCGCAACTCTTCGAAAGATTCCCCACGCCCGAGGTGCTCGCTACCGCGGATGTCGAGGAGATCGCGGATATCATCGGTTCGATTACCTATCCGAATAGCAAGGCCGAGTATCTCACGGGCGTCGGCGAGAAACTGGTCGAGGAGCACGACGGTGCGGTTCCGGACACCATGTCGGCACTGACAGACCTCCCGGGTGTCGGGCGGAAGACCGCCAATGTCGTCCTCCAGCACGGTCACGACGTCACCGAAGGAATCGTCGTCGATACCCACGTGATCCGTCTCTCCAGACGGCTCGGTATCACGGAGGCCGAGCGCCGGAATCGCATCGAGGAGGATCTGATGTCGCTCGTGCCCGAGGAATACTGGCAACAGTACACCCATTTACTAATCGCGCACGGGCGGGCGGTCTGCACCGCGCAGAACCCCGACTGTGGCTCGTGTGTCCTCGAAGATCTCTGTCCCTCCTCCAAACTCGACGGGGATATCGACTTGGCAAGCGGCGACGCGTGGGACGGGTCATAACAATTAGGTCCCCCGCATCTGGAGGGTCTGTATGGCAGACTGGATCGGCGACGTGTTCACGAGCGAGACGGGATGGAGTCACCTCGAAACCCTCGTCGATATCGGGGACCGGTCGGCGGGGACACCCGGCGAGCGGAAGGCCGCAGAGGCGACGAGGGACCGGTTGGCCGAATACGCGCGGAAGGCCCGCCTCGAGGAGTTCGACCTCCAGGGATGGGAACGGGGCTCGACTCGCATCGAGACACCCGCGAGCGAAGAGGACGGTATCGCACTCCCCCGGAGTCCCGCGATGACCGCGACGGGTGAACTCGTCGACATGGAGCACGGCCTCCCCGAGGACTTCGAGGGGGTCGACCTCGATGGGAAGATCGTCCTGGTCTCCTCGGATGCCCCAGACTGGTACGACCGGTATGTCCATCGGCGCGAGAAGTATTATTATGCGGTCGAGAGCGGGGCGGTCGGGTTCCTCTACCAGAACCACGTCGAGGGGTGTCTCCCGCCGACAGGAAGCGTCGGCAACGAGGACGATCCTATCGGTGACATCCCCGCTGTCGGGATCTCGAGCGAGGTCGGGTCCCGGCTTGTCCGCCGGTTCGACGGCGAAGAACTCACGATCGACGTGGAGGCTGACATCTACGACGCCACGAGCCAGAACGTCCACGCGGAACTTGGTCCTGACACCGAAGAGGAGGTGCTCGTGACCAGCCACGTGGACGCCCACGACATCGCGGAAGGCGCGATGGACAATGGGGCTGGGACCGCCATGGTGGTCGAACTCGCAAAGGCCCTTGCTGGGAGGGAGGACGAACTCAAGACCACAGTACATTTCATCGCCTACGGAGCGGAGGAGGTCGGCCTGGTCGGCTCGTCGGTCGATTCCCGCGAGCGGGACCACGATACCATCCGGACAGTGCTGAACTTCGACGGGGTCGTCCGTGGGCGAACTCTCTCATTCACGACGCATGGCTTCGAGCCCCTCGCGGACGTCGCGGAGACGCTCACGGACCGATTCGACCATCCAGTCTCCGTCGAACCAGAGCAGGGACCCCACAGCGATCACTGGCCCTACGTCCAGTGGGGGGTCCCGGGCATACATGTGATGAGCAACACTGGCGAGTCGGGGCGTGGCTGGGGGCATACCTTCGCCGACACGCTGGACAAGATCGAGCCACGCAACCTTCGGGAGCAGGCCATCCTCCTGACAGAACTCGCTGTCGAACTCGCCAGCGAGGATTTCGCGGTCGAACACGCAGATCCCCAGGTGATCGCCGAGAATCTCGAATCCGAAGGACTCGCCGAGAGCATGAAGGTGATGGGCGACTGGCCGTACTGAACGGACGACGTCGGCGTCACCGACGGGGTCTTGCAGGATCCTCATGTCCGACTTTCGCCAGTCACCGGTTGTCCGCCCGGAACCCCCGAGGCTTTTGGCGATTGGGGTCGACTCTCGTGACGATGGACCCCACGATGAGGTCGGATGGAACGCTCTCAGTGGTGGTCGTCGGCGAGGACTCCAGGTCGATGGTCCGGGAGGCGGATCTGTCCGGCCGGGCCGAGGTCACCGTGTCCACGATAGCGGACCGGAACGTCGAGGGGGCTCTCGAATCCATCACCGCTGCCGACCTCGTCGTGGGAATCGGGGAATCCGCTATTCACTCCCTCGTCAGGAGCGGCATGGAGAAACCGGTTCTTCCGGTCGGGAGCGGTGGCGGGCTCGAATCCGTCGAGCCTGCCGCCCTCGGGGAGGCAATCGACGACGTCCTGGCTGGCGCCCACTCGATTCGGACAATCCCCGGGTTAGCGGTTCGAGCGGCGGCAGACCGATATCGGGGACTGATGGACGTGATGGCGGTGACCGCCGACGCCGCCAAGATCTCCGAGTACCAGATCGCCAGTCTCGACGGCGAGGAGGAGGTCGTCCTCGATCGGGTCCGGGCGGATGGGGTCGTCGCTGCTGCACCGGCAGGCACTCCGGGATACGGTACGGCTGCCGGTGGCCCGGTCCTCGACCCCTCGCTGCAGGCCATGACAGTGGTCCCGGTCGGCCCCTTCCGAATCGAGAACACCCACTGGGTCCTCGAACTCCCGCTCCGTATCCGGGTGGTCAGAGAAGAGGTCCCCGTATCCCTCCAGGTCGACGATCGGGAAGTCGGGACCCTGGACGCGGGAACCGGGGTCGAGATCTCGTGGGGGACTCCCATCGAATTCGTCGTCACATCGGTTTCGGGGAGCGGGCTTGGTCCCCGGGAAATCGATGCCCGCCCCGAGTGACGGGGGCGGCATCGGACCAGTTAGTCTATTCGTGCGGCCTTGGGACCCATGGCGTCGATTCAGGTTCCATCGCTGCCCAGAAAGAGAGCGCTTGGACGTGTCGTATAGCCGGTAAGATTCCGCTAACCGGCCAGTATATAGTGGATACTCGAAAACTACCTTCGATGTCTCTGCGGTATCCCCCCATCCCTGGCAGGCGTCCCGCTAGATCTCGCCTTCGTCTTTAAGCGCCGAGATGATGTCCTCGACGAGGGTGTCCACGTCCTCGTAGGGGAAGTCCGCCTTGTTACCCAGTTTCGACGCGAGTTCCATCGCGGACATACGCACATCTCCGGCCTCGAATTTCGTGGACGGACCGTCCGGAAGGGCCGGCACCAGGTCCATCTGGTTGCTGACCGGGTAATCCGCGCCCTCGAACGCCTCGATGAACTGGTCGCGAAGTTCGTCTTCGACTGACATAGCCGCTACTGCTCCAGGAACCCCAAAAAGGGTTATGAAACGCCCCAGCACAGAACTGAAGTTTTTTGGTCGGTGGCGGTCACCCCCGAGGTATGCGGGATGCGCTGACAGCGTGGCGGGCGGACATCGATCGCGAGATCGAGCGGCTCCTGCCACGCACCATCACCGAGGAGACGTTGGTCGACCTGTTCGGCGCTCCCAGGTACGAATACGACACCGAGGCCCTCCAGGAAGCCCTCTTCGAACCCGTCTGGGACCTCCTGGACCGCGGTGGGAAACGGTGGCGGCCGGTGCTCTTCCTCAAGCTGGTCGAAGGGGTGGGAGCGGATCCCGAAGCCCTGCTTCCCTATGCGATCGTCCCGGAAATCCTCCACACCGGGACCATCATCGTCGACGACGTGGAAGACGACGCGACCCTGCGCCGGGGCGAGGAGGCGGTCCATCTGCGCTACGGGACGGATATCGCGTTGAATGCGGGGAATGCACTGTACTTCATCCCGCTCAAGATCGTCGCCGAGAATCCGGCCGGTCTCCCGGCCGAGAGTCAGCTGGGGATATTCGAGATGCTCACCCACGAGCTCAACCGGACCCACCTGGGACAGGGGACTGACATCGTCTGGCACAACCAATCATCGATCGATATCACCGAAGACGAGTATTTGGAGATGTCCGCGTGCAAGACCGGGTGTCTGGGACGCATCGCGGGCCGATTGGCGGCCCTGGTCACCGGTCGAACTGACGAAGTCGAGACGGCCTTCGGGCGCTATGCCGAGTCGCTCTCGATCGCATTCCAGATCGGGGATGATATCCTCGACGTCTTGCACACCCTCGACGAAGCAGGGGACTTCGGGAAGGCCTTCGGCAACGACATCAGGGAGGGCAAGCGGACACTCATGGTCATCCATGCGGTCGAGAACGCCAATGCGGGGCGAGCAGACCGGCTCGAAGAGATCCTCACGGCAGACTCGGTGACCGACGAGGAGATCCTCGAGGCTATCGAGATCATGCAGGGGGCCGGGAGTATCGACTACGCCCGCTCACTGGCTCGAAACCTCGCGGCCGAGGCCAGGAAGCATCTCCAAGACGTGGACCTGGATCCCTCGGTCACCGAGGAACTCGAGACCTTCACGCGATTCGTCATCGAGCGCGAGCGGTGATCGAGAGCGGCGACGCAGGGCGGGCGGTTCGAGGCTACGGGGGGCCGGCCGGTGGGCCGCGCGTCAGATTTGCTATATATTATATTACGGCCGAGTGGCCAGCAGTGACCGATGGCCGGGGGCTTCGTCCAACGGATACCAGGTAACCAGCAGTCACTCGTAACTGGCACCGGGTACATCTCGGCCGAAGAGCGTTGATTCTATATCGGTCGACGTGCCAGCCCCGGTATGGTTAGAGACTTCGACCTGCTCGCGGAACTCACGGAGACGAGTGGTGCGCCGGGGTACGAACATCGGATCCGGGAACTCGTCCGCCGGGAGTTCGAGGGCGTGGTCGACGAGGTCCGGTCGGACTCGATGGGGAACGTGGTCGGAACTATCCGGGGATCGAAGCGTCCCGAGTACGAGGTCGCGGTCGCTGCCCACATGGACGAGATCGGGTTCATGGTCCGACACATTACCGACGACGGGTTCCTGCAGGTCGATGCCCTGGGCGGCTGGGACGCACGCATCCTCCGGGCAAAACGGGTGTCCGTTCACACCGAAGACGGCGACATCCCGGGTGTCATCGGCTCGCCGCCCCCGCACACGCTTGATGAAGAGGAACTCGAGAGCGCCGACGAGGTCGAAAACGTCTTCATCGACCTCGGGATGGAACCGGATGCGGTCGCAGAATCCGTCTCGGAGGGAGATATCGTCACGATGGACCAGCAGACCGACCGTATCGGCGACGTGGTGACCGGGAAATCTCTGGACGACCGGGTGTGTCTGTATGCCATGTTACGCGCTGCCAAGGCGATCGATCCAGCGGTGACGGTCCACTTCGCCGCCACGGTCCAGGAGGAGGTCGGGCTCCGCGGGGCCCACGCCCTCGGCGTCGACCTCGATCCCGATCTCGCCATCGCCCTCGACGTGACCGTCGCGAACGACGTCCCGCAGATCGACTCCGAGGCAGACTACGTCACGGAACTCGGATCGGGCGCCGCGATCAAACTTAAGGACTCGAGTGTCATCACGAATCCGAAGGTGCACAAACGACTGCAGAATGTCGCTGAGGCCGAAGAAATCCCTTACCAGCTCGAGATCCTTCCCGCGGGTGGCACCGACACCGCCGGCTTCCAGAACACCGCTGGGGCGAAACCCGTCGGGGCACTCTCGATTCCGACCCGGTATCTCCACACGCCGACGGAGGTGGCGAACGTGGACGACGTGACAGCGATGGTCGACCTCCTGGCGGCGTTCCTCGAAAGCGAAGACGGCACCCACGACTATACGCTCTGAGCAATCGGTCCAGGACCGGATCGTGAAACGGGGTCAGGGGGACCGACCCGTGAGTTGCTCTCCAACTGAGCACCAATGGATCGTATCTCACGCGGGCGTCTGCTAATCTCCGTGGGCGGTCCCCCGATGCTCGACGCATAGTTGGACAGGGCGAGGTTCTCCCTCGAGGTCAGCGACCACTCGCCCGACCACGCGGCGACCCTCCTCCTCGATGAGTCCGATAGCCTTCCGGACCACCCAGTCGAGCGAGACGAACGGGGGGAGGTCGATGGCCGAACCGTCCGCCGAATCAGGGTCGTATGTGACGACCAGGGCAACCTGGGAGTGAGTCGGCTCCTCCCCGGCCGGTTCGACCTCCCACCGCCCGTGAGCGTCGAGTGTCGTCGTGACCTCCCACTCAAGCCGCTCTGGCGGGATCGTCTCGGTGACCAGCGTGCTGACGCCATAGGAGAGTTTCCACCAGCCGAAGCGGATCTCGTATTCGGTCCCCTCGCTTCCGTCGCCGTCGGCGGTGACTGACTGGAGGTACTTGGAGTACTGGCTGTATCCCTCAAAATCCCGGAGGAACTCGTACGCTCTGGCTGGCGGGACCTGTATCGTGGTGCTGACCTCGATCGTCTCCACGCCGGCTCTTGGCCGCGCCCGCGTATGAATCCATGGTCCGTGGGTCTTCCAGGCCAGCGGTGGGTGGTCCCGCCGTTAAGGGTGCGGATGGGACTCGGCTTCGCCCGCGGACATCGACGTTTTATTGCTTTCGGCCGCGAACTGCCCCGTGAATGCTCCCGGGAACGAACGTCGCGCTGGGGATCACGGGCAGTATCGCCGCCGTCAAGGTCGTCGAGTTGGCACACGAACTCCGGAGAAAGGGGGCGACGGTGCGTGGCGTGATGTCCCCGAGTGCGACCGACATCGTCCACCCGTGGGCCGTCGATTTCGCCACGGACGAACCGGTCGTAACCCAGATCACCGGCGACGTCGAACACGTCTCGCTCTTCGGGGACGACGGCTGGGCGGACGTGTTCGTGATCGCCCCCGCGACGGCGAATACCATCGGGAAGATAGCCGGGGCCATCGATGATACGCCCGTGACGACCTGTGCGACGATCGCACTCGGGTCCGGAACACCTGTCGTCCTCGCGCCGGCGATGCACGGGCCCATGTACGACCATCCGGGAGTCCTCGACGCGATGGACACCCTCGAAAAGTGGGGAGTCGCGGTCGTCGACCCGATCATCGACGAGGGGAAGGCCAAGATCGCAACGGAGGAGACGATCGTCCTCGAGGCCGCCAGACAGGCCGGGGACCAGCCACTCGAAGGTTCCGAGGTGGTCGTGACCAGCGGGGCCACCGCTGAACCGATCGATCCGGTCCGGGTCCTCACGAATCGTGCCTCTGGAAAAACCGGGCGGGCGGTCGCGAAGGGGCTGTACGTTCGTGGGGCAGAGGTCACCCTCGTACACGACGGGCCAGTGGTCCCCTACGCCGATGTGCAACGGATCGAGACCGCCGAAGAGATGCGGAATGCGGTGCTTGACGAGGTGACCGACACGGACGCGTTGGTCTCCGCGGCGGCGATCGGCGATTTCACGATCGAGCCCGAACCGTCGAAGATCCGGTCGGGGGACGAGCGAACCCTCGACTTACAGCCCGTCCCGAAGCTCATTGACGCCGTCCGCGAGGCGGACCCGGACCTCCCCATCGTAGGCTTCAAGGCGGAAGGCAGTGGTGAGTCCTCGCTGGCCGAGGCTGCGCGCCGCCTCCAGGAACGCGTTGAGTTGGCATTCGTCGTGGGCAACGACGCCTCTGTGATGGGCGAGGAGGAAACCTCAGTGCTGTTCGTGGACGGCGAGACGGTAGAACCCTTCGAGGGGACGAAAACCGAACTCGGTTTGCGCGTCGCCGACGAACTCGCGGACAGACTCACGGAACGATGATGCGGCCCCCGATCCGAGCCCGGATCCGCTCGATGGACCGGACTGGACAGTTGCTGCTTCTCACCTGGACGTTCCTCGCGGCTGCGAGTCTTGGGACCCTGGTCCTCAGCGAGGTACTGGGCCTCGTCCCCTGCGAGCTCTGCTGGTACCAACGCGGGCTCCTCTACCCGCAGATATTCATCGTCGGCGCCGGCCTGCTCCTGCAGGCAGCCTGGGTCGCCGCCCTCGCGATCCCGTTCTCGGTGGCTGGCCTGGGAGTCGCGAGCTACCACTCCTGGCTCCAGCTCCAGCCGAATCCGGGGGACGCCTGCACGGTGGGGAATCCGTGCTCCGAGGTTACCCTCCAGGTGGGCGGTCTCTCTATCCCCAACCTCTCCCTGGCGACGTTCGGGATCGTCCTGGTGCTGCTCGTAGTCGTCGTGGGGAGCCGATATGGGTTGTTCTGGGAAGATTGAATCCGTCGCCATCGACTGTTTGCAACCAGGCGAGATTCGCGGATACGGGCCCGTCGTGTTCGGGTGCAGTTGTGTCCGATCCCAGCAGGCCCCGATCGCATTATATACTGGCTGTGAAGGGTGATACGCCCCCCAAAGTCGGGTTATTCCTCGTCGGCCCAGTCGGGACGGACCGCCTCGAGGGCGGGCTCGATCCAGTGAGCCCGCCCGTAGAACTCGACGCCCATCTTTTGGGCCGACCGGGAGATCATGTGGGCCCCAGTGGGGGCAGTAAGGAACAGGAACACGATCCCCACGAGCGAGGTGAGCCCGCGGCCGGAGGGGCCGAACGCCACGGTCCCCGCGAGGAAGATGGACGCCGCCCCCAGCGTGGTCGCCTTCGAGGTCGCGTGCATCCGGTTGTAGACGTCCGGGAGTCGGAGCAGCCCGACCGTTCCCACGGTGAGAAAGAACGTCCCCACGACGATGAGGAGCGCAACGACGATCGACTGGACGGTTGTAAGCAGGCTCATTTTTGGATGATGTCCCCTTCGATGACGTACTTCGCCACCGTGACCGTACTGATGAACCCGATGATCGCGAGGACCAGTCCGACCGTGATGAATAGTCCCTCCCCGGTCGAAAGCGCGAACAAGACCGCGATGGCGACCACGTTCGATCCGATGGTGTCCAGGGCGACCACCCGATCGGGCACGGTGGGTCCGGCGATGACCCGGTAACTGGCGAGGAGTGTCAGGAGGCTCACGATCACCAGACCAGCCTGGAACACCAGGTCGAGCAGGGGCGATTCAATCGCCATGACGGTCACCTCCGATACGGACGTCGGGTGCTGGATCGCCAGGATTGCGTTCCTCATCGAATATCACGAGTGCGTAATCCTCCCAACGCCGGATCGGCTCGACGATCCCGGCCGGGTCCTGACCGTATATCGCATGGACGTACAACGCGTTTGCCTCCTCGTCGTAATCCATCGTGAGGGTACCTGGCGTCAGCGTGATGCTATTCGCGATGGTCGAGATTGCCATCGGCCGCTCTACCCTCAGCGGGAGATAGATGACCGCCGGGTCGATGGGCATCGTCGGCGAGAGTACCCGATAAGCCACGTCGAAATTGGCCTTCACCATCTCCGTGAGGAAGGCCACCACGTACAGGACGGCGTAGGGCATCGCCCTCATCGCGTATCCCACATCGGCACGTCCCGGATACAACCGACGGAAGAGGAGGGCGATGAGTCCGCCGAAGAGGAGGCCGATGAGGAGTTCGCCGGCGATGGCCCGAAGATCAAGTGAAACCCCTCGAACAAACAGCCAGATGATGGCCAATACGAGCGTTGCCACCACCCAGCGACGGAGCTTCACGAGTGCCCACCCCCGGCTGCCGCTGCCTCGAGTGTATGCAGGTCGACGGCGTCGATGTAGGCCTCACGGGAGAGGGCCGCATCGCTCGCTGCCCTCGCGAGTTCGATCACCGGGTCGAAGCCGACGCCGACCGCCACGATGGCGAGTGCCAACGCGACCAGGACGGCGACCTGCACCCGGTCGGGGCTGAAGTCCGTAACCAGGGGCGACTGCTCTCCCCAGAAGCCACGGTTCCACGCCCGGGAGACGTACCCGATGGTGAGGATGGCACCCAGCAATGCCACGGCGAGGGGCACGGCGGAGTACCCGCCCAGGGCGGTCTGGAACACCAGGAGTTTGGCGAAGAATCCGGAGAGCGGTGGGATACCCACGAGTGCCAATCCGCCGATGAAAAAGGCGCCTGAGACCCATGGGGCGGCCCCCGCCAGGCCGCTTATGTCCTGGAAGTCCGTCGAACCACTTCCGGCGGCGACGGAGCCGGCCACCAGGAAGAGCAGGCCTTTCGCCAGTGCGTGGTTCAGGGCATAGACGAGCGTGGCTGCGATGGCCAGGGCCTGGAGTTCCGGGATGGTGGCCGCGATGGCCAACGGGAGCACGATGAACCCGACCTGCCCGATGCTGGAGTACGCCAGCAGCCCGTCGATGTCGTCGCCGGCGATCGCACTCGCCCCCCCGAACACGATGCTCGCGGTCGCGATGAGGAACAGCACCGGTCCGTAGAACGCGAGGAACGATTCCCCGCCGATCCCCGGCAAGGCGACCGGAAGCGACGCAGCGGCGAATATCTCGAAGTACAACCGGATGATGGCGTAGACACCCACCTTCTTGACCGCGCCCGCCAGCATCGCGGTGATCGGTGCGGGAGCGGCTCGGTACGCCGACGGCACCCAGAACTGGAAGGGGACCAGCCCGGCCTTGAGTGCGAAGACCGAAAAGAGCAGGCCGGAGAGACCGAGGACTGGTGCCGGATCGAATCCGTATGCGACCGGATCCCCGAGCCGCCGGGCGATGTCGGCCATATTGAGTGTGCCTACCGTCGCGTAGATCCCCCCGATGGAGAGCAACATCACTGCACTTCCGACCAGATTCAGGACGACATACTGGAGTGCTGCCCGCGTCTGGTCCGGCCCGCTGTAGAACACGACGAGGACGTAACTCGCCATCAGCATCACCTCGAACCACACGAACATGTTGAAGATGTCACCAGTGAGCAGCGAGCCAGTCACGCCAACGAGCATGAAGTGGAACAGCGAGTGGTAGGAGACCTGCTGGCCGAACTCGTCGATGAACCTGACCGAGAACACCATCGAGGGAACCGCCAATGCCGCGGTGAGACCCAGGACGAACGCCGACAGCGAGTCGGCCACGATGGTGATCCCGAACGGTGCCGGCCAGGTGCCAAGCTGGTAGGTGAGGATCATATCCGGGTAGACGGTGACGATGATGGCCGCCACGGCGATCGCGTAGCCGATCACGCCCAGGAGACTCGCGGCCTGTTGGATCCGGGGCCACCGTCGGGTGAGTAAGGTGAGGACCGCCGCCGTGATCGCAACGAGCATCGGCGCGATGGCGATCTGCGAACTGACCATCTACGACGACCTCCCCAGTTCGAAGCTGTCGATTGTACCGTGTTCCTCGTAGACCCGATAGGTCAACACCAGCGCAAACGCTGTCGTCCCGAATCCGATGACGATCGCCGTGAGGACGAGCGCCTGCACCAGTGGATCCGTGGTCGCACCATGGCCTCCCGCGTTGTGCGCAAGGATCGGCACCCCACCCTGGATCCGACCCATCGTCACGAGGTAGACGTTCGCTGACTGGCTCAGGATCGCCACCCCCCAGACGATGCGGACCACGTCCCGGCGGAGGACGAGGAAGGTCCCGAGAGCGAACAGGAGCCCGAGGATCACGGCGAGTACGGTCTCCGGATACACGACTGCGTCGGTCATTCCGATCCCACCACCGAGAGTATCGTAAGCAGTGATCCCACGACGACGGCGTAGACACCCAGGTCGAACGCGACCGCACTCGCCAGTTCGACCTCGCCGTATAGTGGGAGATGCTCCAAGATCACGTAGTCCTGTGTGAGGAAGGCAAGTCCGAGCGCGACGGCGACCAGGCCGCTGCCGGCGGCGATGGCCAGGCCCAGGGCAAACGTGCGTCGATAATCGATTACGACGCCGTGGCTCAGATGTTCGGCGTCTGACCCCGTCTCCCGACCGAGGACGTCTACCTCCAGGAAATCCAATCCGTATGCGATGTAGATTAGCGCGAACGCACTCGTGGTGAGGACCCCGGCGATGAATCCGCCCCCAGGGCGATTGTGGCCCTGGAGGAACAGAGCGATCGAGACCAACAGGATGATCGGGACCGCGAGTCTGGTCACGGTGCGCAGAATGAGCGTCACGACATCTCACCTCGTTCGCGTAGTGCGACGAGCGTGAGCACCGACACCGCCGCCATGGCGATGACCGAAATCTCCCCGAGGGTGTCGAACGCCCGGAAATCGACGAGGATGACGTTGACGACGTTCGACCCCCCGCCCAGCGGGACCGCCGTCTCCACGAAATATTCGGCGATGCCCTGGGAGGGTGCGTCCTTTGTCGAGAGAAGGACCGTGACGGTGACCGTCACCCCGACCGCCACGGAGAGGAGGCCGTCGCGGATAGCCCGGCTGGGCTTGATCTCCCCGTAGAACGCCGGGAGTCGGTCGAGCACGAGCAGGAAGATGACGAGTAACAGCGTCTCCACCACGAGTTGGGTCAGTGCGAGGTCCGGGGCACTGGCCAGGATATAGAAGATAGCCACCATGAAGCCCAGGATGGACAGCGTCAGCACGCCAGCGATGTGGGACGGAGCGATGGTGATCGCCACGGCCGCGACGACCGCAACCAGCAGGACGATGACTATCGGCATTTGCAGGGTGATGGGTACCTCGGCTGGTAGGACCGCACCCGTCGCCAGGTACCCTCCAAGGGTCAAGGCACTGACGCCGATGAACGTCCAGGCTGCGTACGTGCGGATGAGGCCGTTCTGAACGTAGGTAGTCAACATGGCGCTCGCTCGATTCGCCCCGAAGACGGCCCCGTCGTACCACCAGTTGACCCTGATCGGCGGGATGATCTCCCCCGTTCGCTGGAGTCCATGGTGGAGTCGGTCGTAGAACGGGTAGGTGACGGCACCAACCAGGATGACAGTTGCGCTCATCACGACCGGCGGCGTGACCTCCGTCGGGAGGCCGACGTGAAACGCGTGGGCCTCCCCCGCCGCGGCGCTTTCGAGCACGCGCTGGACGATCGTATCGATCGCCAGTTGGGGCACGGCCCCGACGATGGCCGCCAGCCCCGCGAGCAAAAGAGCCGGTGCCAGCATCGACCAAGGCGGGGTATGCACGTCCCCCAGCCCCGCGGGCCGGTCCCCGAAGAAGAGCATCACGAAGCGGATGGAGTAAAGGAACGTGAAGATGCTCCCGAACACCGCTATCCCTGGATAGAGCCAGGCGAGTCCCCCGCCCGCGTGCACCGCGGTCTCCCATGCGGCTTCGAAGAGCAGTTCCTTCGAGTAGAAACCATTGAACGGTGGGACACCTGCCATCCCGAGACCAGCCACGATGGCTACCAACCCCGTCAGCGGGAGGTCGCTCCACAACCCACCGAGTTCATCGATGGCTCTGGTCCCCGCCTCGTGGGCGATGATACCCGCCACGAGGAAGAGCGCGGCCTTGAACAGCGCGTGGTTCAGGATATGAAACGCCCCGGTCTCGGCGCCGTAGACGTTCTGGAAGCCGAAGCCGGCGATGATCAAGCCCAAATGGGAGGCAGTGGAGTACGCAAGCAGCTCCTTGATGTCGGTCGCGGCTACCGCCAGGATAGCGGTGATGGCCATCGTCAGGAGCCCCATCGCGGCGAAGAGCAGCATCCACTCCTCCGTGAGGAGCAGCGGCCGGAACCGGCCGACGAGATACACCCCGGCCTTCACCATCGTCGCGGAGTGCAGGAACGCCGACACGGGGGTTGGCGCTTCCATCGCGTTCGGAAGCCAGATATGCAGCGGCACCTGCGCCGACTTCGCCGCGGCCCCGATTCCCAGAAAACCCAGGACCGGGAGCAACATCCCGGCTCCGCGGAGCTGTTGTCTGACCGTCTCGGCGTCCCCGAGCATCGCCACGAGATCGAAGGTCCCGGTCGTCGAGGCGAGGATAAGGAAGCCGATCAGCATGAAGAGGCCCCCACCGACAGTGATAATCATGGCCTTTCGGGCGGCGTACCGGGAGTCCCGCTCGCCAGTATAGTGCCCGATGAGGACGTAGGATGAGATGCTGGTCAGTTCCCAGAAGACAAACAGGGCGAGCAGGTCCGCGGCGAAGGCGACCCCCAACATCGACCCCATGAAGACCAGCAACGCGGTGTAGTACTTGCGCTTGCCCGGCTCGTGTTCCATGTACCCCGCGGAGTAGGTGAAGATGAGGACGCCGATCCCCGAGGCGAGATAGCCGATGAGCACGGCGAGGCCGTCGACATAGAACCGCAGAGAGACGTCGAGTGCGGGGATCCAGGGAAGGACAACCTCTCCGGTCGCGCCGTGTTGACTGGCGATAAGCGAGAACGAACCCAGGGCGATCGCGGCCGCATAATAGGCAGTTCGATTGCCGAGATACCGATAGATAAGCGGTGTGATCGTCGCCGCGGCGAACGGCAGCGCGACCGCCAACAACACGGCAGTCGAGTTCGGTTGCACGCTTTGCGTTTCTTCCCAGGTCGGACTTAATGGTTCTCAAACCCGCCCTGTATGGTACCATGTGGCAGGGATCTCTCGGGTCGGCGGGGAAGCGGTCGTGGGTTTACCGGACCTACGATTGTACCGTCAGGTTTTATTCAGCGGCCGAGTACGCCCAACATGGAGAAACTCAGGCAGTCCCTTCTCGAGGCCCCGATCATCGAGAAGGAAGGGTATCAATACTTCGTTCACCCCATCAGCGACGGTGTCCCGATGCTCGAGCCGGGACTACTCAGGGAGATCGTCATCAAGATCATCCGGAAGGCCAACCTCGAGGACGTCGACAAGATCGTCACCCCGGCGGCGATGGGGATCCACATCTCCACGGCGGTCTCCCTCATGACCGACATCCCCTTGGTCGTCATCCGGAAACGCCAGTACGGGCTCGAAGGCGAGGTCGCACTCATGCAAGAGACCGGGTATGCCGAGAACGAGATGTACCTGAACGACGTCGA
>CAZQNH010000030.1:0-30075 GCA_964594685.1 uncultured Halobacteriales archaeon
CTTTAAGCGGTGGGGTGGGGCGACGTGACCTCGCTCCGGAGACCGTCGCCGGCCGTATTGTGGGGCTGGGCGCAACGGCTTCGACCACACATGAAAGGGTACTGATGACCACTCGATTCGGTCGGTCCGTGGGGGTGGGTGGGGTTTTGACTGACCGCCTGTGGGGGTGGTCCCTTCCGGCGAGCCGTGACACGCACTGCAGTTCTCGCGAGGGCCTGCTCGGAGGACCGTATAGCGTCGGCCGAGGGGCCGGCCCCAAATCAGGCAGTCTGGTCCCCCGGGGGAAGCCGCATGATGACGACAGTCCCTCGGGGCTCGTTCATCTCGAAGGCCAACTCGCCACCGGACTCCTCGAGGACCCAGGCGACGACCCACAGACCCAGTCCGCTCGTGTGCTCGAGGGCCGTCTCGATGCCCGCCTCGAGCGGTTCGAGTTCATCCGCTGGGATCCCGGGGCCGTCGTCCGCCACCCGTATCTCGACCCATTCGTCATCGGCCTCGCGGACCTGTACTGAGAGTGTCGGTTCGGGCCGGTCGTTGTGCTCGATAGCGTTCTCGAGGACGTTCTCCAGGGCCTCTTCCAGCCTGACTGACGCCTCGACCACCGCAGACTCGGGGAGGTCGTACTCGACCGAGACGCTTGGATGGCTGTTCTGCAGTCGGAGCAACTTCGCCTCGACGAGCGGTCGGAGATCGACCTCTTCGGTCCTGGGGCCGGTGCCAGACAGCACCTCCTCGACGTGGCGGGCGTTCTCGCTCAGGCCATACAGCCGCTCGGCCTCGGCCTGGATGGTCTCGAGGACCTCGTCTGTCTCGGTCTCCGAGGACTTGGCCAGGCGGGCGTTGCCCCTGATGACGCTGACCGCAGACCGGATGTCGTGGCGGAGGATCCGATTCACGACCGAGAGCCGCTGATGGAGTTCCTTTCGCTCCGTGATGTCGGTCTGGATGGCGACGAACGCCTGGACCTCACTGGATCCGTTGGTGATCGGGGAGATGGTCTGATGGGCGGTATACAACTCCCCGCTCTTCCGGCGGTTGATGACTTCCTCCTCCCACTCCGACCCCGACAGCAAGGTGTCCCACAACTCCTCGTAGTACCCCTCCTCCATCTCGCCAGATTTGAGGATTCGAGGCGTCTTCCCGATGGCCTCCTCGGCCGAGTAACCCGTAATCTCCTCGAAGGCCGGGTTCACGTATTCGATGTGGGCAGCCGGATCAGTGATGTATATCGCGTGGCCCGACGCGTCGACAGCCCGCTTCATCCGTCGGAGTTCGGCCTCGCGCTCCCGGCGGTCGGTGATCTCCCGACTATTGAATACGAACCCATCGAGTGCCGTATCGGCCCGGTTGCTGCCTACCGTCTCCAGCCACACCCAGTCGCCATCGGCGTGTTCGAACCGATGGGTGAACCGTTCGGTCGAGTCGCCGGGCCGTTCGAGGAGATCCAAAAAGCGGTTGCGCACGTCCTCCCGGTCGGACGGGTGGACGTAGTCGGTAACCAACTCCCCGCTGATCTCCACCTGGTCGTATCCCAGGATCTCACGGATTGCCGGGCTGACAAAGGTGATATGGCCCGTCTCGTCGACGACGACGATGATGTCTCTGGAATATTCCAACAGCGCCGAAAGGATCTCTTCCGGCGCATCGTCCGTCATGGGACATCTCTCGGGGCCATCCACTGATAAATATATCACATGAACGCTCCGGGGGACGTGGCAGATGATGACCGGGAAGCCACGGGACATCTTTGGTATTTGTTAACAACCAACAAGATTATGCCGCCAGGTCCCGTATGGGTGTCTGATGGTGGAGAAACGTTCGCCGTCCAAGTCACCGCCCCACCGCTTCGAGTGTACGACGTGTAGTTATCGGACGACCGCCGAGCGTCGACCCGGTCGATGTCCGGAGTGCGGGGGCCGGATGCAGAACCTCAGCAAACCACGGACCTGACAGCTCCCTGGGAAACGTGGACGACGGGTTCGATGAGCGACACCGCCAGCATACCCTCGCTTCGTTTCCCCTGGCACATTCACTAGACAGTATGCGCCGAGTAGGAACTCTCTACTCGAAAATCTCGATTTCGAGAACCATCCCAAAGCATTATACCCCGCAGTATCTTCGTTCATGATGAGCCCCCGTTTGCTCGGGTGGCTCGTGGATCGGCCTTGGCGCTCGACGGTCGGCACGTGCCGACACGAACGCCTTCATCCCCTTCCCCCTCCCCCTTCCGATCCACTTTTTGCTGATACAGCCAGTGCCAAACCCCGTTTCGATACAGAAACGCGGTCTGCCATCCTGCAGCGATGTGCAAACAACCGACAGCAATGGAGACAGAAGGCCCACCCGCTCGCATCGATACTTCTCCGTGACCGGTGCGGGGGCCCGCGTCGCCAGCCTCTCCGAGGCCGAGTCCCAGTATGGGCCAGCCCCGATCGACGGTGACGGAGAACGAGAGCCCGCCGAGCGCGAGGACCGCGATGGCCGAAAGGAGGGGACGGGTCGCGGTCGAGGTATCGACCTCCCCATGGGGGCTCTGCCGCTCCATTCGCCGACAGCCCCTGATCCAGGCTGCCGAAGTCAGGGTCCCAATCCCGGGCCACCCACCGCGTATCCCTCCCTGGGGGATTGGGTTTTGGTCCGTCTGTCATCGGGGAGAAACATGGGCGCCCTGCCAGCAATTTGATCGACGTTTGACCCCTCGGACAATCGAAGGAAGCGCCGGGACTGGGATTTGAACCCAGAACCCCTAAACGGGGACACGCTCTCCAAGCGTGCGCTTTGCCATTCGGCCATCCCGGCCCGACCGGGTATAACCGACTCTGGAGGTTAAAGCTGTCTTTTCCGGTCCAGCCGCCGCCCCAGGAGATGACTCGCCGCGGTCGCCGCCACGAACACGCCGAGCGCGACACCGCCGAGTGATGGGAGCCCCACCTCGAGCCCGATCACGAGGCGGGTCCCCTGGGCGAGCACCAGGAAGCTAAGCGCGCCGACGAGTCCCCATAGCAAACTCGCTCGCGTCCGGGCCGCCATCAGCGGTCGACCGCGATCAGTCCCGCTGGGCGGCGATGGCTTCGATCTCGACGCCCGCGCCTTTCGGGAGATTCGCCACTTCGAAGGCGCTCCTGGCCGGCGGGTTGTCCTGGAAGTACTCCCGGTAGGCCTCGTTCATCTGCTCGAACTCAGCGATGTCGTCCATGAGGACCGTGGTCTTGAGCACGTCCTGCATCGTGAGCCCTTCCTGCTCGAGGATGCCCTTGACGTTCTCCAGGGACTGTCTGGTCTGTACCTCGATCGGTTCGTCGTCGAGGAGTTCGTCGTCCGGGGTCAGCGGTATCTGGCCCGCGGTGAAGACGAGATTACCGTCGGTCGTCGCCTGGCTGTATGCCCCGACAGCGGCTGGAGCGTCGTTGGTCTCGATGACGCGTTTCATGTCCGGTGCCTGGCGGGCGAGGCCCTTAAAGTCACGCAGTCACGGCCCTCCAGCTGCTTTCCGGGAGTGACAACCGCTGGGTTCACTTCCCGCTCTCTCCCTTGACTCCCAGTCGGCCCTGCGAAAGCAGCGTCCCCGTACCCGCGGGACTGGTCGAGAATCCGGACCCCAAATGAGCCACAACACGGACCTTCGACCCGGGATCGGTCAGCCCGACTGGACCTCGACCTGGAATCCGGCCTCCCGCAGGCGGCCGAGGAGCCGCTGGATGTGATCGTGTCCTCGGGTCTCGAGAGACACGTCGATAGCCGTGGCGTTCATCGCGATGGACTGGTTGGCGCGTTCGTGGTTGATCTCGTAGATGTTTGCCTGCTCCTCGGCGACGATCTTGAGGAAGTCCTCCAGGGCCCCCGGCCGGTCCTTCACCACGGTCCGGAGTTTGACGAACCGGCCCCGCTCGACGAGGCCTCGCCGGAGCACCGTCGTCAGCAGGTTCAAGTCGATATTCCCACCGCAGAGCAACGGGGCGATGACTTCCCCATCCTCGTAGTCGAACTCCTCATCGAGCACCGCAGCCATCGAGACGGCGCCAGCCCCCTCGACGAGCGTCTTCGCGCGCTCGAGGAGCAGCATGATCGAGGAAGCGATCTGGGAGTCCGAGACGGTCACGAACTCGTCGACGTACTCCTGGATGATCGGGAACGTGTTCTCACCGACCTGGCCGGTCGCGATCCCGTCGGCGATGGTGTCGACGGTGTCCAGGGTGACCGGAGCGCCCTTCGCGAGCGAGTCTGCGATGGTCTCGGCGCCTTCGGCCTGGACCCCGATGACCCGGATGTCGGGTTTGCGCTCCTTGACCGCGGTCGCGATGCCACTGATGAGTCCCCCGCCACCGATGGGCACGATGACGGTGTCCAACTCGGGGCAGTCCTCGACGAGTTCGAGGCCGATAGTGCCCTGCCCGGCCATCACCGCCTTGTCCTCGTAGGCGTGGACGTAGGTGCGGCCGGTCTCTTCCGCAAGTTCGTGGGCTTTCTCCTGGGCGTCGCTGTAGTCCTCCCCGTGGAGAACCACCTCGGCGCCGTAGCTCCTGGTCGCGTTGAGCTTCGAGATGGGGGCGAACTCGGGCATCACGATCTTGGCGTCGACGTCGCTGTGCATCGCGGCGAGCGCGACCCCCTGGGCGTGATTGCCCGCACTTGCGGTGATCACCCCTGCCTCGCGTTCGTCCATCGACAGGGTACGGATGCGGTTGGTTGCCCCGCGAATCTTGAACGAGCCGGTGCGCTGGGTGTTCTCGAGTTTGAGCTGGACGTCCGCACCGGTCATCCGAGAGAAGGTCCGTTGGGCCTGCAAGGGGGTATGAATCACCACGTCCTCGACACGGTCCCTGGCTTCTTCGATGTCCGAGAGAGTGATCATACGCGAGGTAGCGGTGACACTGTTGTTAATGATTCGTCCCCGGCCAGGCGGAGCTGTCGGATCGAAAATGCGAGGAAGTGGGGGAGTGGGGTGGGGGGAAATGGGGTCGCCTCGCGTGTGACCCGCAAATCGAGCATACCACTGCGGGATAATAAATCATTCGCATCCGCGGTGAAAGTGGAATCGGGGGAAAGAAGCGTCATATACGGAAAATATTGCGGGTGGCCGACGGCGGTCATACCAAAATTCCAACCCACGGCCGGCTGGAAGGAAACTTACCGATCCTCGATCGGGACGAACTCGCGGTCGGTCGGGCCGATGTAACGGCCGCGGGGTCTGATGAGGCGGTTGTCCGCCTGGTACTCGAGGATATGGCCGATCCAGCCGCCCGTGCGGCTGAGTGCGAAGATCGGGGTGTACATGTCGATCGGAACGCCCAACTGGTAGTACACCGACCCGGAGTAGAAGTCGACGTTCGGGGCGATGCCCTTCTCCGGGAGATTCATCTGCTCGGTGAGGTAGGTCTCGATGGTCGTGGTGTACTCGTACCACTTGCGCCCCCCGGTCTCCTCGCTGAGTGCCTCGAGTTTCGACTGGAGGATTTTGGCCCGCGGGTCTTTGACGTTGTAGACCCGGTGCCCCCATCCGGGGATCCGACGGCCCTCGTCGATGGCGGATTTGACCCACTCGCGGGGATCCATCTCGCTTTCGTCGATCTCGAGTAGCGTCTCCATCACGTCCTGGTTGGCCCCGCCGTGGAGTGGCCCCGAGAGGGCTCCGATACCACCCGTCACCGAGCTATAAACGTCGGCTAGCGTGCTGGCGATGACCATCGCGGTGAAGGTCGAGGCGTTGAGTCCGTGATCGGCATGAAGGATCAGCGCCATATCGAAGGTTTCGGCTGCCACCTCGTCGGGTTCCTCGTCGTTTAACATATAGAGGAAATTCGCGGCGAGGGAGAGGTCATCGCGGGGCTCAACCGGCTCCTTGCCCTGTCGAAGCCGGTCGAAGGCGGCGAGCACGGTGGGGATCTTCGCCGTGATGCGTCGACCCTTGCGCCGTGCGGCCTCGAGGTCTCCCGGATCGGCCGCTTCTTCGGGCTCCTCGGCGGAGAGCGTCGAGACACCGGTGCGGAGGGCGGCCATGGGGCGCTCGTCGGCCTCGGCCAGCGGCTCCAACTGGTCGTAGACCGTGGGATCCACGGAGCGCTCCTCGAGCATGGGTTCGCGGAAGTCATCGAGTTCCGCCCGGGTGGGGAGGTCTTCGTTCCACAGGAGATACAGCACCTCCTCGAAGCTCGCGCCTTCGGCCAGATCCTCTATCGAGTAGCCCCGATAGACGAGTTCGCCGACGTCACCGTCGATGGAGCTGAGGGCGGACTCCGCGGCGAGGACTCCCTCGAGACCCTTTTTGAGCTCGTCTGTCATATCTGTCTACCTTCCAGGGTTCGACGGGTGCCGAGGTATATCTTTCGTGATGCTACCGTGCAACAATCCGTGGATGACAGGATACTCGACAGACCGCCGCCAATACCCCGAAAACTCCGCTGTTCGACATCGCGGCCATAGTCGAATAGCGAATTTTATTCTCGACAGTGGTCGAAATTTCGGGGGGTCACCGCCTGTACAAAACGACAATCGTGATTGCAACTCGGTACCAAGTCTTACGGTGGGATGGCACAAACACAGATCCACAAGGGACTCGACGGTGTCGTCATCGACGAGTCCCGGCTGAGCCGGGTGTTCGGCGACCAGGGACGACTCCTGTTCCGGGGATACGATATCGAGGATATCGCGGCCCACGGCGACTTCGAGGAGACGCTGTATCTCATGTGGCACGGCGAGCTCCCGACGAGAGAGGAATACGAGACCTTCGCCGACGCCCTCGCCGCCAAGCGAGGGATCCCGCCGGCGATCATGGAGCACCTCGTGACGACGTGTGCGGAACTGGATGAGCACCCGATGAACATGCTCCAGGCCGCAGTATCGGCGCTTGCTGGGTACGACGAGCACACCGAGGCGGACTTCGAGACCGACCTGGATGCGGTGATCGAGATGGGCATGGCCATCGCGGCCAAACTCCCCACTCTCACCGCCGCCTACAACCGGATTCGCCGGGGCGAAGACCCGATCGAACCCCGCGAGGACCTCTCGCATGCCGCGAACTTCCTCTACATGCTCTCGGGGCAGGAACCCGCGGCCGAATTCGTCGACGCCATGGACACGGCCCTTCAGCTCCACATGGACCACGGGGCGAACGCATCGACGTTCACCACGCGGGTTGTCGCAAGCACGCTGGCGAACCCGTATCACGCGATCTCCGGTGGCATCGGTGCGCTGTCGGGCCCCCTCCACGGCGGGGCCAACCAGGACGTCCTCGATATGCTCGAGGACTACGACGAGAGCGGACTGGACCTGGAGGAGTGGGCCGAAACCTGGCTAGACGAGGACGTGATCTATGGGTGGGGCCACCGAGTCTACAACGTCAAAGACCCGCGGGCGTTCATCCTCCAGGACCACGCCGAGGAACTCATCGAGGCCGACCTGGGCGAGCCGAAGTGGTATCGACTGGCCCGCGAGCTCGAGGACTATCTCACCGAGGAGACGGACTTCCTCGAGAAGGGGATCGCCCCGAACGTCGATTATTACTCGGGGACGGTATACCAGGCGATGAACATCCCCCGGGATGTCTACACCAACCTCTTCACCATGAGCCGGGTCGGCGGGTGGGTCGCTCATATCCTCGAGCAGTACGCTGACAATCGAATCATCAGGCCGCGGGTCCGATACGTGGGCGAGGCGGACCTCGAGTGGCAGCCGATGGCTGAGCGCTGAGCGGGGTGGCGTCGGGATATGCGGAGAGCTGGCTTCCGATTCTCCGGCGATAAATACTGAGATGTCGGGTCCGGTCCTCGACCCTCGCCGGTCGGACGGGCCAGCGTCGAGTGACTGGTGAAGCCAAGCGTTCAGTGGCTGGCAGAAAGGCCAACGTCCAGTGGCTGGTGAACGCCATGGATCTGCGTCGATCGTGGAGTTCACCGAAGGCCGCCAGGCGAACAGGGGCCCGACCGGGGGGACTTTCCTCAGTTACCGTATGAGGATTGCGTTCATCTAAACAGTACTCCCGGGCCCAGACCACCTCTCTGGAGGTTCCGGCTGAGAAGCGACGCTCATGGCTGTGCATCGATACGCGCTCGTCAGGAGATTCCTCCGCCGGAGTACTACCGATCGATTTTTTGCACAGTTCGACAGCGCGGTGCCCGCACGTTTTTTTGCTGGGCGGAGCGAAGACGGCTCCATGGCCGGCCGCGTCGAGTACGAACCCGCGAGCGTGAAAGACCTTCTCGTGGAGATGAAGGACACCGCCGAGCTCCTTATCGACCTCTCTTATTCCGCGGTGCTCCACGAAAGCGACGCGCTGGCCCAAGAGGTCCTGGAACTCGAAGAACGCATGGACATCCTCCAGATCCGGGCCCGTATGAGCCTCCTGCTCGCCGCGCGGAACCCGGAGGACGCCGAATCCCTGGCTCCGGTGCTGGGGATCATCGGCGCGGCCGAGAAGGTAAGCGATGCCGCCGGCGACATCGCCAAGGTCGTCCTCGAGGACATCGGCCTCCCGGAGAACATCCGGGCGTCGCTTCCCGAGGCAATCGAACTCCTCGTCCGGGCCGAGCTGTCACCCGACTCGACCTATGTCGACCGTTCCCTCGGTGACATCAATCTCGAGACTGAGACCAGCGTCCGTGTCATCGCTATCCGACGTGGCGGGGATTGGGTGGTGAACCCAGCAGAAGATACGGTGCTCCGGGCAGCGGATATCCTGTTGCTCCGAGGCGCCGAACCGGGGATCGATACGGTCTATCAGACGGTGACGGGGAACCCCTTCGAAGCCTCGGAACCCCCGGAAACCGGTGTCGCGGACCTGGAGCGTGCGGTCGATTCGCTCGTCTTGATGAAGAACATGAGCGAACTCGCCGTCGACCTCGCCTACGGGAGCGTGCTCTTCGACAGTGCCGACATCGCCGAGGAGGTGGTCGAACTCGAGGCGGAGGTCGACGCGCTGAAGTCCCGCTTCGAGGCCTGGACGCTGCGCGCCGCGACTCGCGTCGAGGACCCGGTCGGGCTGAGAGGCCTGATCCACATCGCGACGAGTACCGAGGTCATCAGTGACGCCGCCCTCGAGATCAGCGAGGGGGTCCTAAGGGGGCTGGATACCCACCTGGTCGTCCAGGAAGCGGTCGAGGAGTCTGACGAGATCATCGTGCGTGTGACCGTCCAGCCGGGCAGCGGACTCGATGACACCACCCTCGGGGAACAGGCCGTCAAGACCGAGACCGGGATGCGGGTCATCGGGAAACGGCGGCCCCGGGAGGACGGGACCGAGTGGACGGTTCAGCCGGGACCGCATACCGATATCCAGGCGGGGGACGTGCTCCTGGTGAAGGGCACGCGACGCGGGGCGAACAATCTCCGCGAACTCGCCGGGATGGAACGGGTGCCCGAGAAGGACTGACCCGTCTGGCGCGGTCTCCGTGCCGATCGGATCACGGACGTGACGGTCGACTAAGCCACGGCTGTCGCGGTTTGTTCACCTGCCTCAGCACGATCTGCCCGATCGAGCTACCGAAGAAACCGGCCAATTCGTCTCGGGACCGAACCGTACAAGGTACTCGCGGGAGGCTATCGGGATAATGCGAACGCTGGGTTCGGCGAGTGCGGCCCCGGGGGAGACGGACACCGGACGGGTGGTGGTCGGGGAGATGCGGGACGGGACCGAGATCGGCCTCCCGGTCGCGGTGGTAAACGGGGCCAAAAGCGGGAACACGCTGTACCTGCAGGCCGTCAGCGATGGGGACGAACTCAACGGATTGGGTGTCCTCCATCGTGTGGTCCCCAGGCTGGATCCCGAGGCGCTCTCGGGGACAATCCTGGTGGTCGCCATCGCCAACTTCCACGCCTTCCAGGTCGCCGAACACCGCAATCCGATCGACGATACCAAGCTCAACCGGGCATATCCGGGTGACCCCGAGGGGAGTTCGTCCGAGCGCATCGCGGACGCCACCTTCCAGATCGCGGACGAGGCCGACCTCGTGGTAGATCTCCACCAGGGCTCGACAAGCCGCATGATCGACGAGGTCAGGGTGCGCTGTGGCCGCCATCACCGGCTCCACGACGACTGTCTGGAACTGGCCCAGGTCTTCGACCTCGGCTACGTCCTCGACCAGAAAGGGCCCGAAGGGCAACTGGCCCGGGTGGCCCCGGACGAGGGTGTCCCGACGATCGACCCGGAACTGGGCGGGTCGGTCGGCCTGGACGAGTCGAGCGTCGAGAAGGGAGTCAGGGGCGTGATGAACGTCCTCGAATATTACGATTTCCTGGAGGGCTCGCCGGATCTCGGCGAACAGATCCGGACGGCGGACTTCGAGCGCTACGGCTCGCCCGCCGGCGGTCTCGTCACGATCGAACAGGAATTGGGGGCGACCGTGGAGGCGGGGGACCCACTCTTCGAGGTCACGGACGTCTTCGGGACGGTGAAGGAGCGCGTCGAGGCCGGGACCTCGGGTATCGTCTGGCGGATGCGCCGACTTCCGCAGGTGGCGACCGGTGAGTACGTCTGTTCGGTGGCGACGGAGGTCGACCGGATCTGATGGACGCTGACCTCGTGTGTGCGGACTGTGGGACCCGGTTCGAGGCCGGGCCCGATGAGCCCTGGCGGTGCACGTGTGGGGGGCCGCTGGAAATCGAGGCGGATCCGCTACCCGCTGGCCCACCCACCAATCTCGACCGCGATCGGGGGCTCTGGGCCTTCGACTCGCTGCTGGCCGTCGACCGACGCGCAAGCCTCGGCGAAGGGTTCACGCCGCTGGTCGAGGCTCCGGCGTGGGACACCTCGTTCAAACTCGAATACGTCTTTCCCTCGGGGAGTTTCAAGGACCGGGGGGCGACCACCACCATCTCGCGGGCGGTGGGCCTGGGGGTGGATCGAGTCGCCGAAGATTCCTCCGGGAACGCGGGGGCAGCCATCGCCCAATACGCGGCCGTCGCCGGGCTTGATGCCGATATCTACGTGCCCGCCAGCGTGAAGGCCTCGAAACTCGCGGCCATCGAGGGGACCGGTGCGAACGCCGTCCGAGTCGAGGGGAGCAGGCGGGACGTCACCGACGCCTGCATCGAGGCCGTCGAGTCGGGCTCGGCGTGGTACGCGAGTCACGCGTGGAACCCGGCCTTCTACGTGGGGACCGCAACGTTCGCCTTCGAGGTAGCGGCCCAGCGCGGGTGGTCCGTCCCCGACGCTGTCGTCCTCCCGCTCGGACACGGCACGTTGTTCCTTGGGGCGTATCGGGGCTTCCGCCGACTCGAACGGGCGGGGTGGACCGACCGGATCCCTCGGATGTTCGGGGTTCAGGCGGCCGGGGTGGCGCCGCTCGTCGAGACACTCCAGGGGAGCCACGCCGCGGGATCCCAGGGCGATCGGAACGACCTGGCCGACGGGATACAGATCGCCGAACCCGCGCGGTCCGCCCAGATCCTGGACGCGGTCGAATCGACCGACGGTGACGTGATAGCAGTCGAGGAATCGGCCACCGAGTCGGCGAGTCGGACGCTCCATCGAGCCGGATTCTACGTTGAGCCCACGAGTGCGGTGGCCGTGGCCGCCCTCGAGGAGTTCCGAGACGGGCCTCTGGATCGCGATGATTCGGTCGTCGTTCCCCTCACCGGGAGCGGACTAAAAACGTAACACCGGGGATCGCCCGTCGGGGTCGGGAGGCTGCCTCTCTCAGGGTACGCTGTCCTGGCCTCGGAATAGCGCTTCGCCTACTCCTCTGCCGATCAAGCAGCGCCGATGGGAATCTGAACAACCACTCGTTGGGTCCGGCTATCGCCGGTCCACCAGGTCGACGAAGTCGCCCTCCTCGGCCGTGATCCAGTGGGTGAGGAGGGCCTGTTCATCACACCCCGCCGGGAAGAGTGTACACTCCTCGCCGTCGGGGTATTCCTCGATCCGATGGGCGAGGTCCCCGCGCTCCGAGACCACCTCGGGCTTGCCGGAATGGCGGGACATACCTCAATATACACCCTCCGCTGCCTTGTATATAGGCGGTTTGACATAGTATAATAAGGTTGTGAGACAGGGTGGAAGCCCCGCCGGCCCGTGCCCGTCCGACCCTCAGCGGCCTGGCGAGGCCGTCGTCAGCCGGCCGTCAGACGGCATTTATAAAGACACCCTGATTGTGCGTGGGTTGCAATCCCCCGTCCGCCCGGTGGCCGATCCAACCGAATCGATGCCCGGACTCCCCAATCCCTCCTCAGCGTTCAGGGTGCACCGGTGCGTCGAACCCACCCCGGATGAGCGGTTTCGCCACGTGGCGTCTCGCACACGGGGGGACCTCGTACCACCCGACGTCGAGGTCACGGTCGATGGGAACTGACTCCTTCCTCTCGGCCTGGGTCCCACAGTCCCGACACCGATACCCCTGGTCGGCCCCGGCGCTCTTCATCCGCTTGCCACAGTCCGGGCACGTCGGGGTGCGGCTCTCGGTCCGCACGAGTTCTCGAACCGCGAACTTCTCGAGTTTGAGCGTCCCATTGGTCACCTCCCCCGCGACGGTCACCCGGTCGCCGGGCCGGAGCGACCGAACCCGGTCGCGGAACCGCTTCGTCGGCTCGAACGCTGCACACCGCAGGCGCTCACCGCCAGATTCGATCGGGAAGAACACGTGGCCGCCTTCCCGGGTGTCCGGGGTTGCGGCGACCCGGCCGCGCACCCGATAGCCCCGTTTCTCGGTCAGGTCACCTACCGTCCCGTCCGACAGATGGGCATCGGTCCCCTGGTTCGTCTCGAAGAGGGCGGTGGCGTGGACCGGTTCTGATTCGATCTCGGCCGCCACGCTGGCAACCGCGTGGGCGTCGTCGCCCCGGATCCCATAGAGGATCGGTCCCGGCGCGTTCGGCACACAGACCGCCTCACCTTCCCCCTCATCGACGGTATCCCAGGCCTTGGGGTAGTACCGGTCGGCGGCTTCGAACACCGAGCACTCGTCGACTTCCCTGGGGGTTCCCCACCGATCGGGTTCGCGATAGGCGATGTACTCGACGGTCCATTCGTCGAATGCCTCGCCAGCGCCGACTGCGGCGAGTGCGCCGATCTTCCCCCGGCCGCCCTTCCAACCCGCGCTCCGGAAGCCGGCCTCACGGATCAGCGACTTCGCCGTCGCCATGTCGTGGATCTCCCGGAGGGCTTCGCGGGCGAATTCCACCACGGCTGATGGGGGGCTCCCGGGGGCGACGACTACCCCCGGACTCGTCCGCTCGTCGGTCACCTCGGCGAGGTCCTCGATGATCTCTCTGGCGGCCTCCATCGCTATCTCCGGCATCGCGTCGGTGTGGATGGCGAGGGCAGCGTTCCCACGAGTCTTGTGCTCGACGGCTGGATTCAACCGGACCAGGAGCAGCCCCTCGAGGCTGGCTCCCCGCTTCCGGAGGGTGTCTGCCACCCGGGTCGCGGCGTAGGTCGTACACATCCCGCGCTCGCGGGAGTCCGTATCGTCGAGCCCGACGATGGTCACGGCCGCGTGTAGGGGGCCGGGGGTCTTAAACGACAGCCGAGATGCTTGTTTGTGGTCCACGTGGAAAATCGCCTGCACGCGCCGGCTACCGCCCCAAAACCCATTTAAGGGATGAGCAACGTACCTACCCATAATGACCCGGTCGGCACTCGTGAACAACCTCACCGCCATGCTGGAAGACGCGGGTTTCACGGTGAGCGACCGGTGTTCGACTCGCCCGAAGAGCTTCGACCTCGCCGCCAGACGAGGTGAGGACCTCCTATTGGTGAAGATCCTGGGGAACATCGACGCGTTCGATGCGCCGACTGGGCGGGAGATGCGCCGACTGGGCACCTACCTCGGCGCGACGCCGGTCGTGCTCGGGTTGCGGACCCGGGATAAGGATCTCAAGCCGGGAGTGGTCTATTTCAGACACGGCGTTCCGGTCCTGAACCCGGATACGGCGATGGAACTGTTCGTCCACGACGTCCCGCCACTCATCTACGCCGCTCCGGGGGGCCTTTACGTGAATATCGACGGCGACGTGCTGGCCGACGAGCGCGAGGAGCGTGGGTGGAGCCTCGGTCGACTCGCCACGGAACTCGGCGTCTCCCGGCGCACCGTCTCGAAGTACGAGGACGGTATGAACGCGAGCGTGGAGGTCGCGGCCCAGCTCGACGAGATGTTCGACCGGGACCTCACGAGTCCGGTGTCGGTACTCGAGGGAGCCGAGGACATCCGCGACGCGGAACCCACCCCTGACGACCCGGAGGTCGATCCCGAGGACGAGCAGATCGTCACCGTCCTCACGCGGGTCGGCTTCGACGTCCATCCCACGGTACGGGCCCCCTTCAAGGCCGTCGGCGAGGACACTGAAGGGTCCGAGAACCTGTTGACGGGCAACTCAGCGTTCACCGAAGCCGCAGTGAAGCGGGCCCGGATCATGGGCTCGCTTCGCCAGGTCACCCGGACCAAGTCGGTGTACTTCGTCGACGACGCAAAACGCGAGACCATCGAGGGAACGGCCATCGTCGAACGGGACGAGGTCGAAGGCATGGACGACGCCGACGAGTTCCGTGACCTCCTCGAGGATCGGGGCGGGACGCCCAAGGCCTGAATGCCACGCCTATCGGATCATCGAAGCCGTTGCAGCCCGCGGCTCGTCCAGGACCGGTCACACCGGAACCTCCCCACGGTTCGCAGCGACCGGGTCCGCCTGGCTTAACTGCCGTAGGTCTCTTCGAGGTACTGGATGATGTCCTCGCTCTCCGGCATCCCGTCGATCCCGTTCGAATTGTCGACCAGGACCGGGACGCCGGTCTGTCCGCTGACGGCTTCGACCTCGTCTCGCTTGCTATGCCGGGCGGGCACCTTGTGCTCCTCGTAGTCGAGGTCGAGGTCGGCGAGTGTGCGCTTCACGCGGGCACAGTACGGACAGCCGGTCAACGTATAGAGTTCGAGATCGGGCATGGATGGCTCTAGCGGAGTCAAGGGGTTTATGGTCCCTGGAAGGGACGAGACCCGCTTCGAATGTAACCGGGAGCCGTGCACCGGTGCCCGCTCGAATGAGCAAGATCCCACTCAGCGAGGGAGTTCCCGGTGACGGACGCAGATCCGAGCCACCCACTGGCAGGTTCCACGGACATGCTGGCTTGCAGGCGACACGATATCAGACCGAGGTGGGTCGTCACACTCCCGCCCTGTTCACCTCGGGTAGACGGTCAGGTCACGAAACGGATTGGTCTGGTCCCCGTATTTGAATCTTCACCTGGATTCGGGCCTTCCACCCTCTGTCGCCGGCGACGGAATCCCGACCGAGGGCTGGCAGGGACTACGCGCCAGGCTGGCCAGCAGGCTGAGGGCAGCGTTTCCGGAACCACATTGCGGCGAACTCCAAAGCGGACGAATCGAAACGGGTGCTCGACCTGGACGGGATCCTCACACCGCCCCGAACTCGAGGAGGCGTTTCGCGTGTTCGGCCTTTGCGAGCAGGACCTCGCGAAGTTCCGGTGGGTTCTCGACCCGGGTGGCCTCCAGGATGTCCTCGGGAACCGCCAGGGTGCCTTTCGGAACCGAGTCGTCCGCGTGTACCGGGAAGTGTCGGTTCTCGAGTTTCATCACGAGGGGATGGTCCAGCCGCTCGACACCCGTCCCGGACGCGTAGAGGTTCTGGTTTACGGTCTCGTGCTGGGCCCGATGCAGCACGGCCTCGTCACTTGCCCCCGGTTCGACGTAGAGTCGACCCAGGAGGTAGCCGCGCGAGAACGGCTCGAACATGTGTGTGAATATCTACCACGGAACGGCATAAGTCCATCGGGCATAACCGACCGAGGGAGGCCAGTTCGTCTGACACGCGCCCGCTTGCGAGCAGACACCCTTTTCCCCGCGGCCCTCCAACTCTCAACGCAGATGGATTCCGGGGCGCTCCTCGACTTACTGGGCAACGAGAACCGACGGCGGATCCTTCGTTTACTGGCGAGGAAGCCGAGTTACGTCACCGAGATCAGCGAGTACATCGAGGTCAGCCCGAAGGCGGTCATCGATCATCTTCGTCGGCTCGAGGAGGCCGGACTGGTGGAGAGCAACGTCGACGAGAAACGCCGGAAGTACTTCCATATCGCCCAGAACCTCCGCCTCGAGGTCCAGATCTCGCCCTATGATTACGGTGCCAAAAGCGCGTATCCCGCCAGCGCGGACCTCGATCTGGGTCGGTGCTCGCACCTCCAGATCACCACCGATTTCGATGGCACCAACGAGGTGTCGCCGCTTGCCTCCCGGCTGGACGACCTCAAGGACCTCGAACGAGAGCTTTCGATGGCCCAGCGTTGGGTCCAGGGCCGGCTGACCGAGGTCCAACAGGAGCTCGTGGCGACGATAGAGGGGGGAAACGGCGGCAAGCTCCACGCCGAGATACTTGGCGCCCTGGCGGGAGACGTCAGGACCACGACGACGGTGGCCCGCGAGGTCGAGGTCCCCGAGGAGCTCGTGGAGTCCGTCCTGGAGAAACTCGCGGAGCAGCGGATCGTCGAGCGGAACAGCGACGGCTGGCAGATCAGGGACTGACCGCCAGCGAGTTATTTCTAGCGATCGCGTGTCTCCGACCGATAGGGACGACGAGTGGACCGCAAGGCACGGCGACGAGGCCCCCAGGCAGAGCGAGTAGATGGTTTCAAGAGTCGGGCGTGGATAGGAGCGTGCATGCAACCAGGGGACCGCGTCCGCGTCGAACGGCGGGGACAGACCCACGAAGGGATCGTCCTCCCCTCCACGACGTCGGACCATCTGGTGGTCAAACTCGACAGTGGCTATAACGTGGGTGTCGCCAGGGAATCGGCGTCGGTCGACGTCCTCGACACCCAGGTCTACGACGTCGAGGAGGGGTCGGTGGCCGAGACCTCCTCGGTTACGTTCGACGAGGAGCTGCCGACGGTCTCGCTCATCTCGACCGGCGGGACCATCGCCTCCACCGTCGATTACCGGACCGGCGCCGTCACCGCCCAGTTCGATGCCGAAGACGTCCTACGGGCCGTCCCAGACCTCGCCGGGATGGCGAATTACCGGGGTCGGGTTGTGGCCAATATCCTGTCGGAGAATATGACTCCGGCGGTATGGCAGGAACTCGCGACAACCGTCCACGAGGAGATCGAGGCAGGCGTGGACGGCGTCGTGGTGATGCACGGGACGGACACCATGCAATACACGGCGAGCGCCCTCGCCTTCATGCTCGAGACGCCGGTCCCGATCGTGTTCACCGGCAGTCAGCGCTCGGCGGACCGGCCATCCTCCGACAACGTGATGAACGCCGTTGCCGCAGTGGAGGCCGCGACGGCCGACGCCGCGGAGGTTCTTGTCGCGATGCACGAAAGCAGGTCCGACGACACCGTGGCCCTCCATCGCGGGACCCGGGTCAGGAAGAATCACACCTCGAGACGGGACGCCTTCGAGACCGTCGGGGCGGAACCGCTCGGCGAGGTCGACTACGGCACCGGCGAGGTCACCTACCACCGCGACTACCAGGCGCGGGGTGAGGCGGACCTTTCTGTGGCACCGGATCTCGAGACGGAAGTGGAGTTGCTCAAGTTCGTCCCGGGGATGGATCCGACCTTCTTCGATATGGTCCAGGACAAAGCTGGGCTGGTCATCGAAGGGACTGGCCTCGGGCACGTCCATACCGACCGTATCGAGGCGATCGAGGCACTCGTCGACCGGGGTACGACGGTGGTCATGACCAGCCAGTGTCTCGACGGGCGCATCTGTGACCGGGTCTATGACACCGGTCGGGACCTGCTCGAGGCCGGTGTGATCGAGGGCGAGAATCTGCTCCCGGGGACGGCGATGGTGAAGCTGATGTGGGTGCTGGCGAACCGAGCCGACGTGGCCGAGGCCATGCGAACGCCGCTGGCCGGGGAACTCACCCGGCGTTCGGTCCCGTGGCGATGAAGGTTCGGCAGGCCCGTGAGGCAGATCACGAAGCAGTCGTGGCCTTCACCGAGAATACCTGGGACCGCTTCGACGGGGATTATATCCCGGACGTGTTCCCCGAGTGGGTCGCGGCGAACGACGAGGATCAGCGCACCCTGGTCGCGGTCCTGGATGAGACGCCCGTCGGCCTGGTCCAGGCGGTGATGCTCTCGGACCACGAGGCCTGGTTCCAGGGGATGCGGGTGGACCCGGAGCACCGCGACAAGGGGATCGGTCGGGACCTCGCGCGAGCCTCCTTCGATTGGGCACGAGAGCGCGGAGCGACTGTGGGGCGGAACATGGTCTTCTCCTGGAACGTCCAGGGACTTGGGCTCTCCCGGGCGGCAGGTTTCGAGCCGGAGACGGAGTTCCGGTGGGCCCATCCGGAGCCAAATCCGGACGCGGAACCGGTGGCGGCCGTCATCGAGGACCGGAACGCGGCCTGGAGTTTCTGGCAGCGCTCCCCGGAGCGCGACTCGCTCAGGGGACTGGGACTTCATATCGGGGAGTCCTGGGCGCTTTCGGAGGTCACGCCCGAGCGCCTGGATCAGGCCCTGGACGAGGAGTCGCTCCTCGTCCTCGAGGACGCTGGGACCGTCGGCATGGCCTATCGGTCCAGGGTGTACGACCGCGAACGTGAGGGCGAAGAGCAGACCTGGGCCGAGTACGGGGCTGCCGCCTGGGCGGACCCCTCGGCCTGTCGAGACCTGCTGGCGGCCATCGCGCGGGATGCGGCGGCGGTCGACGCCGAATTCGTCCGGGTTCTCGTCCCTGAGACGCCCGCAGCGGTCAGCGACGTGTCACTCCACCGGGTCGAGATCGCCGAGGAACCGGACTTCGTCATGGCAGTGGACCTGACGAAAGACCACGGCGGTCACGAGAGGATGGGATAAGCGCCTGGGCCGTATCCGCCGCTGACCGGCGGGAAAATCGCAAGTTCGTCGTCCCCGTCGACAGGGGTCTCCAGGCCCGCCCCGTTGGCGAAGACGTTCTCCCCGTTCCTGAGCACATTTATATGATCGGCCAGTTCGCCGTCTTCCTCGAGGACCCGCTCCTGGAGGTCGGGGTGGCGCTCGAACAGCGCCTCTAAGGCGTCGGTGACCGTCGCGCTCTGGGGCACCTCGACGGTCACATGCTTCGTGCCGGCCACCTCGGCGAGGTTGGCGAACAGCTTCCACTCCATGCCCGCCCGTTGGGTCCTCCGGACCAAGAGGCTTTCAGGTCGCGGCGCTTGCCCCTTCGACACGGCGGACCACCTCGGGTCAGGCGGCCAGGTAAAGCCGGTCCCCCGTTTCGATGGTCCCGGAATGTGCCGGGACGGGGCGCACCGGCTCGCCGCTGGGTTTGACCGCGACGACCGTGACCACGACTGTCCGGATGGTGGCCCACACGAGTTCCGAACCCACCTCGACGTCGACGTACCCGACCCCGTAATCTGCCTTGCGTCGGGTGGCCAGGCGGTCCTGGAGTTCCCGCACGGTCAACCCACGCGGGAACAGGAACGTCCGGCCGGCGAGCCGTTCGATCACCGCCGCCGACACCGGGTCGTATCCCGGGAGTTCGTCGATAGACTCGGACAACGTGACCGCTGTCCGTCGACCGATCGTGGTCACAAGCTGGCCTCGGCGTCGGGGTCCGCGCCGCCGGACGCGGCGACGGTGCTCGTCGCGATACGGTCCCCGACCCAGTTCCCGATGGGCGTGACCAGCGCCGCAGTGAGGTAGGCTGTGGTGTTGAACGTGACTGCCTCCAGTGCAAGATACGTGGATTCACCCTCCGCGACGGGCCCGAGGGCCCCGCTGGTTTTGAGATAGGTGGCGACGGCGGCCATCTGTCCGCGCCGCCGCGAGCGCTCGGTCAGGCCCGGGTCACATTCGCCGGTGATTTTCGAAACTCAGCTACCCCGCGAGGCTCGCAACCGCGTCCAGCGTGATCGCGATCGCCCGTTCGACATTGTTCTTCGCCTTCTCGGGAAGTTCCTCGTCGCCTTCGGCCCCCTTCTGGGTGCCTTCGACGAGGTTCCCGTCGACGGTACAGATGGCGCCGGCGCGCATCCCGCGACGCCTGGCGAGGGTGAAGACAGCGGCGGCTTCCATCTCGACGGCCAGGAGGTTGGCCGCCTCCCAGGCCTGGACGTACTCGTCGGTCTCGGCGTAGAACGCGTCGTCGCTGGCGATGGCTCCCACGTGGACCGACTCGTCGTTCGCCTCGGCGGCGTCGACCAGGGCACCGGTCACCTCGAAGTCCGGGACTGCGGGGTACTCCACGTTCTCGTAGCGTTTGGTCGTTCCTTCGTTCTTGGCGGCGCCGGTCGCGACCACCATGTCGCCGATCTCGATTCCTTCCTGGAGTGCCCCTGTCGTGCCGACCCTGACGACGGTCTGGACACCGACCCGCTCCAGCTCCTCGACCGCGATCGCCGCCGACGGACACCCGATCCCCGTCGAGGCGATAGTCAGGGGTACCCCTTCGTACGAGGCGTTGACGAGTTTGTATTCCCGATTCTGCGCGACGGTCTCGGCGTCCTCGCAGTGACTGCCGATCCGGTCGACGCGGCCCGGGTCCCCCGGGATGAGTGCGATCTCGTGGACGTCGCCCGGCGCGACCTGGATGTGTGGCTGCGTGCCCATGGAGACCGATTCCAGGGGGCGCGAGCAAAAGCCCCCCGGTTCCAGGCTACTGCCGCGACTCACCCGTTTCGCCGGCCACTCCCACTCATTCTCTCGTGGCCCCAGCAGCCCCTTGGCCACCAATCAATCCGCTGTTCGATACTGTTCGTCGAGGAAGGATTCGAGTCCCACAAGCGACGGGGCGGTCCTGGCGCCCTCCTCGCAGGCGGCCAGGGCTCCACAGGCGTTTGCGACCTCCAGAGCTTGCTCGTAGCCCGTCTCCGCTTGTCCGAGAACGTCGAGGGCCAATCCGCCAACAGTGGTCGCCAGGAATCCGGCGGCGAACGCGTCACCGGCCCCGGTCGTGTCCACCGGGTCGACCCCGAAGCCGGGATGCTCATACGTCCCCTCGGGTGCGTAGACCGTCGCCCCCTCCGGCCCGTGCTTCACCACGATGACGCGGTCGGTCCCGGCGACCACCTCCTCGGGGGCCGCACGGGCCGCGGCCAGGCCCTCGACCGCCTCGCGGTCGTTGAGGAACAGCACATCGACATCATCGAGCAGGGCGTCGTAATCACGCTCCCCGAGCCGCCGACCCGGATCGAAACTGACCGGGATGTTGTACTGGTCCGCGACCTCGACCAGCCGACGGGCGGTATCAGGCCGCTGGCTGGTGAGGTGGAGCTGATCGGCCGACGCGACGTATCCCTCTTCGATATCATCCGGGGCGATCGCTTCGTTGACCCCGTCGTTCGCTAGCACCATGACCTCGCCATCTTCGTCGACGACGAGATACTTCACCGTCGTTGCGCCGCCCTCGACCGTTCGCACGCCCTCGAGGTCCACTCCGGCGGTCTCGAGTTCGCGGCGGGCGAGCAGGCCGTGGTCGTCGTCGCCGAGACTCCCGATCAGACCCACGGGGACGTCGTAGCCGGCGAGCGCGCTTGCCACATTGGCGGCGCTCCCACCCCCAGACCGGTGTTGGGACCTGATCTTTGTCTCGCCGTCGGGTTCGGGGAGGGCGGTGACGCGGAGGGTCACGTCCCAGTTACAATGCCCGGCGGCGATGATCCGCACCATGTCGGGTGGTCGTTCGCTCGTCGCTTAAATCCCTGCGGGACCGAGGACGGCGAAGAGAAGGAGGTTGTGCGCCCCCGGCCCGAGACCCACGGCCGCGACGAGGAGCATGAGCCCGTTCCCCCCCTGTGGGTCTTCCCGCACGTAATCCGCGAGCAACCAGACCACTCCAACTGACACACCGAGTTTCACGAGGACGAACAGCCAGCCGACGCCGATGGTCTCGGCTGTCGGGAGGGCCCCCGCAGCCTCAAGGACAAGTCGCGAGAGTGGCGTCTGTTCGCCGAACCCCAGGATGTCGACCCCGATGGCCGTGGACACGCCGTCCAGCGCGTGGCCGACGATGACCAGGGCTCCTGCGGCTCCGACGTGCCTGGCGGGTTCCGGGTGGGACCGCGCGAAAAGCCACCAGACGCCCGCGCCCAGACCAATCCCGCCTACCACTCCGAGTAGGGGCCAGATCGGGGCGAACGTTCCGCGGTACCGTCCGACCGCGAGTGCGAGTCCGATCGGAAACAGTGCCGCGAGCGAGCCCGTCGCGGCCACGATGGGCTCCGGGTCGCCTCGCCGATCCGCGACCAGCCAGACGATTCCAGCGACCACGAATGTCGTCGCGTAGACGGTGGGGGAGCCGAAAAGTGGGGCGAGTATCCGGGGAACCACGTCGATCTGGTAGAGCACGTAGAGCCCAGCACCAGCCACCATCCAGGGGCCCAGCGCGACGACCGACCGGTTCCGCAGCCCGACGGACTGCCGCCGGAGGCCGAACCCCACTCCCGCGATCGCCAGCAGAACGCTTGCCAGATACGGCAGGGGTGGCAGGGTCGTCCCGGCGGGCAGGACCATATCGGTGGATACAGCGGTGCCCGTAAACGGTTTGCTATTCCCCAGCTTCGGGCTCGGCCCAGGGTTCAGTATCGACCTCGCCGTAGAGTTCCCGCATCAGCGTCACGATGCTCTCCGGCGGGAACTGTCCGCGCTCGGTCACGATGGCGTCGATGTGTCGCGGTGGCGTGACGTCGAAGGCCGGGTTTCGAACGTCTATGTCCCCGAGTTCGCTCCGCCGCTCGGGGTCGATGACCTCCGACTCCTCTCGCGTCTCGATCTCGACCGTGTGCCCGGTGAGTGTCCCCGGGTGGAGCTTGAGCGTCTGGGCGGCGACGACGATGGGGGTCCCGCGGTCGCGGGCGCTTACGGCCAGCCCGCTCGTCCCGATCTTGTTGACCACCGAGCCGTCGGCCGCGATACTATCGGCGCCGACGAGGACGTGGTCGACGTCGTTGAGGTATCGGTGGGCGGCATTATCGACGATGAGGGTGACCGGGACGTCCATCTCTCGGAGGCGCTCGGCGGTGATGAGTCCCTGTTTCCGTGGACGGGTCTCCTTCACGATGGCTTCGAGATCCTTGCCGTCCGCCACCGCGTGCTCGACCGTGGCGAGGGCGTCTGTCGAGTGGCAGTGGGTCATGATGACGTCACCGTCGCGAAGCCGGTTCGCACCGATGCGCCCGAGCCGTTCTTGGGCTGTCTCTAGCTCCCGGAGGAATTGCTGGCTTCGCTTGATCACCGACTTCCGTTTCTCCTCGACGCTTTCGCCCTCCATCCCCCGGAGGACGAATCTGAGGGCATTGGGAAGGCTGACCGCCGTCGGCCGAGTCTCGTGCAGATGCCGGGCGGCCTCCCGAATCTCGGCCTCGAACGCCGCGGGCTCCGCCGCCTGGCTCTCCTCGGCTTGTGTCGCCAGGGCCTCGGCGGCCGCTTTCGCGATGCTCGCGGCCCCCCGGATGTCCATCCTCTCGATGGCCTCCGCCGTCTCGTCGACCTCCTGGGTGGGCATGCCCCCGTGATTTCGCGCCGTGGGCCTAAAAGTCCGGGTTCCGCTGGTGCGGAGTCGGTCGTTCCCGGGTAAATCTGGCCGGATCTCGAACGGCCACGAGTGATTTCGAGAGTCGATAGACGTCCATTTCCCCGGCCGGCTTACTCCTTCTCCAGGGATACCAGCCGACATCGGTTGTGGCCTTCACTTCCCTGCGAGATCCCGGTTTCGAACGGTTCCACCACCGGAAACCGGCATGTTCAGGTCAGCGTGTCAATTATATAATGTATGAACGCCCGATCGCGAGCCCTCCTCGCCTCGATGGTCCTCCTTCTTGCCCTCGTCTTCGCCTTCGCCGTCGTCGACTTCAGGACGATGGAGTCTCGAACCACGGCCGATTCCTCGGTCGGGACCGCCCAGGCGAATAACGCCTCGGCACCGGTGGGCGGCCCCATCCAATTGGTCGTCATCGGCGACGGCCCGGTTGCCGAACGCCTCGAACCCGCATTGGTGACCCAACTGGAATCTCGGTGGGGCCCATTCGAACTGGCGGCCGAACCCGCTTCTTCCTTCGACGGTCCCGTGCTGGTCCTGGCCGTCCGGGAGTCCGTGTTGCGGTATAATCCCGTGACACCGAGCGCCCGGGTGACCCTCGATTTCGCCTTCGTGGGCTCCGGGAACGGGACTGTCGCCCGGCAGTTGGTATCGGAGGATGGCGGCATTGTGTTGACGGATCAGGACCCCTATGTGGTCCAAGGCGACATCATGGTCCGGGACGAGAGTCGGGGGCTCGTCTCTCTCCCGGGTTACCGGTCCCACGTGACCGAGCGGCTCGCCGACAGGTTCGAGGACGCCCTCACTAGTGCCCCAGGCATGTGAGTCTCGCGGAGCGCTGTGAGTCTCATGGAGAGCGGTAACCCACGGGAGAACGGACCCCTTTTTTCAGCCGCCCACTCGTTGTCCGGGCCATGGACCGAAGCGAACTCGCCCCATATATCGACCATACGGTTCTCGGTCCGGAGACCACGCCGACCGATGTCGAACGGGTCATCGATGCGGCCGAGGAGTGGGGAATGAACGTCTGCATCCCTCCCTGTTACGTCGACGGAGCTCGGGAGTATGCCGCCGAGGAGACGACCATCGCGACGGTGATCGGGTTCCCGCACGGCCAGAACGCCCCCGAGGTGAAACTCGAAGAGGCGGTCCAGGCCTGGCGGGCCGACGCGGACGAGCTCGACGTCGTCGTGAACGTCGGTCGGGTGAGGGCCGGACAACTCGAAGCTGTCACCGACGAGTTGGCCGAGATCGTCTCGGCGGTGCCGGTGCCGGTCAAGGTCATCATCGAGACCGGGTTGCTGAGCGACGAGGAGAAACACGTGGTCTGTCAGGCCGCGGTCGACGCCGACGCGTCGTTCGTGAAGACCTCGACGGGGTTCGCCGAGGGCGGGGCGGCGGTCTCCGATGTGGAGCTCATGGCCGAATACCTGCCGGTGAAGGCTAGCGGTGGTATCGGCTCCTACGAGAAAGCCATGGACATGATCGAGGCGGGCGCCGAACGAATCGGGGCCAGCTCGGGGGTGGCAATCCTCGAGGGCGCACCGGAGTAGCCCCAGGCAGGTAGCCCCGGCGTCAGTGTGCCCCATTCGCGCTGCCTGCAGCCATCAGTCAGGTCATCCAAGTGGGTGAGCCGAAAGCCCAGTCGATGACCGAAGAGACACATCGGAGCCGCAAGCGCGACGTTTTTCCGGTCCCGCGACAACCCCCTATCGATGGCCCGGTATCATATCGAGACGTACGGGTGTACGTCCAATCGGGGTGAGAGCCGCGCCATAGAGCGCCGGCTCCGCGACGGCGGCCACCGACCGGTCGAATCGGTCGAGGCGGCCGATGTGGCGATCCTCAACACCTGTACCGTCGTCGAAACGACGGAGCACAACATGCTCCGGCGGGCCACGGAACTCTCGGAGGCACCCGTCGATCTTATCGTCACCGGCTGTATGGCCCTCGCCCAGGAGACGGCCTTCGCGGAGGCCGACGTCGACGCCCAGGTGGTGGGGTGGGACGAGGTGCCGGAGGCAGTGGCCAACGGCGAGTGTCCCACCACTACGCCGGACATCGAGCCGGTGCTGGACGGCGTCATCGGCATCTTGCCGATCGCCCGTGGCTGCATGAGTGATTGCTCCTATTGCATCACCAAGTTCGCCACCGGCCGGATCGAGTCCCCCTCGGTCGAGGAGAACGTCGCCAGGGCCCGCGAACTGGTCGACGCCGGGGCGTCGGAGCTGCGGATCACCGGCCAGGACACCGGCGTCTATGGCATGGACCAGGGTGAGCGGTGGCTGCCCGACCTGCTCCGGGAAATCTGTACCATCGATGGGGACTTCCGGGTCCGCGTCGGCATGGCCAACCCCTGGGGTGTCCACGCCGTCAGGGAGGACCTGGCCCGGACCTTCGCGGACTGCGAGAAGCTCTATAACTTCCTCCACGTCCCCGTCCAGTCCGGGTCGGACGACGTGCTCGGCGATATGCGTCGCCAGCACACTGTCGAGGAATTCCGCGAGGTGGTCGAGACATTCGACCGGATCCTCGAGGATTGGTCCCTGGCGACGGACTTCGTGGTGGGCTTCCCCACCGAGACCCGGGCGGATTTCGAGCAGAGCCTCGAACTACTCGAGGCGATCCGGCCCGAGACGGTCAACATCACCCGATTCTCGAAGCGGCCCGGGACCGATGCGGCCGAGATGAAGGGCCTCGGGGGCACCGAGAAGAAGGAACGCTCGAAGGCGATGACCGAGCGCAAGCAGGATGTCGTGGGAATGGCCCACGAGGAGCTTTTGGGATCCCAGCGGGAGGTCCTCGCCGTAGAGCCGGGTACCCGTCGCTCGGTCCAGGCCTTTGACGACGCCTACCACCAGATCGTGATCCCCGACGCGGAGTCGGCCGGTATCGCCCCCGGGGACCGGGTCGAGGTCGAGGTTACGGACCACAACACGCTCTATGCCTTTGGCGAGCCGGTCTGAGCCCGTCTGAGGTAATTCGAGCAGGCGACACGAGCAGCGGATTTCGGGCAGGCGACACCCGCAGTGGTCACCGGGCAGATGAGACGGACGTCCGGGATGGTGTGTCGCACTCCCGCCGTGTTCACCCCGGACCGATACCTACGTCACAGGCCTGGTTGGTCCGGGTTTCACTGATAAAGGTATGGCAGTCGGTTACTCCGCCAGTTCCACGGCCTGATCAGGTCCGTAGTCGGTCGCTCCCTCGATATCAGTGAAGGACTCGTGGAGTCGCTCGTAGGTGTCGTCGATGGCCTCGACGATCACTTTGGTGTCAGAGATCACCGGCATGAAGTTGGTATCGCCGCCCCACCGTGGGACGACGTGGGTATGAAGGTGGTCATCGATGGAGCCGCCGGCAGCGGGTCCCCCGAGGTTGAGGCCGGTGTTGATGCCGTGGGGGTCCATCGCCGCCTGGAGGCCCTCGATCGTGTGCTGAACGAGCCGGGCATGACCCAGTAGCTGGTCCTCGTCCAGGTCCCGATAATCGCCGGTGTGGGCGTTCGGCACCACCATCGCGTGCCCCGGATTGTACGGGGAGTTGTTGAGGATTACGAAGGCGTACTCGCCCCTGGCCACGATCCGGTTCTCGCGGTCGGCGTCCTGGCTCGGCAGCTCGCAGAAGACACACCCCTCGATCTTGTCGGCTGGGTCCTGGCGCTCGACCCATTCGATGCGCCACGGGGCGAAGATGGAGTCCATGGTGCGGTCTGGGTGTGCCGGCGTGGTAACTGTTAGCCTCGAGGCGGGGGCACTGTACGGAGAATACGCCGAGGAGTACCGGCTACCGAGTCGTGACCTCGATGCCGTCCTCGGTGACGATGAACGTGTGCTCGGCCTGGCTCACCATGGCGCCGTCGACCTCCTTGAGAACCGGATAGCTCCGGAGGACGTCCTGCTGTTCGAGCCGTTGCAGGGTCATGTCCGTGCGGGCTCCCTCGAACCATCTGGCGGCGAACGGGAGGCGGTCATATCGGTCGGTGATGGTCTCGAGGACCTCCCGCGCCTGGCGATTCCGAACATTGCGCTCGGTCTCGAGGGAGAAGATCTCGGTCTTCTGGCCCTCGGAGACCTTTCCCCGGCCGTCGGTGGCGAAGGGCTCGACGGCCACCACGTCCCCGGGCTGGAGTTCGACCCCGGACTCGACCCGCCGGTTCGGGATGTTCGGCCCGGTATGAGCGTCGTACTCGTCCAGCCCGTGGCCGGTGAGGTTCACGACCGGATTGTATCCGTAGGCCTCGATGACGTCCTGGATCTCCGCGCCGAGTTCGCCGGTATGGGCCCCCGGGCCCGCGACGTCCAGGGCGGCTTCGAGCGCTTGCTCGGCCGCTTCCACGAGTTCCCGGTTGTCCCCGAGGTCGACGGTGACCGCGGCGTCAGCGATCCACCCGTCGACGTGGACCCCGACGTCGAGGCACACGAGGTCGCCCCCCTGGAACTCGGTCTCGTCCTCCCGGCTCGGGGTCGCGTGCGAGGCCTCCTCGTTCACGCTGATATTCACGGGGAAGGCCCACTCGCCCCCGAGTTCGAGGGTACGCTCCTCAGCGAACTCCGCGATCTCGAGATGACTCGTCCCGACCTCTATCCGGCCGGCGGCCTCGTCGAGTACCTCGCTCAAGATCCGGCCGGCCTCTCGGTACTTCTCGAACGCCTGCTCGGAGAGATCCACGTCGCTCATGAGCCTGCGTTCTGCCGACACAGGCAAAGCGCTTGCGGGTCCGCTTCAGTCCCCGGACCCGGCCGAAGCCGTCTGCATCGCCGAGGAGTTGAACGCGCGACCCCGGTTCCCATCCCTGTCTATGACGATGACTCCGGCCGTGGAGCCGGTGCGCTCTTCGAAGGTCTCGATTGCGCGGTCGGCCGCTGCCTCGGGCCCGACCCCGGCCTCGAGCTGGTCGACCGCCATCCGGGTGAGCGTGACCCGCGCGATGTCCTCCCCGGCGCCGGTGGCGCTCGCCGCGCCGGCGGGCGACGCGTAGAACCCGCTGCCGATCTGCGGAACGTCCCCGACCCGGCCCGCGAGCGCGAACCATCTGCCACCCGTCGAGGTCGCTGCTGTGACTGCCTGGCCGTCGGTCGCCACCGCACCCACGGTGTCGGTCCCGCCGAATCGCTCCCGCACCCACTCGAGCTGGGCTCCCGGATCATCGGCCGGGGGTTCCGGAACATCCTCCCACCGTCCCCGGGATCGATCGGAGAAGAGGTCGATGTCGGTCTCGACCCCGAAATCGGCCGCCAGGGCTTCAGCTGGGTCGCCCGCCAGAAGCACGTGAGGGGTCTCCTCGAGAACGATGCGGGCCGCGCTCACCGCGTGTTCGACGCCGTCCATCGCCGCGACCGCTCCGACCTCGCCGGTCCCGCTCATGATCCCGGCGTCGGTCCGGGGGACCCCGTCGCTCTGGACGGCGCCGCCGACCCCCGCGTTGAATCGGGGCGAGGACTCGAGCACCCGGACAGCCGCCTCCACGGCGTCGATCGGACTGTCGGCGGCCGCCCCATCGGCGGCAGCACGGTCGAGGACCGCCTGGCGGGGGGCCGGCTCGTCGGGTTCGCTCCCGGCACCCCCGTGGACCAGTACCTGCATATCTGGGCTGGCGAGCGGTCCCGCCGAAAAGGTGCCGGACTCGGTCCGGGACCCGGGCAACAGTGGGTTTCGACCGCGGCGGGCTGTGGCGACCCAGACCAGGCCGACTCACCGATGGGCGACCGAAACAGCAGTCCTTTTGAGGTTACCTGCGGAGTTTCACTCGCTATGAGCTACGATCTCGTTTCGGTCCCCGAGGACGGGGAGCCGATAACCTACGACGAGGCGACCGACGCCCTTTCGGTCCCGGAGACCCCGATCATCCCGATCATCTTCGGGGACGGTACCGGCGTCGATGTCGCGCCCGCGGCCCAGTCGGTGCTCCAGGCCGCCGCAGAGGCCACGGGCCGACACATCGAGTGGATGCGGCTCTACGCCGGCGAAAGCGCCCGGGAGAAGTACGACGAGAACCTTCCCGACGACACCGTCGAGGCCATCCGGGAGTTCAGGGTCGCGATCAAGGGGCCGCTCACCACCCCGGTGGGGGCCGGTTTCCGGAGTCTCAACGTGGCGCTCCGGCAGAAACTCGACCTCTACGCGAACGTCCGACCGACCTATTATCTAGAGGGGGTCCCCTCCCCGGTGTCGGCCCCCGAGGAGATGGACATGGTCATGTTCCGGGAGAACACCGAGGACGTCTACGCGGGCATCGAGTGGGAGGCCGGGACCGACGAGGTCGAGCAGGTCCGGGCGTTCGTCGAATCCGAGATGGGTTTCGATTCGACCATCCACGACGGACCGGTCGGCATCGGGATCAAGCCCATCACCGAGTTCGGCACGAAGCGCCTCGTCCGGGAGGCCATCGACTACGCCCTCGAGAACGACCGGGACTCGGTCACACTGGTCCACAAGGGCAACATCATGAAGTTCACCGAGGGCCAGTTCCGGGACTGGGGCTACGAGGTCGCCGAGGAGGAGTACGGCGATGAGATCATCACCGAGGACACGCTCTGGGAGGAACGCGACGGCGAGCAGCCACAGGACGCCGTGGTCGTCAACGACCGTATCGCCGACAACATGCTCCAGCAGCTGATCACCCGCACCGACCAGTACGACGTGCTCGCCCTGCCCA
>CAZQNH010000031.1:0-29947 GCA_964594685.1 uncultured Halobacteriales archaeon
TAGCATCTCGAGAGCCCAATTTCCATTCCTTGCCAGGGTATCCTGCTGAGCTGTCTGCGCGTGGGGGTCTTCTCTGAGGCTGGCTTCGCTCTCGGGCCCTGGGGCGAATTGGTCAGGTCTTCCTTCATATCGTCTGGGGCATGCTACCTGCGTTTCCGACAACCCCGTCGTGTCCCGGACTCGACGGCAACTCTCTCATGAACCCACGAAACCGGTCAGCCGGTCAACCGTTCGAAGACGTCCACCATGGGTTTCCGGACCGCGACGTACAGTACCGAAATCCCCAAACTGACGACGAGGAGTTCCTGGATGGGACTGCCGAAGGCGATCCAGGGCGGGATCGAGAATATGCTGACCGCCAGCAGGTCCTCGGGGGCACCGTCGTATCGCACCCACCGCTTCGGTGCGATCCATCGATCGAGGGTGTGGAGGTAGATGCCGCGCTCATCGTCGTTCTCCCACGGGCGGAGCCCCAGCCCGCCACCGAACACGTCCGAGAGAGAATGGATCGCGGCCGACGCGAAGAACCCTGCGACGGCGACCGAGGCGACCTCGGGTCGGAGGACGGCGATACCGGCCATCACCAGGGCCAGGGTCGGATAGGCCTCGGGGTGATGGAGAGATTTGCGGTGGGCACCGACGACGTCAAGGTCGGGAAAGACCCCACCGACGACCGCGGCCAAGGCCGCCACGATCGCGAGTTCCGAACTGAACGGCAAAAGCACCGTGGCGGCGGTGAGCCCCATCGCGACGTGGGTGGTGGTCATCATGGTTCGGTGCCGGTTGCTCCGTGTCGGTACCCGGGGAAGACGCATAAGCGGGCTGGTCTGGTCAGATTCGACCGGAAAGGCACGACGGGAAACAGTGGGGAATATAGCCGGGGCCGGATAACAGAGGCGGGACAGAAGCGGCCGGTTGGGACAGAAGTGGCCAGCTGGGTGAGACGTGGCCAGTTCGGAGAGAAGAACCCGGGGCAGACGGAAACTCGTGGCCCAGGAACCGATCGGACACACGCCAACGGGGAAACGATTTGGCCCCACCACTCGCAGGCATGCACATGACCAGCGTGACGGAGGTCAGGGTCGATACGGCGCCGACCCGTGACACTCCGGGCCGTGGGACCCTTGTCTTCAGCGACGCGTACTCGCTCTTCGACTGGGGCCCGATGCCAGACACCATCCCGAAGACTGGGGCGAGCCGCTGCTCGATGGCCGCCGATACCTTCGAGCGACTCGAGGAAGCGGGCGTGCCGACCCACTACCGGGGGCTCGTGCAGGGCGACTCGGTCGGCCGGCTCGGCGCGGCCGACACCCCCCCGAAGGAGATGGCGATCGACCTCGCTCGGGTCCCAAATCTGGCCCACGCCGACGGCGAGTACCAGTATGACACCTATCACCGCGAGGCCGGGGAGGATTACATCATCCCGCTGCAGGTCGTCTATCGCAATTCGATTCCGGAAAACGCCACGGTTCGCTCGCGAACCGACCCCGCCGATCACGGACTCGATTTCGAGACGTGGCCAGACGAGCCCGTGGTACTGCCGAACCCCATCGTCGAGTTCACCACCATGTTCGAGGTGACGGACCGCTCCCTCGACCGAGAGGAGGCTGATCGCATCGCCGGGGAGGCGAGCCTGGAGCGTCTCGAGGAACTCGCCCGCGCAGCGAACCGGGTGGTGACCGACCGCGCGAGGTCGATCGGATTGACCCACCTCGAGGGGCGGATGACTTGCATGGACAACGGTGGCACACTGAGGATCGCGGGGGTGACCGGTACCTTCGACGAGAACCGCTTCCGGTCGGAGGGCACGCCGGTCTCCGCGGAGTTTCTCAGGGACTACTATCGCGAATCCGATCCGGATTGGGTCGAGGCTGTCGAGGATGCGAAAATCGAGGCGCGGGTCGAGGGCGAAGCTGACTGGCGGCCGCGGTGTGACCTCGGCCCCAAACCGGTCCCCGACCACGTCATCACGGCCGTGTCCCGTCTCTACGCTGCCGGGGCCAACGCGTACACTGGGCAAGAGCTCTTCGACACCTCCTCTCTGGAGGCGGCGATCGCGAAGGTACAAAGACTCTGAGCGTCGGCTGGAGAACCGGCAGCCTCGAGCACCCTTTCTCGACCGCGAGAACGTCCTGACGGGAGCGCCTCCTGGCAATCGACGGGTTTGCCGGGCACCGCCCAACCGTCGGCCCGGGGGCCCTCGCCGTCTCGAACGTGTCAGCGTCGCACCGTGACCGGATCACGGGTGGCGATCCACCGGTGCGGGCCGTTAGCATCCCGCACCTCGAACCAACCGTCGGGACACTCGTAGGCGTCCCGTATCGGCTCGGACATGGCCTGTCATCCCCTCAGCGGAGACCGAAGTCGTCCGCCGGCCCGTCCTTCGTATTGGAGGGTATTAACTCCAGGTGCTATCCGAAGATCAATTAAACAACATTTCCATAAGAAGGACGGTAAATCGAGACAAGAGAGCGGCCCGGATACGACCCCGAATATCTCCTCCCAACCGCACCCCGTCTGTGACCACACTCTCACCCCCATATCTCCCCGTATATCGCCTCCATGACTCCGCGTATATCACCGCCATCGCACTCCTTCATATCAGCCTATATATCACCCAGTATCCGGCGAATCCATAGGGCTATCGGCAGATATCCACTGGCGCTGCGCCGCTCAGGGTGCCAGTGGGAGGTTGTAGCTTCGCTCGCGGTCGCAGACTGCCTGCCAGGTGGCTTCACAGTCACAGGTGACCTCTTCGAAGACCGATGGGTCCTGGCGCGTGTCGAAGTCCTCGATCGCGCGGGCGACGAGCTCGTCGCACTCCCCACAGTTGTGCGGCCCTCGGTCGGACCCGTCTCCGACGGGATCCGAGACGACGATGGCGTCCACGTCGACGGTTCGATCGAGGACGTCGACGATGGACCAGAGCCAGGGTGGCCGGTATCCGCCCTCGAAGTGGAGGTCGTCGACGAGCGTGTACTGCTGGACGTTCGTGGGGTTCATCGAGACCGTATGGACGTACGGGGCGACCCGTTCGATCGACCTGACCATGTCCTCGATGGCTTCGGATTCCGCGAGGAATGGCGGCTTGAGCAGGAGGTAGGCCTTCACTCCGGCCCCGGCCGCGGCGGCGGTCTCGGTCGCCTCGACGAAGTCCTCGAAGTCGAAGTACTTGTTCACGCAGTCCCGACGCACCCGGTCGGTCGCGGTCTCGAGGCCGATGGCGATGTCGGTCTCGAGCCCGGCGTCCGTGAAGGGGGCGAGTCGGTCGGCCTCGACGAAATCAGGGAGCGTCTCGAGGACGATGCGGTCCCGGTCCCCGAACGTCTCGGCGATCGCGTCGCGGGTCTTCGGTGGCACCTCCCGCTCGTCGAGGAAGGATCCGGAGGTGTAGATCTTCACCATCTCGGCGGGCTCATCGGCGACTTCGCGCTCGTGCTCGAGGGCGACCTCGACCTGGTTCAACAGCGATTCGTGCGCCACCGTTCCGCCCTCCACGGACTCGGCCACGTAGCCGCACATGGTACAGCCACCCGCCCGCGCCCAGCGACAGCCGCCAGTATTCAGGATGATCGTGAGTGACCGGACTTCGCCGTCGGGGGTCAGATCCTCGTCCATCCAGACCCGGGTCGGTTGGGTCGGGTCCTGATGCTCGTCTTTCTTGGCCCGGAGTCGGCGCATCACCTGGTTGTGGGCGTCCATGCCCCGGCCCGCCTCGTAGGTCTCCGGGCTCGGCTTGCTCATTGGGTTGAGGATACCGACGGCTGCGTAAAGCCGCTTCGCTCCCAGCGAGTCGGGGCTCGGAGTACTGCCAGTCTTGGCAGCAGCCGTGTCAGGAGGCCCCGGCCAGGACGAACGTGCTCTCGGTCTCCCCGTTCCGGATCTGTCTGGTGCTCTCGGGGGCCACCCGGATGGCCTCCCCCGCTTCGAGGGAAACTTCCTCGTCCTCGACCTGGACCGTCGCCTCGCCCTCGAGGAGCAGGTAGACTTCTTCGTGGTCCTCCTCGGCGTGGTCGTGCGGTTTGCCGGTCCAGCCGGGCTCACAGTCTACTACAGTGATCCCGAGCTTCTCGCACTCCAGTGGGTCCCGGAGGAAGTGCATGCTGTCCGCGACGGGCTCTACGGACTCATAGTGGGTCTTCGTATATGGCATCAGGTCACATTTTCCACGCAAACGGGAAAAATTTCTCCGTCCTTCGCGGTCGTGGGCTGCTGGCCGTCGGTGCAGGTTGGGGGACTCGATAGAGGGTGCAGGTAGATGACCCGGCGGTGACGAGGTTTGGATGGCCCGGTCGACGGTGCAAGGTGGCATGGTTCGCTCGGGAGGAAAGTCGGATGCCCCTGCTCACGAGTACGGCCATGTGTCCGTTCCATACATTAGGTACTGTAGCCGGGCACCAACGGCTGGGATTGGGACCCGAACCGGTCACCAGTAGTCACACTCGCGGCCGGAGACTCGCTTACTTGCCTGGGTCACCCACTTACATGAAGGAACCTCAAGGTATACGACCCGCTTCTGCGTTATTTGCTACCATATGCAGGGGGAGTACACCATCGATTACGAACTTGACGACGGCGAACCGAACATCCACCGCGCGTGGGACAACAGCCTCGACCCGGTGCTCACCGTCGAGCCGGGGGAGACGGTCCGATTCGAGTGCCGGGACGCAGTCGACCGGCAGGTCGACGAGCAGACCACGGCGGCCGATGTTCCGGACATCTCCTTCGACCCGGTCCACCCGCTGACGGGGCCGGTGTCCGTGGAGGGGGCGGAACCGGGCGATGTTTTGGTCGTCGAACTGCTGGACCTGGAACACAAGGGATGGGGGTACACCCTCTTCTTCCCCGGCGACATGGAACTCGGACTGCTCCCCGAGGACTTCTCGGAAGCAGGTATCCACAGATGGAATCTCGAGGGCGACGTGGGTCACTTCGTGGACGGGATCGAGGTCCCACTCGACCCGTTCCCGGGCGTGATCGGCGTGGCACCAGGGGAGCCCGGCGAGCACGACACGCTCCCGCCACGGGACGTGGGCGGGAACATGGATGTCAAACACATGACCGAGGGATCGACTGTCTACCTCCCGGTCGAGAACGAGGGCGCACTTTTCAGTACCGGGGATTGCCACGCTGCCCAAGGTGACGGGGAGGTATCCGTCACCGGCGTGGAAGCTCCCATGTACGTCACCGCTCGTTTCGACGTCAGGTCCGACATGGACATCGACCAGCCCCAGTTCGAGAGTGACCGCCCCTACACACCCACCGGGCGGGACGAGCCGATGTACGGGACCACCGGGATCGCGCCGGACCTGATGGAGGCAACGAAGAAGGCGGTCAGGCACATGATAGCACATCTCCACCAGGAGCGAGGGCTGACCCGGAGCGAAGCCTATATCCTCTGTTCTGCGGCGGTGGACCTCAAGATCAACGAGGTGGTCGACGCCCCGAACTGGACCGTCTCCGCGTACCTACCGGAGAGTCTTTTCCCATAGGCCCGCTTGGCGAGAGTCCCGAGCCTGGCCACCACGCCTCCAATATTCTGGGGCCATAGGTGATCGGGAGACCCTGGTTCATGGACAGCCGTGATACAGGGGCCATGGAATATCGAGATACCCAGGGCTCCGACACCCCAGGTCTCGGACACCCCAGCTATCGCGACCATCAGCAGGCGAGAGCCCGTATCCGAGCGACCTGGCCCCCCTGATGTAACCAATCCTCGAAGCGAGGTCAGTCTCGAAACCGCGAGCCAGTCGGCGTGGGCCACATCGGAGGCCGCCCCCACTAAATCTGGGGGACAGGACCCAATTCATGTGTAAAGGTAGCAAGGCTCAGGGTCGCTCCAATAACCAGTAACCCCCAGGGAGACCGACGATCCGGATACCAGCGAATATAACCGGTTCCGGTTACGTCGACGTGCCAAATACTACCCTGTCGCGGGCCCTATATGAATGGTGGAGGTTACCTATGACAGATCTTGGCGGATTCAATGATCACGTGGCTCGCGTCGACCTTGGAGCGGGGTCCGTGAGTTACGAATCCATACCCGACGACGACGCAGAGAAGTACATCGGGGCGAGGGGCCTCGGCGTGAAATATGTGTTCGACAACGGACCAGACGTCGACCCCGTGAGTCCGGAGAACCTGCTTGCGTTCATGAACGGTCCGCTCACGGGAACCCGGACCACCATGTCGGGCCGCATCGCGGTGGTGACAAAGTCACCGCTCACGGGCACGGTCACCGACTCCCACCACGGCGGCTGGAGCGGGGCCAGACTCAAGTGGGCGGGCTTCGACGGCCTGCTCTTCGAAGGCGCCGCGGACGAACCCAAATACGCCTTCGTCGAGGATGGCGAAGTCGAACTCCGTGACGCCTCCCACATCTGGGGGATGGACGTCCACGAGGCCCGCGAGACCATCGAGGACGAGGTCGAAGGCGAGTACGGGAAGAACCTCAGCTTCATGGGCATCGGCCCGGGGGGCGAGAACGCGGTCAAGTACGCCTGCATCATCAACGAGGACGACCGGGCGAGCGGTCGCGGCGGCACGGGCTGTGTCATGGGGGCGAAGAATCTCAAAGCCGTGGTCGTCAAGGCCACGACCGATATGCCCGACCCCGCGAATCCGGACCTCTACGAGGAGGGCCAGCAACAGGCGATGCAGGCCATCCAGGACTCCGACATCACCGCACCGAACGAGGGCGGGCTGTCAGTCTACGGGACCGAGGTCTTGATGAACCTCACCGAGGAGATCGACGCGTTGCCCACCAAGAACGCGGAGTTCACCTCGACACGCGCGGAGCGAGAGGTCGATCCGGAGACGCCGAACATGGAGGCCGAGAACGTCAGCGGTGAATACCTCCGTGATACCATCCTCGTCGACGAGCCCACCTGTCACTCCTGCCCGGTCGCATGCAAGAAGGAGGTGGAGGTCAACACCACCGTGGACGGCGAGCAGATCGAGCTCCGGATGGAGTCCCTGGAGTACGAGCCGGCGTTTACCTTCGGTCCCAACTCGATGAACGAGGACCTCGAGAAGATCGCGGTCATGATCGACCGGTGTAACAAGATGGGGGTCGACGCCATCGAGACCGGCAACATGCTCGCGATGGCGATGGAGATGACCGAGAAGGGGTACGTCGAGGAACCCATCGACTGGGGCGACGCCGACGAGATGGTCAAGATGATCGAGCGGATCGCCAAGCGCGAGACCGACCTCGCGGACGCACTCGCGGAGGGCGCCGCCGAGGCCGCCGCTCGATACGACGCCGAGGACACCCGACTCGACGTGAAGAACCAGACCATCCCCGCCTACGACCCGCGCGGGATGAAAGGGATGGCGATCGGCTACGCCACCTCGAACCGTGGGGCCTGTCACCTGCGCGGATACACGCCCTCGGCCGAGGTGCTCGGCGTGCCCGAGAAGGTCGACCCCATCGAGTGGGAGGGCAAAGGCGAATTGCTCACCGTCTTCCAGGACCTGCACGCCATCTCGGACTCCTTCGACATCTGCAAGTTCAACGCCTTCGCGGAGGGCATCGAGGAGTACGTCAAACAGTTCAACGGTATGACCGGGCTGGACTACACCGAAGACGAGCTCATCGAAGCCGGTGAGCGCATCTACACGCTCGAGAGGTACTATAACAACCTCAACGGCTTCGACGGCGAGGACGACACCCTCCCGGACCGGTTCCTGGAGGACGGGGAGGAACCCATCCCCGGCCACGGGGCCGCCGAGGGCGAACTCGTCGAGATGGACGAGCTCAAAGACGAGTACTACGACGTCCGCGAGTGGGTCGACGGCGTGGTACCTGACGAGAAGCTCGACTCGCTGGGCATCGATGTCGGTCCCGGGACCGGCGTCAGCAGCGGCGGCGTCTCCGCCGACGACTGAGCAAACCCCGATCGCTGTTTTCTTTTCCAGTCACTCGTCAGGACGGCCAGCATTGACTCCGTCTCGGGCCGGATTCGCATGGGATAGCCGTTGGATGTCCGCTGGAGTGGCTCTGGATCCGCACGGGATAGCCACTGGATCTCCGCTGGAGAGCGGCTGGCGTACAGCGGGGCCGCTACGGACCCCCCGGTCAGACGGGTCGCCGCGGGTCGGATGGCGCAATGCGACGTAGGTTGGCCATCCGGACGGTCCCGATTTGGGAGGAAATTCGGACGAAGTTCGGATAAGTATCATTTGTCCGAACAGTATGTGTGCATCCATGACCATCGAACGGCGCGAGTTCCTGGCCGCCGCGGCCGCTACCACGCCCCTCGTCGCCGGTTGCATCGGCGGGGGTACTGGAGGCGAGAACGACCAGACTCAAGAGATGGACGCGACCGGCGAAACCGAGGCTGATCGGATGATATCGATGGAGAACACCCGATTCAAGCCGGCGAAGGCGTCGGTCGAGACGGGTGCCACCGTCGAATGGGTGAACAACGACGGGTTCGAGCACGACGTCACCGCCACCCAGTTCAGCGATGCTGGAACCGAGTGGAATTTCAGCGAGACGCTCGCTGGCGGGGGGCGCACCACGTACAGCTTCGATCAGGCGGGTGTCTATCACTATTATTGTACGATCCACGGGGAGGGGACCATGTGCGGGGCGATCCTGGTCGGGGGAGCAACACTCGAAGACACCCTCCCCTGTGGCAGTGACGACGGCGGCGGATACGATAACGGGGGCTACTGACCCACCGGACACCCCCCATTTCGGTTGGGCTCGTTCGGCCACGTCGAACCGCTGGTACCCGATGTCCCGCGTGGTCTCTCCGTCTCCCTACCCCTGTAACCGACGAAATGGCGGGGAGGGGCTTGAGTTTCCCTACTCGGAGTCCCTTCGAATGGCACCGTCGCGAACGTCTGGACGATGTTCTCGTCGATGTCGGTCGTACGGTGGGCCGTCCGGTCCAAACCCCTCAGCAGCCATCAGGGAACTCAGCAACTCCGGACCGGGAATCACCTCGAGGTACCATCGGCCGAGAGGCCATAGCGTCATCACTCGGCGGGTACGGCGACTCGGCGATTACGTTGTCCGCGGCGCCCCATTTGGCGGGACCGTGCTCGTATTCTCCTGATTCATCATCCCTTGCCACGCGATGAACGCCCATCTGGATGTCCGGCGGTTCGCCCAACGGAGCGGCCGGCGGAGCGGACGCCGTCACACGAACGGGACAAACCGGAACAGGAGGAAGGAGGCGGTCGCGGAGATCGTCGGCGTGAGGATCCACAGCACGACGACCCGCCCGGTCGTCGCGGGATTGAAGAGATCGCCCGCATGGAGACTCTCCGGCTCTTCTTCGCCGATTCGTGCCACGGGGGCGTCTCCGGCGGTATCGTTCGAGGCGAGTGCTTCGCCAGGCCCCGGGATAGCCGGCTGCTCGCCAGCCGCGACGTCCGCCGCCGCCTCCGCCAACGTGACCGATCGCGTGGCCCGACCCCAGCCCAGGCCAATGATGCTCATCGTCGCCGAGACGGCCAGACTCGCGGGGATTCCAGCCGCGGAGAGCAAGGTGATGATGGTTGCACTGATCACCTCGACGATGAGTGCCGCAGTAAGCGGCAGGTCGGTGAGGTCGTTGCCGACTGTATCCAGGGTCCGCCGAGCGATCGTGAACGCTCCGAGTCCCATGGCGCCGCCAGCGAGTAAGACACCTTGATAGAGGCCGATTTCGCCACTCCCGACGAGGGGGGCGACTGCGTTGGCGACGTTCGAAGCGCCCGCCGAGAAGGCCATGTAACACCCGATCACCACGACAAGGATGGCGCCGACGAGTTCGCGGGCGGTTCGCCCCTCCTCCTCGGAGCTGTCGATAGCCAGATTCGCGGCGATATACGGGTAGAAGTACCGACCGATCACGCTACTCACCCAGAAGGCCACCAGCGGCGCGACGAGCCACCAGGACATGATCCGTCCCATCACCCCCCAGTCGATGGTTCCGGTAGCGACACCCAGTCCTGCGATGGCCCCGACTGCGGTCATCGACGTGGAGGCGGGGACCCCGAACAGGTTGGAGATCAGCAAGGCGACTCCGACGAAGAAGAGGACTCCGACACTGGCGACCAGCGAGAATTGCCCGGCGGGCACGATCTGGCCACCCATCGTCTCGATGACGTTCGTGCCGACCGTGGCCCCACCCAGGAGCGCGAAGCCCGACATGAGTGCGGCCGCACTGAGCTTCGACAGCGTCCCGCTCCCGACCGCCGGCCCGAAGGCGACACCGGTCGAGGACCCCCCGATATTATACCCGACGAAGGCGGCGACGAGGACGCCAAGAATGAGAAATACCGATACCATTCGCCGAGATTTCACGTGACCATTGTATAAGTGTTCATCTCCGGCAAGTCAGCTGACCAGCGGTCCGGGCCTGTGGGTGACCTCTAACTCCCCGGGCTTCGGGTCACTGGAAATCTTCCTTCGGTCACGGGAGGGGGCGGCCGCAAACCGCTGTCGGGCCGTGCAGCCGGCGATAGCTCCCAATACGCATTCTCGGCGCTTCAGCCACCCGCCCGGATCGCCTTCTGGTCGAACGCGGGGACGACCTCATCGAGAGCGTCTTCGTCGCCTTCGAAGACGACCGAAACCTCGGTGAGTTCGATCGAGGGCCCGATCTCGACCATCTCGTCGTCGAGTTCGACCGACCACCCGTCGCCCTCGGCGCTCCGGTCACCGGTCACCTCGCCGCCCACGGACTCCAGATAGCCCAGGGCGAGGTCGATGGAGATGCCCCGGTATGAGCGTTCGACTCGCATCTATCCACCCGCGACCGGCGGAAAGATCGAGATGGTATCGCCGGTATCCAGGGTCGTATCGAGGCCGTCGAGGTGAAGCACCTCGCGGCCGTTCTTGAGAACGTTGATTTGGGGTCGGATCTCGTCGTCTTCGACGAATTGCCCCTGGAGATCCTCGAACTCGTCCTCGAGGTGGGCCAGTACCTCCCGCACGGTGACCTGTTCGGGGAACTCCCGGTGTATCGTCTTCTGTCCCACAGCTTCCCGGAAGGTGGCGAATAGGCGGAGTTCGAGGTCCATGGTCACGTTTCGCAACGGCGACCTTTGACCTTACTGCTCGTGGAGACGGATGCCGTCTTCCACCAGCCTGGCGTTGCGCTCCCGATCGAGATGCTCGGCCAGGTCGTCGTGGTCGTACAGCTGGGCGATGAGGTCGGCATAGAGGTTTCGCCACCCAACGGCGTAGATGGGGGATTGACCCCAGGCCCGGAGTTCGACGACGAACTCGTCGTAGCGTTCCCGTCGCTCTTCGAGCCGCTCGATGGCGTCGACGATCCCGCTTGCGGCCTCCTGGTCGGTCGCGGCGTTCTCGATGAGCTGGTTGAGCCGCTCCTGCCAGGCAGCCACCGCCGACTGCATGTCGGCGGCCGCGTCGTGGCCGTCCTCCGGCAGCGATTCGAGGATCTGTCGGGGTACGCCGAGAGAGATCTCGTCCATACCCCGCGTTCGACGCCCCGCGTAAAAAGGTCGCCGTCATGGGGCGGTCCCCGCTGACCCCCATGCATCAGTTGCTCCGTGCAAACCCGGTTCGAGCCGGCGACTACCGAGGATTCTCTGTGAACTTATACGAGCGGAACGACCGACAGGTGGGAGTAAGGCGGACCTGTCCCCGGGTTTATCCCTTCCGTGGGCGCTCCGGGTAGGTGTACAGTCCGAGTTTGATCCGCTCCCACAGGCCCGACGGTTCCTTGGGCTCCTCTGACTCGAAGTCCTCGGCCTCGTCGCCCGACGCCCCTTTGTTGGCCAACTCTTCGGCCTTCTCCCGGATGCCGTAGTCGAAGTTCACGTACCGGACCGGGTAGTGCCAGGGCCTGACCCGCATCACGATCAAGAGGATCACCAGCAGGGTCAGCCCGCCAAGCATCGAGAGCGCGAAGAAGCCGTAATTGATCGCCATATCCGACCGAAAGGGGTCGAGTGCCGAAAAAGTATCGTCATGCAGCCGTCGGCCCCGGCTCCGGGCGGGGTCGGCCGGCGGAAACGGCGAACGGCTGTCAGCGCTCGGTCACGTGCCGAACATCGATCGCCACGCCCCGGGTGCTCTCGTCCATCGCCGCCCCGTGCATCGTCGCCCGCCCAATCCCGAACGCCTCGGGCCCCCCGAAGACAACCTCATCGCCAACGAGGATCGAGTGGTCGGCATCGACGACGCCCGGTGCGAGCACGCTGCCGTGTGGGACGAACCCGTCGATCTCGACGCGCTTGGTGTGGATCTCGCTGTCCTCCCACGCCCGGGCACCGGCAAGTGTCAATGCCAATGTCCCGTACTGTGGCACAAGCGCCGCGAGTTGCTCGCCGTCCCCGTCGAGGGCCTGGAGCTTCGGATATCGGCCCCGGAGCCGCATCTCATCGAAGAGGTCCTCACCCGCTCCCGAACCGAACTGGTAGTCGGCGACGGCCTGCAGGGTGGCCCGCTCCTTCTCCTCGACCCGGATCGTGCGCTCCCCGCCGAGTGCGTCATCGAGGTTCGACAGCGACTCGCCGGTCGTGGGATGGGACTCGACCGTATAGGTCACTTCGAGGCCGGTCTCTCGGGTCGCCCGGTCGACGATCTCCCGGTAGCCATCTGCGGGGAGGTGGGCCACGATCCGGGGGTAATCGGTCGCGTCTAAGTAGTCCTCGAGGATGGCGGCCACGAACTCGATCTCGGTCTCGCTCCAGTCCCCGGTGACCACCGAGTCGTAGTGCTGGGCAGGGTAGGTCAACTCGAGTTCCTGCGGAACGACCCCGATTGGTGAGGTCATCGAGACCAGATGGGCGCGGTATCTGGCCGCCTCCTGGAACTGGCGATGGCTCTGTGAGTCGCTGTACGGCTTTGCAGCCGAACAGGGGACGAGCAAGAGCGGGACGCCCTCCAGCCGCCGGGTGTACCCCTCGGTCACCCGCTCGGCGAACCGCCGGATCTCGGGGCGCTGCAGGGTGTCCTCCGTGGCCGAGAGCAGGAGCGAGTCGCGGAAGATCGGGGTCCGCTCGCGGAGATAGCTCCCCGTCCGGTCGAGGTGTCGAAACGCGGCGGTCACCCACGCCTCGTGGCGGGCCTGTCCTTCGATATAGTCACGGAGCCGACCCCGCCGGATTCGCTCCCGGACCCGAGCGAGCTCGGCGTCGAGGGCGTTCCGGTTGTGCTCGGCGCAGTCCGCGGGGGTGAACTCATCGATCGGTCCCTGGCAGGCTGGACACGCACAGGGGAGTTCGTCGAGATCCGACAGGTGGGTCTCGCCATCGGTCGTGAGGTACCTCCCTCTGGTGCCTTCGACCACGGCCTTATCGGCGTCCACGAGGTCGACGCCCGCATAGCCCAGGAGGGCGACGTTCCCCGGGGTGGCAACCCCCGAGAGCAGTAGGGCCGTGTCGTCGGGTATCGCCTGTCGGACCTCGAGGATCGCCTCCACGAACGCCGACCCATGCCCCACGATTCCGGTGGCCCCGGAGAGCACGTAGCCATCGGCTGCCGGGATTGCAGTCGTTTCCTGGGTCACGACCGCTGCACTCGGCGCGTCGATGTCGGGGACCTCGACCTCGAAGGCCTGCTGGATCTCGTCGGGCGTCCCACTCGGGAATCCCCTATGGGGCAGGATGGTGAGGACGTCCTCGGACCCTTCCGGGACCTCGCGCTCGGCCGTCCAGACGCTGCCTGCGTCCGACCTGACGTCGTCGACGCGGGCCGGTGTCCGGAGGGAGTCCGTGAGCCTGAGTTCCCCCAGGCGGGCCGCCGCGTCACGCTGGAGGACCTCGAAGTACTCGGTCATGGTGTCCTGTCGGTGGTGATGGGGGAATTATCTTCGCATCCTCGAGTTGGAGGTGTCTCGGTTTGGTTTTCGATACTCGCCTCACTCGAAAGCCCCGCCGCGTCGACCGGTGGTGACGCTCATGGGTCGCCCCTCCCCGTTCGTGCATCCAGCGACTTACTCGCTTTGCTCGGTCGTCGGACTCTCGTTGGGCTCTTCGTTGTCCTGCCTCCGGTCGCGTCACTCAGGTGTGTCGGTCGTCTCACCGCATCGACCGGGCGGCCCCTTTCGGCCTCCCACCCGCAAAGCGGGTCCGCTTTCTTCTGTTCACATAGCATGTTCAGTCTCGGAGCACGCGACCAGTCCGCCATCCTGGCGTGTCCGATTTGATGGTCGCGGCTAGGGACCGCTTCTGGACACGTTATTCTCGCTGGTCCCCTGGATCGGGACTGCCCAGGTTCTCGAGGGTCACCCGGTCTGGGATGATATCCAGGGCATCCGGTGGCCAGTCCCGGTGAGCGACGGTGAACTCGGTCTCCGGGTTCCCCGTCACGAGTCGGCGGATCCCCTCGGCGGCGGCCTCGTAGCCCGGGCGGTCCATCCGGTCGGGAACCTCGGCCGTGAATGGATAGGTGGTCGAGAGCGCCCGCGGGAACGGGCCGAAGGGGGGTTGTAGCCGCCAGGACGTATCGAAGCGCCGGTCGTTGCCGGCTTCGGTCAGGAGGACATCCCCCTCGGGTTCGAGGCGTTCCAACCGGTCGAAATGTCTCTGGACCTCGGGGCGACGGGCGCTGTCGGCGGAGAGGTAGAAGAACGTCGACTTACTTGCCGGGTCCGTGGCCTCGATCTGATCGCGGTGGTCGAGCATGGTTCGGTACCCGTCGAGGAGTGCGGGATGGGCGTGAGCTCGCATCTCCACGAGCTCGAGGAGGGAGCCGTTCCTGATCGCGGCCTTGATACGCCGGATCTCCGACATCGAGACGTGGAGATTGTGCTCGGCCAGGTAGCCCTCGGCGGGTTCTTCGTCCATTCCCCGGAGATCCTCGGGTTGGTACTCGGTACACACCGGACAGGAACACGGGAAGTATTCGAGGTCCGCCAGGTGCTTGGTTCCCCGAACAGTGAGATACCGTCCTTCGCGGGCATAGAGGGCGTAAGCCGCAGAGTCGAAGAGGTCACAGCCCAGGGCAACGGCCAGGGCGAACGTCATCGGATGGCCCGCCCCGAAGAGGTGAGCCGGTGCATCCTGGCCCAGACCCCGCTTTGCAGCCGCCACCACCGCTGCCATCTCCGCGTATCGGTAGCTGTTGAGTAGCGGGACCACCGCCCCGATGGGGAAGATGTCGAGATCGGTCTCGTAGGCGTTCCGTGCCGCGGCCTCCCGGAGGTCTGGGAAGGTCGAGCCCTGGATAGGTGCGGTCACCAGCATGTCGCCGGTTTCTACCGCCTTCGCGGTCTCGAGACGCGCTTCGGTCTCGGCCAGTTCAGCCTCGGCGGTCTCCCGGTCGGCATCGGGTGGGGTCGGGATGTCGACCGGGGTCCCGACGTCCGCACCGATCGCATGCTGGAAGGTCAGGATCTCCTCGGTCGTCACATCGATCTCTCCGTACTCGGCCAGCTGGAAGGACCCCGAATCCGTCATGATCGGGCCCTCGAAGCCCAGCATCTCGCGGAGCCCCACGTCCATAACCTCCTCCTGGAGCCCGTCCTGGCTGCGGATGATGTAGGCGTTCGTGATGAGCATCTCGACCCCGAACTCGGGGAAGCGGCTCGGGTCGATCGTCGGGATGTTCGGGTTGATCACGGGGAGAAGCGCCGGCGTCTCGACCGTCGTCCCGGCGCGGGGGATCCGGAGATCGCCGATCCGCCCGGCGGCGTCCTGTGCCCGGATCTCGAACGTGTCGTCCATCGGGCGGGTTTCGACCCGGGTTGTCATACCGATTGTGTTTGGCCGGGACGTGCTGCGATCCCCCTGTCCCAACACTAGTACGGTGTGCGATAGGTTTCTGCAGACACCACTCGAGAGAGGTCTGGCTGTCTAGTCGTGCAACTCGTAGAGGAACAGGCCAAGTGCAGTCCGACCATCCCGCAGGTCGCCGGCTGCGAGTTCTTCGTACATGGTATCCAGGGTGATCTCCTGGACGCTGATCGACTCGTTGAAATCCAGGTCTTGGGACCCCTCCGGCCGGCACCCGGTCGCCACGAAGTAATGATGGACCGCATCCGAGATCCCATTGGCCGGTTCGAAACTATCGAGGAAGGACAGCGAGTCCGCCACGTATCCCGTCTCCTCCTCGAGCTCGCGGTGGGCGGCCGTCGCGAGGTCGTCCTCGTCGGCCTCCACACTCCCCGCAGGGAAGGCCCGATTGACCCGTTTGACGGCCTGGCGCCACTCCTCGATGACCACGAGAGCACCCGCTGGCGTGACCGGAACCACCACGACCGCCGGCTCATCGTGGAGGTAATCGAAGTCGGTCTCGGTGCCGTCCGGCAATGCCACGGTCTCGTGGACGATCGAGAACCCCGGACAGGTGTACGCTGACTCGCGGTGGATGGTCTCCCAGCCCAGGTCGCTGGCCCCGTCGGCCCGCGGACTCGCACCAGCCTCGGAGTGCGTCTCCGCATTTCGCTCGGTTTGTTCGTCCTCGTCGCTCATACTGGCCGGGTTACCGGTGGTCGGCAAAAACCTCCCGGTCCGGGCCTATCGGACGACAGTGGGCTGGGAACTGAAGATGTGGACGGCAAGTGCCGGGATCCCCGAGAGCGTGGTCACGAAGAAAGTCCCACTGCGGTGCTCCGGACCCCTCAATGGGCTTTCCCTATGACACAACAGGCTTTCCCCACGATCGTACTCGATCGGGAGCATGAGACGGGACAGGGGCCATCGAGTTCTCGAGGCCGAATACTTGTCCGACCGAGGGCGCCCAGTGGGAGAGGGTATCCGATTTCTTTGGATAGACTCCGTTCGAGGAGGGATGGCCCAGTCTCACGGACCAGCTACTCCGATCGCAGAACCGAACCAAGAACACCGCAGGGAGGGGACCAACGGGGAAGGGATTATGCGGGCTGTACGTGCCAGGTCGTGGCACTCGTATAGGACCACTTCTCGATATCGAGGTCCGTCGCGCTGTCTTTCAGCTTGACCATGAGGGCCCCGATCTCCTTGGGCGAGAGGCCGACCTCCTCGGCGATGAACTTGCTCTTGAAGTAGAGTTCCCCGTCTGCGGCCTTCTCGCGCAGATAGGATTTCAGGCGGGCTTCTTTGCTCATGGATTCGGAGGGCGCAGTTGTACTCATGTGCTCACCTCACTTCCCCTTGTTCGTGGAGGGAGTTATAAAGGGGCGAACGTTCGGGCGTTTTCGAGCCCTTTCACGCAAACCGACACCATTTGAAACGTTTCACGAACGATTCTGAAGGCTTTAGACGTTTTATACTGCCATCTAATATATTTTTGGAGGACGAGAGATCACTGGTTTCGATACCCGGGACGATCCTCTCTGGCCGTCCCGGCGTAAAACGTGTCTGACAATCGTCTGTCGCCGGTTCAGGCCCGCTCGTGGACCCAGAACTCCTCCTCGAGGGTCACTTCCTTCTTGAAGATCGGTACCTCTGCCTTCAGGCGGTTGATTCCATCCTCAACGGTGCGGAAGGCCTCTTCGCGGTGTCCGGCGAGTACCACCACGAAGACGATGTCTTCGCCGTATTCGATCCGACCCGTCCGGTGGTGCATCGCGACCGCTAACACCCCCTCCCGTTCCTCGAGTTCGGCCTCGATTTCGCCCATCCGCTCCGCCGCGACCCCCTCGTACTGCTCGAAGGTCAGGGATTCGGTGAAGTCGTCGTCCTCGTGCTCTTTGGCCCGAACTCGGCCGGTGAAGGTCGCGATAGCGCCCGAATACTCGGCCTCGGGTGACCGTTTCACCCGAGCCACCAGGGACTCGAGAGACTCGAACGGTTCGGCCGCCTCGATGGCTTCCATGACCGCTGAAACGTCGACTGTATCCGCGTTTTCGAAGGTGAGAACTGGATTATCGACCGCGATATCGCCGATAGCGACCTGGGAGACCCGGTACTCGGGGAAATCTACCAGGAGGGCGTAATCCCGGTCCCTGGCCAGCTGGGAGAGTGCCGATGTCGGGTCGAGGTCCTGGCCCGCGGCCCGCCAGCCGTCCGGTCCGATCTCGAAGACCGACCTGCTCGGGCCCGGATTCCCGTTCCGTACCACGCCGACTGTCCCCCGCCCGGCCAGCCGTTCGAGCAGCGGGTCGATGACGGCGTCGTCCTCGACGGACGAACCCGTCGCGATCCCCAACACGTGCATATCTCATCCGTGGGCTGGCTCGGGCTTGTAGGTGTCGCCAGCGGCGGGCTCGATACCAATCCTTAAGACCGCAACCGGGCTATCCCGCGATAATGCGAGTCGTGGTCTCGATCGGCGGGAGCGTCCTTGCCCCCGAGCTGGACGAATCGGTCGTTCGCGAGCACGCGGCCGCCATCGACGAACTCCTCGGGGCCGATGTCTCGATGGGACTGGTCGTCGGCGGTGGCGGCGTCGCCCGAGAGTACATTCGGGCCGCACGGGCGCTGGGGGAGAACGAGATCGCTCTGGACGAGATCGGTATCGCGGTCACGCGACTCAACGCCAGATTGCTCATCGCCGCCATCGGCGAGGCAGCCGCGCCAGCACCAGTCGAAACCTACGAAGCCGGGCTCGAAGCGATGCGTCGGGGGGACGTCCCGGTCTTGGGCGGGGTGACGCCCGGCCAGACGACCGACGCCGTCGCCGCGGCCCTCGCGGAATACGCCGAAGCTGACCTCCTTCTCTTCGCAACCAGCGTGCCCGGCGTGTTCACGGCGGACCCGAAGGAGGACGATGGGGCCGAACACATCGGGTCGATGAGCGCGGGCGAACTCGTCGACGTCATTGTCGACACGGAACTGGTGGCCGGAAGCTCCGCCCCGGTGGATCTACTCGCGGCCAAGCTCATCGAGCGGTCGGGGATGCGTACGATCGTCCTCGACGGCACCGATCCCGGCCGGATCGTCGACGCCGTCCTGCGGGGCGACCACGACGGAACCGACGTGGTGCCGGAGGGAGCACCCGCCGAACTCCCCCAGTGGGAAACTCGATGACGAAGGGCGGGTCGGATTCCGCCGAGGATGACGGGATGCACCCGGACGACGACCCCTATCTATTGCAAGACGCAGACGTCCATCACGCCTTCTGGGCCGATGTCGTCGCCGACCGCATCCTGGAGCAGGACCCAGCCGAGCCGATCGTGATCAAAGGGGGCATCTCACCGTCCGGTGTTCCCCACTTCGGGAATATGAACGAGATCATCCGGGGGTACTTCGTGGCCGAAGTGCTTCGGGACCGGGGCTACGAGGTCCGGCAGCTATTCACCAGTGACGACCGGGATCCGCTCCGGAAACTGCCGCGGAAGCTCGCGAATCTCGATGGGGAGATCGTGGACCTGGGCTCGGTCAACGCCGGGGCCCTCGGCCGGAATCTTGGCAAGCCCTATACTGACATCCCCGACCCCTTCGGGTGCTGTGCGTCGTATGGTGCACACTTCTCGAACTTGATCGAGCAATCCGCGGCCCTGCTCGACATCCCGGTGGAGATGATGTCGAACACCGAACTCTACGAGGGCGGGGCCTTCGAGTCCGTCATCAGGCATCTCCTCTCGAATCAGGCCGAGGCGCGGTCGGTCCTCGCGGCCTACCAGGCCAAGGTGGACGAGGAGTACGTCCCGTTCAACCCGCTTTGCTCGGAGTGCGGGAAGATCACCGAGACGGTCACGGGCGCCGACCTCGAGACTGGCACGGTCGAGTACCGGTGTACCGATATCGAGGCCGGCGATGAAACCATCGAAGGGTGTGGCCACGAGGGCACCGCGGACCTTCGGGAGGGGAAACTCCCCTGGCGGTTCGAGTGGCCCGCCCAATGGCAACTGTTCGGGGTGGATCACGAGCCATTCGGCAAGGACCACGCCGAGGGATCCTGGCCGAGCGGGACGGACATCGCCAGGAACGTCCTCGATATCGTCCCCCCGGTCCCGATGGTCTACGAGTGGTTCACGTTGAACGGCGAGCCCTTTTCCTCCTCCGCCGGGAACGTCATCCTGGTCTCGGATGTCCTCGAGATGCTCGAACCGGCGGTGGTGAAGTACTTCTTCGCCAAGGACCCGCGGAAGGCCCGTGACTTCGCCATCGAGCATTTCGACCAGCTCGTCGACGAGTTTGACCGCTTCGAACGGATCTACTTCGGCGAGGTCGACGTCGGGGAGGACGAGTCCGCCCTGGCAGATCGCGTGTATCCGTTCCTCGTCGACGAGATCCGGCCGGACCGGATCCGTATCCCGTACACGTTCGCGGCCGTCCTGGGGATGACCGATGATCCCGACCTGCGCGAGGAGATCGCTCGCCGCGAGGGACACATCCCGGATGATGCACCGGAGTGGATCGTCGAGGAAGCACTCTCGCGGGTCGAACTGGCCCGAGAGTGGGCTCGCCGCACCGACAACGAGTTCAACTACGACCTGAAGCGTCAATCGATGCCGGCTGTCGATATCGATCCGGAAGCAGCCGCTGCCCTCGACGATCTGGCAGCCTTCATCGAATCGGGGGCGACCCCCGAGGAGATACAGGGCGAGATCTACGAGACCGCAAAGCGCCACGACATCGATGTCGGCGAGTTCTTCACCGTTGGCTACCGGCTATTCTTCGACGAGGAGCAGGGTCCGAAGCTCGGGACGTTCCTGGGGAAATTGGACCGGGAGTTTGTATTGGCCCGGTTGCGCCGCGAGCGGTAAGCGAGGCACCGAAGGGGGGGGGGGTACACCACGAACGTAGCGAAACCGTTCACCGACAGCGTATCCTATCGACACGAGGGACACCTCTTGACAGCCGAGACAGCTATCGAGGGGGAAACATACCGACAGCCGAGACAGCTATCGAGGGGGAAACATACCGAGAGCTGAATCACCTATCGAGGGATGAGCGTATCGATGGGAGCCGCCCGGTCCCGGTAATCTATATTGGACCAGTTTCGGCACCCAGGAAGGGATATTCGGGGAGAGGTTGTCGTCGGAATTCCGCAGCTGGCGTCGGCAGCAACGAAGAACCCCACCGAACTCGCTTCCTGTCGTTACTCACCGACCGCAACCCGAAGCCATATCCTTTACGGGCCCCGCCTTTCCGATGATGAATCCGTGGCGGTGGGTACTCGGTGGAATCCTCGCTTACTGGGTGGTGGTTACGGCCCTCCGGACCCGGGGGCTACTCCCCGAGTACATCGGGACGATGGGCCCGATACTCACGATCCACACCAAACGGGGACGGGTCCTCCTCGACAAACTGGCCCGGCCGAAACGGCTCTGGCTGATCTGGGGCAACCTGGGGCTAGGGTTCGCACTGGTAGTGCTCGTTGGCTTGTTCGTCCTTCTGGTACAGAATGCCACGCAGGTGGTGCGGAATCCGCCCGCCCCCACCGCCGCGAACCAGCCCCAGAACTTCCTGGTGATCCCTGGGGTCAACGACTTCCTCCCGCTCGCGGTCGCCCCCGAGATCATCTTGGGGCTCTTCATCGGGATGGTTGTCCACGAGGGTGGCCACGGGATCCTTTCCCGGGTCGAGGACATCGAAGTGGCCTCGATGGGCGTCGCACTCCTCGCGTTCCTCCCGCTGGGAGCTTTCGTCGAACCAGACGAGGAGAGCGTTAAGAAAGCCGATCGCGGCGGTCGGGCACGGATGTTCGCCGCCGGGGTGACGAACAACTTCCTGATCACGGTCCTGGCCTTCGGCCTGCTATTCGGACCGGTCGTGGGGTCGATCGGCATCGCGGAGGGCGCGGCCGTCGGCGGTGTCTTCCCGGGATCGCCAGCTGACCAGGCCGGCATCGGTCAGGGGGACCGGATCGTGTCCGTCGGCGGGGACACGATCGAGACGAATGTCGACCTCGAACGCACGCTGCAATCCAGTGCGGCCGACCGGGTGACCGTCGGCCTGGCCGGCGGGAGCGAGACGACGGTGGAGCGTTCGGTTTTGATCACGGGTATGGCCGAGCCCTCGCCCTTTTCCGCCGTTGGCGTGAACACCACCATCGAGTCCGTCAATGGGACGCCGGTGCGGACGGAGGCCGACCTCAAGCAAGAACTCGGGAATCTCACTGTCGCGACGCTCGAGACCGCCGGCGGCGAGACGGTGACAGGACCTGCCGGGGCGCTGGTCACCGTCGCGCCTGACGAACCGGCCGCCGACGGCGGGATGCCGGCGGACGAATCGGTGGTGGTGACCGAGATCGCGGGCGAACGGGTGCCCTCCCAGGACCGGATGAGCACCGTCCTCGGCGAGCACGATCCGGGGGATACCGTCGCGGTGACGGCCTACGTGGATGGGGTTCCGCAGACGTACCAGGTGACCCTTGGTGAACAAGCCGACGGGTCGAGCTTCCTGGGGGTCCGGGTCTTCCGGGGGACCAGCGGCATGGTGGTCTCGGACTTCGGGACCAAACTCTACCCGGCGGAGGCCTATCGGGCGATCGTCGGCGGGGAGGCAACCACGGACGGGATCCCCGGCTTCGTCAGGTCCATCGGCTTCAGCCTGATCTTACCGCTCATCGGCTCCATCGGGCTCGGCGGCCTGGAGTACAACTTCGCCGGCTTCGTGGGCTGGAACCTGGAGTTCTTCACCGTCACCGGGACCCTTGCACCGCTCGGCGGTGGTGTCTTCATCCTGGCCAATCTCCTGTTCTGGACCGGCTGGATCAATCTCAACCTGGGCTTCTTCAACTGCATCCCGGCCTTCCCGCTGGACGGCGGCCACCTCCTCCGGATGATGACCGAATCGGTCGTCGCCCGCCTGCCGCTCTCCGATCGCCGGCGGGCGACGCGGACGGTCACAACGACCGTCGGCGTCACCATGCTGGTCGCACTCATCCTCATGCTCTTCGGGCCCCAATTGCTCCAGTGAGAGCCTCTGGGATGACTGGCAACCTCGGCCCAGAGTGAGACCCCGACGGCCTCCCCTAGAATATTAGTACATACGGTGATTCGTGCCTCGTCTGCCGGGCCCCTCGGTCCGCCCCCGCAGCGAATTGGTTGGGGGCACCGATGACGCGGGAAAGCGTTTCGGTCGGGGCAGCGCGGTGCGGACGGCAAAAACCCTTATCCCCCGTGCGCCAAGACGGGGTATGACCGAGGTCCCACCCACGGCGGAAGGATATTTCGTCCTCCACGATTTCAGGGCAGTCGACTGGGATGCGTGGCGGGCGACTCCGACGAACCGACGCGAGGTGGCCGTCTCCACCGGCCGGACCTACCTGTCGGAACGCTCGGACCTCGAGGCCGGCGAGTCGGCGGTCTTCACCGTCGCCGGCCACAAAGCTGACCTGCTTTTCGTCCACCTCCGGGAGACCCTCGACGCCGTCGAACGGGCCGAACGCCAGTTCGAGGCGACCGAGTTCGCCGGATACACGGAACAGACGACCTCCTATGTATCGGTGACTGAAATCGGAGGATACACCTCCCCGGAATTCTTCGAGGACCCAGAGTCGGTCGACCCGGGCATCCGGCGGTACATGGAGACGAAACGGTATCCAGACATTCCTGAGGACGTCTACGTCTCCTTCTATCCGATGTCCAAGCGCCGTGACCCCACGTACAACTGGTACGAACTCCCCTTCGCAGAGCGTGCCGAGATGATGGCCGAACACGGCGAGACGGGGAAACAATATGCCGGCACCGTGACCCAGATCGTCTCCTCGTCGCTGGGGCTCGACGACTGGGAGTGGGGTGTGACCCTCTTTGCCACCGAGGCGACCGCGCTCAAGGACATCGTCTACGAGATGCGCTTCGACGAGGGCTCCGCGAAGTACGCCGAGTTCGGCTCTTTCTACGTCGGTCGCCGGTTCCCGCCAGCCGATCTCGACGCATATATGGCCGGTGACGCGGTCCCGTCCCAGACGGAGCCGGCGTCGCTCGGGGGCGAACTGTCCCACGGCGAGACGGGCGAACGAGACGCGCATCCCGGCCACGCGGAAGCCACCAGTGACGAGCGTTCGGCCGACGCGGATGTCACAGGTGAGGAAGCACCGACCCCCGACAAGGCCGCGGATTCGGGTCCGTCATCCGGCATCCGGGACGCGCTCGCGGATCTGGACGTGTACGGCGGGAAACCGCACGGCGAGGATGTCTATGCCCTCGCTCTCTACTCCGAGGCCGATCCCGACGACCTGGCCGAGGAGGTCTTCGGCCTCCGGGAGAACTTCGAACACTACGATACCCACGTCAAGACGGCTGTCTACGAGCCACGGGCCGAGGGCCACGCCGCGGTCGTCAGCATCTGGGAGACGGAGTCGGCTGCGGACACCGCGAGCGGGTTCCTCTCGGAGCTTCCCGGGGTGGTCGGCCGGGCGGCAGCGGGCGGCGACGGGTGGGGCACGATGGGGATGTTCTATACGGTCAAAGCGGACCACCGTGCGGACTTCCTCGAGACCTTCGATTCTGTGGCCGAGACCCTTGCGGACATGGATGGCCACCGCGACTCACGAGTGCTGGTCAACCGCAAGGATCCTCGGGACATGTTCATCGCCAGCCAGTGGGACTCCCGCGAGGACGCTATGGCCTTCTTCCGGTCGGATGCCTTCGGCGAGACGGTCTCCTGGGGACGTGACATCCTCGTGGACCGCCCCAGGCACGTGTTCATGGCCTGAGCGCTCCGCTGGATCAACGGGTGCTGTCACGCTTTTTGCATGGACCCGGGGCCCGCTGGTGGCCTGCCCTCCCCACCCCGACGCAGTATGTGCCTCTCCACTTGAAATGCAGGGGTGGGTCCGGGGATAACGCTAAGGGTTTCGACACGGTATATGCTAACATGGCTTCGTGGGAGTGGATCGCCCTGGGGCTGGTGTTCCTCGCCCTCCTCCAGCTGGTGGCCTTGCAATACGCCCGGAAGATGAGTAGCGAGGACGAGGGCAGCACACCCCAGGCTGCGGCCGGGACGTCCATCGAGGCCAGCCCGGAGCGGTCACGCCGCGAGCCCACGGGTCAGGAGATCGTCTGCGAGCAGTGTGGCACGCCCAACGACCCGACCTTCACCTATTGTCGGCGCTGTGTGAGCCAACTCGGCTGACATGCCCCGTGCGGTCGCGCTTAACGTCGGCGCGAACACCAACGAACCGGGATTCCGGGGGCCGATCCATCCCGACGGCCGGTTCACGTTCGTGCCGATCCCGGAGAGCCAACCGACCGTCGTCCGCCCACCGACCTATGCAGAGCTGGATCTGGACCTCCCCTTCGAGCTTCCGGCGGCCGTCGCCGACCGGCCGGTCCATCTCGACCCCGAGTTCCCCGAGTATCCATTCGGCGAACGGTACACGTATGGCGATCCATGGGGGGTGAAAGCGCGACCGGTGCTTGAACTCTCAGAAGGAGCGTACCTCCTCTTCTACGCCACGCTCGATCCGGTCGATGGTGTGGACTCGAGTGGGTGGGTCAGCCCGGGCTGGGGTGCGTATCTTATCGGACACTTTCGCCTTGCTCGGGACCCGATCGAGGGCGAGGCCATCGAGACGCTTTCGGCAGCCGAGCGCGCCCGCTTCGCGAATAACGCCCACCGGCGGCGGGACCCGTTCGACGCCGCGGTCCTGGTCGCGGGAGATGGGACTTCCCGGCTCTACGAGACGGCCGCGCCCCTGAGCGGGGCTTCGGGGACCGAGGCGAACCACGTCGTCACCTCGTGGTCCGAGGACTCCGGCCGCGGGCCATGGTGGCGTCGACCGCTACGGTTCGACGAGGGGGCTACCGACCGGTTGCTGGATTACGTGACCCGGGACGTCTATTGACCCGCTTCAGAGACGGATTGCATACGCTCAGCGGGCATCGCCAGCAAGGAGGCGGAACCGGATCCCGAAGTCGTGCCCGGACGGACATTCGACCGCCCGGTGCTTGGTGGCCGTCTCTCCGTCCGAATCCGATCGTCCATTCGATTCAGAACCCTCCACCGAATCTCCCTCGAAGGTCCCGTGTTCGTCGTCCGGCGCCTGCGCTGTCACTCCAAGGACTGACCCCCCTCGTGGCACGCCGAACGCGACCTCGGTCCCGCAGATAGGACAGGTAACCGTCTCGATTCCCATAGCCGCGTACCGGGCTGGGCGGTAAAAACGGTGGCGCAGGCGGGTGTTTAACCCGCTTCCGGTTGTATCTCCCGGACATGGCTGTAGCGTGTGGCCATCGGCGGCTCGCTCGTGACCCGAACGAGACGGTGGGGGGTCGGAGCTGACCATGGACCAGAAGGCCGACATCGGTCGCCCCATCGAGGGGATGGCCGTCGAGGAGGAACTCAAGCTCAAGGAGGACGCGATGGATGGGGCGCCGGTGGGGATCTCCATCTCGGATCCCTCGATCCCCGATAATCCCTTGATATACGTCAACGACCAATTCGTCGAGCTCACGGGTTACGACCGCGAGACCATCCTCGGGACCAACTGTCGGTTCCTCCAGGGGGAGGACACCGACCAGACCAAGGTCGAGACGATGGCTGACTCCGTACGCAAAGAGGAACCAGTGGCCGTCGAACTGGTCAACTACCGGAAGGACGGCGAGCGGTTCTGGAACCGCGTGGAGATCGCGCCCATCCGCGACGATGACGGTGAGGTCACTCACTTCGTGGGCTATCAGGCGGACGTTACCGACCGGAAGGAGGCCGAACTCGCTCTCGCGCGGGAGCGTGAGACCTTGGATCACCTCCTCTCGCGGGTCACGTCCCTGGTCCCGGACATCACCGAGACCATCGTCCGGGCGGGGTCCAGAGAAGCCCTCGAAGCAGCCCTCGCGGAACGGTTCGCTGCGGTGGCGGATTTCACGGGCGCATGGCTCGGGCGGTATAATCCCTCGACCGCTCGACTCACCCCGGTCGCTGGCGAACGACGGCCAGCCGACGCCATGACGGGCTCGACGAACTCGGCCCATGGGTCCGCGATCGCGACCGCCATCGAGTCCGGATCGGTCGAGGTTACCGCGTCGGCCGCGGCGCTGTTCGAATCTGGGCCGGACCCCGCCGAGGCGGCGGCCCTGATCCCACTCACCTATCGGGATACGGTCTATGGGCTGCTCGCGGTGGCGGCTGCGGATGCCGCTGTCTTCGACGAGCGGGAAACGGCCGTCCTGGGCGCGCTGGGCCAGGCGGCCGGCGCGGCGATCAACGCCCTCGAGAGCACCAGCCTGGGCGCGGCCGAGTCCGTCATCGAGGCCCGCCTCGAGATCACGGACCCCGAGATGGACGTGGTGGAACTGGCCGATGCCATCGAGGGTGAAGTCACACTCGAAGCAAGAACCGGGGGTCACGGAGCGGGAGGACGTAGCCCGGGTGCGGATGGCCCCTCACTGTTGCTCTCCTTGACAGGGGTTTCGGCCGCCGCGGCCGAACCGCTCGAGGACGGCGAATTCGGTCCCCTCCGGGTCGTTGCGGACCGCGAGGCGGGCGCTGTGGTCGAGTGGGAACCGCCGGAGGGACCGCTCCGCCGGACCATCGCGGACGATGCGGTCCGTCTGACGGCGCTGTCGGCGACGCCCACGGGCGCTCGGCTCAGGATCGAGGCGGCTTCGGAGCACATGGCGAACACGGTGGTGGGGCGCTTCCGGGAGGGCTGTGCGGGCGTCGAGCTACTGGCGTTCCACCAGGTGGCTTCGCAGCCAGACACCGCGGCGAATTTCCGCGACTCGGTGTCGGCGGCGCTGACCGACCGCCAGTTCGAGGCCCTCCAGACGGCCTTCGTGAGCGGCTTTTTCGCCTGGCCACGGGACGTGGAGGGCGAACAGCTCGCCACGGCGATGGACATCCATCCGTCGACCTTCCACCAGCACCTCCGGGCCGCGGAGCGGAAACTCATCGGGGCCTTCTTCGATCGATAACCCCACCGCGTTTTTCCCTATCAGCGCATGGGCGACCTTGGTCCGGCCATCCGTGATAAAATCTGGGTCAGAACGGGTCCGAACAATCCTTGATCACGCCGCACTGCTCGCAGACGTACTTGCAGTGGACCCGATAGAGCTCCATGCCACAGCGCGGGCAGGTCTCCCGGGTCATCGAGCGGAACTAGGCCCCGGATGGCAAAAGGCTCCGGGGTGATCGGGAGCGGAGCGGGGCTGTGCCGCGAGGGCTCTTCGGGAGAGGCCCGCAGCCAAAATGGGCCGAACGCAGGTCAGTCAGCGGGTTCGATAGCGGGTTCGGCCACGGGGTCCGCGGACGTCGAGTCGGGTTTCCCGAGGTGCGTGTCAGTGAACGAGGTGGGATATTTGAGACCGTAGGCGAGGGTTCGGTCCGCCCCGATGTGGGCCGCCCAGATCAAGCCGACGAGCATTCCGATCGGGACCGCTTGCCAGAACGCGACGGCGAGAAGCGCGCCGGGCCCGAGGTAGGTGTGAAACGCATTGTACGTCGCGCTGCCGAGCCTGGGGCCGCCGAGGTACCCGACCATCGAGAGGTCGGGGGCGAGGATCAACAGGAGGTAGAGCCAAAGACCACCGTCGAGCCAGACGAACGCGGCGGTCGCGAGGCTGAAGACGGCAAGACCCTCGGCGCGGAGAAGGAATCGGGTGTACATCAGATAATGGAGGCGATGTGAGGATATATCTGTAGCGGAGATACCGTGAATCGCCGGTTTGCGATCGGCTACCACTGGCCCGGAGACTGGTGGACTACCCTGATGACCCCATGCACATCTTGATGGGGACTCGACACGGCGGTACGGCTACACCCGTGCTATCGAGGTTGTTTGCTGGGTTATGGGATCGCGAGCTAGGACTCGAAGGACGCTGGTCGCCGCTGATTGCTAATCGGCCCCCGGTGGTGAGGCGATGAGTCGGTCCAGCCCCCGGATCATCGCCCACCGTGGGTTCGCGGGGGTCGCTCCCGAGAATACCCTCGGGGCGTTCCGGGCAATCGCGGACGGAAGCCACGTTGCCGACATGGTTGAACTGGACGTGCAGCCGTGTTCGGACGGGAAACCGGTGGTCTTCCACGATGACCGACTTGACGCCAGTGGCGACAGTCGGGGTATCACGGACGAATCAGGGGTCATCTGGAAGACGTCCTGTGATACCGTCCGGGAGGCCGCTGTGCTGGACACCGATGAAACCATTCCCACGCTCAGCGAGGCACTATCTGTCCTCCCTCCCGATATCGGCGTCAACGTAGAGCTCAAGAATCCCGGTGCGATGGATACCCGGCCAGGCGAATCTCTCGACCGAGGGGCGGTCTCGGCACAGCGAGACCAGTGGGACCACTTCGTCGACCGCGTGTTGGACGACCTCGCCGGCTTCCCGAACGAGTTCCTGCTCTCCTCCTTCCATGAGGCTGCTCTGGCATCGGTCCGCGACGCGGCTCCCGACCTTCCCATCGCGGTACTGATCGGGGACTCCCTTTCGGCCGGGCTCGCGGTCGCGGAGCGGTACGGCTGCGAGGCCATCCATCCGCCGATCGGAATGGTTTCCGGGACCCAATATGACCGTTGCCCAGCCGAGAACTCGGTCTCAAAGCGCGACCCAGACGCACTCTTCGAGACGGCAGCCGAACTCGGGGCCGACGTCAACGTCTGGACGGTTCGAAACTGGCACGAAGCCGCCCAGCTTGCAGGCGGCGGCGTCGACGGGTTGATCGCTGATTACCCTGGGCTGCTCAAATTCAGTCACGAGACGATTCGTTGAATCCTCGAATCGGCCCGAAAAATACGATTCTAGAATACCTGGGATGATGCACCGACCATTACGACCCAGCCGTTTGGGAGATCCCACCTCTCGAAAGGATGTATTGGCCAACAAACGAGGCAGTGGGTCGACCTGGACATAATTTCTGCAGCCTTGACTTCTGCTGGGTTCTCTTTTACCAAATTTTTGCAATCGGGTGAGCCGTCGGTGAACCGACCTCGAAAAAGTGAGCCCATGTGGAGAGAATCGATAGAGGCAGCCGGTCCGATTCACCTCACGTCGCCAGGCTGCACGGGCTGGGCCCCTCCACTTGCTTCCCATAATCTTCAGAACCAGATTCGTGTGTCGGTTGTGCGGCAAGCATCCGCGCCGCTTCGCGGCGCGGTTCACCGCGGGCGCTCCTGGGGCTCGCGGGGCGGTAGTTTTTTTCCACGTTTTTGCGACCGAGTGGTCGGTGAAGGCGACCCGAGGGAGGAAAAAGTGGGAGTGCGCCGGCCGGGAATTGAACC
>CAZQNH010000032.1:0-29641 GCA_964594685.1 uncultured Halobacteriales archaeon
TGCGCCGACCGGGATTTGAACCCGGGCCATGAGCTTGGAAGGCTCAGGTCCTACCGCTAGACCATCGGCGCGCGGTCGAGTCTTCGATATGCCCGAATAAGGACGTTTTCATTCGATGGCCGTCCACGGTATCCGCAAAGGTTTATCCGGCAGAACGGAGAACGGACGCACAACAACTCGCATATCGCGAGGTGACACCGATGAGCGCCGGAAAAGAGATCAGCCGAAACCTGTACCCCCTGGGACTCGACGACCATGATCGATTGAACGACGAACTCGGAGGCGGACTGCCACGGGGTAGCATCGTCCTGGTCGAAGGCGAATACGGGGCGGGCAAGAGCGCGATGAGCCAACGGTTCGCCTACGGGTTCTGCGAGGAGGGCCTCGATGTCACCATGCTCTCGACGGAATTGACTGTTCGAGGGTTCATCGACCAGATGGATTCGTTGGGGTACAACGTCGAGGGCCATCTCCTGGACGAAAGTCTCCTCTTCCTCCACGCCGATATCGATACCGGCGGCAATGAACTCCGAAGCGGGGACGGAACGGTCGACCGGAAGAACCTGCTCGAACGGCTCATGGACGCGGAGGTCATGTGGGACGCCGATGTCATCATCATCGATACGTTCGACGCCATCCTCCGGAACGACCCCAAGTTCGAGGCGCTCATCCGACAGAACGAGGAACGACAGGCCGCCCTGGAGATCATCTCCTTCTTCAGGGACGTGATCACCAACGGGAAGACCATCATCCTGACCGTCGACCCGACGACCGTGAACGAGGAGGCTATCGGCCCCTTCCGCTCCATCGCCGACGTGTTCGTCGAACTCATGATGGCGGAGGTCGGCAATGACGTCCGTCGCAGCATGTCGGTCAAGCGGTTCGCCGGGATGGGCCAACAGGTCGGCGACTCGATCGGGTACTCCGTACGGGCCGGGACCGGAATCGTGATCGAGAACCGCAGCGTGGCCTGAGCAATCCAGTCCTTCTCCTTCAGGGCTCGGCCGTTCAGCCACTGCCGACCCATCACGCCTCGGGACGAGTGGGTCCCACCGTGGCGTAACAATTCCCGCTCGAGACGAAGGATTGCTGCAGATGGAGGGTGCTCGATTCGATCTCGCCCCGGAATTCTGCTGGGTCATAGATGTGGTAGAATCGTGGGACGGTCTCGCCGTCCGGGAGGGTCCAGTCGATAGTCGTGTCGAATCCGGTGGCTTCCTCAAACCGATCGTGTGCCGTGCTCCACGCGCTCACGAGGGCGACCCCCTCGGGGGCGAGCACGCGAGCGAGCTCGTCAAGGCTCGCAATACGGGCATCCTGGCTCCGGAGATGGTGGATCGTCGCGACGTACACCCCCACGTGGACGCTCCGCGAGGATAGGGGGAGGTGGCCGGCGTGGGCATGGATGAAATCCCCCTCGTACTCTCGGTTCCGGGCGCGATTCCGTGCCAGGGTGAGGAGTTCCCTGCTCACATCGACACCCACCGCCGAGTCGACGACCTCGGCGAGCGGTTCGGTGTGTCTCCCGTTTCCGCATCCGATGTCAAGTCCCGACCGGCCGCCCACCCCGTCGAGGAAGGACTCGACCTCCGGCCAGGGGGAGGCGCGCGTGGCCGCGAAATGGTCGGCGATACGATCGTAGACGGTCTCGATCGGGGGGTCTTCCGTCATTCTACCCGTCCTCTTTCGATCCGAATAGCACCCTTCTCATCCGAACACGAGGAAGACGACGTACGCGATCGCTAACATCAATGTCGCGTGTTTGGCTCCGGCCTTCACGCTGCCTTCGCCCATCTGTCCCGCCACGAACCCGGAGAAGAATCCCTGGATGATGGCGGCGTGGAAGAACAACAATCCGTAGGCGTCCTTGGTGGCCTGGGTGAGGTTCTGAAGGGTGCCGCCCAGTCCGATCCCGGTCGCTCCGCTCGCCGCCCCGCCGGCGAACTCTTCGCCCGTCGGGATACTCGGGATGAACACCGTATCCAGGGAGACCACGATGACCAGGAAGACGAAGAAGGCGATATACACCACGACCATATAGGTCAGGAGTTCGTTGCGGCGGTCGCGTTCGAGCCGCTGGGTGGATTTGGCCTCATCCGCGGCGATACGGAGGACCGGCCCGATGTCGTTCGTGGCCCGCATCGCATTTGTCGTGAGGGTAACCACCCGCGTGATCGCCGGGGTCTGGACCCGGGTCTGAAATCGCTGGAGGGCACTTTCGACGTGGGCACCCCACATGATGTCTGCCCAGGTTTTCCGCAACTCCTCGGACAGGGCCCCGAGGTCCGAGCGCACGACACGCTCGAAGCTCTCGACGATGGCCATCCCGGCCTCGTTGGTCGACGCCAGACGGTCGAGGAAGTCCGGAACCGACGCCTCGATGGCCTTTACCCGTCTCCGACTCACCTCGTAGGTCACCGCGAACGAGCCGGTCACGAACAGCGTGGCCAGGATCAGGGGGTCGTCGTACGCCGACAGCTCGTTCACTCCGGCGGTAAGCGGTTGCCACCAGGCGGCGACGACCCAGAGGAGTCCGAGGGGGACGGTCCCCAGGAGTATCAGCACCGGTTCTTCCGTGAGAAGGCGAACGGGATCGCGGAGTCGGCTGATCGCCGGACGGAGCCGGCGGTAGATCGAGAGTCGATACCAGTTCGCCGCGGTCGGTGTCACGCCACCGTCGGCGATTGTCCGTCCACCAGGGTCGCGTACTCGCACATCGGCAAAGCGATCCCGAACTTCGCTTTCCGGGCCATCCTCGGGGATCTCCCTGACGTCTTCGGTGATGCTGTCCAGGTAGATGACGAAGCCCACGGTCGACAGCGGGAGCAGGAGATAGACCAGCACCCGCAGGAATTCGAGCGTGCCCCCGAGCAACAGCCCGATCACCACGAGGATCGTGATCAGGAACAGCGGCCCGGCGACGAAGACGGTGACGTACGCTTCCGCGAGGGTTCCCAACAACTCGAGGAATTGCTCCTGCTGGGCGCGCTCCTCGTCTTTGAAGCGATCGTATTGCTCGCGGAGAAATTCGGGGATGGATCGGCCGCTTCGTAGCACGCTCCCGAGGTTCTCGGCGAAGTCTTCGAGGGACTCACTGGGGGTGCGGTCCCGCATGCGTTCGAGGGCTGACAACAGGTCACTCCCATAGATGTCGAGGTCTTTCACCGTCACGCGGATCTCCCTGGCACTCTCCCCGTAGACACCGGTGTGGGCGGACAGGGTCCGGAGGATCTTCGGGAAGGGCATCCCGCTCCGGGAGAGTGCGTAGATGAACGCCACATTCCGCTTGAGGGTGGCATCGATCCGGCGCTCCCGGTCGTTCGCCACATACCGCGACATCGTCCACCGCACCTGGTAGGTGCTGAAGGCCCCGAAGACGCCTATCGTGGCGCTACTCGCCAGGAGGATCGCGAAGAGTTGCCCCACGTTCATCTCGGCGGGTCGTTCGAGGAAGAAGCCCAGCAACCACGGAAGCTGTGACGGGATGTCCGTGGTGATCAGTACCGCACGCACCCCCACGAAGAGGTAGACGCCCCCGATGGCCCCGACCAGGGCGACGAGGGTGGCATACAGAAACGTCTTCGACGCGTACACTTTGTAGGTCTCGCCGAAATGAGCCCCTTTGAGGACACTCACCTGTCTCGTGTTGAAGCGCTTGCGAGACTCGGCGTACGAGCCGAAGAGGCCCAGGGCAACCTGGGTCACGATCCGGTCGATCCGGCCGGAGAGGGGAGCCAGCAGCGCGACGATGAGGGGAATCGTGGGGAGCAGCAGCGGAAGATATTCGAGCGCCATCAGTCTTCGGTCGGCACCTCGTCGGGTTCACCGCCGGTCACCGTTGCTGCCTCACCCAGGTCGCTCTCGAGCCGTCCGGAGATCCGGTCGATGACCCGATTCTTGTCGGCGTAGTAGTCATTGACGAGTGCGGTGAACCGGCGATAGTCACTGACCTCCTGTTCGACGAGATACTGGAGGACCCGTTTGCGATCCCGGAACTCCCGGAGCAACTGCGAGCGCGACCAGCCGCGGTCGTTCCGGATCTCCTCCAACACCAGGCTGTCGAACTGCTGGAACCCGTCGGTCTCGGGCTCGTATTCGAACGCGGTGGAGTAATCCAGGTCGCCGGTCCGCTGGTCAATTCCCTCGATCTCCGCGATGACGTTGGTACGTCTGACCCGTTCGTCCCCCACGTAGGTCAACATCTGGACCGAGAGGATGTCGAGGGACTGGATCATGGCCCGGGGGACGTTGATGGGGTCGTTCTCGAGGCGATTGATCACCGTCTGGACGCTGTCGGCGTGCATCGTCGAGAAAGTGGTGTGGCCGGTGTTCATCGCCTGGAAGAGCGTCATGGCCTCGCGACCCCGGACCTCCCCCACAACGATATATTCCGGGCGGTGGCGGAGCGCCGAGCGCAAGAGGTCATACATCGTGATGTCCTCGCCTTCGCCCAGACTCTCCCTGGTGATGGAGGACAGCCAGTTCTCGTGGTACAGGGTCAACTCCCGGGTGTCCTCGATGGTGAGCACCTTCGACCTGGGCGGGACGAACATGGAGACGGCGTTCATCGAGGTGGTCTTCCCGGATGCCGTCCCGCCCGCGAAGATGAGCGATTTGTTGCTCTCGATGGCGAGCCAGAGGTAGGCCATCTGGTCGAGGCTGAACGTGTCGAGTTCGATGAGACTCGCCGGCGTGAAGGGTTCGTCCGCGTATTTCCGGATGGTGAACGCCGAGCCTCGGGGCGTGACCTCGCGACCCAGCGCGAGTTCGCCCCGACTCCCGTCCGGGAGGGTCGTCTCCGTGACCGGGTCTCCCACCGAGATGTGCTTCCCGGATTGCTGGGCGAGTCGGATCACGAAGTTATCCAGTTCGCCCTCAGCGAATTCCCGGTTCGTCCCCATGTCGGTGTACTGGTCGTGATAGACGAAGATCGGGAGGTCGTAGCCGTCACACGAGACGTCCTCGATGTGTGGGTCCTGCATGAGCGGATCGATCCGCTCGTAACCCTCGAAGGTGCGATAGAGATAGTAATAGAGGCGGTAGAAGGAGTTCATGTCTATCTCCACGCCGTACTGCTCGAGGAGTTCCCGAAGCTGGGATTTGAGGACCGATTCTGCGTCCTCCGGATCGTGTTCGGCCTCGTAGATCAGCGTCTCCCTCAGATCGACGAAGAGCTGGTCTAAGATCTCCGCCTCGAACTCCGAGAGGTCCGGTTCCACGACCACGTACCGGTATTCGTTGCTATCGGGATCGTAGTTGACAGAGATGAACGCATACGGGGCGTTGACCCAGTACCGATCGACCTCCTCGTAGCCCTCGACACCCGAAAAGGAGATGAGTGGGCCGTGTCGCTGGGGATCGTATGGCTCGACGTCGATGGTGGATCCCCGAAGGACGTCCGCGATGCGCGAGAGCCGCCATCGCAACGAGTCGGTGACCGACCCGAACGCCGGCACGGTCCTGTCCTCGGCCTCGGAATCGCGGGACATTGTGGGTCTCTATCCCGACCCATTGTCCCGGGTGGCATAAAACCTCCCTGCACGATGGCCGCGGGCGTTACGTTCATTTCCCACCAGGGCCAAGCAGGGGTAGATGCGCCGGGACTACTTCACCCTGGAGGCGAAAAACGTCGACTGGATCGAGGAGGGGGGTGACCCCCAACTGCCCACGGTGCGTGTAGACTTCCAGGGCCCGGAGACAGACCTCCGTGAGGGGTTCGAGAAACCTGAAGGGGACATCCTCGACGCCGAGGAGACGGACATCTCCTTCCGGCTGCAGTCCGACTCTGACGCCGCGGACGCCGAGGGGGTCGTCGGGGTCACCAACCGCGTGACCGGGGATTTCATCTTCGAACTCAATGTCGATGCCGCAGACGTCTTCGAGTTTCTCGGCGCGGCTCGACGATACGCCGAGGAGACCGAGGACGCCGCCAACTACCGCGTCGAACTCTACCTCGACGGGGAATCGTTCGTGAGTTACGAGAAGGACACCTTCCTCGTCTACACGCGCGACGGTGATCTGCTCCGCTCACAGAGTCTGATCCCCGGCGGCGTCGAACTCTGAACCGTCCCTCCGGTCGATTTCGCCAGGACCGGCTGGGTCGCTTTCGATAGACTATTTCACCCGTCGTCGACATGAGCGTATATGGAACTCTTCGGTACGGCTGGAATCCGGGGGAGGGTGGCGGACTTCGTAACCCCGGCCCTCGCGCTCCGGGTCGGGCAGGCGGCCGGCGACGAGGGCATGGAATTCGTCGTGGGTCGGGACGGACGGGAAACTGGCGACGCGTTGGCTGCGGCGATGGAAGCCGGGCTCGAGAGCGCGGGCGCCGACGTTCGCCGGATCGGGGTGGTGCCAACCCCGACAGTCGCGTTCGCGTCCGTCGGCCGACACGGGATCCAACTCACGGCATCGCATAATCCACCCGAGGACAACGGGATCAAGCTCTTCGCCGACGGGGTGGAGTACGACCAGACCGCCGAGAGCGACCTTGAAGAGCGGGTGGCCGCGGACCCGGGACCTGCCAGTTGGGACGCATGGGGGAGCGGGGAGGACGAGTGGGCGCTCGAGGACTACCGATCTACGGTGGCTGAGTACCTCCGAGACCGGGGGGTCCCAGACGGTCACCCGCAGGCGACATCGACCGACCTTCCCGAGGCCCCGCTCGAGGGCATGGAAATCGCGGTCGATTGCGGGAACGGGATGGGGAGTCTGGCGACGCCCCAGGTACTGGGTCGGTTGGGCGCCGATGTCGTCACGATCAATGGGTCGGTCGACGGTCACTTCCCGGGCCGTCCGAGCAAGCCCACACCGGACACGCTCACCGACTTCAGCGCGTATCTCGGAGAGAGCGAGGCGGACATCGGGATCGCCCACGACGGCGACGCTGATCGCGTGGTGTTGCTGGACGAGACTGGCGAGCTCGTCCACGAGGACACGGTCGTGGCCATCCTCGCGGAGTACTACGTCCGCTCGGCCTCAGTCGATGATCCGGTCGTCGTGACCACGCCGAACGCGTCCGGCCGGATCGACGAGCGCGTCGACGCCGCCGGCGGGCGTGTCGAGCGGGTCCGGTTGGGAGCGCTTCACGAGGGAATCGACCGGGTTGCAAGCGAGGAGGGGGACGTCGTCTTCGCGGCCGAACCCTGGAAACACATCCATCCGGCACTGGGCCACTGGATCGACGGGGTCGCGAGCGCCGGGTTGTTGTCGCTCCTGGTCGCGGATGCGGGCGGGCTCGGGGCCCTCCGGGCCCCGGTCACCGAACGGCCATACCGGAAAGTGAGTGTTGGCTGTCCCGACGCTGCCAAGGACGAGGCGTTGGGGACACTGGAGGAGCGCTTGCCCGAGGCCTATCCCGAGGCAAGTGTGTCTACCCAGTACGGGGTGCGGCTGAACTTCGAGGACGGGTCCTGGGTCCTCGTCCGACCCAGCGGCACTGAACCCTATATCAGGATCTATGCGGAGAGTGGATCGGTCGATACGCTCGTCGATAACGTCCGAACACTCGTCCAATCGGCCGTCGAATTTTCACCGTAAGGAAGTAGATATCGGCGAGATTTCTCGAATTGAAGCGATTACGTGTCGACGAGATTTTCGACGCATTTATTTCCGGTTCGAAACCCCTTAAATTCGTATATGGCCCGACTTGACCGACGAACATTCTTGAAAGTAGCGGGCGGCACTGGTGCGGGAACTCTCACGGCGCTGGCCGGTTGTACCGGCGGCGACGGCGGGGACGGTGACGATGGAGGCGACGGGGAGGGCGAAGATACCACCTACGTCGGGATGGTGTACGCGACTGGTGGTCTCGGTGACGGGTCGTTCAACGACCAGGCCCAACAAGGGATTCAACAGGCTGCAGAGGACTTCAACGTCGAATTCGACGAGTCACAACCGGAGGAGGTCGCACAGTTCGCGAACTTCCAGCAGCAGTTCGCCCAGTCGACGGACCCGGATTACGACCTCGTCTCGACCATCGGGTTCCTGCAGTCCGACGCCCTGGCGGAGACCGCCCCTGATTATCCGGAGCAGGACTTCATGATCGTCGACAGCGTCGTCGAGGCCGATAACGTCGCGTCCTATGTCTTCCGCGAGCAAGAAGGATCGTATCTCGTGGGGCAACTCGCCGGTCTCCTGACCACCCAGGACTTCTCGGCGGGGGGCGGGTCGACAAAGCCCGAGGAAGCGAGTGTTGGGTTCGTCGGTGGGGTGGAATCCGACCTCATCGGCCGGTTCGAAGCCGGATTCCGCGCCGGCGTGAAAGACGCCAGCGAGGAGATCGAGATACAGTCCTCCTACGTCGGTGACTTCAACGACCCATCTGGTGGGCAAGAGGCCGCACTGGCGATGTACAACAACGGTGCCGATATCGTATACCACGCGTCCGGGAACACCGGCACCGGCGTGTTCCAGGCGGCCCAGCAGCAGGGTCGGTTCGCCATCGGTGTCGACCGGGAACAGTCGGTCACCAAACCGAGTTACGCGGACGTCATCCTCGGCAGCATGGTAAAGCGGGTGGACACGGCGGTTTACAATTCGGTGAATGCGGTCGTCGAAGGGACCTTCGAAGGCGGGAGTATCACTGACCTCGGCCTCGAAGAGGAGGGTGTCGCGATCGGATACGGTGACCAGCTCGGCAGCGAGATACCCCAGAGCGTGAAAGACGAAATCACCTCGGCCAGAGACGGCATCATCGCCGGGGACATCTCGGTCCCGACCGACCCCTCGAACGTCTGAGACGGTGTCGGAGACGTCAGAGGTTCCACCATATATGGACGCAGCCGTTCGGCTGGCCGGTATCACGAAGGAATTCCCAGGCGTTACTGCCAACGACGACATCGACCTGGCAGTCGAGGCGGGAACCGTCCACGCCCTGCTCGGCGAGAACGGGGCTGGGAAGACCACGCTAGTGAATATCCTCTACGGACTTTACGAACCGACAGCGGGCAGGATATTCCTCCGCGGCGAGGAGCGCGATTTCGATTCCCCCCGGGAAGCCATCGATGCGGGCGTGGGGATGATCCACCAGCACTTCATGCTGGTCGACCCGATGACGGTGACCGAGAATATCGTCCTCGGGAACGAACCCCGGAAGTGGGGCGGACTCGTGGTCGACCGGGAACAGGCCCGATCGGAGGTCGTCGATCTCAGCGAACGCTACGGCTTCGACGTGGACCCGGACGCCCCGATCGAGCAGACGAGTGTGGGGGTCAGACAACGGGTCGAGATCCTCAAAGCCCTCTACCGGGGGGCGGAGGTCCTCATCCTGGACGAGCCGACGGCCGTGCTCACTCCACAGGAGGTCGAGGACCTCTTCGACGTGATCGAGGAGTTGAAAGACCAGGGCAAGACCATCATATTCATCACGCACAAGTTGGGCGAGGCGATGGAGGCCGCCGACGAGATCACGGTGCTGCGGGACGGACGGAAGGTCGGGAGCGTCGACGCGGCGACGGCCGACCGGGAGTCTCTCGCCGAGATGATGGTCGGCCGCGAGGTGTTGATAGAGATGGACACGCCCGAGGTACAGACGGGCGATCCGGTCCTCCAGGTGCGGGACCTGTCGGTCGAAGACGATCGGGGCGTGGAGGCCGTCTCCGATATTTCCCTGACGGTTCGCGAGGGAGAGGTATTCGGTATCGCGGGCGTAGATGGGAACGGGCAGGCTGAACTGGTCGAGGCGATAACGGGGTTGCGGGCCCCCGAGACCGGCAATATCCGTTTCGAAGGGACCGACATCACTGACTGGTCCAGGCTGGATCGGATCCACGAGGGTATGGCCTATATCCCCGAGGACCGCCAGTCCCGCGGGCTGGTGATGGACTTCGATCTCGTCGAGAACGGGCTTCTGGGAAGTCAACACTCCCGACCCTTCGTCAATCGCGGACAGATCGATTGGGAGGTCGCATCCGAGCACGCGGACACCATCGTGGACACCTACGACGTCCGGCCGGGGAATACGGCGGCGGCTGCCGTGTCATTGTCGGGTGGAAACCAACAGAAATTCATCGTGGGTCGGGAGTTCGAACGCGATCCGCGACTGATGGTGGCCACCCATCCGACTCGTGGGGTGGACATCGGGTCCACGGAGTACATCCACGACCGGATCATCGAGATGCGCGCGGAAGGGACCGGCGTGTTGCTGATCTCCTCGAAACTCGATGAAGTCCAGGGGATCTCGGACCGATTGGGTGTTATCTACGAAGGTAAGCTCATGGCCGTCTTGGAGCCAGGCGAGGTGACCGAAGAGGACCTGGGCCTCCTGATGGCCGGCGAGTATCCTGCGGACTTTACTTCCCTTACCGATCGCTCGCTCCCGAACGAGGTGGGTGAGTCGTGAAACTTCCCGATCGGGTGGCCGACCTCTGGGAGCGGCTCGTCAATGCCTCCGGGTTCGAGCGGTTGCTCATCAGCGGGGCCGCGCTGGTGCTCTCGATCCTTGTGGGTGCGGTCCTCATCCTCCTCGCGGGGTGGATCGCGGACTGTGCGAGTCCGGCCCTCTCGCTGGTGGGGCTGAGCGTCTGTTATGACCCACTTGCCGTCTTCGACAAATTGTTCCTGGGAGCACTCGGTGATCCGATCAATCCCGCGTTCAAGCCGTTCCAGGGCCAGTTCGCATGGATCATTCGTCCGGGATTCGACCCGCTTAACGGACAGCTCGCCACCACCCTCTCGGAGACGACCATCCTGATATTCGCGGGGGTCGCCGTGGCGATCGCGTTCCGCGCGGGCATCTTCAATATCGGCGCCCAGGGACAACTCGTGGTCGGGGCCCTCGCCACCGCGATCGTGTTGTTGCAGGTCGCTCCCCATATCACGGGCGTCGTCGGAACCGTGGTGCTGTTGATCGCGGGTTTGTTCGTGGGGGCAACGGCTGGCGGATTGTTCGCTGCGATACCGGGCGCCTTGCTGGCGTACGCGGACGCAAACGAGGTCATCACGACCATCATGTTGAACTTCGTAGCGACGGCCGTGGCCCTCTATCTCGCCTCCAACCAGTTCAAAGATCCCGAGAGCTTCGCGAACCAGACGGTGCCGCTCCCGGATCATTCCCTCTTCCCCAATATCGTGTTCCAGCCGCGGGACGATTTCTCTCTCATCGCGCTCTTCCTGGCGGGACTCTTCCTGGTGGCGATCTGGTATCTCCTGAATCATACCTCGCTGGGATTCGACATCAGGACCAGCGGCCTCCAACCCCAGGCGGCTGAATACGGGGGCGTCGACTCGAAGCGAACTGTCATGGCGGGGATGGTCCTGTCCGGGGCCCTCGCCGGAATCGGCGGGGCGGTCTACGTGCTCATGGTGTTGGGAAACTTCCAGACAGGCATTCCGGGCTACGGCTTCGACGGTATCACGGTGTCCATCCTCGCCGGCAACAACCCCCTCGGCGTGGGATTCGCCGGCCTCCTGTTCGGAGTGCTGAAAAGTGGTTCGATCGTCGTCGACGTGGGGACCGATGTCCCGCCGCAACTCGTCGGAGTGCTTCGTGGACTCATCATCCTGTTCGTGGCGATGCCGGAGTTCTTCCGGCTCATCGGCACATATGTTCTGCCCCAGGAGACCGGTCGAGAGCCGGCAGTCACGGACGGTGGCGAGGTGACCGAGGATGAGTGAGCTGCCGGATACATCCGCGGTAATTGAACGGATCGTTGACCTGGGGATCCGCGGCTATCTTGCGCTGGTCACCTTCCTGATCTTGCTGGTGATCGGGATCGTTGGAGTTCTGTCCCCGGAATCGACCGTGGGCCAGTTCCTCGATATCCTCACGGCCTCGAGTACGCTTTCCGCTGCACTCCGTCTCTCCGTCCCCATCGCCTTCGCTGCGCTCGGGGGCATCTTCGCCGAGAAGAGCGGCGTCATCAACATCGGGCTGGAAGGGCTACTCATCATCTCGGCCTTCGCCGGTGTCTACGCCACCGACGTGACCGGGAGCGTCTGGATCGGGATCCTCTCGGGGGTGCTGGCGAGCACGATGCTCGCGGGGCTTTTCGGCGTCGTGTGTATCGAGTTCCGCGCCGACCAGATCATCGCTGGCCTGGCGGTCTGGCTGATCGCACTTGGCCTCGCACCGTTCATGTCCCAGGTCATATACGGGGGCCCGAACACCTCGAGTGTGGCGGCGCTACAGACGTATACCATCCCGATCCTGTCAGCGATACCCTTCTTCGGGGCCCTCTTCGACGCGACGCTCATGGTCTATCTGATGTTCATGGCGGTGGTCGTCTCCTGGTATACGCTGTACCGGACCACGTTCGGTCGCTGGGTCCGGGCGAGTGGCGAGAACCCGAAGGCCCTGGATACCGCGGGGGTTAGTGTGCGCAAGGTTCGACACACCGCCGTGTTACTCTCCGGGGTCCTGTCGGGGTTCGGCGGCGCGGCGCTGTCGCTCTCGCTCGGGCAGTTCACCGGCAACGGCGCGACGATGGTGAACGGCAAGGGGTTCATCGCCATCGTGGCCTATCTGTTCGGCAACTACAATCCGATCGGCGCCATGCTGTCGACGTTGCTCTTCGCGGGTCTCGACGCCGTCCAGCTGACCCTCCAGGCCAGGGACGTCTTCGCCATCCCGCAACCCCTGGTCAGGACCATCCCGTACCTCACGGTGATCGTGGTCCTGGCACTGGTCGGACACACGCGGCTCCCCGAGGCCGCGGGCGACCACTACGAGTCAGGTGAGGAGTAAGCCCGGGGGTATTTTTTCCCCGACGGCGAAGCCTGGGTTATGCAGGAGTTGCTGCAGGCCGCGAGAGACGCCCTCGAGTACGCCTATGTCCCCTACTCGGAGTACCCGGTCGGCGCCGCCCTCGAGACGGCCGACGGGTTGGTCTACCTCGGCGCGAACATCGAGATCGCGAATTACTCCAATAGCCTCCACGCCGAGGAGGTGGCCCTGGTACAGGCGTATATGGACGGCCATACCGATTTCGAGCGCATCGCTGTCACCTCCGCCGCGAGGGACGGAATCACGCCTTGTGGCATGTGCCGCCAGACCCTCGCCGAGTTCGCGGACGCCGACTTCTCGGTGATCGTCGACGACCCTGGGGGTCCCACCGAACACCGGTTGGCTGATCTCTTGCCCCACTCTTTTTCCGGGGAGTTACTCGACGACGCTTCGGACTGAATAGGCCGAGGCAGAATGGATGCGGGGGAGATACATTCACAACAGGGGGCTAACAGGGAACGATCGGTCCGCCGGCGAGGTGTTCCACTCCCGCGAGCCCGCCGCCGGCAACGCGTCAGGTCACGGGTTGGGTTGGTCGGGTCCCGGTATTTGAAACTTCGTGCCGGATGAGGTTCCGACTGGTGGGCGGAAGACGCGGGGACCGCTCCGTCGTGATGGGTCTAAACCTCGATTTGGGACTCCCCGGAGACGTCATTCCACGTTGCAGACTCGAGATCGGGATTTTCCGGTCCGTATGACGAAGGGATTTTGGTACTCTCCGAACAACGCCTTCCAGTACAATGACTCCCGATAGCGAAGACCCAAACGACGGGGAACAGTATCACCTCGAGGTCGGCCCAGAGGACCTGGCCGACGCGGTGCTGCTCCCCGGGAATCCCGAGCGGGTCGACGCCATCACCGCGTTCTGGGAGGAGGCCACAGAACGGGCTCATCACCGTGAGTACCGCACTGTCACCGGTCGATACGATGGCACCCCAATTTCGGTCACGTCGACCGGGATCGGCAGCCCGTCCGCGGCCATCGCGGTCGAGGAACTTGCCAGGGCAGGCGCGGAGACGTTCATCAGGGTCGGTTCCACGGGAGCCATCCAGCCGGGGATGTCGGTCGGCGATCTGGTGATAAGTTCTGGAGCCGTCCGCCAGGAGGGAACCAGCGACGAGTACGTCCGGGAGGACTATCCGGCGGTCGCGGACCGCGAGGTTGTCGCCGCGCTGGTCGCGGCTGCCGAGCGATTGGACTATGACTACCACGTCGGGGTGACCATGAGTGCGGACAGCTTCTACGCGGGCCAGGGCCGGCCGGGATTCGACGGATTCGAGGCAGCCGGGAGCGAGAAACTCCTCGAGGAACTGCAGGAAGCCAATGTGCAGAATATCGAGATGGAGGCGAGCGCCATCCTCACCATAGCCTCGCTGTACGAGTTGCGCGCCGGGGCGGTCTGCTCGGTGTATGCCAACCGGGTCACCGGAGAATTCCGGACCGAGGGCGACGAACGAGCCGCCCAGACCGCGAGTCTCGCCGTGAAGCTCCTGGCGACGATGGACGAACGGAAGCGCGAAGCCGGGGTCGAACACTGGCATCCTGGACTCTCGCTCGAAGGGAACTGACGATCGATCGAGAGCGTGGATTTCGGCCCTTCTATCGTTTTGCGCTCGATCGGATAGGTTAGAGCCACCAGATCTCTCGCTCGAACCGAGGCTCGGGGGGTCAAAGGGGAAGGAGTTGGCCGGAGAGCCCGGGTGTGTTTGAGAAGAATCGTCGCTTGAGATCACGGACAAGAACCGCCAGCTCAGGTCCCCAGTGGGGCCTCAATGCTCGGGGTCTTCCGCGGGCGCGATCATCTTGTCGATTTTGATGATCACGACGTTGTCGGAATCGTCCTTGCCGTCGACGGTGCCGTCGATGCGAAGCTTCGAGATCGGCGTGGGGCCCACCGAGACCTGGTCATCTTCGTGGAAATCGTTCACCGATCCTCGGACACCGATCTCGGCTCGGCAGAGATCGGGGTGGAAAACGCTCGCGAGGTTGATGTCTTGGACGTTTGCGTCCTCGACCGGTTCGCCGTTCAACACGATGGGCACGCTGGCTGGCGAGTCCATCTGCTCGATCTCGAGGGCCTCATAGGCGTTGGTAGTTGGTTTGTACCCGCCTTTCGGACCCGGAACCCCTTCGACCAGCTGGAGGGCTTTCAGACTCTGCATCTGGTTCCGGATCGTGCCTGGATTCCGGTCGACCTCCTCGGCGATCTCCTCGCCTTTGATCGCCGTCTCGGCCTGCGTGAACAGATCTACCAGTGCCCGGAGAATTGTTTTCTGACTCGAGGTCAGTTCGATAGTAGACATTGCAGGAAACTAGGCTGGCTCGTTTGATAAATCTCCCGACTATTACAGTGGGAAGGGGTCTTTCGCCGGCGGAAGGGCTCCCGTTCGCCGCCGATTACGTGCGGTATCGGGACTCTCCAGTCACAAACCGGGAGGCTTAATCGGCCGACAGGTGACCACCCGTTCATGCAGGGTAAACGTGTGCTGGTCACCGGCGGGGCGGGCTTCATCGGGTCGAACCTCGCCAATACGCTCGCTGCGGACAACGAAGTCCTCGTCGTCGACGACCTCTTCCTCGGGACCGAGGAGAACCTCGTCGACTCGGTCGACTTCTACGAGATGAGCGTGCTCGACGATGACCTCCCCGCCGACGTCGATGTCCTGTTTCACCTCGCCGCCCTCTCCTCGATGCAGATGCACGAGGAGGACCCTCAGCGAGGAGCACGCGTCAACGTCGAGGGCTTCGTGAACACGGTCGAACAGTATCTGGAGCAGGGCGGCGATACGGTCGTCTACGCGACCACCTCGTCGATCTACGGGGACCGGACCCAGCCGTCCCCGGAGTCCATGGACGTCGAGGTCCGGACGGGATACGAGGCCTCCAAACTCGCGCGGGAACGGTACGCCGAATATTACGCGAACTACTACGACGACCTCACGATGGCTGGCCTCCGGTATTTCTCGGTCTACCAGGGCATGGCCGAGGGTGCCGAGGCCCACAAGGGCGAGTTCGCCAATATCATCGCCCAGTTCGCCGACGAGCTGGCGAACGGCCGCGCGCCGAAGATTTACGGTGACGGCACCCAGACGCGGGACTTTACCCATGTCGAGGACGTCGTCGAGGCAACCATCCGGGCCGCGGAGGAGCAACTGACGGGGATCTACAACGTGGGCACGGGCGAACAGTACGACTTCGATACGGTCGTCGAGATGCTCAATGACCAACTCGGGACCGATATCAGCCCGGAGTACGTCGAGAACCCCATCCCCGAGGACGTCTACGTCCACGACACGCTTGCCGATATCTCGAAGTTCACGGCGGCTACCGGCTGGGAACCCGAGATCGGATTCGAGGAGGGCATCGAGCGGGTCTGTGCACCCTACACCTGAGTCGCCACGTCGCGCGTAACCAAGTCCTTTCCATGACGGCCCGCCAAAGACGGGCCATGACTCGAACCGTCCGCGTTATCGGGGCCCCGATCGATTACGGCGCAAACAGGCGCGGTGTCGATATGGGACCCTCCGCGATCCGATACGCGGGACTGGCCGAGCAGATAGAGGCCGCCGGCGATATGGTGTGCGAGGACAGCGGCGACCTGCTCGCACCGCTCGCCGAGGAAGAATCGAGTGAGTCGGAGACGGCCGACGTCAACGCGAAACACCTGGGGGCGGTCCGGGACGTCAACACCCGACTCGGGAACGAGGTGGCTGGAGCTATCGGGGATGGGGCCCTGCCGCTGGTTCTGGGCGGCGACCATTCGGTCGCGATCGGCTCCCTCGCCGGCTCCGGCCGGGACGCGGACATCGGCGCGATCTGGTTCGACGCCCACGGGGATTTCAACACCCCGGAGACGTCTCCCAGCGGCAATCTCCACGGGATGCCCCTGGCAGCAGCGCTGGGTCGGGGGTACTTCGAGGACCTGGAATGGGCCACCGCGGACGGGCTCCGCGAGGAGAACGTGGTGCTGATCGGCCTCCGCTCGCTCGACGACGCCGAGCGGTCCGCCCTGAAGGAAAGCAAGGTCACGGCGTATACGATGTCGGACCTGGACGGGCGCGGAATCAGTGACGTCGTCGATGAAGCCCTCGATATCGCATCGAGCGGCGTCGATGGCATCCACGTCTCCCTCGACCTGGACTGGCTCGATCCGAACGAGGCCCCGGGCGTCGGGACACCGGTCAGAGGGGGTGTCAGTTACCGCGAAGCTCATGCGGCCCTCGAGGCCGTCGCGAAACATGACGTGCGCTACGACGTCCTGCGGTCGTTCGAACTCGTCGAGGTAAATCCGATCTTAGACCAGCGGAACACGACCGCGGAGATGGCCGCCGAACTTGCCGCCAGCGGGCTCGGGAAACGTATTCTATAATGGGGACCGTAGAGAATCGAGTTCAGGCGCGGTAGGTCTCATACACCGGCGGATCAGGCTGGTGGTTCTGCGGCCTGGCCCTCGGACTCGAATATCGCCTCGGCGACGGCGTCGAGGGACTCGAGCCCCACGATCTCGGTCGAGAGCTGGGGGACGGTCACGAGGCCCGGGTCCTCGGCGTACGTCCCGGCCAGCGACGCGAGGTGTTCCTCGTGGATGGCGGCCCGTCGGCTGAAGTGCTCGCAGTCACAGACGTCCCCCGTGAGCACGTTGTTGGCGATCACGGCGTCGACAGCGATGTTCTTCTCTCGGAGTTGGGTCACGATTCGATCGGTCTCTTTGACGGCGAGTGCCTCTGGGATGGTCACCACAACGAAGGCCGTGTGGGGACTCCGTACCATCTCCAGGCACTCGTTTGCAAGCGCTCGCCATTCCTCCAGCAGTTTCCGGGGGTCCTGGTCCACGTCGCGCTTGATAGCGGCCCGGAGCTTCGCATAGAACTTCGGGGCCTCCCCGAGATGAGTGTAGAGCTGTTCTTCGAGTTCGAGCAACCCGATGGTCGACCCCGCGGGTGCGGTATCCCAGACGATCCGGTCGTACGTGTCCCCCGCGAAGTACTCGAGGATGTAGCTCAGTGCGAACTGGGTGGCGATCCCCGGGGCCTCGGCGAAGTAGTCGACCACCCATCGGTCCACCGGCATGAAGGAGGAGACCACGGCATAGACTTCCTCCCCGTACCGCTTTTTCCACCGCTCGGCGATGATGTCGAAGTCCATCTCGACCGCGTCAAGTCCGTCGATATCGGGGACGGATGTGATCTCGCCGGATACGTCGAGTTCCAGGACATCCGAAAGTGAGGGCGACCGGTCGGTCGAGATCAAGAGGGTCCGCTCGCCGTTCTCGGCCAGGTGGACCGCGGACGCCGCCGAGGAGGTGGTCTTCCCCACCCCGCCCTTGCCGGTAAATGCGAGAAGTCGCGTATCGTCGTCGACGAGATCCGAGAACGAGTCCATCAGTGATCGGTTCAACTACGACGGCCGCGCCTAATAGGACACCGAAACCGAGGCGGCGATGCGACGGGTCAGTTCTCGTCGGCCTCGGTGGGATTCTCATCGACCTCGGCCGAATCCTCATCTGCCGCGATGGCATCGGAATCGGTCACATCCTCGTCCGCCTCGATCGGGTGGAACACGCTCACGCCCGCGAGTCGGTCCCCTTCTTCGACGCGCATGACCCGCACCCCCTTTGTGTTCCGTCCGACCTCGGATATCTCCGCGACCGGCATCCGGATGATCTGGCCCGCCTCGCTCATGGCGATCACGTGATCGGCCTCGGTCACCGCCTGGATCGTCGCGACCGGGCCGTTTCGCACGTCGGTTTTGATGTCCACCAGCCCCTTCCCGTATCGTGACTGGGCGCGGTACTGGGACACCGGCGTCCGCTTGCCGTACCCGTGTTCCGTCACTGTGAGCAGGTCCCGGTCGTCGGCATCCCATACCGCGGTGATGCCGGCGACCTTATCCTCGCCTTCGAGCCGGATCCCACCAACACCGCGGGCGGTACGGCCCATGGATCGAACTTCGGTCTCGTCGAATCGGATAGCCATCCCGTCCCGCGTACCCAGGATGAGGTCGGCGTCCCCGTCCGTGACCTCGACGTCCACCAGTTGGTCATCGCCCTCGAGCCGGGTCGCGATGATACCCGTCGAGAGGATGTTCTGGAAGTCCTCGACCGGGGTCCGCTTGACGTACCCGTCCCGGGTGACCATCGTGAGGTACTCGCCCGGCTCGAAGTCGCGGGTGGCCACCATGGCCGAGATAGCCTCACCGTCGTCGAGGGAGAGCAGGTTCACCGCGGAGGTCCCGCGTGCGGTCCTGGACATCTCCGGGACCTGGTAGGCCTTCATCCGATACACCTGCCCTCGGTCGGTGAAACAGAGCAGGGTATCGAGGGTGCGAGCGGTGAACGCCGAGGCGATCCGGTCGCCCTCCTTCAGATCCGCGCCGATGATGCCCTTCCCGCCGCGGTGTTGGTCCGAGAAGGTCTCCATCGGCACCCGTTTGATGTAGTCCTCCTCCGAGAGCGTGATGAGGACGTCCTCGTCGGGGATGAGATCCTCGTCAGTGACCTCACCGTCGTCCTCGACGATCTGGGTCCGGCGCTCGTCGGCGTACTCGGCCTTGATCTCGCGGAGTTCCTCCTTGATCACCGCGAGTAGTTCGGTCTCGTCGCCGAGGATGGTCTCGAGGCGCTCGATCCTGGCCTGGATCTCCTCGTACTCCTCCTCGATCTCGGTCCGCTCGAGGGAGGTGAGACTCCCGAGTTGCATCCGGACGATGTGTTCGGCCTGGGCCTCGGAGAAATCGAACTCCTCGCGGAGCCCGGCTTTGGCCCGGTCCCGGTCCTCGGAGTTCCGGATGAGTTCGACGACCGCTTCGACGTTGTCCAAGGCGTGCAGCCGCCCCTGGAGGATGTGCTCGCGATCCGTGGCCTCGTCGAGTTCGAACTGGGAGCGCCGGCGGACAACCTCCTTTCTGTGCTCGAGGTAGTGCGCCAGCATCTCCTTGAGCGTGAGGATCTCGGGTTGGCCGTCGACAAGTGCGAGATTGATGATACTGAACGTGCGTTCGAGGGCACTCTCCAACAATCGGTTCTCGACAATGTCCGTGTTCGCGTTCCGCTTGAGGTCGATCACCACTCGGATACCGTCGCGGTCGGACTCGTCCCGCAGGTCCCTGACCCCCTGGAGGTCGCCGTCGTTGACCATATCCGCGATGCGCTCGACCAGCTTCGACTTGTTCTGCTGATAGGGCAAGGCGGTGAGGACGATCCGGTCGCCGCCGCGCTCCTGTTCCTCGATCTGGTAATTCGCCCGCACCGTCAACCGGCCGCGTCCGGTCTCGTAGGCCTGTTTGATCGGATTACGGCCCACGATGGTCGCCCCGGTCGGGAAGTCAGGCCCCTTGACGAAGTCCATCAGGTCCAGGATGGTAGCATTCGGGTTGTCGATGAGGTGGATGGTGGCGTCGATGACCTCGGCCAGATTGTGGGGCGGGACGTTGGTACTCATCCCGACCGCGATGCCCGAGGACCCGTTCACCAGCAGGTTGGGGAAGGCGGCCGGCAGGACCGTCGGTTCCTCGAGGCGGTCGTCGTAGGTGGACTGGAAATCGACGGTGTCCTTGTCGATGTCCTCGAGTAGCTCCTCGGCGATGGGCGCCATCCGGGCCTCAGTGTACCGCATGGCCGCAGGCGGATCGCCGTCGATCGAACCGAAGTTCCCCTGGCCGTCCACCAGCGGATGGCGCATCGAGAACTCCTGAGCCATGCGGACCAGCGCGTCGTAGATCGCCGAATCGCCGTGGGGGTGGAAATTCCCCATCGTCTCGCCCACGATAGAGGAGGACTTCCGGTGGCCCGACCCGCTGGAGATGCCCGCTTCGGACATCGCGTAGAGGATGCGTCGATGGACGGGTTTGAGCCCGTCGCGCACGTCGGGCAGGGCCCGACCTGCAATCACGCTCATCGCGTAGTCGATGTAGGACTGCTCCATCTCGTCCTCGACTCGCACGTTCTTGACCCGGTCCGCAACGTCGTCGGGGGTGTCAGGTATGTCAGAACTCATCGTCTTCTCAGATGTCTACCCATTCGGCCTCGGAGGCGTGGTCCTGGATGAACTTCTTCCGGGGCTCAACCGCGTCACCCATCAACACCGAAAACATGCGATCAGCCTCGGCCCCGTCCTCGATGGTGATGCGTTTGAGGATTCGGTTCTCGGGCTTCATCGTGGTGTCCCAGAGCTGGTCGGGATTCATCTCGCCCAGGCCCTTGAACCGCTGGATCTGGGTGGGGTTCCCGTTGCATTTTTCCTCGATGATCTCCTCGCGGTGTTCATCGGTCATCGCGTCGTACGTCTCACCCCGGTACCGGATGCGGTAAAGCGGTGGTTGGGCGGCGTAGATGTGGCCCTGTTCCAGGAGCGGTTTCATATGCCGGTAGAAGAACGTCAACAGGAGTGTTCTGATATGGGCCCCGTCGACGTCAGCGTCGGTATTGTGGGCGCAGAGTCCGCCCATTCCTGCAATGAAGTTTTCGTCGGTTTCGACGGAAAAGTCGTAGACGTAGTCCCCGGATGGCTCGACTTCGGTGACTTCCCTCACGGGCAGAGCCACGAGATCGTCCGATATTTCCGTGTAGCTTCGGTTCGCTTCATTGTCGTACCCATTCTTCACTTTCGATTGAAGCAGGTCCCCGTTGGGATGGGATTCCCAGACAGGTCGGAGTGTTTCGAGGTCTTGGCGGGCAGTCACCGAAATTGTGTGCTTATCGCTCCGCTGCTTGAACCCGTTTTCATCGTTGTCAGTATCCTCATCGGCTTCAAGGACTGAGTGTGAACCAACCACACTCAGGCTCGATAGTAAATATAGTATTCCACTCGCAAGGTCCCGTGAGGCAGTTGTCCAAGCAACACTGTTCTCGGATACCGTGCCGTCTCCAAGGAGATAGCCGTTTAGAAATGCCAATTGTGCCTGTCGGGAAACGTTGAATGCAACAGCTGGTACGGATTTTTCGCTCGCGTCTTCACCCTCAAATCCGAAGATATGCTCCCACACTAGCGCTGCAACACGATTGACAAGTTTTACCTCGTCGACTTTGTTGGTGTACTCGTTACGCTTACCCTTGATGCCGAACACGTGTTCGAATAGAGACCGATATTTATCAGTGAGGTGTTCATTGTTTTTCCCCATCGCAAGTCGGATCCCATTTCGAGGCGAAGAGCTTCCTTCTGCAACATAGAATCCCATTAGATCAAGCAGTTCTTCATCGATTCTAACATAGCGGTCGATTCCCTTCTCTGCATAGTGTTCCGGAGTTAGTTCCACTGGTGCGTCGTCTGGGATTAGATCAATGTCTTCTTCAGTCAGTTCGCTTACCCTGATATAGTCCCTGACTCGATTTGTTTGTGCTCCTGAATATTGATTGTTCCAGCGTTGGTCAAGTAAGGAGTCCATGATTTCCACTTCATTCATGACCTGATCCGCTGACACACCGACAGCTTCACAGTATGCTTTGAAATTCGAGATCGTTGGACGGGACTGTCCGCGTTCCCATTGGGAGACCGTTATGGGTTGGGCAACACCAACCTCCTCACCGACCGCCGCCTGTGAAAGATGCTGGGAGTTCCGTTGTTGTCTCAACATCGAGCGAACCGAGTCCGGTGCCTCAACTCTCGGTTCAACCCTATCGACGTTATCTGCCGAACCCGCGGATAGCTCTTGGCGAACCTTCCTCTTGTACAACTCCTCGATTCCTTCCCCTCGTGCGAATATCTCCGAGTCGAACTCGTCTGAACGCTCGACCAGTTCGGCAAGCAAGTCAATTTGGTCGCCCGTGCGATTTCCGTGAAGCGGGACCGTCCGTGGCGCCACGACTTGATCGCCCGACTCGATCTCATCTCCTCGTGCGAGTTCAATATCACCATCTCGATAAACGAACACACTGTGTGACGCTGTCACTTTGAGATTTCGACCGTAGGCGGTCTCGACTCTAAAGAGCGGTTCATCGATTTCATGCCGAATGACTTGGTCTATCTTCCGGAATTTGGTCTCATTATCTTCCCGGCCAAAACACAGGACTTCGTGGTCCTCATAGCGCTCCCCCTGAGCTTCAATTACGTCGTCGATGTACGCCCCAATTTCAACAAACTGAGTCCGGCCGCTGCTATCTCGAATGAACCCGTGTTCTTCGCCATCAACACTCATTAACACGATTTTCTCATATCGAAGATCTTCGATATTGAACTCCTCGCCGATCCCGGTCCCGATGGCCCTGATCATCGCCCGGATCTCCTCGTTCTCGAGGATCCGGTCGAGCCGGTGTTTCTCGACGTTCAGTATCTTCCCCCGGATCGGCAGGACCGCCTGGAAGGCCCGATCTCGGGCCTGCTTGGCGCTACCGCCGGCCGAGTCGCCTTCCACGATGAACAGTTCGGCTTCCTCCGGGTCGCGGGTCTGGCAGTCGGCGAGCTTCCCCGGGAGGGACGTGCTCTCGAGGGCGCTCTTGCGACGTGTCAGCTCTTCTGCCTTCTTGGCAGCCCTTCGGGCCTTTGCAGCCTCGATGGCTTTCGCGATGACTGCGCGGGCGGTGTCGGGGTTCTCCTCGAAGTAGGTGGAGAGTTCCTCGTGGAGGGCGGACTCGACGATCCCGCGGACCTCGCTGTTGCCGAGTTTGGTCTTCGTCTGGCCCTCGAACTGGGGGTCGGGGTGTTTGATCGAGATGACGGCGGTGAGTCCCTCGCGTATGTCCTCGCCTTTGAGGTTCTCGCCGTCGAGTTCCCCGAGCATGTTGTGCTCGTTCGCGTAATCGTTCACGACCCGGGTAAGTGCGGTCTTGAACCCGGTAAGGTGGGTGCCGCCTTCGCGGGTATTGATATTGTTGGCGAAGGCATGGGTAGAGGACTGGAGGTCTTCGGTGGCCTGCATCGCGATCTCGACCTGGACCTCGTCTGTCTCGTCCTCGAGATAGATGACATCCTGGTGGAGCGGCGACCGCGTCTCATTGAGGTAGTGGACGAATTCCTTGATGCCGCCCTCGTAGAGGAAGGTCACTGATTCGGGTTCCTCGCCGCGACTATCCAGGAGGCTGATCTCGACGCCCGAGTTGAGGAAGGCGAGTTCCCTGAGACGGGTCTCGAGCGTGGAGAAGGAGAACTCCTCGACCTCGAATATTTCGGCGTCGGGTTTGAACCTGATGGTGGTCCCGGTGTCGTCTACCTCGGCGTCCTCGACCGTCTGGAGGTCGGTAACGGGTTCGCCGCGCTCGAATCGTTGGCGGTATCGACCGCCGTTTCGGTCGACGTCGGCGACGAGCCATGCGGAGAGGGCGTTCACGACGGAGACACCGACCCCATGGAGCCCACCGGAGACCTGGTAGGACTTGTTGTCGAACTTGCCCCCCGCGTGCAGGAGCGTGAGTATGACCTCCAGAGCGGGGCGGTCGTACTCCTCGTGGGTGTCGATGGGGATACCTCGACCGTCGTCAGTAACGCTGACTGATCCGTCCTCGTGCAACTCGACTTCGATCTGTGAACAGTAGCCGGCGAGGGCTTCGTCGATGGAGTTATCGACGACCTCGTAGACCAGGTGATGAAGTCCACGCCCTTCGGTAGACCCGATATACATCGCAGGACGTTTGCGAACCGCCTCGAGACCCTCCAGCACCTGTATCTGGCCGGCACCGTACTCGGGTTCCTCCGCCATGAATGAATTGTACATGCATAGTGCGGGCTGACTTAAAAAACATGCGCACGCGCGCGCACACGTACGTCCGACCTTCGGCAGACACTCGTACTCCCATATTCCCCGATACCTCGGTTACGAGTACTATCTCCTCCGTGAGACGACGGACTTCCCCGAGTTACTTCTCCATGTACCCCAGTTGCTCGAGACGTTCGGTGACCTCGGCACTCGTCTCGGCGCCGTCGCGCTCGTGGATCGCGATCGGGTCCCGGCGCTCCCAGTCCGGCTCCTTCGCGAAGATCGGAAGGATGTCGCCGGTCATGTCTCGTGGCACGTCACAGCCGGCCGCGACCAGCAGGGTCGGGGCTATGTCGAGGATGCTGATTCGGTCGAGTTCGCCACGGTCGGCGAAGTCCGGTCCGTTCGCGAGGAAGATTCCGTGACGCGTATTCTCGGCTGCCCAGCGATCGGGGCCGGCCATGACCGTGCCGCCGCCGACGCCGTCGTTAACGTGGACGCCGGGACGCTGGTCGATCACGATCTCTGGCGCGTCGCCGACGTACGGACCCGAGTACACGTCTTCGCCCCGGTGGACTGCCGTAAAGAGTGGTCCCTCGTCGTCTTCGAGTGCTCGAAGGTTGGCCACGAGTGACTCACTGACCGAGACGGTGTCGAAAGCGGGATTGAGGTAGATCGGTCCCTGCCCGCTCGCGACCGCTCGAGTTCGCTCGAGATCGATCGCTTCGAGTTTGCGGTCCCGCTTGAGCCCAGTTTGCTGGGGCACGAGTTGTTGGAGGCGCTCGGGGATCACTCGGGCGAGCATATCCACGATCCCGAGGCGTTTGGCGACGCCTAGGGCGGTTTCGCGGTCGAGTCCGACCCACCTGAGTGCATCGTCGATTGTCCGGGTACGGGTCTGGTATCCGTTCTCTGCGAGCCACTCGTTGACGTAGAACTCGGTGGTGGTGGTCGCACTCCCGTGGTCGGACATGAGCACGAGATTGAGGTCGTCCCGTTCGGCCAGTTGTCCGAGCCACTCGTCGACGAGCGTCCAGGCCCGGTAGGTCGGTTCCTCGTCCCAGAAGAAGTGATGGAGCACGTTGAGGTAGAATAGCGTTACGTGGACGAAATCGAACTCGCGGTCCTCAAGAAGCCAGAGTGCGACCTCGAAACGCGAATCCAGCACGTCGAGGATGGCCTCGACCTCGGCTCCCCGCTCCTCGTTCGTCGAGAGGAGCGGATCGGGATGAACGCGATAGTCGAAGCGGTCCTCGAGTTCGGTTTCGAGGTCGGGCGGGTACGTATAGCCTCCCGAGATCGAGCGGTACTCGCCCTCGACCGCGTCGGGTCCACCTGCGACTATAGCACCGTCGATCTGCCGTGGCGGATACATAGTTGGCATGTTGACGACGCCCGCGGACTGGCCGTCGGCGTTGAGGTAGTCCCACAGCTCGGCGGTGTGGAAGTCGCTTCCGTCGGCGACACTGATCTCCCCGGCGGCCAGGTCGACGTGTTCGAACCAGAAGACGCCGAACCCGCCGGGGTCCTTTCCCGCGGCGTAACACTTCCAGTTCGGGTAAGTTACCGGCGGGAGGCAACTCTCCGTTTCGGCCCACGAGCCCGTCTCGCGGAGCGCGGCGAGGTTTGGGAGTTCGCCGGCCTCGATCCAGGGATCGAGCAATCGCCAGCTCGCGCCGTCGAGCCCAACCACCATGTGGCGGGTCCCGGTCATCACCTCGGGAGACGCAGTCGAGTGACTAGTGGGTTTCGTCTCAATGAACATAAATAAGTGAACTCCCGGCTGCGATATATGTGTGCGAACGATCGCCGTCATCCCCGCGTATAACGAACGGGAGACCGTCGGGTCGATCGTCGACGACGCTCGCGAGCACGTCGACGAGGTGGTCGTCGTAGACGACGACTCGACAGATGGGACAGCCGACATCGCGAGAGCCCACGGAGCGACGGTGATCGAACACGCGTTCAATACGGGAGTCGGCGGCGCGGTCAGGACTGGCTACCGGTATGCAATCAAAGAGGACTACGACTTCGTCGTCCAGATAGACGCCGACGGCCAGCACGACACGGACGCGGTCCCCAGACTGCTGTCGGAGGCGACGGACGCCGACATGGTGATCGGCAGTCGGTATCTCAACGAGAGCTACCGGGAGTACTCCGTGATCCGGAACGTCGGTATCACCTCGTTTACGGCGGTGGTCAACGTTCTGGGCGACGTGGACGTCACCGACGTGACAAGTGGCTTCCGCGTCTATCGCGTCTCCGCCCTCGAGACGATACTGCATCGGTCGGACAAACACTGGGCCGTCGAGCAGACCCTCGAAGCGGCCACGCGTGATCTCAGGATCCGCGAAGTTTCGGTCGAGATGCCGACCCGAGAGGTGGGGACATCGCAGTTCTCGGTCGAGACGCTGGCGATCTACCCGCTGCTCATGACGGACACGATCCTCCGAGTCCTCATCTTTCGATAGCTATGGCCTACAGTCTCGTCAACATCCTCGCAGTGCTCATCGGTATCGTCTTCCTCTGGAATAGCTATCGCATCGTCGCTCGTGGCCGCGAGGACCTCGCGTTGCTCGGGATGTCGCTGGCCGTCGGTGTAGGCTTGATCTTCGTCGGGGTCTACCCGGACTTCTTCGAGAGAGTTGCGGCACTGCTGGGCCTCGAATGGAAGGCCCGAGCGATCCTCATCGTCTCGAATCTGACACTCTTCGTCGTGGTCACCTACCTGTTCTATCGAATCGGCCAGCTCTACGAACGAATATCGAAGCTCAATGAGGAAGTGAGTCTGCTTCGAGTCGAACTCGACGAACGCGATGAGTGAACAAGTTGCGGTCCTCACGGTCGATGTCGAACTGTTCACCCAGACGCCGGCCTATCGCAACGCCCCCGGCACGACCGACCGAACTGAAGTCGGTCTCGGCGGGCTCTCCTTTCTCCGGGATATCTTCAAGGAGTACGACGCAACTACGACGGGCTTCGTCGTCTCGGAGCTCGCCGAACGCTACCCCGATCCTATCCGTGCACTCGCCGCCGCCGGCCACGAGATCGCCTCGCACAGTCATTCGCATCGACTCCTCTCTACCATCGACGCCGGGACGCGGGAGGAAGAAATCGAGCGGTCCCAGGAGATCCTTGCAGACATTACAGGATCGCGGATATCGGGGTTTCGGGCGCCGGCGTTCGACCTCACCGAGGGCCACTTCGAGGCACTCGGACGAGCGGGCTACGCGTACGACTCCAGCGTCGTTTCCAGTCGGAAGGTTCCAGGCTGGTACGGAGGGGAGTACGACTTCCACAGACCGACCCAGGCGACAGATGTTGACCCCGCCGCTCCAGCAGGTTTCCAGGAGCTGCCGGTGAGTGTCATGCCTGGGTTGCGGTTGCCGCTGACCGGGGCTTGGTTGCGGTTTTTCGGTCCCAGGTACACTATCCTGGGGATGAGGCTGCTCGCTCGGCGGGGAATCACCCCGATCTTATACGTTCACTCCTGGGAGTGCGTCGACCTCCCCGACGTGGACGGCGTCCCGTCGCGGGTCTACTGGCGGACCGGCGCGTGGATGCGACGGGCCATCGAGCGCCTTCTCGCGACCGACTTCACGTTCGTGTCGGCACGAGACGCCCTCGGGATGGACCCGGATGACGAGTCTACCGATACAGCAAAGGCCGCCGACAAGTCGGGGGAAGAAGCGATGGACGGTGACGAGTCTGTTCGGCGACCGATTGACGGTGAGGACAGTTCGACGGAGGAGGACTGACGTGGTGAAGAAGCGAGTCAGAGACGTCACGCTGACGATCGCCCAGTACGCGATCGCGCTCGCCGCGCTCGCCTGGGCGGTGACTCGGGCGGATCCAGGGGAGGCGGCGGCCCTTTTCGTGGGCCTCGACGCTGTCACGATCGCCGCCGTACTCATCGTGACTGTCGCCGGGTTGCTCGCCCGATTTTACACCTGGCATGCGACGCTGCGGCCGATCGAACGGACCGACCTCCAGACGGCCGGTATCGTCGATCTCGTCGTCAACTTCGTGAATCAGCTGCTTCCGTCGCGGCTGACCGGCCGCCTTGCCGCGCCGTTCGTCCTCCGGAGCAAGTTGGAGCTGTCATACGCCGATGCCACAGCCGCCTCGGGCATCCATACCGCCCTGTACGCTTTGCTCTATGGTGCGGTCGGCCTCGGGGGGCTCGTCCTCGCCTACCACCGGCTCCCGATCGGCCTCACGATACTGCTTGGCCTCTCGATCGGATTGTACCTCGTATCTGGCACAGCTGTCCTGACCGTCGGGACGAACCTGAAGCGCTTCGACTGGGTCGTATCGGGAACGACCCGACTCTTGGGTCGACTCCCTCTGGTCGGCGACGCGCTCGCTGCGCGTGCGGACGAAGCGGTTGCCTTCACCGCTGACTCGCATGGCAGCTTCCGGAAGCTCGCGGGCGATCCGCGCCTCTGGACTCGATATACAGCCGGCTGGCTCGTGGCGATGCTGCTCGCTCCAGGGGTTCGCGTCTGGCTTCTTCTGTCAGCGTTCGGCGTCTCCTTCGAGCCGATTGCCCTGTTGCCGGTCTACCTGGTGATGGCCTACAGCGTGACGCTACTGCCGTTGACCCCTGGTGGGTTCGGGATAACCGAGGCGACGACGACAGCAGTGTTCGTCGGCCTCGGCGTGCCGAGTGCGGCGATCGTTCCCGTCGTGTTCGCCGACCGCTTCCTCGGCGTCTACCTCCCGGCCCTCGCGGGCTGGTATCCCTCGCTGGGGATCGACCGCGCGTCGCTCCGGACGGAGTAACGCCATTCGACTAGTCATATTGGGTAACGCAGCTTCGTTACAGTACCGTCAGAAAGGTGGTTGCTGCAGTCTCACCGGTAGCGTCCGCGTTCACGGCAGTCAGAACGGCGGATCACGACTCCGTTTGCACTCCCCCGTCGACTCGAGGATCACGGTGTACTGGTTGGCTGCGAGTTCCTGTTCGTCGGCGTACTGGTCGGTCTGGGGGTAAATCCCATATGGGAGCAGTTCCACGTACGAACCCGGCGTCGCTCGCTGCGGAACGAAGTCGGGTGGTCGAGACCCGAACTCGGCCACGATCTCGTATCCGTACTCCCCCTCTAGGAGTGACCGGATGTATTCGGCCCGTGCTTCGTTATGACGGTAGTAATCGCCCCCGTTAAGATAGAGCAAATCGCGATAGCCGAGTTGGATGTATTCGGGGCAGGGCTCGAGTGACTGGTTGATATCATCGGGCCCTTCTGGATGGTTAACGGTCATGCCATGGGGGATCGCCGTGTCCTGGAA
>CAZQNH010000033.1:0-1959 GCA_964594685.1 uncultured Halobacteriales archaeon
GAACAGGGGGCGGTCCATGTCGCGGTTCGGGGATAACTATCCGTTTTCCATTCTAGAATGCTGACTCGATTCAGTTCATACAGAGCCCTCGATGCCACCGTTCCTGTTCAGAAAAGGGGTTGGCCTCGTCCTTCCTGGCCTTTGACCCACACTCCTGATGGGGGGACTCGACCCCCAAATGACTTCTCCATACCCCGAGTGGGCGGACATATGGACGTCGACGCGGTGATCCTCGACATCGATGGGGTGTTGGTAGACGTGGCGGATTCCTACCGGCGTGCCATCCTCGACACGGTCGACCGCGTCTACGGCGACACCATCCCGAAGGCCGCCATCCAGCAGTTCAAGGATGCCGGCGGGTTCAATAACGACTGGGTGGTGACCGACGCCGTCGCCCTCTACGTGTTGGCCCGAGAGGCCGGCGCCGACCTCGAACTGGAGACATACACGGGCGAGATCGAACGCCAGGGCGGGGGTATCGAGGGGGCGAAAGCCGCGCTGCGGGAGCACTTGTCGAAAGGGGCCGCCGATGCAGTCATCGAAGGGTGGGAACCGGACCGGCTCCGTGACGTGTTCCAGCAACGCTACCTGGGGGCTGACCGCTACCGGGAGTTTGAAGAAGGTGAGCCCACGGAAGCGGGGGTGGGATATATCAACGACGAACCGGTCCTCGTCGAGCCGGGCACCCTGGCGTCGCTCTCGGAACGCTTCGAACTCGGGGTGCTGACCGGACGCCCGGCTCCTGAGGCGGCACTCGCCCTCGAGCGCGTCGGACTCTCAATCCCCGAATCTCGGCGGATCACCATGGACAATCCGACTCCGGGCAAACCGCACCCGGACGGGCTCGTCACCCTCGCCGAGCGATGTGACGCGACATCGGTGGCTTTCGCCGGCGACACCCTGGACGACGTAAAGACGGCGGTCAACGCCGCTGAGGCTGACCCCTCAAGAGAATACCACGGAATTGGAGTTCTGACAGGCGGACTCACCGGCGAGGCGGGCCGGCGGTCCTTCGAGTCTGCCGGAGCTGCGGCCATCGTCGGATCGGTGAATGACCTTCCCGAGATCCTCTCCGTTTCATGACAGACGAGCCCGAAGCGGGTCCGGAACCGGATCCGAATGTGGCGGCGGGGCCGGTAGATTCGAGTCAGGCGGCCGGTCAGGCGGGCTCCGCGGATCAGGGTGAACAGGACGACGGTCAGCCTATCGAGAAGCCAGCGCCGACCGACCACGGCAAGACACCATTCCACTTCGTACGGGCACTCCTGTTGACGATGCCGCTGGCCATCCTTGTCGGGTCCGTCGTTGCCCCGCCGGATCCAGTGGCCCAAGTAGTACTGATCGGTGGGACGCTGGTCGGTGGACTTCCGATCACCTATCGACTCGTCGCGAATCGCCGGTTCGGGCCGAGACAGTTGGGCGGGTTCTTCGGGATCGTCCTGGTCGTGACCCTTGTCGGTCTCTGGCTGCTTGAGGCCGTGGGGTCGGGGCCAATCCCCGACATCCTCCTCCGGTTCGGTATCGTGGTCGTCTCGCTGTTCGTTGCGGACCTCCTCGTCTTCCGGTACCTGGGATTCGAAGATGGGTGACCTGGCCGATCGAGTCCGCTCGATCGCTTGGTGTTCTTCCATGCCGACCCTGCGACCCACTCCGGGGCGACTGCTTTCTCTGCTCGATCTATATTGTTCTAGAATATCCAGCGTCTGCTGGAATGTGGCCTCGACCGACCGAAGGATGTCCCGCATCGACTAGTTGACTCGACCGTCACCGATCACTCGGGATCAGCCGAGGAGGATGGGCAACTCATTTCTCGCGCGAACTCGGCTCTCGGGTCACGCAAGAATAGCGGACCAGTTCAGTATCGGTGATTGGGCGCTGCATGGAAGTTGGCCATTGATCAGGCACCGGCCTGGAAGGGCGCTTGATCAGGCCCCGGCCTAGAAGGGCGCTTGATCAGGC
>CAZQNH010000033.1:2059-28877 GCA_964594685.1 uncultured Halobacteriales archaeon
GAAGGGCGCTTGATCAGGCCCCGGCCTAGAAGGGCGCTTGATCAGGCACCGGCCTGCGAGAGCGCCTCGGCGAGCGTCTCGCGTTGGGTCACGCCGACGAACCGTTCGACGATGCCGTCATCGTTCTCCACGACCACGGTCGGGATCGATCGAACCTGGTACTCGTTCGCAACGTCGGGCTCCGCGTCGACGTCGATATACTCGAAGGAGACACTGTCCCCGTACTCCTCCTCTAATTCCTCGATGATCGGGTCCTGTGTCTTGCACGGCCCACACCAATCCGCATGGAAATCGATCAGGGTTACGTCGGTCATCGCTTGCATCCGGGTAGCGTCGGGCGTCGCTTAAGGGTTTCCTCACCTGGCGGTAACCGTAGTTGTCCCGAAAGGTTTAGGCCTGCGTATGGTCGATGAATCGATATGAGCAGTGGACAGAACAGCGGCGGACTGATGTCGAGTGCGGGTCTCGTCCGGTACTTCGATTCCGAGGGGTCGAACGCCATCCAGATGGACCCGAAGTCCGTCGTCGCTTTCGGCGCGTTCTTCGGCATACTCGTCCGGCTCCTCACGCTAGTCTCCTTCTGAGCCACCTGATTTCAGTTCCGGGGCAGGCGGTTTTCGTCTCGATCGCCGCCGGGCTAGCCGGAGCATCGGCTGGTCGGACGGACCCACAGCGTTGCCCGGAGCAGGCATTCTTTTTACTCGCGGCTCCGAGGGGTGTCCATGGACGCCCACATCGAAGGGGTACGTGTCGCCGGGACCGCGGAGGGCCCACTCCCCGTGGTGCTCATCGGCGTCGACGACGAAGCCGAGGCCGTCCTCCCCATCTTCATCGGGTTCGACGAGGCCGTGAGCATCGCGAGGGGACTCGATGCCGACAGCATCGGTCGCCCGCTCACCCACGACCTCACCCTCGACATCATCGAGGAACTCGGCGGCCGCGTCGACCGCGTCGTCATCTCGGGGCTGGAAGAGGGGACCTTCATCGCGGATCTGCATCTCGATACCCCGCGCGAGAGCGTCGTCGTCGACGCGCGACCGAGCGACTGCCTCGCACTGGTCTCCCGCACTGATGCGCCGATCGAGGTCGAGGAGTCGGTCTTCGAGACCGGCCATCGGGGCCGGGACGACTTCGAGGATCTGGAAGACATCCGGGAGGTTGCGGGCCTGTGAGCCAGCGCGACATCGTCGAGGAACTCTTCGCGGTGATCGAGGACCGCAAGAAGACACTCCCGGAGGACTCATACACCGCCTCGCTGTTCACGCACGAGAAAGGCCAGAACGCGGTCCTCGAGAAACTCGGTGAGGAGACCACCGAGGTGATCCTGGCGGCGAAAGACGAGGACCGGGAGGGCGTTGCCCAGGAAGCCGCAGACATCGTATATCACCTCCTGGTGCTACTCTCGATGCAGGACATGGACGTACGCGATCTGAAAGAGGAACTCCGGGAGCGTCGAGGGTAAGCCGTCGAACCTTCCCCGGACGGGCCCGGACCCACCTTTGATGGTGGGGTGGAACGCATCGTCGAGGCCCATTTGGTTGGTTCGGTCCAGGAATCCCGTCGCCGCCGCCGAACGTCCCGGATAAACGGCCTTTTACGTACCCGCACTCTATCGATGCACATGATTTTCGAGGATCTCCAGACCACGCCGAATGCCTCGGAGCTCCTCGATACCGCCTTCTCCCGGGCGGCCAGGGCCGGCCGGGCCAAAGGGGGCGTCGAGGCTCAGGAGTCTATGCTACAGACCGCCTCGAACGTCCTCTCGGATAACTTAGAACACGTCGTCCGGGACTGGCCCGACTTCGACACCATCGATCCTTTCTACTACGAACTGGCCGACGCTATCGTGGGGGTGGACGACCTGCGCCAGCACCTCTCGGAGGTATCCTGGGCGTCGCGGAAGACCCACGAACTCGGACGGGAGTACATCGGCAGACTGCCCCGCGACGATCGGGACCTGGCGCGGAAGCTCCGGAAGCAGGCATTCGCGCGGATGGGGTCGGTGGTGAACGAGATTGAGGAGGACCTCCAGGCGGTCTCTGAGGCCAGAGACGCCCTGAAGGACCTCCCGTCCATCGACCCCGACGAACCCACGATCGTGGTTGCAGGGTACCCGAACGTCGGCAAGACAGCCTTTGTGAACACCGTGACCCGGGCGAGCAACACCACCGCTGCATACCCGTTCACCACGAAGGGCGTCCATGTTGGCCATACCGAGCGAGACCACATAGGCTATCAGATCGTCGATACGCCAGGATTGCTGGACCGGCCTGCTGCCGAACGGAACGAGATCGAAGCCCAGGCCACCACCGCACTGACTCATCTCGCGGACGCCGTGATCTTCCTCATCGATGCGAGCGAGACCTGCGGCTATCAACTCGAGGACCAGCAGGCCCTGCTCTCCGAAGTGCGGGAGACGTTCGAAGTCCCGATCCGGGTCGTCTGTAACAAGGCCGACCTTTCGACCGAGGCCGAGGCCGACCAGTATATGACCATCCCTTCTGAGGCCGAGCCGGGCCCGGAAAGCGAGGACCCCGAGATGGTCCTGGAAACCACGATCGAGGAGCTGGGCTACGAACCGGAACTGCCCTTCGAGGGGTGAATACTTCTTCCTCGACGGTTCGGGTCTTTCCCGCCGAATCGATGGATTGGGTAATCGATTCGAACGCTGTGAACGTCCCCATCGATGAGCTAAACTTGCCCGTTGAGGGAGGCGAATCAGCTATTCCACCGCTGGTACCCCCTTCCTATTGTTCGGAATATCCTTCGCAATCGACCGACTCTCAGTCCTCCAGCGCTCCCGTACCACTTACGCTCGCTCGACGGCCACGTACCGGACCTCGACTTCGACGTCCCGTCCCGTCTCGGCCTCGATATTCTCTCGGAGGACAGCGGCTAACCCCGCCGGCCCCGTACCACCTGTGGGTCTCCCGACCGTGACCACCACCGTTCCCGCCTGCCTGAACGGGAGCGTCTCGTCGTACCGTAACTCGACCCCCAGAAGTTCTACGTCGGCATAGGCCGGTTCTTCGAGTGTCTCCTCGATGACCGTCCGGGCGTCCTGCTCGAAGCTCGCGGTCTGGAACGTGGAGTAGGTCGTGGCCCCCAGGAAGAGCGAGAGCACCGCGATGGCCACGACCAGCACCCCGACCCGCTTGACCGTCGCCACCCTCGCCTCCTCGAGCTGGAACCACGCCTCGGGGCGATATCCCTCGTACCAGAGGACCACGAGGGCAGCGAGGTTTATCGAGAGGACGTTCACCAGCACCAGCACCGAGGAGCCAACCACTGCCTGGGGCATCGCCCACGCGATCCCGATGCCGATGACCGCGGTTGGCGGGATCAGCGCTGCCGCGATCATGACCCCTACCAACGCGGATGAGACGCCGGAGGAGAGGCTCAACGCGCCAGCGACCCCGGCCCCGAGGGCGACCGCGAGCGAGAGGAAATCGGGGGAGAGCCGTCCGCTCACCTGATCGATGGTGAGGATGTCGAGGCCCGGCGGGACCAGATGGACCGACCGCGCGAAGATCGCGAAGGCCGCGGCGGCCGCGATCGCGAGGCCGAAGCCGATCACCTGGAGCCGAACCCCCTGGAGGAAGAGATCGCGGTCCGCGACCACCGACCCCACGCTGGTCGCCATGGCGGGCCCGATGAGCGGGGCGATCACCATCGAGCCCACCACGATAGCCGGCGAGTCGAGGAGGATGCCCGCAGTGGCGACGATGGCACTGATAGCCGACATCACGAGGAACGTGGTTCCTCCCGGGACGAGCTCCTCGACCGTCGCTTCGAGTTCCTCCCGGGCGATCCTGGAGGTGTCCTCCTCGGATTCCTCGGCGTACTGCTCCTGGAGTCTCTCGAATCGGCGGGAGACAACGGTTCGGGCGTCGACGACGACGGTGTATGCCTCCTCCTCGAGGCCGGCCTCTCTGAGATCCGCCAGCACCTCCTCGACAGCTTCGGTCGGGAGCGGGAAGGTGGCGACGGCCGTGATGTCCCGGTTGCTCGTCTCGTCGCTGACCGCGTAATCCACGTCGAGGTCATCGAGCGTGGACAGGACCGTCTCCCGCTTGCCCGCCGGGATAGTGACCTGGACGAGCCGCACTCCTGGGCATTCACGGGGGTCAGGTATAAGGGTTCAGGCGGTTCCGTCTGGGTGGCTTTTTCTGTTGAGGTCCATTTCCGGGACCCTGCGATGGGTGCAGTTGGGCCCTGGCAGGAATGACGGACACTCACCCTATCCGCCCAACGCAACCGGTAAACCGCACCGGCGGATAGCATCGCCCATGTTCGACTCGCGCCCGGAGCGATCCGCTGAGGTGGCCCTCGTGGGCCGTTCGAACGTGGGCAAATCAACCCTCATGCGACAGTTGACGGGCCACGACTTCTCCACCGGCCGGAAACCGGGCGTCACCCGTCGGCCCAACCACTACGATTGGGCCAGCGAGGACTTCGTCATCACCGATCTGCCGGGTTTCGGGTTCATGTCCGGGGTGCCGGAGGAACAGCGCGAGGCCATCAAGACCGATGTGGTCCGGTACCTCGAACGATATGCCGAGCACATCCTCGTGGGCATCCTGGTGATCGATGGAAAGGCGGCCGTGGACATCATCGATCGGCATTCCGGTGAGGACGAGATCCCTCACGACATCGAGTTCTTCTACGTGCTCGAAGACCTGCAGATTACACCCGTGATTGCGGTGAACAAGATTGACAAGGTTCCGAACCGCGATGCCAGACTCGACGAGATCGCCGACCGCTTCGGCTTGGCCCCACCCTGGACACAGTGGCAAGATACCATCGCTCCGATCTCTGCCAAACAGGGTCGGATCCGCGCCCTGACCGAGGCGGTCCGGGGACACCTCGAGGACCGCAAGCGGGACGATCTCAAGCAGTTCTTCACCGATTGAGTGCGCCAGTCTGTCCCCAGATGGGCTTGCAAGGGGCCCAGACTCATACGACCTTGTTCACCGGGTCCTCGCCCGCTCCCAAGAGTGCGACGTTCCGCCGGATCAACGGGGCGATATCCCGGTAGTACTCTTTGGTCATCGCGGCGACGTGTGGGGTCACGATCACCTCGTCCATGTCCCACAGCGGGGACTCGGAGGGGAGCGGTTCGACTTCGAAGACATCGAGTGCCGCGCCGGCGATCGCCCCGGATTCGATGGCGGTTACCAGTGCTTCCTCCTGGACCACCGGCCCCCGTCCGACGTTGAGGAAGTACGCGTCCTCCCGCATGACCTGGAATTCCTTCGGGCCGAACATCCCCTGTGTTTCCTCCGTCAGCGGGAGGGTGACGACCACGAACCGTGCGTCGCCGATGGCTTCGTGGAGGGCACTCGGGGTGAATACCTCGGAGACGTGGGGGACCCGAGTGGGCGTCCGCCGGACGCCCACAACCTCCATATCCATCCCTGCTGCCCGTCGGGCGACACCCTGGCCGAGGGTCCCCAGGCCGACGACACACGCCGATTCGCCGAAAAGCGTGAAGGCTTCGTCCCACTCCGGCCGGTTCCAGGACCGCTCGGCCTGGTTCTCGACGTAGCGGTGCAACCGACGGGCGAGGGACAGCATCAGCCCCACGGCTGTCTCGCCCACGCTCTCGCCGTGGATTCCCTCGCTGTTCGTGAGTCGGACGCCGGCACGCTCGATCGCCTCGAGCGGGAACCGGTCGTACCCGGCCTGGATCGTGTGGACCCATTCCAGGTGGTCCAGGAACGACTCCTTGTAAGCGAGGGTCACGACCGCCTCGACCGCCTGGAGCTCATCGGTCCCGATCACGGCAACGTCCGGTTCGATATCCGAGAGGGCGCCGGCGAGTACCTCCGGGGGGAACACCGGCCGGACACTGTCGTGGATCCCGATCGTCTCGATAACCATAGGCCGGGGTTCGACCACCGTCGGATTGAATATTGTGCTCGCCGGGTCTCCTTTTCGATCGGTCTCCGCCACTCTTCAAGAGCCCCACCGAGTGAGGAATGGAGAAGAAGGGACGACTCGGAGATTATCCCTCGTCACAAGGGGCTCGGAGGGGGTAACTGCTCGTCACTGTCGCCCCGTGCAGATATTGACGTGGGGCGCCAAAAACGGTTACACTCTCTCGTTGGCGGTCTGCGTGTCTCGATACTAGTGATGGCTCCGGACTCTGTCGCCCCCCGGAACGCTACCCAGGCCCAGCAATGAGGCATGGCCCTTTTCTTAGACGGGGGGGGGAACTGGCCCCTTTTCGTGGGAAGTGGCCGGGTATAGACCTTTTCGTAGAAAGTGGCCGCTTGTGGCCTCTTTCGTTGCAAGCGGTCGAGTGTGGTCCCGCTGGTTGACAGTAGGGCCCGCTCGATTCGATCTCAGCCGTTGCCGGCGGCCGTCGATACTGGCCAGGTGGCGAACTCCTCGTATTCGGCGGCGAGGGCGGCCACTTCCGACTGATCGAGGACGCCCTCCTCCGTGACGATCCCGTCAACCAGGTCGCCATCAGTCACCTCGAAGACGGGGTTTTCGACGGCAACATCCGCCTGACCATCGGAGAGACACTGCGAGTCCCCAGCGGGGAGGTCCACGCTCGGATCCGGTCGTATCTTGGCGCTCGTACAGACCACATAGGTGTCCATCCCGGCTTGTCGAGCCGCGAGCATCGCGGCGGTGGTTCCTACCTTGTTGACAATGTCCCCGTTCGGGAGCACACTGTCCGCACCGATTAGGACGAGGTCGGCCTGCTGGATTGCCGCCGGGACGTTGGCATCGTTCGTCAACACGACGTCGTGCCCGGCTGCCGCGAGGTCCGTCGCCTGGTCGCGCCCCTCTTCGCCCGGACGCGAGATCGATACCCACACCGTGGCCGGATCTGCCAGCTCGATGGCTTCGCGGACGGTCCCGGAGCGCGACAGCGTGAAGAGGGACCGACCCTGGATCCGCCCGGCCGCCCGTTCGGCTGCTCGCCGCTCTGCAGTTGCGGCATCGGTGACCGCCGCAACGGCGGCCTCGTGCACGGCCGCCGGGGACCGGTCTCCACTTGCCCGATACATCACCTGGTTTACCCGATTAGTGACGGCAGCCATCGCTGGTCTGGCGTCCCGCAAGTCGCTCCCAACGCTGGCGATACTGCGCCAGTCGCCCCCGCTGTCCCATATCACCGCGGCCTCGTCCCGGAGGACCTCAAGGGCGCGGAGCGAGATGTGAGCCGACCCATGGACGGTGTCCGATTCGACGGTCTCCACGCTGGGTCGAACCCGGTCGTAGGACGTCCAGAGGTCCGGGACCGTTTCACGCGCCCGGATCGTTGTCGGCTGAACCCACGCCCAATCGGTGGTCTCCCAGTTCGTCTCGACTCCGCGCCGTTCGGCGTCGAAGAGGTATGAATGGACTGTCCAGGCGATCTCCAGGTCGATGTCGGTCACCTCGAATGCATCGCCGCGCCGGATCAACGCCACCTCGTCGGCTTGGAGTCCCGTCTCCTCCGATATCTCCTGGAATGCGGCGTCGTCGGTGTCACCTGCTGCGTGTCCCGCGACGGCTCCCCATCGTCCGGGGTAGGACCCGACCTCGTCGCTCCGCCGGAGGAGGAGTATCTCCCCGCGGTTCCGAAGGAAGACGGTGACGACGTCCCGTTCGTCCATGCGGTTATCTCGACGCGCCCACGGCTTACGTATTTCCGAAGATTCCGGGGGATGCCGTAACCAGGTGGAGGGGGACCCTTCGGGGTTGGCTATTTCCGGCCGAGCGCCGAACCGTGGGGTATGCGAGTCGCCATCCTGAGCGACACCCACATCCCGTCCCGGGCACGGGCGATCCCGGACTGGGTTGCCGCGGAGATAGCGGAGGCCGATCACACCATCCATGCCGGGGATTTCGACTCGTGGAGCACGTACGAGCGGGTCGAGTCGCTCGCCGATGGAGCGTGGACCGCTGTGACCGGCAACATGGACCCCCACGGCCTCTCGCTACCCGATATAGCGGTCGTGGAGATCGCCGGCCAGACCTTCGTCGTTACCCACGGGACCGGTCCGCCGGCGGGATACCAGGACCGGGTGCGAAAGGCGGCGAGAGACGCAGTACCTGGGGGCGATGCGATCGTGGTCGCGGGCCATACCCATTCCACGTTGGATGCCGAGGACGGTCTCCGGATCCTCAATCCCGGAAGTGCCACGGGTGCGGCTCCGGCAACCGAGGCCACGATGATGCGGGCGAACGTAACCGAACAGTCGGTGTCGGTTATGGTTCGCCGGGAGTGAGAACACCAGGGCCGGTGTCTGGGTACCGCCGTTGGGCCGAGGTACCCTCGGTCCCGATTGATCAGCAGGGAAGTCCCAGCTCCGACCGGCAGCGGGACCCTGTCGAGGACGGTCCAGGAACGGGGCACATTTAATGGACGATACGAAACGAGGGGACATGCGCGTCTTCGCCGTCCCTGGATTGCCGGAATTCGAGTCGGGTGATGACATCGCTGCCGCCGTCGAGGCCCAGACGGAAATACAGGACGGGGACGTCATCTGCGTCGCCAGTACCATCGTCTCCAAGGTGGAGGGACGGGCACGCTCGCATTCGGACTTCGAGCCGACCGACCGAGCCCGCGGGATCGCCGACCGCATCGGCGGTATCAGCGGCGAGGAGAAAGATCCGCGATTCGCCCAGGCGGTCCTCGAGGAATCGGCCGAACTCGTCATGGAGGCCCCGTTCCTGCTGTCCGTAACACACTTCGGACACATCGGCGTGAACGCCGGCATCGACCGGTCGAACACCGGGAACGCGGACCTCCTCTTGCTCCCTGAGGACCCTGGGGCGTCCGCGGTCAGGATCCGCGAGGGATTCGAAGCGGACGTTGCAGTGGTGGTGACAGACACCTCTGGTCGGCCGTTTCGAACCGGTCAGCGGGGGGTGGCCATCGGCTGGGCCGGCATCCCTGCCGGGCGGGACTGGCGGGGGGAACACGACCGGGACGGCCACGAACTCGCCGTCACCGTCGAGGCCATCGTCGACGAACTCGCCGCAGCGGCCAACCTCGAAAGCGGTGAGGGAGCCGGTGGGAATCCGGTCGTCGTCGTGCGGGATTTCGAGTTCGGCGATCACGGGACAAGCGAGACACTCTTCCGCGATTCCGAGACGGACTTCGTCCGGCAAGCCCTCGAGGAGTGGGAGTTCACGGGACGCTGAGCGCCCCGACCGGACATACGAGATACGATTTTCCGACGGCCCGGTCCTACCCAGGCCTGAGCCAATCCGCCAGCCCACCGATCGCGAGCACGCCGAAGATGCCCACCGAGACCACCAAGATCGCGACCGCGGAGAGGAGCAACAGGGGCGATATCGGGTCGTTGCCGGCCACCCTCGCGAACAGGGACACCGCCTCGACGATGTTGTCGATTAGCCACACCATATCCCTGGCTCCGTCGGCAGCCAGTATAAATGCCGGGACCTGGATGGGGGGACAGGAGAACTCCCGGGACTATTATGGGTGAACCCGGCGAAGGCCCATCCGTGGCCGAAGAGACGACCCTCGACGCGTTTGTCACCGATGAACGCTCCCAGCAGATCCAGCCGACGATGGTCTGGCGTCCGGATGGTGCCACCTGTCCGGCGTGTGGGATGACCGTGACCCGCTTGTGGCGGGCTGCGGACCGACTGGTCTGTCCAGCGTGCAAACGTTGGACGGAGGAGTGACTCCCTGCTAACTCTGCGAAAACGGGGGCCATATTCTTTGGTACCAACAGACATACAAGCGGTTCGCACCTACATTTCTCCAATCTCCCGGATAGGAGAGTTCCATGACAGACTCATCGGAAACCGAAGCCGTATCTGGGCCATCAGGGCGGTACGACGTCGTTGCCGACGCGCGACCGCTCCCGATGGCCGAGGCCAGCGAAGTGGTTTCGTCGCTCGTCGAGAACGTCGAGACGGTTATCGTGGGGAAACGGGAGCCGATAGAACACGTCATCACCACCATCCTGGGACGGGGTCATCTGCTTCTCGAAGACGTCCCTGGTGTCGGCAAGACCATGCTCGCCAGGACGACCGCGGTCTCCCTCGCCGGGGAGTTCAAACGGGTGCAGTTCACGCCGGATCTGCTCCCTTCGGATATCACGGGAGTGAACGTCTTCAACGAGGAAACCCAGGAATTCGAGTTCCAGTCGGGCCCAATCTTCGCAAACGTGGTCCTCGCCGACGAGATCAACCGGGCACCACCGAAGACCCAGTCGGCGCTCCTGGAGGCAATGGAGGAGTTCCAGGTCACGACCGATGGGGAGACTCGCCCGCTTCCGGATCCCTTCGTCGTGATCGCGACCCAGAACACCGTCGAACAGGACCGGACCTATGACCTCCCCGCGGCCGAACTCGACCGGTTCATGAAACGGATCAGGATCGGCTATCCGAACCGGGAGGAGGAGATACAGGTTCTGGATCGTATCGTCGGTGGCCACCCCATCGGTAGTGTCGAGCCTGTGACCACTGTGGATACCATCCGCCGGGCCAGAGCGACCGCAGCGGCGGTAGACGTGACGCGGCCGATCCGGGAGTACGTTGCTCGACTGGCCGAATACACCCGGGATCGGGCAGACCTCGGGGCGAGTCCTCGGGCGTCCATCGACCTGCTTCGTGCCTGTCAGGGGCGGGCGATACTCGAAGGTCGAGAGTACGTGATCCCGGACGACGTCAAGGCCGAGGCCGTCTCGGTCCTCGGTCACCGCATCCGGGCCGAGGCCGGGGATCCGGTCGGTGGGGGCGAGGGCCGCGAGCTGGTCCATCGGGCACTCGAACGGGTCCCACCGGAATGAACGTCAGACTCACCGGGGCCGGGAAACTGGTCGCTGGTGTCGTGGTCGTGGGATTCCTGTTAGGGTGGACCTTCGGCGGTCGGAGTCTCAACGTCATCGTGGTTCCGGGCGCGGTAGCCTTGATCGCATCGCGACTGCTCGTTGCCCGCTACGAGGAACCCCGGGTCACTCGGGAGGCACCGAGACGGGGCCATCGGGGGCAGACCAGACAGCATCGATTATCTATCGAGGCGGATCCGAGCTACCCGATCGAGGTCACCGAAGCGATGAGCCAGGGCCTGGGGGGAGACCGTACCTGGCAGGCCATCGCGGACGGCAGGGAGTTCGTGACGGAACTCGAACTCTCCGATCGGGGCCGGCACGTCATCGGGCCCACGTGGATCCGGGCCCGTGATCCACTGGGGCTGTTCGAAGGGGAGTTTACCTACTCGCGGACCGACGACGTGATAGTGTATCCGCGCCTGCGGAGCCTGCACGGGGACGCCTGGCTCGGGGAGTTCCTCGGTCGGACCGACGATCGGGACCGGTTCGACACCGTCCGGGAGTATCGGCCGGGGGACCCCCTCCGGGACGTGAACTGGAAGGCGAGCGCGAAGTACCAGGGCGACCTCATGGTCACGCAGTTCACCGGAGACCGGCCGGTCGAACGCGTCATGATCGCCGTGGAAGCGCCCGAAGCCACCATCGAAGCCGCCGCGGAAGCCGCAGCGAGTCTCGCGGTCCACCTCCTCGACGTGGGACTCGAGGTTGGCATCCGGACGCGGACTCGTCACGAACAGCCGGCCCGTGGGACCCGCCAACAACGCCAGATCCTGGGCGCGCTCGCGGTTATGGAGCCAGGGCAGCTGCCTGGCGAGATCCTCCGGGAAGCGGATTTCGTGGTCACCAGTGAATCCGGGCAGGTGACCATCCGTCTGGGGACCGAAGAGCGGCCCTTCGCCGGGCTTATCGAGGCGACGCCGGAGGTGCATGCCCAATGAGCACCAGTGGCTCCAGGCGGCTCTCGAATGTGCTGCCAGAGATGCCCAGCGATCGACGCTTGATCGGGTATTGGGCCTTGGCTTTCGGCGGCGTCACATTGACGGCGGCTGCCTACCTTTCGGTCCTCTACACCGTGGTCGACGTGGTCGGTGGGGTCCCTGCCTTCCTGCTGCTCGTTGGCGGGGCCATCGGCCTGGGGGCGGCGTTCCGGTACCTTCAGGAACGCACCGCGATCCTGGTCGGTGGGGTGCTCCTCGGGGCCGGACTGGCGATATACTTCTTGACCCTGCCAGCGGCCCAAATCCAGTATCTCTCGGTCCAGCGGCTCATCCAGGACAACATCGCCCTCATGACGGGGTACTCGGTCCTCAGGATGCGAAACGTGCAGAACTGGGCCCTTGCGGTCACCGCCGGCCCAACGTTCCTCACCGCCTACTTCGCCTTCCGCGAGGCCTTCCGGCGGGCTATTGTCGTGGCTGGGCTGACGCTTGGCTTCTTCGTACTCACCGGCGACAGCGGGTCTGTGGTGACGATGATCGGTGTCTTGGGGGCGACGGCGGCCATCGGGTTCTCTACCCTGGCACGGCATGGGGGGTCCCGGCACCAAGGCGAAATACTCGCGGGGTTGCTGGGCCTGATGGTGATCAGTGCCGGGACCGTGACTGCCGTTCCCGGAGGGAGTTCGCCGCTGGTTCCGCCGGGGACGATCAGCACGAGCGGTGATCTCGTCTCGGCTGATGACCGGGTCAGCGTGGGCGGAAGCCTCACGCTTTCGCCGAAGGTCCTCTTTACGGTTGACAGCGAGGAGCCCAGCTACTGGCGAGTCGCCGCCTACGATCGCTTCACGGGGGACTCCTGGTTGCGGACTGGGCCGCGCTCCGGTCCGCCCCCACCGAGACCGGGGCCCACCCGCACGCTGAATCAAAGATTCACTGCGGAGCGACCGCTTTCGGTGGCTCCAGCCGCCCCGACGCCCAGACAGGTCAGGGGACTTGACGCGGGTATCACGGAGTTCGGCACCATCGAGACCCCGGGCACACTCGATACGGGTGAGTCCTATGTGGTCGAAAGCGAGCGCCCGAACTCGTCATTCGAGGCACTTCGGTCCGCACAGGGTCCCTATCCGCCGGAGATCGAGGAGCAGTACCTTCAGGTCCCCTCGAGTACCTCGGATCGGGTCAGGTCACTCGCTGCCGAGATAACCGCTGATCAGGAGACCCCGTATGCGAAGGCCAGGGCGATCGAGGCGTATCTCGAATCCTCGAAAAGCTATTCCCTTTCGGTCCCTCGGCCGGAGGGAAACGTGGTCAACCAGTTCCTCTTCGAGATGGAGGAGGGATATTGCGTGTACTTCGCGAGTTCGATGGTGACGATGCTCCGGACTCAGGGCGTCCCGGCGCGGTACGTGGTCGGCTATACCTCCGGTCAACAGATCACATCGGACACCTATGTGGTCCGAGGCTTGGATTCCCACGCGTGGGTGGAGGTTTACCTCCCCGAGCGTGGGTGGACCCGCTTCGATCCGACGCCGGCTGGGCCCCGAAGTTCGCTGGAACAGGGTCGGATCCGCGAAGCCAGGTCCCAGAACGAGAGTGGTGTCGATACCGAACAGTCCGAGCAGGTCGAACTGGCGGACAAACCGGCGGTCGATCCCACCCAGTCAGGCACATCGGCGGGGCTTCCACAGAATAGCTCCTTCGCCGGGGACAACGCCATACCGGGCGCCGGCCAGGTTTCGAATCTCAACACATCGCCGGGCCTCAACGGGAGCGCCACGACTGGCAACGTCTCCGAAGGGGGCGGTGAGGAGGGGCCCTCGCTGCCACCGCCTGAAATCATTGGCCTGTGGGCGATGTTAGGGGTGGGAGTCGTGACGGGTGCCCGGAGATTGCGAGCCACCCGCCGCCTCTATCGGTTCGCCTGGCTACTCCGGATGCCAACCGGTGATCCCACGCAGTCTGTCGAGGGGGCCTTCGAGCGGGTCATGTACGTCCTCGAGCGGTCACATCGCGACCGGCAACCCGGCGAGACGGTCCGCGAGTACGTGACCGCGGTGAGCGGCGACGGCCGAGTCCACTCCCTGCTCCGATTGCGCGAGCGGGCAGTGTACGCCGGACGCGTCGAGGAGGGAGCGGGGAAAACGGCGAGGGTAACGGCCCGCGATGTCCTCGCCGACCACGCCGCCGCCTACCGGTTTTTCCCGTCGACAGTGTTTAATAGGTTGCTTTCGTAGCCTTTGGCGTAATGTCGGAAGTCTGCTCGACGTGCGGGTTGCCCGAGGAGCTATGCGTCTGCGAGGACGTAGCCAAGGAGTCCCAGGAGATCACAATCCGCATCGACGAGCGCCGCTACGGAAAGGAAGTCACCGTCATCGAGGGGTTCGACCCGAGCGACGTCGACCTGGATTCGCTTTCATCGGATCTGAAGTCGAAGATGGCCTGCGGGGGCACCGTGGACGACGGCGAGATCGAACTCCAGGGCAACCACGTCAGTCGCGTGGAGGAGTTCCTCCGCGAACGTGGATTCAACGTCGCCTGACTTTCCAGACCCGGAAACAAGCCCGCGGACAGCGTCCGTGCCTTCTCGCTCGTGCCCGGTCAGTATTCAACAGGCCTTTCTCACGACGGGTCGATCAGTATTCAACGGTTCCCGACCTCGAGATGGGGGGGCATTATCCGACGGCTTCGCCTCTGTACACGTCGACTCGATCAGGGGGTCGTATCGGCCGACCGATCGGTCGCCATCGGCCCGTCCCAGGCCTCGAGTCCGCCGGCCAAACTCTCCACGCGAGCCCGTTCCGGGACACCTTCGAAGGACTCGATGAGACGGGCGGCCTGGACGCTCGCTTTGCCATGGGGACAGACCGTCACGATGTGATCCTCGCCGGCGAAGTGCCCGATCGACCGGGTGAGTTCCTCGAAAGGGACGTTCTCGCTGCCGGGAATGTGTTTTGCTTCGAATGCAGCCGAGGACCTGATATCAACGATCCTGACCGGTTCGTCGTCCTCGAGCAACCCGATGAGTTCCGTCGACGATATCTCCCCGGACATGGATGACGGTTTGGGTCCACGGCAAAAAGCACAGCGGACCCGGCGCTCATCAGATCCGACTCGGCCGGGGGCGACTCGGTCAGAGGTACCCATCTGCCCTCGCAAGGAGGATCCCTTCCAGGGTGGCATCGTTGGCCGGCGGTTCCCTGGCAGCGGTGAGGGCCTCATCGAGGGGCACCCGCTCGACGGCGAGGAACTCGTTTCCGTCGAGTCGGCGTTCGCCTTCGTGTAGATCGGTCGCAACGACAAATCCACGCTCGTGGCGGAGGACTCCAGTCGCGACATCGAGGGTCTGGATGAGTTCGACGGACCCGGCCGCGACACCAGTCTCCTCTTCGAGCTCTCGCCGCCCAGCTACCTCGTATGTCTCCGAGTCTTCGACGATACCCGCCGGGAGTTCGAGGCAGGTCTCCCGGATCGTCGGCCGGTACTGCTCGACGAAGACCAGCTCGTCGCCGTCGATGGCGACGACGACCACCGCGGATGGAAGCTTGGCCCAGTAGTATTTCTTCGTCGACCCATCGGGCTGTTCGACCAGGTCGTACCCCCCAGTATACCAACCCGTCTCGTACTCCACGGCCGTCTCGAGCACCGGCCACGTGTCTTCGCTCATGCACCCAGGTTTCCGTCGGTTGGTAATGGATTATGCTATTCGAGATCGAGGATCTCCCGGTAGAACCGGCCGAACGCCTGGCGTCTCACCGTCGCGACGGCGGCGTCTGGTTCCTCGTGGAAAGTCACGGCCGCCACGGCCTCCGCTGGCTCGACGGGATGCCAGGCCCGTCGGTCGACATGCCGGTTCCCTTCGAGCTGTACCTCCGGGTCCCCGGCCTCATCGAGCCACGATTCGAATGACGTCGCCGAGCCCACGTGGACGACCAGCAGGGACGCGAAGAGTGCCTCCCGTGCGGTCGCGACCACCTCCTCGCTGACCCGGTTCCGGTACTCAGTTCGCTCGAAACCCATGGCCTTTGCCACCTCCGATGTCACGGTCTGGGCGGCCGGGCCCAACTCCTCGAATGCCTCCCGGGCGTCAGGTCGGGTTTCCGGGGCGAGAACGCCGCGAGTCTCCATATACCCCTGGCTGGTCCGGGTCGACTACTCCTTTTCGGAGTCGGACCGGTCCACATCCGAGTTCTCACCATCTCGGAGCTTTCCGCGCTGCTCCGCGGCCACGTCCTCATCCCACTCCGATTCAGCCTGGCGCGGCTCTCGATTCCCTGCCTGCTCCGCCGGGTCTCCGAGCATCTGGCGGGTGAGTTCACGGGCCTTCTCGAAGACCGCCCGGTCTTCGTTGGAGAGCTGCTCTCCTGGGAGCTCCGCAGTTCGCTCGTTCGGTCTGGCCCGCTGGTCTCGCTGGGCGTCTGGTCGATCCCGACGCTCCTCCGAGGCGTCGTCGGGGTGGTCGATCGAGACCGACTCCGCGTACTCGGCGACCGCCGTGCCGAGGGTTGCCGGGTCCTGCTTTTCCCACGTTGGAGCGTGTTCCGCCAGCCACTCCTCGTGGTCACCCCCGCGAAGGATCGCGGTGAACGCGACGTGATTGGCCAGGTGCTCGGCGTCGAGCTGGGGTTCCTCGCACACCGGGCAGACGTATCCCATACCGGAACGGGGTCCCCTGGCCCCATACCGGTCACGGTCCTGGAAGCTGCCGTGAGAGAACGAGAGCGTCCTCGCCGTCAGGGTAGTACCCCTCCCGCCGGCGTCGGACGGCGAATCCGTGGCGGCGGTAGAGGTCGACTGCCCGGTCGTTCGACGGCCGAACCTCCAGCTTCGCGGCCGAGGCGCCCTGGGTGGACAGAACGGCGAGGGCCCGCTCCAGGAGTGCCCGCCCCCTTCCTGCACCCTGGCGCTCGGGCTTGACGGCCAGGTCCTTGATGTGGCCCACCGACGACCCCCGGATGTCCAGGGTTTCGGCCACCACGTAGCCCGCGAGTTCGTCGCCGACGCTCCCACCCCCTGGCTCTTCCATCACCAGGAATCCCGGCGAATCCAGGAACTGCTCGAAGGAGGCAAGCTGCCAGGGTTCCGGGAACACCTGTCGCTCGATGCGGACGACGGCGACGAGGTCGGCCCGCACGGCCGGCCGGATGCGACCGGCCGAGCCGGTGTCCACAGTGGTCACACGTGATCCCACGAACCGCGCCACCATGAGCGTCACGGCACCCAGTCCCGTCGTGACCAGCAATTGGCGAACAGTCGGTGTCTCCTCGGTCAGTGGACCACCGCACTACCGCGAACCACCGACCGCAACGTCACGTAACACGGGAGCGGTTGGTCCGGTCCTGGTTCAAAAACCTTCCTGCCCGGCGGGAACTGGACACCAGGTCACGAGCCCCACCGGACTGACCCCTCTGGCGAAGCCAAAACAAAAGCATCATTTCCAGGGGTGACGGGCCATCTATCATGTTCAGGAGCGGCGAGTTCGTTGCCGACCAACTGGGGAACGTCGATTCCGTCCAGGTGCAGCCCAACGGTGTGGACCTCCGTCTCGATGGGGTCTTCGAGGGCCGCGAACCCGGGCGGATCACCACGGACGGGACGGTCATCGGTGACCGTCGGCAGTTACAACCGGAGGAGTGGGACGACGGCTCGGCGACGGACGAGGAGGACGGATGGGACACGGATCGCGAGACGTACTACCTCACGCCCGGGGGCTACATCCTCCAGTACGTCGAGACGGTTTCGATCCCGGAGGGGCACGTGGGTTTCGTGTTGCCCAGGTCCTCGCTCATGCGGAACTCCTGTATGCTGAATACCGCGGTATGGGACGCCGGCTACACGGGTCGGGGCGAAGGATTGCTCCAGGTTCACCGCGACGTGGAACTCGAACGCGGGGCCCGGGTCGCCCAACTCGTGCTGGCCGAGGCTGATCACGCCGGGCTATACGAGGGCTCCTACCAGGGCGAACGGTTGGATTGAGGAGCGTGCGCTTCGGAGGAACTCTCACCCGGTTATTCCTCACACCGCGCCCTTCTAGCAGGACCCATATGAGATAAATCAAAACCCTTCGGACACCCCTGTCCGTTCCCTGTCCAAGGCTACCACGGGTAACCGACTAGACGGTATCTCGGGTCACCTCGAACACCGTCGAGAGCGTATTGCGTTCGTGCTCCGGCAGCTCCTGCGTCCCTTCGAGGGCCAGAAACGCCCCATCATCGACCGCGACCCGCCGACCGAGAAGCGAGAGGAACTTGAATCGTTTCCCAGGGTCTGCTGAGAGTGCACCGACCGAGTCAACCACGACGCCGGGTCGAGTTCCGCCGATTCCGGATATCGAATCGATCGCGGCGATCCCCAGGTCCCCGAGCGAAGTGTCGCCGACGTACCGAACATCGATCGCCGATGAGTCCTCCGGTCTCCTCGTCGTTTCGGGTCGACTGGTCGCTGCCAGAATCCGCACCGGAACCCCGGCGAGTTCTCGGGCCTCGATGGCCTCGAGCCAGGACTCGACCGGTTGTCCAGCCGCGACTCCGATCAGGTGGTCGATGTCAAGGTCTGCAGCTTCCGCGACAATCCGTCGTAGCACGCCTCCCTCGCGGTCCTCGAGCACGAGAACGCTGGAGGCCCCCTCTTGCCCCTCGATTGCCATGTGATTGCCGAACCTGTGACCGTATGGCACTTAAGCGATTCTATACACGTGACACCACGGTCGGAATCGACACGCATCCGGCGATGCAGAGACACCGACCGACCCAAAGAGGGGAAACACCACCTGTAGCCCCGACCGGCCGATTGAAGACCATAGAACCGTTATGGGTGATGATGACCGACGACGAGGACTCCGCCGAGGACTCGCCCCGGGAGCTAGCACAAGCACTCCGGGACCGGTTGGCAGATGCCGTCGATGCCCCGGCCGAACAAGACGAACAGGCAGCGAGGGGCCGAAGCGCCGAGCGCTCGAACGGCGCCGGCGCCGGGTCACCGGACGAGGACGACGATAGGTGAGGGAGTGATTCCGGGAAAGAACGGAGGCGCCGTTGATGCCGCTGGAGCGGGATTCTCCGGCCACGAGGCCAGCCAAGCGGTGCATTGACGTCGGCACCGGAACGACTCGTAGCCCGCCCAATGGTTCGTCGGCGATTATGTATCGGCGCGTGATTTTACCCGGGTCGGTGCATGAACAGTCAGCTTCTCGACCTCGGGAGTCCCACCGGCCACCGACCTCCGAGCGCTCAGGCTTCGTTCGCGGCCGGTGCCTTCCTGGTCCACTTCTTCTCGACGTCCCGGTTGGCGAGCACCACGGTGTCGCCCCCTTCGACATCGATCCGGCTCTTTCGGATGCCGATCTCCTTGACGACGCCCGCCGTCGATTCCGTGAGGACGTGGTCGCCCGGGTTGAAGTCCGGGTCTCTGAGGAGATAGACGCCAGCCACCGCGTCGGCAATCATGTTCGAGAGCGCATAGGAGACCCCGAGGGCCACGAAGCCGGCTGCGGTCCCGAGGCTGGCGGCGATATCTCCGAGCCCCACGACCCGCAAGAAGGCAAGTCCCACGCCGAACCAGAGGAAGATAGTGACGATCAGGACCCCGAAATCGGCGATAAGTTGCTGGTCGGTCGGATACACTCGCCGGAGGGCGGCCCGGAGATATCGCCGGACGAGCCGGATAACCAGGTATGCGAGGGTGAGGAAGACGAGCCCTGAAAGCAGCCGCGGCAGCGCCGAGATGAGGTGGCTGACGAACGTCGCGAGTATCTCCGTGAGGACGGTGCTGAGCGTGGTCGTCATGCTTCGGCCCAACCCACTACGGGAAACTTCCTAAACGTGCTGTCTCGGTGGGCGCTGTCCGTTCGGCGAAGATGGGCGATACCGGTCTCGTCCCCCGACAGTCACCCCGAAACCGGGCGTAGCTTATTGACGCCATGAGCCGTATGGCTACGCATGACCATCGTGGATGCGGATTACTGGATGGTGCGACGGGACACGGACCGATGTATATTGCTGTCACACGAGCGCGGCATTGTCGTCGCGAATCGCGTCGAAGACGCCCCGGCGGACGGTGAGCGCTGGGACCTTCTGGTGCGGCTCGACGGCGAGGAGATCCACGATGAGACCCATCATGTTCCCGACACGGCGGCGCTGTGGGACCTGATCGAGGACCTCGGGGAACGGTTCCAAGACGCGTAGGGATGTTCGAGATTTGAGAATCTGATACGAAGCCAGTTTCCATCCTGGGATACCAGCGAGGACTCCATGTGCACTCCGTCCAGATACCCCCGATCAGACGCGTTTCAGCGACTTCGAGGTCCCAGTTGCGCAGTCCTCAGGCCACGCTGGCAGCGAGTGTATCCTGTTTCCCGAAGACATATCCCCATTGATTGGTATCAATTCACATGAATCGTCGATCGTGGCTCCGGGCCGTCGGCAGCGTCGCGATCGGCGGTCTCGCGGGCTGCGGTTCCGTCTCTGAGTCGGTCTCCGGCACGGGCCCACAGGAGCGCAACCTTCTGGAGTTCGGACAATACGCCCCCTCTGAAGGGATCCGGGCCACGACCACTGGCGTTCGCCTCTACGAACTCGTTGCTTATGAGGATCCCAGCGATGGTTCACGCACCGTCTGGAACCCCGCCGGTGATGGCGGGATCGCCGTGGCCTCCTTCGTGGCCGTAAAGCGGACCTTCGAGAAAGTAAGCTGGCCGAGTCCGGCGAGGTTCCAGCTCAGGACGTCCGTTGGGACCTTCGAGCGTCGAGAGCAGACCCCCGATGGGACCAGCGTGTACGAAATCACGTGGCCGACTGCGGGCCTTGTCTCGAAACCCGCGATGTCGGGTGGGGAGGGGGTCATCCGCCGCGAATGGGAGAGCCTGTTTCTGGTGGATAGTCACTCGCCTGATCGACTGGTGACCACCTGGGTAACTCCGAATCCGCCGTATTATTGGATGAAACCCTGATGGGTCGCGGGGTGGGTCCGCGAGAAGCTGTTCGTGTTTCCGACCAGGTGGGCCAGTCTACGCCTCACCCCGAAACAGGTCGATTACCTCGTTGACCCGATCGTTGTCGGCGGCGACCAGGTACCGACGCCCCGCGACCATCTTCTCGTCGTGCTGGGCAGTCACGTGGCCCCCGGTTCGGGAGATGACGACGACGCCATCGGGGAAGCCCACCTCCGAGATGGTCTGGCCCTTGATCGGGGCGTCGTAGTCCACCTGGATATCGAGGAGTTCCAGGTCGCCGGTGACCTCCTCTATCGTGCGGATATTGGTCCCCGAGAGCGCGTTCACCGCAGCCTTGATGCTCGCCCGTTCCGGGAAGAACACGTCGTCGACGAACTCCTCGTATTCGTCCCCATGCTCGTGCTCGATCCGGGCGACGGTCCGTACCTCGACGTCGAGTTGGGTGGCCACCATGCACACCGCGAGATTGGTATCCCCACGGTCGGTGAGCGCGCCGACCACGCTCGTGTCCGCCCGGAGCCCCTCTTTCAGCACCGATGGTCGAGTTGCATCACCTTCGATGAGTTCGTACTCCAGGTCCTCGGCTGCCAGTTCGTCAGGATCTTTCTCGATGATGGTGACGTCGGTTCCCCGCGTCTGAAAGCGGCTCGCAACCCGTCGACCGACTCGGCCGCCCCCGGCGAGGAGGATGTGTGTTTCCTCGGGCATGGGAAAAGACAGGGTCGCCGCCAGTATAAGTGTATGTTGCCGTACCAATATTTCGGTGGGTCAGTTCTCCCCACCTCCCGGAGCCGTTCGGAAAATCCGGCTCCGTCGAGTTGGCCTCCCCTCAATTTAATATGTGCGGGTATCGACCCGGGGCACATGTTAGAAGACGGATTGTCCTATCCGTTCCGTGGCGAATGGGTCGGCCGGATACTCATCGGCGGGGTGCTGAGTTTCTTCTCCTTCCTCCTCGTCCCGTTGGTGCCCCTGAATGGCTACTTCGTGAACGTACTCGGGGAGACGGCCCGTGGAAATGACGACCCGCCGGAGTTCACCGACTGGGGGAGCCTGTTCGTGAAGGGCATCGGGGCCTTCCTCATCGTCCTCGCCTATGGGATCGTCCCGATGCTCCTCTACGGCGCGATCGTCACCACGTTCTTCGGGGTCGGGGCAGCGATCGGGGGCGACGTCGGGGGGTTCTTCGCTGGCTTCGGGGCCCTTTCATTTCTGCTGTTCATCCCGGTCCTGTTGTTCGTGTATTACCTCATCCCGGCCGCGCTCACGAACTTCGCCCTCGAGGGGACCGTCGGTGCGGGCTTCGATTTCGGCACTATCGGAGACGTGGTCTTCACCACGGAGTATCTCTTGGCCGTCCTCCTGCCTATCGTGGTCGCCGTAGTCCTCTGGATGGCGACCTTCGTCCTCGCGATCACGGTGATTGGGCTCCTCTTCTTGCCGTTCGTGCAGTTCTACGGCCAGATGGCGGTCTTCCGGATGTTCGGCCGGGCCTTCCATTCGGTGAGCCAGCGAGTTTGAGACGGGCGGGACTGATCGAAACGGTCCGGTTCTCGGATCACAGGGGATTCCAGGCGAGATACCCCCCGGTAAACGCTTTTTAGCCTTGGGTTCGAGTGTCATCCCTATGCCTGCCCGACGGCCGCGATGTGGGTCCCTGCGGCGCCGACAGCTACTCTCGGCGCTCGGAATGACTTCGGTTACTGTAACATCCGGGTGCATCTGGCCACCCGGTACGGGCTCGGCCGCGCCGCGGCTGGGCTGGGTCGGCGTCGACAATTATAGTCCCGAACCGCAGCGGTTCGAGGTACGGATCGAGCGGGACGGTGACCGAGTCCACGCATCTACGCCCCGCGTCGAGGGGAAGACCCAGGAGACGATCCCTGGCGATCCGCTCGAATGCACCTGGGGAGACGCCCGAGGGCCCTACACGCTCGCCGCACGGACAGCTGACACGGCGTGGGTCGAGACCACCATCGACGCCTCGAGAACTGCCGAGGAAGAGCCGGTCGATTGCGTCATCGTCGAGATCGCGTACGACCCCAGCATGCGCCCGGACGAGGTGGTCTTCGAGGTATTCGCAGATTGCGAGGTGGTCCCGGGGTACGAGGGCGGCTGTTCGTTCGCAAATACGGCTACAGAGTAGGGCCCAGGGGCATCCTCTTGGGGCCTGCTGCCGCGAGAGGGAACATAAGCAACTCCCATGCCAGTCGGATCGGCGGGTACCGACGGGTAGGGAACCGATGTCGGGGGACACCCTGTGGATTTCGCGAGGCCACAATGGCCCTCGTCTCGGCCCCCTCGCTACTGGGTGCGGGTCAGCTCTCTCCTCCGCCAGGCGAGGACTGGGATATGGCCTTTTCACTCACCTCGTCCCCAGCCAGGGGCGTTGCCCGGACCCGGGACAGCCGCATCGCGTTGCCCGTCACCCCCAAACTCATCCCCATATCGCCGACGACCACAGCGAGCGCGACGCTAACGTATCCAAGCGGGACGCCGAGTGCCAGAAGCGCCTTCACGCCGAGACTCGACCAGATGTTCTGTCGGATCACCTGGTTGGCTCGGTTAGAGAGCTCGTACAGATACGGGAGTTTGCCCAGGTCATCACCCATCAACGCAATATCGGCTGTTTCGATGGCCGTGTCGGTCCCCGCAGCACCCATGGCGACCCCGACGTCTGCGGTCGCCAGGGCCGGGGCGTCGTTGATCCCGTCCCCGACCATCGCCACCGTGCCGTATTCGGCCTGGAGGGACTCGATGACCCCGACCTTGTCTTCGGGGAGCAACCCGGCACGGAACTCATCGATGCCTACCTGGTCGGCGATCGCGCGGGCGGTCCCTTCGTTATCGCCGGTCAGCATCACCACGCTCCCCAGGCCCAGGTCCTGGAGGCGGCTGACCGCCGCCCGCGCCTCGGGTCGCACCTCATCGGCGATGCCGATCACTCCCAGGAGCCGGGACTCCGTCCCGACCATCACGACGGATTTCCCCTCCCTTGCGAGTTCCGAAAGCGTCTCGCCGATGGGCCGATCGAGGCCGGCCTCCTGGGCGAGACCTTCGGGTATCTGGCCGCCATCAGTGGACTCGGGAGCCCGTGACAGGTCGAACCCGAGACCTTCGAAGAGGGCGGGTTTGCCGACGAAGTACGTCTCGCCCTCGATCGTGGCCCGGATCCCGCGACCGGGAAGGGACTCGAAGTCCGACGGGGACGCCAGCGTTGCGATGCCAGCCGCGTCGGCCCTGTCCAGGATAGCGTCGGCGATCGGGTGCTCGCTCCGGCTTTCGAGGCTGGCAGCGTACCGCAGGACCTCGGTCTCGTTTTCCTCCTCGACGGCGAGGACGTCGGTGACGCCTAGTTCGCCCTTCGAGAGCGTCCCTGTCTTGTCGAGCGCGATCGCCTGGCTGGCCCCCATCGTCTCGAGGTGGTTACCGCCTTTGATCAAGACGCCGTTGTTCGCGGCGCTGGTGATCCCGGAGACCACGGATACCGGCGTCGAGATGACGAACGCGCAGGGACAGGCGATGACCAGAAGCGTGAGTCCCCGGATGAACCATGTCCGCCAGGGCCACCCCAGGACGAGCGGCGGGACGAAGGCGAGCAGGATCGCGAACGCGACCACGACCGGCGTGTAATAGCCCGCAAACCGGTCGACGAACTGCTCGGTTTCGGTCTGGGTCTCCTGGGCGCCCTGGACTAACTGGATGATCCGGGACAGCGTGGAGTTCTCCGCGAGCGAGGTGACCTCTATTTCCAGATATCCAGCCTCGTTGATACTGCCGGCGTAGACCGGCGTCCCGGGTTCCTTCTCGACCGGCACGCTCTCGCCCGTGATCGGCGACTCGTCGACCGCGCTTTGCCCCTCGATTACGACCCCGTCGAGTGGGACCTCTTCGCCCGGTCGGACGATGACCGTTTCACCGACCGCCACGTCGTCTATCTCCACGGTTCTGGTATCGCCGTCACGACGGACGGTGGCCTCCTCAGGCGAGAGTTCCATGAGTTCCCGGAGGGAGTCTCGAGCGCGGTCCATCGCGAAGGTCTCGAGGAGTTCCGCGATGCTGAACAGCACTGCCAGCGTCGCCGCCTCGACGTAGTACCCGATACCCGTGGCGGCGATGATCGCAGTTCCCATCAGGAGGTCGATGTCCAGACTCCGGTTCCGGGCCGAGTAGTAGCCGTTCCGTAGCACCGGATAGCCGCTGACCGCGATCGCGCCGAGAAAGAGGACATCAGCCAGGGTTAACGGGTACCCGAGGACGCCCGCCACGACAGGATTCAGGCCCGATAGGAGGAACTCGAAGAGGAGGCCGGGGGTCAGCAACACGGACCCGATCCAGGTCTTAATCGCCCGCGGACTCGTCCAGACTTCACTCGGTGGGGCGATCTCGAACCCCGCTTCTGTGGACGGGTCCGATGCGCTCTCCCCATCGACCACTGCGTAGCCTACGCCCTCGATGGCACGGACGATGTCCGCGCGTGAGACCCGATCGGGGTCGAAGGTCACCGTGGTCGTGCCCGTCGTCGGCCGAAGAGCTGTCTCGAGGACCCCATCGAGCCGTTCGAGGCTCGTGTCGACCTTCGTGGCACACGAGGGACAGTCCATCTCCGGCACGGAAAGACGGATGGACTCCGCCCTCGCGGGGCTGCCCGGCTCACCGGACCACCCAGTCGTCTGCTCGTCGTCGTCCATCGACCGTTGGTACGGTGGGCGTGCGCATAAGGATTGATTTGACAGCACGCTTCGGTGGGTGACCGAGCGGTGTGTGGCGGACACCTGGACACTCGAACGCTGCGAACGGCGTCTGGGAGACACGATCGAAGGGAGCGTCTCCGAAGGGGCCTGTGGCATTGGCGACGAAAACGATGGGAGCGTCTCCGCAGGAGCGATTCGCAACGCTCCGGGCGTCACTGAGCCGTGTGCCGAATGGAAAAGGTGAACATGCCCGGCTCGGCGAGGTGTGTTATGCGCACGAGTCGGTCCCTGGCCCTGGGGCTCGTCCTGGGTATCATTCACGCTGGGGGCCTTCTCCTCGTCGCGTTTCGATTGGGCTATTCTGTGGGCCCGGCGTCGTATTCACTGTTTGGGGTTGGGTGGCGGTACGGCGGCCTCGTCCTCGTGGCTGGGATTCCGGTATGCCTCGCGCTTCGATTTCGGGTGATCGGGCCACTGATCGCCGTCGTCCTCACCACGGGCTACGTTCTCGGCATGGAACTAACGCCTCCCGGGCCAACGTTCCACGATGTCGCTGAATTCGAAGACGTGGCTGGACCGACAGGGATCACAGTGGTCGAGAACGGGCTCTATATCGTCCGGTATATGGTCAACGCGTCGGTCTGGACCCTCGGGTTCCTCTTGATCGGGCTCGTCGAATACACCGTCCGGCACACCCGGGACCTACTCCCGGCTGCCGGTTCGCCGCCCCGATGGGCGCGGATCCCGCATTCCCGGAATCGAGCAATGGTCGTGGGAACAGCGGGTGGACTTTTCCACGCGGTCGTCATGCTCTGGTACGCGACGCGGGTGGGGATTAGTGCCCCAGGAGAGCCCGAATGGGTCTGGTTCATCTACATAACCACGGGAATGTGGCTGCTCCTGGCCGTCCCCCTGTATCTCCTGGTTCGCTACAGACTGGTCCTGCCAGTAACACTCTCGGCGTTCTTCGTCCTGCTCGACGTTCAAGCAGCCTTCTCGACGCGGGTCGACGGGCCCCACGCACTATACGTCGGGGCATGGGTCCTCTTGCTCGCCCTGATCTTGGTCGGTGCCGGGGTCGAGTACGGACTCCGTCGGGTCAAAGCCCACGGGTGGGTGGCCTGGTCCTAAAACCCCGGCGAATAAGGGCCAGACCTGTCCGTTCACTCGGTGTTCCTAATCCCAGGGATGAGTTTCGTGTTGGCGGAATGGATTCACCCATCGACTCGGGGACCCGCTCCATGACGGTCCCGTATCCTGGCGAGGCGGTGAACGTGGGTGGGCCTCGTTACCCGCTCCGGCTAATCGTTCGTCCATCCCGAGACATCGATCACGCTCGGCGTGGTGGCCGGCGAGGAAACAGAGATAGTATCTAACAGGGCCGGTGATTCATCCCCCAGGGTGGCTGGGAAGTTGACCTCCTCCCGC
>CAZQNH010000034.1:0-7804 GCA_964594685.1 uncultured Halobacteriales archaeon
ACCAGGTATCACCATCTGACCGGAACGGTCACCAGGTATCACCGTCTGGCCGGAACGGTCACCGAGTCTCACTGTGCGACCGTAACGGTCAGGTGGGGTCACGGGCAATCCCACCCGTGCACACGGTATACGTCCTCGAATGCGCCGACGGGACGTACTACACGGGATACACCACGGATCTTGACCGTCGCGTCGAGGAGCACAACGAGGAGCAGGCCGCAAAATACACTCGCGGGCGGACGCCCGTCGAGGTCATCCACGTGGAGACCTACGACTCCCGCGGCGCAGCCCTCTCCCGGGAACACGAGATCAAATCCCTGACCCGCGTCGAAAAGGAGCGACTGGTCGAGGAAAGCTGAAGCGGGAGACGCCGGAGCGAACGAGGTCCGGTCGGCAGGAGTGGGTTCGGCCCCCACCCCAAGGCGGAGTCGGCCGTGTCACCGCATCGACCGTAGCGGTTTTGACGCGGTCGCCGCATAACCCTGGCATGCACGCGATCTCCTTCGGGACCTCGGGCTGGCGGGCCACGCTCGACGAGTTCACGCCCGAGCGAGTTCGGATGGTCGCCCAGGCGATCGCCGACCATCTCGCCGACCGGGGGATGCCGGGTCGCCCGGTCGCGATCGGCTACGACGTCCGCGAGACGTCCCGGGGGTTCGCGGAGGATGTCGCGAAGGTCCTCGCCACCAACGGGCACGACGTGTTGCTCCCGTCCAGAGACATCCCCACCCCACTGGTCGCTCACGCCGTGGTCAGCCGGAACCTCGCCGGCGGGATCGTGATCTCGGCCTCTCACAACCCCCCCGAGTACAACGGCATCAAGTTCTTCCCGGCTGACGGCGCCCCGGCGATGCCAGGAGTCACCCAGTCAATCGAGGATCACCTCCGTCCGCCCGAGCCCAAATCGAATGAGGAGGAGTGGGGAGCCGTCCGGGAGGTGAACTTCGTCGACCCCCATTTGAACACGGCCATCGACCTGATCGAGGCCGATCTCGACGGGCTCACAGTCGTCTACGATCCCATGCACGGGAGCGGCCGGGGCGTCACGAATCGCCTGCTGGAGCGGGCCGGTGCCGAGGTCGTTTGTCGACGATGCGAGCGGGACCCCACGTTCGGCGGACTGCCGCCCGAGCCCTCACCGGAGAACCTGGCGGGGCTCATCGAGGCAGTCGGCGAAGCGGACGCCGACCTCGGTATCGCGAACGATGGGGACGCCGACCGGCTCGCGATCGTCACGCCGGAGCGGGGGTATCTCGACGAGAACCTCTTCTTCGCGGCGACGTACGACCACCTGCTCGAGGCGGCAAGTGGTCCAGCGGTCCGCACGGTCTCGACCACCTTCCTGATCGATCGGGTCGCCGAGGCTCACGGGGAGTCCGTGATCGAGACCGCAGTCGGGTTCAAGTGGGTCGCCGAGGCCATGGGCGAGCACGATGCGCTCATGGGCGGGGAGGAATCCGGCGGCTTCTCCATCCGGGGACACATCCGCGAGAAGGACGGGGTGCTGATGGCGTTGCTCGCGGCCGCGGTCGAGGCAGAGCGCCCATACGATGACCGGCTCGACGAGCTTCGGGCCGACCACGGCGAGATCCACCAGAACAAGGTGAGCGTGGACTGTCCCGACGAAAAGAAGACCCGTGTCGTCGAGGAGTTGCGCGAGTCGCTCCCGGACACCATCGCGAATCGCGAAGTCGATGGGGTCAATCCGGCCGACGGCGTGAAGGTACTCCTCTCGGATGGCTCCTGGCTGTTGGTCAGACCGAGCGGCACCGAGCCGAAGCTCCGTGTCTACGCCGAGGCTACAAGCGAAGATCGGGTCGAGGCGCTGTTGAGGGCTGGGCGAACGCTCGTCGAGCCGCTCGTCTGAGTCCAGGCGTCGCCGGAGGCGGCTCATCGGTAGTCCCTATTCTCGCATGATACCGGCCGCGGGAGACCGGACGGAAACGCACTGCCCTGGAGCCCGCGATTCCGTCCTGTCCTGACGGTTCCTACACCCGTTCGCCGAAGCAGCGGTCTCCGGTCGAAGTCACCTCGAAACCAGTCTGTCGGTAGAAGTCCCGCTTGCTCGGGTCGAAAGCCGCGGTGAGTCGTCCCCATCGATCCGCCGCCTCGACCACCAAGCCCGATCCGATTCCCTGACCGCGTCGCCCGGGACGGACAGCGATGGCCTCGACGTGGACGCCTTTTGGCCGGGGCAAGGCGACGAGGACTCCCACCACCGTTCCCGCATCGGAGGCGGCGACGAGGACGGTCCCGCCGCGGATCCGTCGCCTGACTGTCTCGGCGGAGACCGCGAGGTCGGCCCCGTCGAGCACATTCATGACAGCCGGGAGGTCCTCACGCGTGGCAATACCGAAATTCATCCACCTTTGATAAGTCTCAGGACGGTCACTTCGGTCGCGGTGACCGGTTCGTCCGCCGGTACCGGACGTCCGTCCACGAGGACTGTGGCCTCGTTGGGGCTGAGATCGACCGCCGTGAGGATGTCACCATAGGTTCCCTCGGCGATCTCGAGTTCCTCGACCCCGTCTCCCAGGACGTCCACGGTCACGTGCATCGACGGTCGTTGGTATCTCGTCCACCGTCTTCAGGGTGTCGGCAGGCAACAAGCAGCCCTTCGATGCGCCTCGCAATGAGTCGGCCTGCAGCGATGAATCAAAGTCCGGAGTCGGCGACCGGATTCAAGCGGTCGACGCTTCGGAGCCGGTCGGTGCATCCGTGGGCGTGGGCTCGCCGCCGCGGCGGCGACGATACTCACCGCGTAGCGCGGAGCCGAGCGCCCCGAGACCCACGATGAGGGCGCCGAAGGTAAAGAGCCCGCCGATGAAGGGGACGAACCCCAACACGGCGAAGACAGCCAAACCGATGACCAGGGCGTACCAGCGGTTGACCTCCGCCGAGGACCGGCCGAGCAGCCAGTGCCCGACCGCGTACTCCCCGTACACCACGCCCACCCAGAGCGAGAAGAGGTAGACGAACAGTCCCAGGATGGCCAGCGGAATGCCGATGATGGTAATGGCGATCATCACCAAGGCGATGGGCACGCCGATGAGACCCACGAAGCCGAACGCCCCCGAGCGCGCCGGGGTGGAGGCGACCCGGTCGGCGACGTGCCGGGAGAAGGACGGGAAGAGCAACAGGAGGACCGCACCGAGGATGAGGTTCGCGACGAACCCATAGACGGTGTCGGCCCAGCCGGGGAACCGCAACACGCCGGTCGTCCATCGGTCCGCGTTGAAGCCATTCCCGAGGTTCTCGTCGAGGGTCACGGGCCCCTGGACAACGGATGTGTCGCCCCGAAGCGTGCCATCGTACCGGAGCCCGCCGGCGATAGCGGCGCTCTCGCCGAGGGTGATCGTGTCGCCCCCGACGGTCGCGTCGCCCGCGATGGAGCCGTCGATGATGACGTTCCCGGCCCCGACAGAGAAGTCGCCGCCCACCGTACCGGTCTCGGTGACGACGACGTTCCCTGACCCGGCCGACACGCTCCCGCCGACCGTCCCCGCGATCCGCAGCGAGCCCGTAGCGACGCTCACATCTCCCTGGACAGTTCCCGTTTCCGAGATGACCACGTCGCCGGCCAGCCCGTTTATATTGCCAGTGACGGTCCCGTGGACGATGATCGACCCGGCGATCCCAGAGATCTGGTCCACGGTCTGTCCTTCCTGTATGACGATCGTGCCCGTGAGACCCGTGAACGCCGGAGCGGTGGACGCGTCCTGGGCGACGGCCATGCCAGGACCAGTAGCGAGCACCACAAGCCCCACGATGAAGAGCAGCACGGATCGACGACCGGTAGAAGATTCGGGATTCATACCGAATCTGTTCGCCGCGTGCCGAGATAAAGCTTAGTTGACACGAATTGTCAGGGTATGCAGCGACACGGGGACGTGAGGCCCGATGACACGACGGTGCGGGGTTCAGAAGACACCGCGGTGACGGTAGCGAGGCCCGCATGTGCTGCCCGCTATGGGGTCAGAGCACAGCCCACCGGCTGCGCTCGGCGAGGGTCTCGCGGCCTTTAAGACCAGCACGGTCCTGACCACGCGTATGACCGAATCCGCGGCCGGGCGTCAGGAGATCTGGGTCGAAAAGTACCGGCCCGAGCGCCTGGCGGACGTGGTCGGACACGAGGCCATCATCTCGCGGGTGAAGAGCTACGTGGAGCGGGACGACCTGCCCCATCTCCTGTTCGCCGGGCCGGCGGGGACCGGCAAGACCGCGACCGCGGTGGCCATCGCCAAGGAACTGTACGGCGAGGACTGGCGGGAGAACTTCCTCGAACTCAACGCCTCGGACGAGCGGGGGATCGACGTGGTCCGGGACCGCATCAAGAACTTCGCTCGCTCGTCCTTCGGCGGCTACAACTACCGCATCATCTTCCTCGACGAGGCAGACGCGCTCACGAGTGACGCCCAGTCCGCACTCCGGCGGACGATGGAACAGTTCTCGAACAACACCCGGTTCATCCTGTCCTGTAACTACTCGAGCCAGATCATCGATCCCATCCAGTCTCGGTGTGCGGTCTTCCGCTTTACGCCCCTCGAGGACGACGTCGTCAGGGACCGGATCCGCTATATCGCCGAAGAAGAGGAAATCGAATCCACCGACGATGGGCTCGACGCACTGGTCTACGCCGCCGATGGGGACATGCGCCGGGCGATCAACGCTCTCCAGGCCGCCGCGGCCAGCGGCGAGGTTGTCGACGAAGAGACCGTCTACTCGATCACCAGCACCGCGAAGCCGGAAGAGATCGAGGAGATGGTGAACAGGGCCCTGGAGGGCGATTTCACCGGGGCTCGCGCCCGACTCACCGAACTCGTGACCCAGCGTGGACTCGCGGGCGGGGACATAATCGACCAACTCCACCGCTCGGTCTGGGAGTTCGACCTGACGGACGAAGCCGCGGTCAACCTCATGGACCGGCTGGGCGAGGCCGACTTCCGCATCACAAGCGGGGCCAACGAACAGGTCCAGCTGGAGGCGCTCCTGGCCTCCATCGCCCTCGAAGCCAACGAGGAGTAGGCCGGGTCGTCCTGGACCTGTGCCGGTTATCCGACTGCCATCAGGTGGGAGACGGCACCTTCTCCACCCCCAGAAGGTTCATTTCCGTCCCTCCCCAGGCTGAGAGTGATGCGTGCCGCCCTGCTGGCCTGCATAGTCCTCCTGGGAAGCCTGGCCGCCCTGCCGGGCGTCGGCGCGGCGGGAATGGGTTCCCCTGGTGATGTCGGCGTTGCCGGAACGGGTCCGACTGGTGATGTCGGCGCAGCCGGGACGGGATCCGACAGTGGTGCCGCGGCCGCCCAGACGGACTCGCCCCCACCCGACCCCGAGAACGATGTCATCGGGTGGGAGAACGGCGTCTGGCACAACGAGTCGATCCCCGTCGACCAGCTTGGTCTCGGCGATGAGGGACTTACGGACCGGGAGACAGAGCTGCTCGTCGCCAGGACGATGGCCAGGGTGGAGGTTCTCCGCCAGATGGAGTTTACCCGCGACGTCACCGTCGAGTTCGTCTCCCGCGAGGTGCTTCAGGACCGGGTTCGGAACATGAGTTTCGGGGAGACGACCAACGACCAGGTCTACGAGGCGATGTTCGTCTTCGGCGAAGATACCGAAGCCGAGATCCGCCTCCAGGAGTTTCTGGGCGGCGCGGTGGTCGGTTACGCGGCCGAGGAGGGGTCGGCCAACCTCACCATCGTCACGCGATCCGAGGACCTCGACGCCGTCTCCGAGCGGGTCCTGGCCCACGAGCTCGTTCACGTCCTCCAAGACCAACACTTCGACCTGAGCCAGTCCCGGTACCGACGCTCGACAATCGATGGCGAGTGGGGCAAGGACGGGTTGATCGAGGGCGAGGCTGCGTATATCGACCACTTGTACGGAACGGAGTGTATCAGCAACTGGTCCTGCACCTCGCCGCCAGCCGACTGGTCGGGCGCGTCGGTTCCAGGAGGGATCGGGGCATTCGGCGTGCTCTCGTCTCAACCGTACGAGGATGGAGCGACCTTCGTCCATGACCGCTACGATGACGGGGGCTGGGCCGCGGTCGACGCCGCCCATCAGGACCCGCCCAGGACCACGGAACAGATCATCCACCGCGACAGGGAGCGCGAGCCGGTCCCGTTGTCGGTCCCGGACCGTTCCACCGAAGCCTGGGAGGTTACCCACACGAACACCCTCGGCGAGGCCGGGCTGTTCACGATGTTCGTCGCCCACCGAAGCCAGGCCCCCGAGGGCAAGGCGGTACTCGACCGAACGCCACACGAGCGGGAAGCCGACTGGGACACACTCGATTTCGACTACGAGGCCACGGCGGGTTGGGGGAATGACACCTTCCGCGCCTATGAAAACGGCGACCGCCACGGCTACACCTGGACGTCCGTCTGGGACAGCGAACGCGACGCAAAGGAGTTCGTGGGGGCCTACGAACAGGCACTCGTCGGACTCGGAGCCTTGCGGTACGACGAACACACGTTCGTCATCGAGGATGGGCCCTTCGCCGACGCATTCTACGTGGTCCGGGAGAACCGAACGGTCCGTATCGTGAACGCGCCGACGGTCGAGGAACTCGGGGCGATCGACAGCCCGAGGGGGCCGGCGGAGTCCTCGACCCTCGCCAAGCTCAGGGCGAAACTCGAAGCCCAGCAGGAGACCATCGCGAGGCTCCGCGACCGGCTGGCCGCACAGAACGAGACCATCGCCGAATTGCGGCGGGAGTCGAACGGTGATGAGTCCTCGGTAGCGACTCCCTGGTCAGGCGGGCTCGTGGTGGTGGCGATCGCTCTCGTTGCCGTAGTGCTTGCTCGACGCGTTCGGTCATAACGCGTGTACTAGAGAAGTTGGGCCGTACGGGCCCCACCCGGCCAATTCGATTGCGACTGAAAATGGCCAAACGGACGATGGCCAACCGGTCGCCGGGTTGACCGACCCTCGGGAGATATCATAAGTCGGGGCAGAGACCGTCTTCCGGTCGTTGCGGCGCTGACTGGTCCCGGAACTGTTTTACTGCCGCATCGGCCAGTACATTCCAATGAGTGACCTGGCGGACGCCTATCGCCTCGAATACTTCGAGGAAGAAGGTTTCGTCCGGAAGGAGTGTCCCGAGTGTGGGGATTTCTTCTGGACCCGCGACCACGACCGAGAGACCTGTGGGGAACCCCCCTGTGACGAATACGGGTTCATCGACAACCCGGGCTTCGACGAGGAGTACAGCCTGACGGAGATGCGCGAACGGTTCCTCTCCTTCTTCGAGGAACACGACCACGAACGGGTCGAGCCGTATCCCGTCGCCGCGAACCTGTGGCGGGACGACGTCTTGCTCACGCAGGCCTCGATCTACGACTTCCAGCCGCTCGTGACCAGCGGGAAGACCCCACCGCCGGCGAACCCCCTGACCATCAGCCAGCCCTGTATCCGTATGCAGGACATCGACAACGTGGGCAAGACCGGCCGGCACACGATGGCCTTCGAGATGATGGCCCATCACGCCTTCAACACCCAGGAGGACGCCCCCAAAGACCTCGCCTACCACGGGGAGGTCTACTGGAAGGACGAGACGGTGCGGCTCTGTGACGAGTTCTTCCTCGATATGGGCGTCGACCTCGCGGAGATCACCTACATCGAGGATCCATGGGTCGGCGGCGGGAACGCGGGGCCGGCCTTCGAGGTGCTCTTCCGCGGGGCGGAGCTGGCCACGCTGGTGTTCATGTCCCTCGAGCAGGACCCCGAGGGCGAGTACGAGATGAAGGACGGCAACCGCTACAGCCCGATGGACACCTACATCGTGGACACCGGCTACGGG
>CAZQNH010000034.1:7814-26422 GCA_964594685.1 uncultured Halobacteriales archaeon
CGGGCTCGAGCGCTGGGCCTGGGTGAGCCAGGGCACCTCGACGGTGTACGAGGCCGTCTACCCCGAGATGATCGACTTCCTGAAGGACAATGCCGGTGTCGAACTCACCGAGGAAGAGAAAGCCCTCGTCCACCGGTCCTCGAAGCTCGCCGGCAACCTCGACATCGACGAGGTCGAGGACATGCAGGCCGCCCGCGGCGACATCGCCCAGGAACTCGGCGTCGAGACCGACTTCCTCCGGGACCTGCTCGCGCCCCTCGAGGATATCTACGCAATCGCCGACCACTGCCGCACCCTCGCGTACATGTTCGGGGACGGCATCGTGCTCTCGAACGTCGGGACCGGATACCTCGCCCGGATGGTCCTCCGCCGGACCAAGCGGCTGGCCGACGGGGTCGGTGTCGACGCCCCACTCGACGAACTCGTCGACATGCAGGCCGATCGTCTGGGATACGAGAACCGGGACACCATCAGGGAGATCGTCCGCACCGAGGTCGAGAAGTATGCCCACACCCTCGAACGGGGCGGCCGCCGCGTCCGACAGATCGCCGGGGACCACGCGGACCGCGGTGAGCCGATCCCCGCGGAGACGCTGGTGGATCTCTATGACTCCCACGGCATCCAGCCCGACATGGTCGAGGAGATCGCGTCGGAGTACGACGTCCACGTCGAGATCCCCGATGATTTCTACAGTCTGGTCGCCCAGCGCCACGACACTGGCGAGGTCGAGACCACCGCGGAGGAGCGGGACGAGCGTTTCGAAGACCTCCCCGAGACCGAGACGCTTTACTATGACGACCAGTACCGCACCGATTTCGAGGCGATGGTCCTGGACGTGTTCGAACGGGAGGCGGGCTACGATGTGGTCCTCGACCAGACCATGTTCTACCCCGAGGGCGGCGGGCAGCCCGCCGACCACGGGACACTTTCCACGGGAGACAAAACGGTCGAGGTCCGCGATGTTCAGATCGAAGACGGGGTCATCCGGCACCGCACCGACAAAAACCCCGGCAAGGGCGAGTTCGTCACCGGGCAGATCGACGTCGTGCGCCGGCGACGGCTCATGCGCCACCACACTGCCACCCACATCGTCATCGACTCGGCCAGGCAAGTCCTCGGTGATCACGTCCGGCAGGCCGGGGCCCAGAAGGGCACCGACTCCTCCCGCATCGACATCCAGCATTACCAGCGGCTCGACCGTGACACTGTCAAGGCGATCGAACGTCGGGCCAACGAGATCGTCAGGGAGGACCTGAGCGTCCACCAGGAATGGCCGAACCGCCACGAGGCCGAGGAAACCTACGGCTTCGACCTCTACCAGGGTGGCATCCCGGCAGGCCAGAACATCCGACTGATCCACGTCGGCGACGACGTCCAGGCCTGTGGCGGCACACACGTCGGGCGAACCGGCGAGATCGGCACCATCAAGATTCTCTCTACCGAGCGGGTACAGGACGGGGTCGAGCGCCTCACCTTCGCCGCCGGCGAGGCTGCCATCGAACACATCGAATCGATGGAGGAGGACCTCCAGGCCGCGGCCGAGACCTTCGACGTCTCTCCCGAGGAGGTCCCGACGACCGCCGAGCGGTTCTTCGAGGAGTGGAAGGAACGCGGGAAGCGCATCGAGGCCCTGAAAGAGCAACTTGCCGAGGCCAGGACCGCAAGCGGAGACAACGGCGAGGAGGTCACCGTCGGCGACTGGACCGCGGTGGTCCAGCGCCTCGATGCCGATATGGACGAACTGCGCGCGACGGCGAACGCGCTGGTGGAGAACGGTTCCATCGCGGTCATCGGGAGCGGCCTGGACGACGCCCAGTTCGTGGTCGCGGTCCCCGAGGGCGCACCCGTCAACGCCGGCGAGGTCGTCAGCGAGCTGGCGAGTCGCGTCGGCGGTGGTGGCGGCGGCCCACCGGACTTCGCCCAGGGTGGTGGTCCGGGCGTCCACGCGCTCGACGACACACTGGCAGAAGCACCCGACATCCTCCAGCAGTTGGCCGACGCGTGAGGTGGCTGGGCGTCTGCGGGGATGTACCTCGATCCCCAGTTTTCCTCGCCCGTTCTCCGAGAAACGTCCCGTCACCCCCCCCCCCAACCGCCCTTGTCTGCTGACTCGGCCCCAGAGGACTGCTCGATAGTGAATGCAGCGGCGACTCTGCAGCCGGACGAAACGCCTACAACCACTCGTGATCCTACCTTTCCGACATGAACCCGCCGCGTCTCGCGCTGCTCATCGCCGCCCACGAGGCGGCGGAAACCCGCCGGAACTTCCGGCGAGAGGTCCCCGCCACCCTCGTCGAGTTCCACGTCTCGGCCGGCGAGATCCCGCCGGATACCGACTACGACGGCTTCATCGTCACCGGCTCGAAGTCATCCGTCTACGACGACGAGGAATGGATCCAGGAGACAGCGGCCTGGATCCGAGGGGCCATCGAGGACGGGCTGGCGGGCCTCGGCGTGTGCTTCGGCCACCAGCTACTGGCCCAGGCGCTCGGCGGGACCGTCGAGGGCATGGGTGAGTACGAACTGGGCTATCGGACTATCGACCGTGTCGAGGATCCGTTGTTCGAGGGGATCGATTCCGAGTTCCTCGCGTTTGCCACCCATTCCGACCGCGTCACCGAACTGCCGGAGGGGGCCACCAGGCTGGCGGAAAACGAATACGGCATCCAGGGCTTCCGCTCTGGATCGACCGCCGGGGTGCAGTTCCACCCCGAGTACGACCTGGAGACCGCCGCCCGGATCGCCGAGGAGAAGGACGTCCCCGAACCGAAGAAACAGGCGGCGAAAGGAAGCGTCACCCCGGAGAACCGCCACCGTGCGGCCGAAGCAGCCCTGGTCTTCGAGAACTTCGTCGCGGCCCTCGAGCAGAGGACGCCCCAGTAAAGAGCCCAGGACCGTCGGTTGTTCGCCTGCTGGAATTGGCCGTCAGGGAACCTGCGTCTCGGGTTCAACGTCGAACCGTTTGAGGAACCGCTGGACCGCCTCGTCGGTCCCGACGAGCGTGAGTTGCTCCGTCCCCGTCAACCGGCGGTGGGGATCGAACGTCGCACTCAACCCCGAGTCGGTCTCGATGGCTACCACCCTACAGCCGGTCTTCTCGGTGATTCCCGACTCGGCCAGCGGCTCCCCGGCGAAGGGCTCGGCGGAGACGCGGATGAGTCTGATCTGGCTCGCGGCACCGAGGACATCCTCACCGAGGAGTTCCTTGGCGACCATCCTGGCGCTGACCCGCGGGACCGAGAGGACGTAGTCCGCACCGGCCACCAGGGCTTTCCGGGTCGCGTCCGGGCTACTCACCCGGACCAGCGCCTCGATGTCCGGATTCATCGACCTGACCAGCACCGTCGTCAGGAGCGCCGACGAATCCTCGGGGAGCCCGATGATGATGGCCCCGGCCGAATGGATTCCTGCCTCCTCGAGCACCGCCTTCGAGCTGGCATCACCCACGAGGTCCACGCCCGATCGGGCTTCGATGTCCATAGTCACCGTATCGATGTCCGCGTCGGCGACGACAGACTGGGCCGCCTGACCCACCTCGCCGTGGCCCGCGATGACTATCCGGTCGGGGGAGCGGGTAATCCACGGTGTCCGGGAGAACTCGCTCAACTCCTCGAGCGCCTCGTGGCCCCCCGAGACCAGCAGGACGGTGTTCGTCTGGATGACCGCCTCCGGATCCGGCGGGAGCTGTAGCTCGCCGTCGATCCAGGCCCCGATGATGTTCGCCCCGGTGCGCTCGCGGATCGCCGATTCCCGGATCCGTCTCCCGACCAGTTCGCTGCCCGGCTGGACCGGGATCTCGGAGAGTTCGAGGTCCGGCCCCAGATCGATCGTGTCGGTGAGTTCCCCGGTGAACGAGGTTACGGCCTTCTCCGCCAGTCGGTGCCCGAGCACGCCGTGGGGAGACAGGACGCTGTCCGCGCCGGTTTCATACAGGATCTCCCGCCTGTCGCTGTCGTCGGTCAGCGCCACAAGCTCGACGGCGGGCCGCACGGACCGAACGGTGAGGATGGTGTCCACGTTCGCGTCCCCGGCGTCCGCGATGACCGCTCGTGCGGTGTCGATACTCGCCCGCCCCAACGCCTCGGCGTCCTGTGGGGACCCGTGGATCGCGGCGTAGCCGTCATCGGAAAGGGCCTTTGCCTCCTCCCGGTCCGAGGAGAGCAACACGTACTCGATGTCCAGCTCCCGGAGTTCGTCGAGCAGGACCGCTGAATCCCGTCTGTACTCGCAGATCACGACGTGGTCCCGTTTGGGGGAAAGGCGGCTATCGAGGTCGACCTCTGCGCCCGTAAAGAGGGGGATCACGATGACCCGGAGCGTGAAGAAGCCGATCCCGATACCGCTGAGCTGCATGAATACCACAAAGCCGTTCATCACCGGAGACTCCCACGGGGAATCCGCGCCGTACCCCGTGGTCGTCATGGTCTCGACGACGGTCTGGAAGGAATGGGAGATCGATTGGGCGTCCCCCTCGAAGACCCACATCCCGTAGTTGTAGAGTAAACTGTACGTCGTCACCAGCACCGTGATACCGAGCAGATAATAGACGATGAGACGGGACCGCCGCGACAGGTCGGTGTCCTCTAGGGCGTGTGGAAATGATACCATCTGGATAGGTGTCGGCGGTTGGACGGGAATATAAATAAGGCTTCATACGGCCGGCCCGATACCGCTGCGGGGCGGAGCAACGCAGAAAATCGACTGATACAGTGCGCCGGCGTTGCGTTATCGAATCGGCTGGCGAAGGAAGGGGGGCTTTTTGCGAGGTGGGACGAAGGGACGGGTATGCTCGATTACCTGGCCCTCGAGGACGAACTCGCCGCAGAGGAGCGGATGATCCGGGATACCGCACGGGACTATGTCAGGGAGGAAATCTGTCCCGACATCGGCGAGCACTTCCTCGAAGGTACCTTCCCCACTGATCGCATCCCCGAGATGGGAGAACTCGGATTCTACGGCCCGAACCTCGATGGCTATGGCCTGCCCGACATCGGCGAGCGGGCGTACGGCCTCCTGATGGAGGAACTCGAGGCCTGTGACTCCGGACTCCGGTCGATGGCCAGTGTACAGGGCGCCCTGGTCATGTATCCAATCCACGCTTACGGCAGCGAGGCCCAGAAGGAGGAATGGCTCCCGAAGCTCGCCGATGGGGAGGCGGTCGGCTGTTTCGGGCTGACCGAACCCGAGTACGGCTCGAACCCGAGCGGGATGGAGACCCGTGCCGAGCGGGCCGATGCCGGGGACGGGTGGCTACTCAACGGCTCGAAGACCTGGATCACGAACTCGCCGATCGCCGATCTCGCGATCGTGTGGGCGCGGGACGTCTCGGAGCCGGACGATCCGGTCCGCGGATTCCTCGTCGAGACCGACAGGGACGGCGTGACCACCAACGAGATCGGGGAGAAGATCTCGCTACGGGCCTCGATTACGGGCGAGATAGCCCTCCAGAACGTCTACGTCCCCGAAGAAAACGTCTTGCCGGGTGTCGAAGGCATGAAGGGGCCACTCTCGTGTCTGACCCAGGCCCGGTATGGCATCGCCTGGGGGGCCGTGGGCGCGGCGACGGACTGCTTCGAGACGGCGCTGTCCTACACCTCCGAGCGCGAGCAGTTCGATAACCCCATCGCAAGCTACCAGATTCAGCAGGAGAAGTTCGCGGAGATGGCAACCCAGATCACAACCGCCGAACTCCTCGTCCACCGACTGGCCGAACTCAAGGAAGACGGCCGGCTTCGGCCCCAGCAGGTCTCGATGGCTAAACGGAACAACGTCCGGATGGCCCGCGACCAGGCCCGGGTGGCCCGCGAGATGCTGGGGGGGAACGGCATCACGGCCGATTACTCCCCGATGCGTCACATGGCGAACATGGAGACGGTATACACCTACGAGGGCACCCACGACATCCACTCGCTCATCCTGGGCGAGGACCTGACGGGCTTTTCGGCATTCAGCAAGTAGATCCTCGCCTGGCGAGTTGCTGACAAAAATCTCACCCGCACCACCCCCGGGCAGGATACAGTATATATTGTCTCCGCCAGCAGCCTCACTCGGGGATTCGATGTAGCTTCGAGGAACCTGGCTCGATGGTGACTCGACCGCCGCTCAAGGCAGCAGTCCACCGATCCGCCCGCGGTTCTCGGCGACCTGCTGGTAGACCCATTCCCTGAGGAACGGATACCGTGGAACGGCCCTGAGGACATCGAAAAGACTCCGGGGGACGAGTTTCGTGCGTTCGAACGCTCGCTCGACGGCCTCGCCACAAGAATACACCGACTCGTCGGTGACGAGATGGGCACACTCGCGATAGGCATCGGGCAGCCGTGACTCCAGGTCCGGAGAGAGTTCCGAGAAGCCCACGATGCGGACCGTCCCGTGCCGGCGGACGAATCGGGCCGAGCGGGTGCAGAAGCCACAATCGTCGTCATAGACCAGCAGGGCGGCAATCATGGGGAAAATCAGGCGCGGTCGATATCCAGGTGTTCGCGGAGGTCCTCGAGGGCGGCAGACTCGGAGAGCTGCTCCAGGCGCTCCTGGAAGTGCCTCTCGCAGAGTCCCACCCGGAGGCCGTCCTTCTCGACGGTTACCTCGGCCTCCCGGTCGCAGTAATGACACTGCATACGAGATGATAGGAATCGAAGCCACCTGAACCTCACGACATCGGATTTCTGGACCAGGTATTCGATGGAGTCGTCCAAGGCCAGGACCCGTGCTTCCGGCCCGACAGAGTCGGCTTTCCCGCTACGGAAGCCCCCTTTATCAGGGGTCAATCCAGGTCCGGTAATCGAGGCGCGACCGCTTCGTAGGCCGCCCCCGAGAGACCCGCCGTCCCGATGTCCGTCCCGTGGGCGTCACTGCCACCCGTGGGGACCAGGTCATATTCGCGGATCGCCCCGTCGACGGTCCCGTCCGGGTCGGCGGACTCCCGGCCGTGCGGTCGGTCGTAGGGATAGTATCGTTCGACCGCGTCGAGGTCGGCACAGCGTTCCAGCGCCGTGTCCGGGTCGGGGTATCGAAGGGGGTGGGCGAGGCCGACGAACGAACATGAATCCCGTAGGAGCGACGATCCCCGGTCGAACGACGGGACATCCCGCGGCACGAAACACGGCTCGTCGTCCCCGATGAGATCCCGGAAGACCGGCTCGACCGAGTCATATGCCGTCTCCGGGTGGTCGACCACGGCACGGGCGATGTGTGGCCGGCCGAGCCCCTCGGTGATGGGGACGTCGAGGGATACCCCGAGTTCCGCTTCCAGGCACTCGACGATGCGGCGTCCGCGCTCGCGTCGGTCCCGCTGAAGGCGGTCGATCTCCGACCGGAGGGCTTCGGTCGGCTCGAGGCCGTAGCCGAGGAGGTCGACCCGCTGATCTGGTGTCTCGACCCGCAACTCGATACCGTGGACGAGGCGGACCCCATCCCACTCCATCACCGCTCCGTCGAACCCGGGATGGGAGCGGTCGTGGTCGGTCACCGCGACGACCGCCACGCCGGCCCGCGCGGCCGCCTCGGGTACCTCGCCAAGGGCCAACGTGCCGTCGGAGTTGTCGGTGTGGACGTGGAGGTCGGCGTGGACCATGGCGAAAGGCCGGACGGGGACCCTAAACCCCTTGCGTTCTCCCGGATCTGGGCGGAGAACTTCCCGTAACGACCTGGTAACGCAGGTCGGTTCCGGAATCTCGGGCCATGACCGATGGTGCAATCACCGGTTTCCCCATCCAGACATTTGACTGGTCATTCGTGTCACACGCCCGCTCGAAGGAGTTTCCGACGGAGAGCGGATGAACGACTGGTTTCGCCGTTACATTGATATACATACGCACACAAACTTGGGGTTGAATCTCCCATGTCATTAGGGGCGTATGACGAAGACGAGCACGAGCGCCGGGAGCGGAAGAACTCGACCGTCGACCTGTCCGAAGACGATACGCGGTCCTCCTACGAGGGGTCGGTGAAGTTCGAGTCCGGCGAGTCCACCGAGGATCTTCTCGATCAGTTCCAGGAAATCAAAGACGAGTGATTCTCCGGCGGGGTGCTCGGGGCACGGCAAGCGAGTGAAGCAATACCGGCGCGGAGTGAGTTCTTCGGAACAGGGAATCGATCCGATGTATGGATCCTAGTCCCACCCCCGCGTTCCTGGCGCCCCCCGCTCGTCCTCCACCGCCTCGGCGAGTGTGGGGTCGGGCTGTTCCTGTTCCGCACGTGCTCGCCACTCCTCGATCGCCGGTTCGATCCAGCTCTCAGCCCCACGGAGGTGGTCCAGCGTCGACTCGAAGTGGTTCGTCTCGATCGTTGTCGTCCCCGGGGAACTGCCCGCGGCCGCGGCGACGAAGCGCGCGCGGTCCTCCGGCTGTAGCGTGCCGGAGGCGACCCGCTGTATGACTCCCTCTAGCCTGTCGGGATACGGGTAGGCGAACACCTTCTGCCCAACCGCCTGCGGGCCCAGCAGTGGCGGGGCCGTCTCCGCGGGCGGTTCGTCATCGACCAATCTGGTCCCGCCGAAGTGGTCCTCGACTCGCTCGCACTCGGCCCGGGCCCCCATCGAGAGGTTGTGTCCGGGATAGGCCGCACATTCCTCGGGATACACCTCGTCCGCATGGACACGGCACTGGAGGGTCTCGGGGTCGAGGAACACACACGTCGGCAGCCAGGACGGCTCGGTCTCGAACGGGGCCACTGGTTTCGGGACTCGCCGGAGTCCGACGAAGAAGGCGGGTTTCCCCTCGATAGCCGCGATATCGTAGCCGTCGATCTCGACGGCCGGGCCCGACTCGGCCCGCCAGAGTCGCGGGGTCATGGCGTCTCCGAGCCCGGCTTCGACAAGCGCCAGCACGTCATCGCGAGAGAGCGGGACGAGATTGTACACGTCGTCGAGCGGCCGGTGTGGCCCCCGGCGTTCGTGTCCCTCGACCGGCGCTAGCGAGCGCCAGTCGAGACAACACCCGGCACAGCCCTCGCAATCGACCTCCATCCCCTCCCGCTACGTGGTCGAACGGCCTTATTTCTGTGGCGCGGTGTACCGGAGGCTGTCGACCCGTTCCCAGGATTCTTCGTCGACGACCACGACCTCGGACTGCCCGAACACGTAGAGGTGATCGCCGACATAGATGGCCCGCCGGGGCTCGTTCACCGAGACGCGATGCACGGTGGAGAGGTCATCGCTGGCGATCACCTGCCCGCCGAACTCGGTGGGGATGTAGAAGACCCCGTGTCGCTCGTCCTGGAGGAATGCATGATGATTCTCGACGGCGGCCGACCACCTCGCCGACAGGACCCTGGAGTGCTCGATGGTCGGATCGGTCGGTTCTGAAACGTCGAAGATGACGGTCTTGACCTGGCCATCCTCCTCGCCCACGCCGAGCAGGCGGTCCTCGGAGAGCGGGTGGAGGTACCGGGAGAATCCCGGCAGCTTCAGTTCGCCCTCCTCCTCCGGATTCTGGGGGTCTTCGAGGTCGAGGACGTGGAGCGGGTCCACCTGGCGGAAGGTAATGACGTAGCCAGTCTCGCCGACGAACCGCACGCCGAAGACCTCCTGGCCCTCGCTCATATCCTGGACCGAGCCGGCGACGTCGAGGGTCGGATCGAGGGTGTAGACGTCGTTCGAGGAGTTCGCCGGCTGCCACCGAAGTCGGGGCGCGCGGATGGTCGTGGCGATCCGCAGCGTCTCGTTGTGCTCGTCGAGGGCCCACTGGTTCAACGGTTCACCCGGGACCTCACCGGTCGCCGCCACCGAGAGATCCTCGGTGTGCAACTCGACGATCTGAGTGGTGGAGAACCCGCGCAGGCGCTGTTCTGTGTACTCCTGGTAGCGCTCCGCGAGGCGTTTGTGGGTCCGCTCGCGCTCCGCCTCGTCCATCGTCCGGAGCCAGGAGTTGAGGACGTGCTGAGTCTCCGCGTACACCGCGCGGTCGGAGAGGTTATAGGTCCGCACTCGCTCGAGGTGCTCGACGTGGCGGTTGGGAAGGTCCGCCGCGGCCTCCTCGAGGAGGAAATCAAGCATGAGTTCGCCGCGGGGCGTCGAGCGCGTCATCGTCAGGTAGAGGGAGTCCTCGGACATATACACCACCGAGTTCCGGGAGCCGACGATCGAGCGACTGGCGGCCGGTTCGCCGGTTTCGGCCTCGAGGCGCGTCACGGTATAGGTGGTGTCCGTCGGAACGAGTTGGGTCGGATGGAGGACCGCGGTGCAGGGCGTGGAAACCCCTTCAAGTGGTTCGACCGGGCAGGGTTGACGGTCGATCCCCGAGGCCATGACAAGGTAGACCTGGCCATCGAGCAGTCTCGCGTCCGAAACGTGGCCGTCCAGCGAGCGGTTCCAGACCTGCTCGGGCGCCGAGGGGTCCGAGACGTCGTAGCCGGTGACCGCGTCAGTGCCGAGGACCACAAGCGTGTCGTTCGCTCTGAGGAGGCGGCCGGAGTCGCGGATGGCTCCGATCTCGCTGATATTCCCCGGCGGTCGAACCGACAGCACGTGGACTGCTTGCTGACGGTGCTTCGGGGCGTACCGGGACGTGCCATGAGGGCTGAAATAGGCCACGGTCCCGTCGGTCTTGACCAGGTCGGGTTCGCCGATGGCTAGCTCCTGGACGTTGGTGGAGGAGTGTCTGAACCGCTTGGAGACGCTTGTGTCTTCGGCGGCGACGGACTCCGGCTCGCCCGTCGCAGTGGAAAACACCACCTGGCCGTCGAACCCGAACCGGCCGCCATCGCCGTATTCGCGGTTCGCGGCGTCGACGTAGGCAGCGAACTCGGCCGCCGATCCGAAGGTCTCGACGCCCGGCTCGCCGGAGGTCTCGACGAATTCGTTCCCGGGGGGTGAGGCCGTCGCGAGGACGATCCCCCCGACCGCCACTCCCGCGAGGAGCAACACGAGGACGATCGGCCGTTTCGATGACATACCTGGAGGGACGGACCGCCCGATAAAGGCGGTACCGTAGCCTCAAACGCTCATTTGAGACACGGCAGATAGCTGGCGGTCACCCACGTGTGACCGGGAGAGATCCTGCAGCCCGCTGTAAACTCCCCGATTCCGGGCCGGGTCGGGCCAGCGAGGTTTTCCGTCGGGCGGTCCAACAAGCCCCATGGCTCAGCGTTGTGACGGGTGTGGGTCGGAGGTGCCGGTGGCCGGCGGTATCGCGAATTTCTGGACGATGGAACACACCCAGACCGGGGGGATGACACTCGAGCTGGCCGACGGGAGCGAGTTCGTGCTCTGCTTCGACTGCATCGAGGAACTCCCCGAGGACGCAACCGCCGAGGACGTCGAGGGCCTGTCCGAGAGCACAAGGCAATAATACGGGGCGAGCGTGGACACCACAGTGAGCCCCGAGCGACTCGAGTCGGCGTTCCCCGCACCGTCATTTCGCGGGGCACAAGCCCAAGCCCTCGAAGACATCGCATCCGCCTTCGAGGCGGGCAACGACGTGGTACTCGTCCGGGCCCCGACTGGGAGTGGGAAGTCACTCCTCGGTCGCGCGATCATGGGCACGGCTCGCCGGCCGGACGAAGCCACCCCCAGCGAACCCGTCGGCGCCTACTACACCACCCCACAGGTCTCACAGCTCGACGACGTGGCGGCGGACCGCCTTCTCGAGGACTTCGCGATCATCCGCGGCAAGGCCAATTACGAGTGTATCCTCCCAGGCGAGGAGTACACCCTGGTCGACCGCGCACCCTGCGCCAGGACCCGAGGCTACGACTGCAGCGCCAAGCACCGGTGTCCGTACTTCTCGGACCGGGCCATTGCGGCGTCGCGAGAGTTCGCCGCCACGACCCTCGCCTATTTCATGCATACCGCCGGGTCCGATGTCTTCGGCCGGCGGGACGTCTGCGTCATCGACGAAGCTCACGGGCTGGGGGAGTGGGCGGAGATGTACGCAACCATCGAGTTGGGCCCCGATACCGTCCCGATATGGGACGAAGTCCGGGTCCCCGACGTCGATGAGGATCTCGAGCGGACCGCTCGGTTCGCCGAGACGCTCGCGGACGTCTGCAAGCGGGCGAAGAACGAACTCCTGGCCAGGGACGAACTCGAACCGGGGGAAGCCGCCCGCCGCGACCGGCTCCAGGAACGGATCGCCGAGCTCTCCTGGTTCGTGGAGGATCGACGCGACCCGGAGAGTCCGACCACCTGGATCGTCGACCAGGACGAGGAGCGCCGGCTCACCATCACACCGATGGATCCCCAGCGATACCTCAAACACACCATCTGGGAGCGGGCCGAGCGGTTCGCGTTGCTGTCCGCGACCATCCTCGACAAGGACGCGTTCTGTCGGAGCGCAGGTCTCTCGCCCGAGCGGGTCGCACTCGTCGACGTTCCCCACACCTTCCCCGTCGAGAATCGTCCCCTCTACGACGTGACCCAGGGAAAGATGACCTACGAGGAGCGGGAGGCCACGCTCCCCCGGGTTGCCGAGACGATAACCAGGCTCATGGGCAAACACCCCTTGGACAAGGGCATCGTCCACGCCCACTCCTACGCCATCAAAGAGGCGCTGGTCGGACACCTCGATGAACTGGGCGTGGGCGCCCGGGTGCGGACCCACGACCGCGAAACCAGGGACAGCACCCTCGAATCCTGGAAGCGGAGCGATGACCCGACGGTCTTCCTCTCCGTGAAGATGGAGGAGGCCCTCGACCTCGAGGGAGAACTCGCCCGCTGGCAGGTCCTGTGTAAGGCGCCGTTCCCGAACACACGGGACTCGCGGGTCGCCGAACGCCTCACCGACGGGCAATGGGCGTGGTACTACCGCACCGCTCTGCGGACAGTGATCCAGGCCGCGGGGCGGGTGGTCCGATCACCGGACGATTTCGGGGCCACGTACCTCGCCGATTCGTCCATCCTGGACCTCTTCGAGCGAGCGCGGGAGGACATGCCCGCCTGGTTCGCCGAACAGGTCGACCGGATGGCCCAGCCCGACCTCCCGGAACCCGAGCCCTCGGCGGCGCTCGCCGGATTCGCGGGATCGGGAGCGAGCGAGGAGTCGGGATCGGACGAGACGGTGAGTCCGCTGCCTGGGGACACAAGCACTCGTGGCACAGGTGGCTCCGCGGAGACAGCCGACGGGGGACGCCAGGAGCGAGGCCGGAGCCCGATCGATGAGGTCTGGAATTCCGGCTGACCGGCTATGTGTCCTGCCGTGACGGACGACCGGGCTGGACGGACCCTGATTGGCGAACACCGAACCGACGTGCTCATTGGCGGCGGTCGATCGACGTGTTGCACTCGACTCGGCAGGCCCATCACCCGGGGTTGGTCCGGTTACCGCTGATAAAAACTCGCCACGCGAGCTGGTCTCACCCCACCGCCCTCAGAGGTACGCGGCGCCGTAGGAGAGTACCGACCCGAGCATCAAGATCGCCAGGATGATGGCCATGATTTTCTCGCGGTCCATGGACGTATCTGGGTAACCCACGGGTTTAGCCGTTCGGTCTATTCCAGGATCGCGTCAACGACCACGTGGACTACCCCTTCGCTATGGGTCTTGACGCGGCGCCGGTCAGTCACGGACAGCGCACGACCCGCTGCGGCGGCCGCGTCGTGGAGCCGGTCCACCGGCCGGTCCCAGAGAAGCGGCTCCGGGGTGGCTTCGTGCATATGGACGGTGCCACCCGGGCCAGCCGCCTCGATCGCAGTCCCGAGGTACTCGAAGGCGTCGTAGTAGCCCATCACCACCCGGTCGAAGGCCGGCTCGCTGCCCTCGACCCGGAGACCGACGACCTCGCGACAGTCCCCCAGCAGGAGTTCGATCCGCGATTCGACGTCATTGAGCCGTGCGTTCTCCGAGAGGTACTGGAATGCCACCGGGTTCTTCTCGACCGCCGTGACGCGGGCTCCGGCGCGGGCCATGGGCAGCGTGAAGTACCCGATGCCAGCGAACATGTCGAGGACCCGCTCTCCAGGCTCGACCACCTCGCCCATCCGGGCCCGTTCGGCCTTGTTTCCCGGGGAGAACATGACCCTGGCGAGGTCCAGGGCGTACCGCGTCCCGTATTCGGTGTGGACCGTCTCGGTGTCCCCCTCGCCAGCGACCACCTCGATGTCGGGTTCGCGGTGCTCCCCCGCGATATCCCCTCGGGCCACGACGGTGTCCGCCTCGCGGTGGAGTTCGAGGAGGGCCTCAGCGACGGCCTCCCGGCGCTCGCAATCGCCGAATCGTACGACGATTACCTCGCCGATGACTGCCCAGGAGGCGGGGGCCCGGTCGATCTCCGACTCCGTGAAGCCCCGCTCCCTGAGCAGTGTCGGGAGCCCGTCGACCCGTGGCTCTGGGTCGACCTGCTCGATGACATCGAGCACGCGGGTGGTTTGGGGATGGGTCGTGACCGGAATCTCCAGGGTCTCCTCGTCCCGCTCCCGCAGACGTCGAGAGTCGTCGAAGACGTCCTCGTCCTTGAGCGAGGCCAGGGCCACGTCGGCTTCGGCTTTCGGAACGACTGCCGCAAGCGCGGGCATGGTCAGGGCTCCGGGAGCACGTAGAGTCCCCCGTCGCTCTTGAACGCCTGGACCGTCTCGGCCGATGGATCAAAATACGTCGGCCGGGGGACCGTCTTCGATTCGTAGGTCTCGGGATCGAGGATCTGGATCGCGTGCTCGTCCTCGACCGTGACGACCGTGGTCTCGGTCCCGTCCCGCCTCGTACCGAGTTTGGTGGCCTCCGGGGCGTCGCCCGCCTCGTAGCTCGCCTCGTAGGCCTCACCCGTATCCAGTCGAATCCCTTTCAGGTTCCCGTGGACGCTCCGAACGAGCACCGGCCCACCCTCCGCGGCCGCCAGGTCGATCACGTCCCCTGGCCGGAACGGCGGCAGTCTGACCGCGTAGGTGACCCGGTAGACCTCGTTACCGTCCTCGTCCTCCGTCACCAGGGTCTCCGAGTCCTCGACCCGGCCACCGAACTCCTCGACCAGCTTCGAAGAGAGTTTCCGGCCGATCTTGTTGGTCGAGAGCTTGATGTCTGGGCCCGCACCGGACTCGGTCACCTCCGTCACGAAGGCGTTGCGGTCGCCGGTCGCCTCCATATCGGCAGTGATCTGGTGGGCGAGTTCGACGGCCCGGTCGGCCTCCTCGACAGTCGGCTCGCGGTCCCGGGCGCGGACCTGGACCACGCTCGCGTAGTAATCCCCCGCGATGCGACCACACCGGGTACAGGCCCCCCGACCGATGGTGACCCGGATGGCGTGTTCTTCGGTCACCTCTCGGCCCCGAACGATCCCGGAGAACTGAGCATGGAGAACCACCGTGTTGGCGTCCACCTGTTCGGGTTCGACCGCCCACGTGAAATCCTCGGCCGCCCGATGGGCAGCCACCGCCTCGGTCGCCTCCTCGATGGCGACGTCGGTGAGGTCTCGGGCGCCGACGTCCACCCACCGATTGCCGCGTTTCACCGCACCGCATCGGCTGCAGACCCGTACCTCGATGCGCTCCGGGGCGTCGACCAGGGCGAAATCCTCGAGGAAGCAAGCGGTGCAGAGCCCTCGCTCGTGGTCTCCCGCCGCTGGGGTCTCGATGGGGTCACCACACCGCGGGCAGAACACCCCGGACTCCGCAGTCATCGCCGGGTGGTAGGCCACGGGGACTGTTAAGTGGCCCGTCATTCCTCGACCTGCGTCCCCGTTCATCGCACCGTCATCAGTCGACCCGAGTGTCCACAAAGTGCCCGACAGGTCGGTTCCCGCCGTGGTCCTCATCCGAATATGACGCCACTGCTCGACCCGGTGAGGACCACCTCGTCGTCGGGATTCGTGCACGTCCAGGAGACCGCGAGTCGGGTGCGGTCGTCCGCCTCGCTCACGGCGTCGACGGTCACCTCGCAGGTGATCTCCTCGCCGGTGTAGACCGGCTGGGGGAATTCGAGGGTCATCTCGCGGACGACGTAATCGATCTCACCGCCGATAGCCGTCGGGAGCGTGGCCGTGAGCAGCCCATGGACCATCACCGACCCCGACTGGCCGGCGACGAGATGGTGATAGCCGGTATCGCCGGACAGCTCGGCGAACTGCTCGACCTCCTCGCGCGTGAACGTGCGTGTCCTCGTGATTGTCCGTCCCGCTTCGATATCGTCGTTTGTTGACATGCCCCATACTCCGGTGGCCTGGAGTAAAATACTGCCCGAACGGATCGCCGGTTGTGGACTGTTTCCTGGAGACGTTGGCGCCCGTCCCGCCATGGGATGTGGGCTCGGCGAGCGGCTGCCGGCTCTCCGCCCCCGATACTGATACTAGCTCTGCTCTCTCCTGTAGCAGTTCCTCATATCGCTGCAGTCCCGGTCTGTCATCACCTGGGGGTCCGTCGCCACCATCCTGACCGTCTCCCGGAAGGCGTTTCTTCCTCCACGTCCAACCCCCGACAGACTCATGGAGTGGAAATCGGACTGGGGCCTGCGGCTCCGCATGGTCATCACCATGTTCCTGTTGTTCGTCCTCTACATCGTCTTCGCGGGAGCGATCACGTGGTACCTCGGCGGCGGGGCGACCATGATGCTCCTGTTCTTCGGGGGCTTCTCGCTGGTGCAGTGGTACTTCAGCGACCGCCTCACGCTCTGGAGCATGGGGGCGTCCGAAGTCACGGAACAGGAGTACCCAAAGCTTCACGCCACTGTTTCGCGGCTCTCCCAGCAGGCCGACCTGCCGAAACCGAAGGTCGCTGTCGCCGACTCGAAGGTCCCCAACGCGTTCGCGACGGGGCGCTCGAAGAACCACGCCGCAGTCTGTGTGACGGAAGGGATCATGGGCACCCTCGACGAGGAGGAACTCGAGGGCGTCCTCGCCCACGAACTCGCCCACATCAAGAACCGCGACATGACCGTGATGACCATCGCCTCCTTCCTCTCGACGATGGCCTTCATCGTGGTCAGATGGGGCTGGCTCTTCGCGGGTGGCCGGAACCGCCAGGGCGGTGGGGCACCGGTATTGGTCGCCATCGTCGTCTCGATCCTGGTGTGGATCATCTCCTTCATCCTGATCCGGGCACTCTCGCGCTACCGCGAGTTCGCGGCCGACCGCGGTGGGGCGATGATCAGCGGCAAGCCCTCGGCACTGGCCTCCGCGCTCCTGAAGATCGATAATCGGATGGACCGCGTGCCGGAGGACGACCTCCGCTCCGAGGCCGAGATGAACGCGTTCTTCATCATCCCCATCACGAAGGGCGTCATCGGCAAACTGTTCCGAACCCACCCCACCACGGAGAACCGCGTCGAGCGACTCCGCGAACTCGAAAAACAACTCGAGACCGCCTGATATGGGAGTCCTGGACAGCATCCGGCAGGCCCTCGGGTTCAAGGCGAGTGCCGACGCGACCCGTGAAGCCGACCCGGATGACCTCTTCCAACTCACCGCGGGGTCGGTCACGATGGAAGTCGACCTGGACTACGAGCCCATCGAGACGGCCGGCCTCTGTTTCTCGGCGATGGACTCCACAGATTTTCGGGACGCGCTTCGCGACGTCGAGGCCGTCCTGGAGGGCGACGGCTGGCGGAGCGTCCAGGAGGACGACCACGGCTACACCTGGGCGGTCGCTCGACGGCAGGGATTCGAGGAACTGGTCACCGACCTCTACGTCGCCGCGGACACCCTCGACGACCGCGGGTACGGTGACCGGCTACTGGCGGCCGTCTTCGGGTTCGAGCCCGACAACGGCGGAGATCCCGTGTACTGGATCTACTCCTTCCGTCGGGGTTCGTTCTACCCGTTCGCCCCCCGGGCCGGAAGCAAGCGGGACAGTTCGGTCGAGGTGAAACTCCAGTCGGTCATGGACGAGGACCTCGATGTCGAGGAAGACACCTCCTACTGGTACCCCCTCTGGCCGGACGCCGACGGCGCGAGACCGTGGGAATAACCGGCCGGAGGAGATGGTGGTGGCAGAGGAGGAGAGCGGTGGAAGTGAGGAGGAAGAGGTAGAGGTGGTCGGCCCCCGACGTCACTCGCCGGACGTCCCGGGACTAGCCGCCTCGCTCCGGTCGTAGGGACCCCAGCTTGCGGTCAGGAAGACCGGCTCGGTCGACCCGTCGACCGGGTCGGGAGGCGTCCATTCTAGATAGTACGTCAGCGTGGTATCCGCGGGCGCGTCGAAGAGGAAATTGGCCCGTCCTTGCCGTGCTTCCCACCCAGGAATCACGCCGCCAGTGAAGTGTGGCGGAATGGCGGCCGGGTCGCCGCGAACAGACCCCCACGGGACCCCACGGGGCAAGCCCGATAGCGGTTCATAATACGCCCCGTTTACGACCAGACGGAAATCCTCGGGGTCGAGGCGCCAGTCCGGGGGGACCGACCGTTCCCACAGCCAGTTAACCGAGGTCTTGAGGAACCAGCCCTTGGCGGGGAACAGCATGGTCTCCTCGCCGTCTTCGTCCTCGAAACGATAGGCAGTGTCACCGATGGCGTACGTGAACCCGAGAACCAATCCGGCATCCGTGCGGGCCGGACCCGAACGCACGAGGCGATCGGACTGTAACTCGTACTCGACAGACTCCTCGGGTTGCCCGTCGTCGCCAAGGATCCCCGTACACCCGGCAAGACCGGTGACCGCGCAGCCGGCCACGGAACCGAGGAATCGTCGACGTTTCATAGCCGCATTAGGTCCGACCGGTGTAAGAAGGTGCTGTCGGAGGGAGGTCCGA
>CAZQNH010000035.1:0-26347 GCA_964594685.1 uncultured Halobacteriales archaeon
CTGATTGACCTCGATGGCGATGTAGCCAACCGTTTCCTGGCCGTGACCGCCCGGGCCGTCTCCCTCGGATTCCTGGAGTTTCACGTCAAATCCCGCGGCGCCCACGCCCTGCTGGCGAGTAACGACGTCCGTGTCGTCGTTGATGGTCTGGGACTGGCTGAACACGACCGGCGTGGAAGCGAAGGACTGGTTGTAAGCGACCGTCTGATAGGTGTTGTCGCTCAACGTGACGGTCCCCACGTCGACCTGTGACCCGTTCGTGAGGTCGTGGGTTCCCTCCTCGAACACCAGGTAGGTGACGTTTACCTCCCCATGGGCCCCGTCCTGGTTCGGCCACTCGTCGACGCGGATCTCGAATGAAGCGGTCTCGACGTTCCGAATCCGCGAGTAGGCCGGATCGGTATCGCTCGTGCGGAATTCGAGGGGCTTCGCGATGACCACCGGGTTCTCATAGGACCCCTCCAGCGGGACCGTTCGCCAGGTTCCAGCCGTGTTCTGGTCGATTGTTACTCGACCAACCTCGCCCAGGAAGTCACCGGCACTGGCGTTGACCACCTTCACCTCGAGTTGATCGCCGGACCCACCACTCGAGGTAAATACGGTAATCTCGCCGTTGACTTTGGGGAGGAAGCTTGTAGCGGACTGCCCCGCGTCATTCGTGGTGTTCGTCTTCGGAGAGACCGCGCCGACCGTGGAGTTGTTCACCGCGAAGTCCACAGTGGCGTCGTCGACGGTCGGATCCGTCTCCGCGATGAGCGTCGCCTCCCGGGTCTTGCTGGCGTCGACGGTACAGACGCCGTTCGGATCGTTCGGGGGGTCACAGACCACGCCGGACTGGGTAGGATCGGTCCAGGCGATCGCATAGGCACCACCGTCTCCCCCTGTGCCGGGCTGGACCACCTCGACGGTGAACGTGACGTTCTCACGGCCAGGCTCCCCGTCAAAGATTGTAAGGTTCAGGACGGCCGTCGCGGAGGTACTCGGTGCTCGGTAGGTGAAATCCGCCTGCCCGTCTGCACCAGTTTTCGTTTTATTCGAGACGAAGGACCCTTCGGTCGCGGACGCGTTCACGACGAACCCGGTGATCGGGTTATTGAACTGGTCCCGGACTTCGACCGTAATGTCGTGTTCGGTCCCAGTTTGAACGGTGCTCTGGGGCCGGTCCACCAGAGTGATGTAATGGGCTCCCTCAGACGTCCCGGTATTTCCGAAGCCCACCTTTGCCATACGGAGGGCATAGGACCCCGGCCGGAGTGAGATGCGGATTCGGTTCTCTCCCGGGGCATCGGTAACTTCTAGGACCTCGGCCGGAAGGTCGGTGATATTCGTGAACGTGGCGGCATCGATGGAAGCGGGAACCGTGATGTTGATTGGTTCGCCATCAACGTCGTTCTCGATGGCGATGGGTTGGGTGGGGCCGCTGATCGTCCGGGGTTCGAGGGTGACGCTGTCGGTTCCGGACGTGCTGACCGACCCGTTGAGTACGACCAGGGTGATTGTGTTGTTTCTGACGATGAGTTGGCTCGTTACCGGGAGCGTGGCACCGTTGTCGAACCGGTTGTAGAGGAGCGACGTCTCGTAGATGGTCGCGTTCGGGGCACCGGTGAGCACTCGATATTCCCCCTGGTACATCAGCGATTTCGTGGAGAAGTTCCGGGTGGTTCCATTCCAGTAATCTTCGGTCTCGACATCGATGGCCCGGGCGTTTGCCACCGTCACGACGGGCGGCGAACCGACTGCCCGGGTTTCCAGTCGCCCGTAGACTGGAGGCGGGTTGATCGCGACCACGCGCGGGGGGAACTGGGTCCCCAGGGAGACAGAGACCGGCTGTGTGTTTCCGGTTCCGGCGGTTTCGAGGATCGCATTCCGTAGTTCCTGTAGTTGTCCCTTGACCTGGTCGTTGTGACGGAATTCCACCTCTTCGTTCTCCGCCGGGACGACCTGAGCCTGGTTGATTGCCAACAGAATGACGATGATTCCGAAGATCAAAACGAAGCCGACCACCTCGGAAACCCCCCTGGAATCGGAGGACAGTCCGGTATCCCGATTCATTCCTTATGATAGCTTTCCCACTCCCGTGCATAAAGGTATGTTTGCAGGCGCGTGGATACACCGCGAAACGAAGTGGGCTCTTTCTTCCGTTTCCGGCGCTTCTGGGACTACCACTCTCACGCTAAAACATTCCGCCTGGATTCTATTCGTCCTCGATGACCTCGGGATCCGCGAGCGCCTCCCGGAGCGAATCGAGGCCGTTGACCCATTCGGTCACGAGGCCGTACTCCAGATCCTCAGTCACCGAAATGTCGAAGTCCCTCCCGGCGATGATCTTCGTCCCCGCCATGGACGCATGGCCCAGCGCGGCGTCGAGTTCGTCCTCGGCTTCGGCCTCGGCCGCGTTCCGAATGTGGTCCTCAACAGACTCCTCGCCGGCGACGCCTTCGGCGATGAACCGCTCGGCGCTGTAGAAGACACAGACGAGACTGGTCTGGACGCCGTCGACCAGCATCAGGGTGTCCTCGTCGTTGATCTCGGGTTCGGCGAGGACCACCTCGCGGATCTCCGCGAGTTCGTCCATGGCCTCCTCCTGATCGATGTCCTCCTCGTCGAAGGCCGTCAGTATCTTCGCCACGGCGATCGCCACGTCGTCCTGGAGGTTGAGGAGCAGACGGGCGGAATCCTCGTCCTCGGGGTCGATCTCCTCGTCCCGTAATCTATCGAGCCAATTCTCCCACCGTTCCTCGGAGTAGAACTCCTCTTCAGGGGCACTCATACCCCAAAGGGTGGGTGCCCACGACTAAGGCCTTTCCTTCCAGGTGGCGACGCGTTCCGGCTGGGCTGGATTTCACCGATATTATGCCATCCAGGCGGGAACTCTCGACCATGAACTCTGCGTCACTCGAACCGGGCGCTGTCGTCGACCTTCCCGAACCGGCCACCGACGGCGACGTGGCGGTCGAACGCGTCCTGGCGCGTCGCCGCTCGCGACGCGAGTTCGCCGACGGCCCGCTCGAGCTTGCCGATGTCGCCCAACTGCTGTGGGCGACCCAGGGGGTTACGGACCAGGAGTCGGGCTTCCGTACCGCCCCCAGTGCAGGTGCTACCTTCCCCCTTGAGGTGACGCTTGTCGTGGGGGCGGGGGGTGTCCGGGACCTCGAGGCGGGGATGTACCGGTACCGTCCCAATGCCCACGCCCTCGAGTTCGTCTCAGTGGGCGACCGACAACCGGCACTCCGGAACGCCGCCCTCGACCAATCGTGGATCGAGACCGCCCCGGTGACCGTCGCCATCTCCGGGGTCGACGAGCGGACCGAACGCCAGTACGGGGACCGGGGAACTGAGCAGTACGTCCCGATGGAGGCAGGGCACGCGGGTGAGAATCTCTACTTGCAGGCCGAAGCGCTGGATCTGGCCACGGTGGCGGTGGGGGCGTTCGACGACACGGACGTGAGCGACGTCCTCGACCTGGCCCAGGACGAGCGGCCACTCTACCTGTATCCGGTGGGTCCCCGGGAGGCTGACACTTGACCGAGGGGATAGCTGGCAATGGCGGAAACGGCCAGCTCCTGACTCGGGCCGGCCTCAAGAAGAACGGTCCAGCGTGTCACGGGTATCGATGCCGTAGATCGCATTCGGTGTCTCGACGTGGGCGCGCTCGACGACCGTCTCGTGGCCCGACTCCAGGAGCCAATCCACTCGCCGCGGGACGGTCTTCGGTCCCATGACCGCCCCCGGACGGTCGGGGTCGTCGACGAAGTCGGTCTCCATCAGGAAGGGTTCGCCCGTCTCGATCGCCGTCTCGAGGAAGTCCTCTCGGCTCATCACGCTCGGGGTGACACCGTCGAGGTGTCCGTCACTGTAGTGTTTGACGACGCGTTCGGGTGTCAGCCCGGCGGCTTCGGCCCACTCGCCGACCTCGGAGAGGTCATTCGTTTGTTCGGTATGAAGTTGGACTGCCACCCCGGCCTCCGCTGCGATGCCGAGGCTATGACGGAGAACCGCGTTCGAAGCCGCCCAGACGGGGTCTGTCACGTCATAGTGGGGACGGCCGGACTTGATCGCGACCGCGGGGCCGCCGGCCGCATACTCCCCCGCGACCTCGATGCCGGCTTCGAGGAGGGCTCTCGCGTTCTCGACGTCGAAACCGCGTTCGTCCACCAGTCGAGAGATGAGCGCGGGGTGGACGCCCAACACCGGCCAGGCTCGCCCCGGAAGAACCGCTGTGGCCGCCTCGACGATGTCGACCGTCTCCTCGAAGGCGGCCCGAAAATCAGCCTCAGTCTCGACCTCGACGCCGAGGTGCCAGGACGGCTTATTGACGACGAGGAGGTGTGTGCCGCCGCTCCGGGCGAAATCCTTCACTGCCTCGATGCCCTGCCCGTGTCGGCGGTCGAGATGGAGATGGTTGTCGAGGACCGGCGTGCCCAGGTCGCGCATGCAGAGACGTGTGGTGCCGGCGGGCAAAAGGCTCCTCGCTTTCCGGCGTCAGGGGCCGACTGGGACCTCGCCAGTGGTGAAAGATGACGCCCCCGACCGAGAACCGACTGGATCGTCTCTGCGATCTATTCGCCCAACAGGATGGCCTCTTCGGCGGCGTTTCGGAGCGCATCCGACCGGCCGTGGGTCCCCGGTGCAATGGCCACGGTCCGGAGACCGGCGCGGTTCGCGAGTTCGATCACGGGTTTGAAGTCGGTATCCCGTGACGCGATCGTGAGCAGATCGATCTCCTCGGTGAAGATCGCGGCGGTCGCGTCGACGGCCATCTTGACATCTACGTCGCCGCTGGTGACCCGCACGTCGAAGCCGTTCGCCTCACCCGCCTGGATCAGGCCCGAGGACGCGTTATCGTCGAGGTAGAGCCTGGCCAGTCGGAGCCGTCCGTTCTCCGACGCGACCGAACGAAGATCCTGAAGATCCACGTCGAACTCCCCGCGGAGGACGTTCGGCCCGTCGACGAAGAGGGCCACGTCCGGTTCGCGCGAGAGGAAACCCGGAAGCCAACCCATACGGGTCGGTGGCGGGCCCTGCCTATATCGATAGCGGTGCCGCTCCGGAGAGCCGTCACTCAAGATGCCGCGGCTTGCGGCATCGACGGATCCACGCCGCCGGATGTGGGGCTGCTATCCTCGGAGCCGTGGTACGCTTCGCGGTGGGGGATCGTTGCTGACCCAGAGTCGTTCGGCTGGTCGATGACCCTGCTCCGGTTCGCTGTTGGATGATTCATGCCCTTCGGTGGGCGATTCGAACCGTCATGTCTCCGCCAGCCTCAAACAATTGTAACAATGACATATTTTCCACGAATCTCGGAGGAGTGTTTTCGCGTCACGCCAGCGACGGGAGTGAGCGTCGCTCTCGGGAGATTATGCTACCGGTAACGACAGCGCGGTATAGGAAGGCATTAATTGCCGGCGGGAAAGGTTTAGTGTATGGCCCTGCGGAAGCCGCCACTAGCCGCGGTTCACGAGGATCGAGGTGCGTCGTTCACAGATTTCGGCGGCTGGGAGATGCCGGTCGAGTTCGATTCCATCCGCGAGGAACACGAGGCCGTGCGGACGGCCGCCGGGATCTTCGACGTCTCGCACATGGGCGAGATCGAGGTGACGGGGCCGGATGCCACGGCGTTGATGCAGGCGTTGACCTCGAACGACGTCGCCTCCCTTGCGCCAGGCCAGGCACAGTATTCGACGATCACCGACGAAGACGGAACCATCATCGACGACACGGTGGTCTACCGGGTTCCATCGGACCAGCCAGCGGACACGCCCGGTGCCGGCGCGGACTACCTTTTCATCCCGAACGCCGGCCACGACGCCGAGATGCACGAACGATGGACCGCCCATCGCGAGGCACATGATCTCGATGCCGACGTGGACAACCGGACAGACGATTACGGGATCGTGGCGGTGCAGGGGCCGGACGCCGTCGACCTGGTCGCCGATGCCGCGGGCGAGGCCGTCCGCGACATCACCCGGTTCACCGCCGAGCCGGCGACTATCGCGGACACGCCGTGTTGGATCGCCCGGACGGGATACACCGGTGAGGACGGCTTCGAGATCCTCTTCCACGTCGAGGGCGCGGAGGCCGTCTGGGGTGCCCTCGACTGCCAGCCCTGTGGGCTTGGTGCAAGGGACACTCTCCGGCTCGAGATGGGGTATCTCCTCTCGGGCCAGGACTTCGACCCCGATGAGAACCCCCGCACCCCCTTCGAGGCGGGCGTGGGGTTCGTCGTCGATCTCGACACGGACTTCGTCGGGCGAGACGCACTGGCCGCCCAGCAGGAGGCGGGCCCCGAGCAGCACTTCGTGGGCTTCGTCCTGCAGGAACGCGGGGTCCCGCGGCACGGCTACGACATCACCGACGGCGACGGGACGACCATCGGCGACGTGACGAGTGGCACGATGAGCCCGTCCATGGGCGAACCCATCGGGTTGGGCTACGTCGACGCGGCGTTCGCCGAGGACGGCCAGACCGTCCACGTCAGTATCCGGGAGGAACCGAAGCGAGCAACCATCACCGCACCTCCATTCCTGGAGGGGTATCAATGAGTTTTGACATACCAGACAACCTGTACTACACGGAATCGCACGAGTGGGTCGATCCGGAAACCGGACGCGTCGGTATCTCCGACTTCGCGCAGGACGAGCTTGGCGACATCGTGTTCGTCGAGCTCCCGGGCGTCGGCGACGAAATCGAGAAGGGCTCGGACTTCGGCGTGGTCGAGAGCATCAAGGCGGTCTCTGACATCTACTCCCCGGTCTCCGGTGAGGTCACCGACACCAATGGTGACCTCGAGGCCGACCCCGAGTCGGTGAACGAGGACCCCTACGGCGAGGGATGGCTCATCGAGGTCGACCTCGCCGACGAGGGCGAACTAGACGACCTCCTCGACCCCGAGGAGTACGAGTCCCAACTGTGATGAGCTCCGGAAGCCCGTTCGCGCCCCAGACCGAGGCCGATACGGCCGCGATGCTCGACGCGATCGGGGTCGAAGACGTCGAGGAACTCTTCGACATCCCCGAGGATGTCAGGTATGACGGCGAGTTCGATATCGAGGCTCGTTCCGAGCCCGAGACGCTCGCGCTCGTCGAGCAGATACTCTCTGCGAACGACGATCTGACGGAGTTTCTCGGTCGCGGGGCCTATGACCATTACATCCCCTCGGCGGTTGACAGCCTATCACTCCGCTCGGAGTTTCTCACCTCCTATACCCAGTACCAGCCGGAGGTCGCACAGGGCTTCCTCCAGGCGCTCTTCGAGTACCAGTCGATCCTGGTGGAGCTGACCGGCCTGCCCATCGCCAACGCGTCGATGTACGATGCCGGGTCCGCGCTGGGGGAGGCCGCACTGCTCGCCGACCGGGTACGGGACGCCAGCGGGACAACCCTCCTGGTCCCGGATTACGTGCGCGAGGAACGCGTGAGCGTCCTCGAGAACTACATCGTCGGACAGGACCTCTCGATCGAGCGCATTGACAGCGACCAGGGAACCGTCGACGTTTCGGCCCTCGAGGCAGCCGTCGACGACGAGACGCTGATGGTGTACGCCGAGAGCCCGACCACCCGCGGTACCATCGAGGAGCGACTGGCCGACATCGCCGACATCGCCGACGATGCCGAAGCGATGTTCGCGGTCGGCAGCGACCCGATCGCCCTCTCGTTGCTCGAGGCGCCGGGCGACCTTGGAGCGGATGTCGTCATCGGCGATGCGAGCGTGCTGGGGATGCCCAATGCCTATGGCATGGGGCTCGGGTTGTTCGCGACCAAGGAGTCCTACCTCCGGCAGGTTCCCGGCCGACTGGTCGGGATCGGCGAGGATGCCGGCGGGAAGCGTGCGTACACGCTAACCCTCCAGACCAGGGAACAGCACATCCGCCGCGAGAAGGCCACGAGTAACATCTGTACGAACCAGGCCTGGGTGGCACTCCGCACGGCGATGCACGCCGCCTGGCTCGGGCCGGATGGCTTACTCGACCTGGCCGAGACGCTCGTGGAACTGCCCCGGGACCTCGCCGACCGTCTCGACGAGATCACCGGGATCCGGGCGCCCGTGGACGACGCCCATCACTTCCGTGAATTCGTCGCCCACACCGACCAGCCGGCGGCAGCGATCGCCACGGATCTGGAGGTCGAGGGCTTCGCCGTCCACGCGGTCGGCGAGCACGAAATCCAGTTCTGTGTGACCGAGACCAACGAACACGCCGTCGACGATCTCGTGGCGGCAGTGGAGGCGGTGGTATAATGCAGCACTACGATCAGGCCCGGTTCTACGAGGAGGACGACCCGGCGTATGAACCGCTGCTCTCCGAGAAGTATCAGTCCACGGTCGAGGTCGAGGATTCACCCCTGCCGGATGCACTGACACGCGACACGCTCGAGCTCCCCGACCCATCGGAGCCCGAACTCTCCAGGCACTACGTCAGGCTCTCCCAGCAGAATTACGGCGTGGAGACCGGCCCGTACCCGCTGGGGTCCTGTACGATGAAGTACAACCCGCCCTTCACGGAGGACGCGGCCGCGATCCCCGACGGCCTGGTTCACCCGGACCGCTCGCCGGACACGGTGCAGGGCAACCTGGAACTCATGTACCAGCTCCAGGAGTACCTCGCCGAGATCGGGGGCATGGACGCGGTCACGCTCCAGCCGCCGGCCGGCGCTGCCGGCGAGTTCACCGGCATCCGGATCGCGGCGGCGTACCATGAGGCGAACGAGGAGTCCCACCGAAGCGAGGTCGTCATCCCGGACACCGCACACGGGACCAATCCCGCGAGTGCGGCCATGGCCGGTTACGACGTGGTCGAGATCCCGAGTGGGGACGACGGGCGGGTGGAACTCGACGCGCTCGAGGCTGCCGTCGGCGAGGATACGGCAGCCTTCATGCTGACGAATCCCAACACGCTGGGGCTCTTCGAGCGGGACATCGAAGCCATCGCGGAGATAGTCCACGACGCCGGCGGGTTGGTCTACTACGACGGCGCAAACCTCAACGCACTCCTCGGCCGGGGCCGACCGGGGGACATGGGCTTCGACATCATGCACTACAACGTCCACAAGACCTTCGCCACTCCGCACGGCGGCGGTGGGCCGGGCGCCGGCCCTGTGGGGGTATCCGAGGATCTCGCCCAGTTCCTGCCGAACCCGCAGGTCGAGAAGGGCGAGGATGGGTACGAACTCGGCGAGCCAGACCGCTCCATCGGCAAGGTCCACGGCTTCCAGGGCAATTGGCTCGTGCTGGTGAAGGCCCTGGCGTACATCGCCCGGCTGGGCGAGGACGGGCTGTGTGACACCAGTGCGAAGGCGGTACTCAACGCCAACTATCTCGCCGAGAAGATCGATCTCGACATCCCGTACGAACCGTTCCATCACGAGTTCGTCGCGAGCGCGGGGGACATCGACGCCGCGGATATGGCAAAGCGGATGCTGGACTTCGGCGTGCATCCGCCGACCACGAAGTGGCCGGAGATCGTCTCCGAGGCGCTGATGACCGAGCCGACCGAGGCCGAAAGCAAACACTCCCTCGACCGCCTCGCCGCGGCGTTCAACGAAGCCGCCTCGGAGGACGAGGCGGCACTCCACGAGGCGCCGAACCGGACCACGGCCCAGCGCATCGACCAGGCGGACGCCGCGCGGAACCCGCGGCTCTCCTGGCAGGCGATGGACGCAGAGGACTGATCAATCGCGGGCCGACTGGTACCCTCTTAATCGGTTTACGTGCTATCGATTTTGGACACTCGCAGAGAGGGTAGTCCGGTCAGTTGATAGCCGGCTTCTCGTCGGCGACGGGTGACATGAGATTGTCCTGGCCCCAGTCCCGCATATTCATGATGATATTCTCCAGGGACGTGCCTCGGTCGGTCAATGAGTATTGAACCCGGAAAGGCTTCTCGGAGATGACCTCGCGTTCGACGAGTCCGTGGTCCGCGAGGTCCTCGAGGTTATCCGAGAGGACTTTGCTCGAGATGCCATCGACCTCCTCTTTGAGGGCATTGAATCCCAGTGGCCCCTCGGTCATGAGTCGGTGGAGGATGACGGGATGCCACTTCTTACAGAGCAGGATGGCGGTGGCCTGGATGGGACACCACTCTTCGCCGGCGCAATGAACTGGTAGTCGGTCGCTGGTGGCCATACCGGCTATAGGGCATTCTCGTATAAATAGTTACCCTTTGAAATTTGGTTTCTTGATGAAACTTATATCCCAGTGGGCGAACCCACTCTGCCTCGTGATCGTTTCCCGGCGTTTGCGGGGTTGGGCAGCGTTTGGCGAGATTCTCTCTGTCTCTCTCGGTTCGCCGCCCTGCTGCCATTGGAATCCCCGATTCCAGGGCCATCGGCATTCTATATCGTCGTATACGATTTACGAGTTCGACACCGACCCGGCGCAGTCGGGCGAATCGGGGGTGGCACTGGTCAACAGGCGAAATTCCTGTGGGAACGACTGAATCCTTGATTCGGCCGAAATCCGCACGGTGCAGGCACCCTCCGCAGTCCATATTTCATTACTCTGCGCGCCAGCGGGGACTCCCTGATGCAAATCTGCGCTCCGCCACCGGAATCGAGTGCTCCTATCCGACAGCAGAAACCATTCAGTGGACCGTGAATATCGCTGATCGACACGCGATATCTGGCGGAGAACGGTCTCCTGCTCATTTCACCAGATGAACCGGCGACTCAGCTGGATCTTCAAGGCAGATGGGTCTGGGAAATCGAGAGAGATCAGGAAAAGGCGGCGTTGCTCTCAGGCCGGGGTTTCGGCGGTGTCGATATCCCCGTCGATCTGTACGAGTTCGTAGTCACACTCCCCACAGTACCACTTGGTCTTCTTCCCCAGGTGTAACTCGACGCTGGCCATCAGATGGAAGGTGGTCTCCTCGCCACACTCCGGACACCAGTGTTGGATCTCCATGCTGGAAGCAGATCCGAAGCCAAACACATTGAAGATGGTGGTTTTGCCCCGCTTCCTTTAAATAATAAATCAGTAGCCACGATATCGAATGTTCTCCACAACCTTGGGTGGCGAACACCTTTACTCCGGGACCTCCTTCCAGTAGCCATGTCCCTCACGCTGTACGCCTTGGACGGCTGTCCGTACTGTGAAGCGGTCATGGAGACCCTCGACGAGCATGACCTGGCCTACGAGACTATCTGGGTCGACTCGGAGTTCTCCAAACGCGACGAGGTAAAGGCGGTCAGCGAGCAGCGCGGGGTTCCGGTCCTCGCTGACGATGAGCGTTCGGTGGTCATGACGGACGCTGCGAACATCCAGGAGTACATCCAGTTCACCCTCGCATGAAGATCTATACGGGCCGAGGCGACGAGGGAGATACCGATCTGCGGGACATGACCCGCGTCTCGAAGGCGAGTCCGCGCATCGAGGCCTACGGGACCGTCGACGAGTTGAACGCACTGCTCGGAATGGTCCAACCCACGGGATACGATGACATCGATGCGAACCTTGGTTCTGTGCAGAACCATCTCCATGTCATTCAGGCGGATTTTGCGAACCCGGACCCCGAAGCCGACGATCCGGTGGTGACCGGGGACCACGTCGAACGCGTGGAAGCGTGGATCGACGAGGCCCAGGGTGAAGTTTCCCCTCAGGAGCAGTTCATCATTCCGGGCGGGAGCGAGGCCGGTGCCGGTCTTCACCACGCACGAACCGTCTGTAGACGGGCTGAAAGACGCGCCATCGCGCTGGCGGAGGCTGAACCGGTCAACGAGACCGCCCTCGTGTATCTGAATCGCCTCTCGGACGCTCTGTTCGTGTTCGCGCGGCTGGCGAATCAACGCGACGATGTCGAGGAATCGGAGCCGACATACTAGCGGATTCACGTCGAAAATCGGGGTAGATCGGTCACCCGCCAGGGGTAGCGGGGGACCGGGCGACATGGTCGCGGGCGGCAACCGTGTCGGGTCCGGACTGGTGGTGTGGCAGTAGGCGACCGGTCTGGTCGCCTATTTTTAGGTACTCCTAAAGAATTACTAAGGCTTGTTCATCCGGCAGGACTCACCGGTTGGTTCCCCCAATCGGCAACGCTTAAGAGTATCCTGCCGAAAGCAAGATACGCGGGTCGGTGGTCTAGCCAGGTTATGACGGCTCCTTCACACGGAGCAGGTCGGCAGTTCGAATCTGCCCCGACCCACTCGCTATTTACACATCGTCGAGCAACCCGTCGGTGTCGCGAGACATGTGGTGCAGATGTTCGGTGGGTTGAGCAGACTCGAACGGTGGAACGAAGCGAGCATAGCGAGCGGAGTGAAAGACCTTCGAATCTGCCCCGACCGATCTTCAGTCACTCCCGATCGGTCCCACTAGCGGATTGCAAGCCCTTTTCAGTATCGGCGAGTCAACTTACGTGATGGATTTCGACACCGACCGACGACGGTTCTTGGCTCTGGCTGGCACCGGCGCCAGCCTCTCGGTTGCCGGCTGTGCGTCTTTGCAAGACGACGGCCCACAGGCTGAGGATGATGGAACCAACGCGGAGATCGGCGACACCGCGACCGTGACCCTCGCCCTCGAGATCGACCAGGAAGCGTTGCGACAGCTCCAGGCCGAACTCGGCCAGCAGTTACAGAACGGGACGATCAATCAAACCGAGGCCCAAGAAGAGCTCCGGCGCGCCCAGGCCGAACTGATCGCGGACACCATCGAGTCCTATCGGGAGCGGGTCTCGGATGACGACTCGATCACCATCGACGAGACAGCCCAGCAACTCGGCATCATGCTGGTGACCGGAACCCCTCGTGCGCTGATCGGGACACTATCGACCCAGGAGGTCCGGGGCATCCTGCCGGAAGCGACGTTCGCGGAGGCCCAATCCCAGAGCGGCGGTTTCTGAAGGTGGTCCGTCCGTCGGGCCAGGAGGAGGGCCGGCGGTCCGACACGATATTGCATAAAACATACAAAATATAGTGTAGTTAACTGTCGCCCTGGTTCAACATATACTATATAACAGTGGGTAAAGGCGGGGTATTCTGGTACCGGTGTGCATAGGCATGGGCCGACAGTAGTGTGAGATATGACCTATACTATTAACAGGTCCGTCGACGGGTCGTTCGACGAATTCCTCGAGGAGATCAAAGACGCGCTCTCGGCAGAAGGGTTCGGGATCCTCTCTGATATCGACATGGGTGGGACATTGACCGAGAAGGTACAGGACTTCCGGCAGTACCGGATACTCGGGGCGTGTAACCCACCACTCGCGTACGATTCGCTCTCCCTCGATATCGAACTGGGCGCACTATTGCCCTGCAACGTCGCAGTCTTCGAGGGTGCAGACGACACGGTCGAGGTACGAGCTGTCGATCCCGTCGAGATGATCGACCTCGCCGAGAACCCCGACCTCGAACCCATCGCTGAGGAGGTCCGCGAGCGACTGGTCCGGGCCCTCGATTCCGTCACGGCAGCATGATCGGTGACGTCGTCGGAGGCAGAATCTAGTGTATCGATGGCGAGATCGATCCGTTGGGGCGTGGAATCGGGACGAATCACTGACTGGCAGCAGTGACAAACGCGTCTGTCACTTCCGGGCGCGGCTCACTGATGGTCAGGAATTCCATGCCGGTGCGAGTCAAAAATCGGTAAGACCGCCTTTTCGAGCGCTATCTGGCCTCATCCCTCCTCCTGGATAACCCCATCCACGGTTTCGAGGACGGTCCCGAGATCGAGTCCCGACCGTTCCATACGCTCGAATTGCCTGCGGACCCCCTCTCGACTGGTCGGTTCGAGGATACCCAGTGCGATGCCGGTGGCGGTTGTCCGGAGGAGCCACCGGGCGGCTTTCTCCACCGGCCGCCAGTCGAGATCCGTAAGGGCGAGGGCCACTCGCCAGGCCTGCTCCCGACCCATCGCCATCGACCACAGGGTGGCGTTCTCGTCCCACCGGCCGAAGGCTTGGTCGGCATCGGCGACGCCCGGTGCATAGGCTTCAGCGAGGGCTGTCTGCTGGGCGTCGATTAGTTCGGCCAGTATCTCGTTGATCGCCTGGTGGTCGGCGTACTTCTGGCCCCTGTCGGGATCGATGCCCACGCGGTCCAGGGCCAGCGCTAAGTCGTAGTTGATGTGGGCGTTGACCCCGAGGTAGGCATCCTGAACGTACAGCCCGTCGGCGGCGATCGAGGTCCCGAAGGCGATGTGCCACGGGTCCGGTACCTGTTCGATCGCTCCCGTCTCGTAATTGAGAAACGCTCGCCGGTACTCGTCCGCGAACGCCGTCAGGTAGGCTCGCATCCAGGAAGGGTTGGCGAAGTCCCCCGCTTGGATGCCCTGGCGGACCGACCGGGTCATCTTGACATATATGGTGAGGAACACGGCCCGTCGGTCTTCGATGTCCCGCAACCGCGATTCGAGCTGGTCGAGCCGGTCGGTCACCGCCTCGGCGGATTCGAAGGGCTCTTCGACGAGTTCGACCAGGGACGGATCGGGTGTCTCTCGGACGGGGAAGCGCTCGGGGTTCCCCCGGATCGAGCGGACCACGGCTTGCCGCCCCGCGGGGTCGACGATGCTTCGCAGATCTGTTCCTGAATTCGGACTGTTTGATGGAATAGACATCCGAAGGCCTCCTACCTGGAAAAAGCTACCTCCGGTTCCTGTCGACTCCTTGGGAGTCGGTTCGTCAGGTTCCCGGGCCGCTCCGTTCTGTCTTAGCCGTGTTCGCCGTCTATCCCGATACGCTCTCCCGGTTCGAGTAACTCGTAGGGGACCGATTCCGCTTCCAGGATATCCTCGATGACGTCCATCCCGTGGTCGACGTCGAGGCCGTGAAGGTCGACGTGAGCATCCGGATGTTGGGCTGGCTCGGTCTCGTAGTGGGCGGTGAGCTCGATGCCAGACTCCCCGTGTTCGTACCCCCGGACGTGGACCTGCCACCAGTCGTACTCCGGCTCCTCGGCGAATACCACCCGGCGGAGGTTGAGGATTTCGCCGTGATAGTTGTAGGAGAGTTCCCAGTTCGGTTCGAAGTACTGCCGGCCGAACAGCCGATGGACCTCGGGTTTTGTCGCCTCCACGAGGTAGGCCGGCGTCTCGCTCCTGGGCCGGGTAAAGAAGGTATTTCGCACCCACCAGTAGGAGCGGCGGAGATTCTGCAGTGGCGCCTCGTGGATGTGGCGCAATCGGTCGTACACGGAGTAGGCCGGTTGCACTGGCGAGCGGATATCCTCCAGCGACGGGATCGACAGCCAGCCCCCGCGTCTCGTCTCCTGATGACGGGTACGGTCCTCCATCCGTATGAAATATGGGATGACACCAACGGACAAAACATTCCCGGCGTCCGGCAGGGGCCCGGGAACGCAGACGCGGGGTCCACTCCATTGCCGCGCGGTATGTGTGGTAACGAACCGATACAATTGAACCGATGAGATGCTGTTGACGCTTGGGCCCGTACCACCGGTCTATCACTTATGAAAAACCATCAATAAACCACTGACAATCCATCGAAGAACCTTCCATAAACCCGCAAAGAACCCTTGGGAAACCACCAAAAAAATCATATGCCATCACCACAAAGTATCGACCGGGAATACCATGGCTACCTACTACGATCTCATCCTGGCTTTCATTCCGCTGGTCCTGCTCGGACTGGGTGGCGGCCTCTACCTGGTCGGTCTGGCCGCAAACGTTGCAGTCGGTATCGCCGGGCTCGTCACCCTGGGCCTTGTGGGTCATGCACTCTTCATCAACGCGCCGGTCGAGAACCCGTCTCCGGCCGAGCACGCCGAACGGGTCGAAAACGCCAACCAGGCCATCTCGATGTCGGACTGACCCTCGTCGGTTTCTTCCAGTGGGTTCTGACATCGGGAGCGGACGGCTGCACTGAATCCGTCGCTTTCGCGAGTCTCGAGGTATCGGCCCCGATGGGACGGGTGTGTGGGTCCCGCCACCGATGAGATGGGCATCTGGGCCCCGCCACCGACGGAATAGTTTACGCGGTGACAATACGGCTTTCAGTTGCGGCGTCCTTGGTCCGGCCATGTCGACCTACCTCGGCGTCGATTGGGCCGGTAACGGGTGGGTCACCGCCGTGCTCCGTGACGAGGGCGAGCCGACCATCTCCTTCTATCCCACCATCCTCAACATCTGGTTGGACCACGAGGACGCCGCCGCCATCCTGGTGGACATCCCCATCGGCTTGGTAGCGTCGGGCAAACGCCGGTGTGACATCGAAGCCAAGGAACGGCTGGGACCCGAGCGACAGCGGAGCGTATTCCTGACCCCGACCCGGGAGGCCGTATACGCTCCCGACATCGAGACGGCGAAGGAACGCCAGGAACCCGCGGATTTCGGCATCCAGAACCAGGTCTGGGCTCTCGTCCCCCGGATTCGCGAGGTCGACCGGTTCCTCCAGAAGTTCTCGGGCTCGGTGGCCGAGGACCAGATCCTCGAGTCCCATCCCGAGTTGTGTTTCTGGGCACTCAACGGCGGGGATCCGATGGTCCATAGCAAGGATACACCGGAGGGCACTGACGAACGGCGCTCCCTCCTCGCGGCCCTCGATCCCGCACTCGAGGAGGCCTTCGAGAAGGGCGTCAAGACCCTGACCGAGCCAGCGTACGCGCCGATGATCGGCAAGACACAATCCGACGACATCCTCGATGCCCTCGCGACCGCGTACACGGCAAAGGTGGGGTACGACCGCTTCGAGCGCCTTCCTCCCGTGACCGAATCCGAGCGCGATAGCCTGCTGATGCGGGATATCGAGATCGTCTATTCACCGCTCTCGTAGCCGGGGAGCGTCAGTCTGCCTGCCAGGACCTCCTCACAGGTCATCGCCGCCCTCCCCGGAGAGGAAGGCCTTGATGACTTTTCCCTCGGCGCGATGAAGGGTCTCGCTACAGGTTGATTTTGCCAGGCCGGCCGCTTCGGCGAGTTCCGTGAGTGTGCACGTCCGGGGCGTGTCGTAGTAGCCCGCCTCGACCGCCTCCCGGAGCAGCTCTTCCTGGCGTTCGGTGAGCAACTGCTCGGTCTGGAGGTGGTACCTGATTTCGTTGACCGTGTACGTGATGCCGAAGGCCTCGAGCTGCTCGCCGAGCGCCGCCAGCCGGTCCTGCGTGGTCGTGATCTCCCAGTGGGCGCTCCCATCGTGCAGTTCGAAGGGCATTTCGAGGGGGACCCCCGAGCCGACCACGGGGAACAACAGCGTCGGATCGGTGGTCTCGAACTGGACCAAGGCGGTGTCCTCGTGTCGACGTAACAGGTTCAACTCACGGGTCTCGGACACGTCCCGGATGGCGCCGATGACCGCTGCGAGGTCAGGTGCGCTCACCTCGACGAGGCCGACGGCTGATTCCTCTCCCGGGAGGGCCGACAAGATCCGGAAGGTGGCCGTCGGATACTCACGGGAGATCGAGCCGATCCAGAGGTCCGTCGGGAGGTCGATCGTAAGCGTCGCCCGGGGCATGACCGAATATATTCGGCCCAGCGTACGGATCCCTCTGTTGAATATGTTCGGATTTCGGTACCCAGAAAGCCCGATCGGTCCCTGTAGTGGGTCCGCCCCAGTTGACCCGAACAGGTTCGACCAAAGCTATCTCGGACGCCGGGTCGTAGGTGGTGCTATGGAAACGGTCACCGAAGCGGCCGAACTCGACGCCCCACCCGAGGCCGTTCGGGAGTGCATCCGGGCGGACATCACCCGGTTCGTCGAGGCCTCGGGCTTCGATTCGGTCGATGTCGAGGGCGATGTGATCACAGTCTCGCGATCGATCGGTCTCGCCACCCTCGAGTTGACACTAGAAGTGGTCGAGTCGGACGCGGTCCTGGCCCTCGACCACACCGAGGGCATCTTCGATTCGATGTGGACGGAGTACCGGGTCGAGCCGAACGACGGCGGGAGTCGGGTCACCGCGACGACTGAGTTCACCCTGGGAAGCGTCCTCGGCCCGGTACTCGACGCAGCCGTGATCGCCACGCAGCGACGAGCCGAGTTCGAAGACCAGTTCGAGTATCTCGGGGATCGGCTATCGGTCGAAGTCTGACGTCGGTTTCCTGGACACTCCGTGAGGCTCGATGCGGCACCGCCATCGCGCGAATTATATATTGCAGTAATTTCTCCCGGAGGCGACCCTTGCGCGCCACTTTCGGGGCTATGCGGCAGAGCCAAACCGCAGTCCGGTCGTGGCCCAGCACGACTCACCGACCTGGCGGCCGATTCAGCACGTGGTCGCCAGCTTGCCGGGTGGCGGTCCCGCCGGAGATGTCGACGTCCACGTCCCCACCCAGGGCTCGGCCGGCCGCCCCGCGAACGACGTCACTGGACTCGGATTCGAGATGCGCCGCGAGCGTGGATTCGACCCCGGGGCCATCGATGCTCGCGAGGAGTCGGACCGCCCATTCGCGGACTCGCTCGCTTTCATCATCGAGCCCACTGCGCAGCGCCTCGACGGCCTCCGCTCCTCGCACATGGTGGATCGATATCAGTGCGTTCCGACGGACTGCAGGGTGTGGGTCCGATAGCATCCGGTTGAAAGCGCCGACGGCGGTTTCGGGACCTACCTTCTTCAGCGAGACGATAGTCTCGGCGCGCACCCAGGGGTCCTCGTCTTCGAGGCCCTCGCGTATCCGGTCCGGGTCGGCGTCGGCTTTGGCCAGGGCCTCGACGGCGAACTGTCTGACCTCCGCGTCCGGGTCCTCGCGGAGGCAATCGAACAAGGCTTCGCGGACCTCCTCCCCCACTCGTCGCTCCGCGAGTGTGAGTACGGCCCGCCGTCTTGTGGGGGCTTCCGGCGACCCGAGCATCTCTCGCACAGCCGCGACGTCGGCCTCCGCGACCGGCGTCGTGTCGGGCGCGGTGAAATCTGCCCGTGCGGCCGTCCCGAGTTCGACGTCTCGGGAGACGTCGGGGTCCTGGACCTCCGGTTCGGGCAGTCGGCGAGGGTCGAACCCCCCTCCGTCGGTCATCGGTGGGCACCTCCCAGAAGGACGAGTGCCACGAGGAATCCCAGCCCTCTCGGGACCGTCGCCGGTATCCCGGCGACCAGCAGGAGCGAGGCCGCAAGCGCCAGGTTCCACCGGCCCCGACGGAGTCCAGTCCAGAGCAGGCTCGTGGCCCCGATGGCGGCCAGGAACAGCAGCGGCAGGGAGGCCCCGACTACCCCGCCCACCACCAGCGAGACGGCCCCCGTGACGAACGGGGCCGCGGAACCGAGGGCAAGGACGACAGCGCCCACGCCCAGCCCGACCAGCAATCCCTGCCGGTCCCAGCCGCCGAACGCCGGACTCCCGGCGACGCCGAGCAGAACCACCCCGGTTCCGAGCGGCCGGAGGGTGGCCGGGTCGAGTCCGACGCCCGCCAGGAGCGAGATGATGGCACCGACGGCGAGGACCGCGCCGACGAACATCCGGTCGAACTGCGGCCGATCCTCGGGGAGTACTGCCCGCTCGAGAGTGACGCCCAGCAGTGCCCCGGCTATCGCCAGGGTTGCCGGTAGTGTGGCCGGCCGGGCAACCAGGGCCAAGCCGCCGAAGACACCGGCGAAGGTGGCACCGACCAGGACCGCGGTCCGCTCGGCACGGAAGCCCAGGAGCAGGAGCCCGGCGGCGGGGGCGCCGGTCGCGAACCCCACCGCCAGCGGATAGGCTCCCGATAGTGTCCTGCTCGATGGGACCAGGGCGGCGAGCGGTGCTGAGGCCGGGAGATTCAGCCCGATGCGGATCAGTGCCAGCAGGCCCAGACCGACCAGGGAGATTCCTCCGGCGACTACTCGAGGGGAGATCATCGGCAGGAGATCGTCAACCCATCCAGTGGCGCTGGCGAACGGACGGGTGACCTTATCGGTGCTCATGATGTGGGCTCCTCCGTCCCGGCAGCGGTCTCATCGCGGTCACGACCGCCTTCTGGTTCATCGTGTTCCGACGGGCCTTCGGTTTCATCGCGGTCGGACTCGCCGACAGATGCTTCGACTGCCTCCAGATCCGCCTCGACGAATTCCGCGAGGAATCCGACGAGGTCCTCGTAGATACCCGTCTCTACCTCCTCCCGGATGGTTTCCACCATCCCGTCGGCCAGTCCGAGAAGGTGCCGATCGAGGAAGTCCCGGCGGGCCCGGCAGACGGAGGGCTCGCCGTCGATAGCGGCCAGTCGCGAGAGATACCCGGCGAACTCGAGTTCGAGGAGTAGATGGTCGTGGTGTTCGCGCTCGGTCTGGTCGACGGAGACACCGAAGTAGTCATAGGCGCGGGAGAGGTCCACGTTGATCGACTCCCACTGGCCCTCGTTGTAGTACGCGGATTCATAGCGTGGAACCGGGGGTTCCGGATATCCGACCGCGAAGAGGTCGTTGAACCGGGCCTTGAGCAGGGTCTCGTCGTCCTCGGGCACGAGGTCCGGGACGGCCACGTCCAGGTCGGACATCGCCACCAGAGACGCGAACTGATCGCCGATATCGCCGGACTTGAGGTCTGGAACCGTGTCGGTATCGGGTTCTTCGAAGAGCGTGGCGAGGAGCCCATATATTGCGCCACGGATCGCCGCCTCCTCGTCCGCGATCGGGGGTCCGTCCCCGTCTTCCGACATCGCAGCTGTAGTCGCTCCGACCGCTCTTCGGGGACCACCCGTCGACTTCGAATTCCCCGCATCCCGTGGGTCGGTATCCTGGTGTGACATCGTCACGAGGTCCGCCTGACGGCGAGGGCGGTTATCAGCACGATGGCGACGATGACGATGCCTGCGATGGTCCAGAGGAGGGTGGCGAAGGGCGGCCCTTCGGGTTCGGGACCCAGCGGGTAGTGATACCAGTCACTGACCGCGTGGTGGCCGGACCGCTCGCCGTTTGCCCCATTCCAGACCGCGAAGGCAGTGTCGACGTCGTGTTGCATCTCGATCTGAGCGCGATTCTCCCCGTCGACGGTGAGATCTCGGGCGAAGACGACCGTCCACGAGCCATCGCTGTACTCGCTCGTGGTCGAGACGGTCCCATCCATCGTCGTGATCGTTCCCGGTCCCCCGGCGATGATCTCCTGCGTGTCGCCGGTCGCGGACCAGTACCAGACATTCACCATCGTGTCCTGGCTGCCAAGCGCGATACCGGGATGCGTTCCGGTTTCGGCCGGGACCTGGACCGCCACCCCATCGGCGAATTCCGTCGATGCGGTAATCGAGTCGTTCATCGTCGGGTCCGCCCACTCGAGCCGGACGTAGAGCGTGGAATCGGTGCGTGCGGCCTGCACCGTCACCGAATCGGTGTCGACGTCGCCGGCATTCGGGAGCCCGCTCGGGGCACTCGATAGGGGAATCGCGACCGTTTCAATATCGGACCAGGCGTCTCCCTGGGGGCCGGAGAGGGCGTCTGCCTCCCCGGGCGCGTGTTCGACCGGGATCTGGTTCGCCGGACGTCCTGACGCGATCGCCGGGAGGCCGACCGCCCCGACTACCAGGGCGATCGAGAGGAGGCCGACCGCGATGATGGCGCGGCGCTCGCTCATTCTTCGAACACCTCCAGGCGATACTGCTGGGCTGGATTCTTGCTGGTGAGGATGTCCATGATCTCGCTGTCGCCGCCACGTTTCACCTTCTCCCGCTCGCGTTCGAGGGTGTCGAGGGCGTCGTGGACCTGGTCCCCGAAGAGGTCCTCGAGGTAGGGCCGCGGGATACGGTCGAAGTCGGTCGTCTCGCCCTCGGGGTCGATCTGCGGCGGGGCGAAGGGTGGGATGTAATAGACGTTCGGCGACGTCTGGTACTCGGGATGGAGTGGCAGCGCGACCTCGTACTGTTCGACCAGGGTGTAGATGGGCCCGTTCCGGTCATCGAGGTACCCGACCAGTCGCAACTGGGTCGTACATTCCTCCGCACACACCGGCGCGTGGACCTCCTCGTCGGGCCCCTCGGCCTCCAGGCGGGGATAGCAGAACAGACACTTCTCGGAGGTGCCCCTGACCGCATTATAATAGACCTTCTTGTACGGACAGCCCTCGACGCAGTACCGGTACCCGCGACACCGCTCCTGATCGACGAGGACGATGCCGTCGTCCTCGCGTTTGTACAGTGCCTTCCGGGGACAGGCCTCCACGCAGGTCGGATGGGTACAGTGGTTACAGATCCGTGGGAGATAGAAGTAATACGAGTTGGGGTGCTTGCCGGCACCCTGGTCTTCGTCCCAGTTCGGCCCCCAGTCCGCGCTGCCGCCTTCGGGCCGAAGTGTCGCTGACTCGGGGTTCTTCAGCGCCTCCTCGTAGTTGAACTCCCAGGGCTCGCCGTAGTCCTCCCGGCTGGGGATCTGGCCGTTCTGCCGGTTGGCACGGTCGGCGGAGGTCCAGCCCCCGCCTTTGTTCTCCCAGTCCCGGGGGTACCCGGCACCAGGGCGAGTCTCGACGTTGTTCCAGTACATGTACTCACGGCCGTCTTCCTCCGTCCAGGTCGTCTTACAGCCGACAGTGCAGGTCTGACAGCCGATGCACTTGTTGAGGTCCATCACCATCGCGACCTGGTGGTCGATGCCGTCGGCCAACTCCATCGAGGAATCGGGTGCGCTCATGCGCCATCACCTCCCTTCTTCTCGACCTCGATGCGGGCGTCGCTGTTCACGCCCGTCGGACCCCAGAAGTTGGGGAAGAAGTGGAGGTGTTCGCCCGTATCTTCGGGATATTGGACGAGTTGGGTGGGCTTCATCGCCATCGAGGTCAGGCTGTTGAAGTTCCCCTCCTCGGGGAACTGGTAGTACTCCCAGGCGAAGGGCATCCGCGCCACCCCCTCCTCGCTCGACGGATAGATCTTCGCCATCGCGGTGATCTCTCCCTGGTTGTTGTACATCCGGACCTGGTCACCGTCATCGATATCGCGTTCCGCGGCGTCGTTGGGATGGAGGTAGACGACCGGTTCACCGCGGTTCAACCGCAGCATGTACTTGTCGTCTCGCCAGGTGGAGTGGATCGAATACCGTCCGTGGGGGGAGTTATACCGCAACGGATACTTCGCTGGGTCCTGCTCGTCGACCGGTGGTTTGTGGGTCGGCAGCTCCTCGCCCAACTCCAGGAACCAGTCGTGATCGACGTAGTACTGCTGTCGACCGGTGAAGGTGGGCCAGGGCTCCTTATCCTGGACGAAGTCCATCCAGGGCGCATAGGTTTCGCCCTCCTCGATGTCCGAGGTCCAGTGGTCTCCGGCCGCGTTGAACCGCTGGGGTTGGTCGACGGTGTCCTCGAAGGTGATCGGGTCCTCGCCGTCAGGATTCGTCTCCTCGGAGTACTCGAGGATGAACTCCGCGGCGTCTTTGCCCGTCTCGAGGGCCCCATCCTCGCCGGTGTGCCAGTCGCGTCGGTAATCCTCGTGGATGGACTGGAGGTCGATTTCCCGGTCGAAGGACCGATCGGGGATCGGATCGATGTCACGCTCCCGGGCCTTCTCCTGGATCCGCTCGGCGATGAGCCGGAAGATCTCCCAGTCGGACTTGGATTCGCCCAGCGGCTCGATGGCCTTCGTGAACGGATGGACGTAGGTGTGCATGTCCGTCATCGAGAGGTCGTGTTTCTCGTAGTTCGAGGCCGCCGGGAGGACGTAATCGGCCCATTTCGCCGTGGAGTCCATCCGGTAGTTGACGTCGACGATCAGATCGAGTTTCGGCCATAGGGTGTTCCGTACGGCCGTTCCAGCTTTGGCCTGGTTGAAGTAGTTGCCACGCCAGACGAAGAAGATGCTCGGATCGGGCCTGGTTCCGTCCGAACGCTCCTGGGGGTACAGCGGCATCCAGCCCTTGGAGACGGACTCCTCGATCTGTTCGGCCAGTTCCGGTTGTTCCTCGGTGATGCCCGCGTGGTAGTAGGTCCAGAGGGTGGTGGGCATTCCCCGTACGCTTCCCGTCGGGAATGACAGGGTCTTCCAGCCCAGGAACGTCCAGATCTTCTCCTGGCCGACATAGTGGTCGACGCCGGTCCCCCGCCGACCGATCTGTCCCGTGAGCGTGACGAGCAACTGGATAGCCCGGTTGCCGAGGTCATTGTGATACCAGTCGTTGACCCCTTTGCCGTGGATGATCTTGCTCCGGTCGGCGTTCGCGAATTCGCGGGCGATGCGCTGGTGGGTCTCCTTTCCCACGCCGGTCTCGCGGTACACCCACTCGGGGGTGTAGGTCGCGAGTTCCTCGCGAAGGCGGTTCCAGACGCTCCTGACCCGCACGTTCCCGCCGGTGGTGTCCACGCTCCGGTCGACGTCGAGTGCGGGGTCGAAGTCGAGTTCGATGCTCGCGTTCTCGTCGTATTTCCCGTCGCGGTCGCCGAGGGACCCCGGGGCTGCGCGCAAGCCGCCGTCGGCGTCCTCCATCATGAGGACCTTTTCACCGCCGGCAACGCCCGGGACCTCCTCGGCTCGGAGGAATTTGCCGGTGTCCTCGCGGACGAGCATCGGCATGTCGGACTGCTCTTTGATGTGGGCCTCGTCGTAGAGCTCCTCCTCGACGATGGTCCGGGCCATGCCCAGCGCGAGGGCCGGATCGGTTCCGGGATCCGGCGAGATCCATTCGTCGGTGTGGATCGCGGTCTGGGAGTAATCGGTGAATATCCCGACTGTCTTTGCGCCCTCATAGCGGGCTTCGAGGAAGAACTTCGCGTCGGGGATCCGGGTGACGTCGATGTTCGACCCCCAGGCGATGATGTAATCCGCGTTGTACCAATCGGCGCTCTCCGCGTTGTCCGTCTGGTGGCCCCACGTGATCGGTTGGCCAGGCGGGAGGTCGGAGTACCAGTCATAGAAGGAGTGGCTCACGCCGCCGAGCAGGTTGATCATCCGGGACCCGCTGGCGAAGGAGGCCGGTGACATCGCCGGGATCGGGGTGAACCCGCTGATGGCGTCGTAGTTGCCTTCGGTCACCTCCTCGATCACCTTCTCGGCGATGTCGTCGACAGCCTCGTCCCAGGATATCCGCTCCCACATACCCTCGCCCCGTTCCCCGGTCCGCCGTAGCGGATGAGTCACGCGCTGGGCGCCATGAACGTAGTTCTTGTAGCATGCGCCCTTGTTACACCCTCGCGGGTTCACGTCGGGGATATCCTGGTTGATGGGTGGGTAGTCGGCTGCCTGTTCCTCGCGGTATACCTGTCCGTCGCGGACGAAGACCTCCCACGAGCAGCTCCCGGTACAGTTGATACTGTGGGTGGACCGGGAGATGGAATCCCAGTCCCACTCCTCGCGGTAGAGGTCCTCCCAGTCGCGGTACGGATAGTTCCCGATGGGATCGTCGACCACCTGCAGTCGGTTCATCTCGGTCTGGGCGACCCCGACGCCCGAAGCGCCGATGGCCGTGGCCACGCCGAGACCCTTGAGGAAGTCCCGGCGTCGTTCGTTCACGCGGTCGCCGTCGTTCGTGTCCTGACTCATGATTGTTCGCTCCCGAAGAAGACGGTGCAGACCCCGACAGCCACGCCCGCGATGGCGAGCGTGATGCCGGCGATCGAGGCGATTCCGATCTCCTGGGCCGCGACCAGGAGGACGAGACCGGCCAGTTTCGTGCCGACGTCGAAGAGCCGATGTCCTGTCGAGGGTGACGTGATGGCTTCAGCCATCCCTCTCACCCCCCACGTGTGTCGAATCAGTGCCCCCGTCCGTCGTCTTGACCCGCCTCTCGCCGTCCTCAGTGCCATCACCGCCAGTCCGCAACAGCCAAAACGTGATCCCGGCCGCGACGACCGGGCCGGCAACGACGAGGATGGCCAATAGTGGGGTGACAACGCCAGTGGTCGTCCCCAGGATGTCCGCGAGGATGTTGTTCATCCCCGCGAGCGAAGCGGTTATCACCATGACGACCGCGCCGACGCCGACGGCCGTCTGCCAGGGCCGGGCGAGGGGGTCGGCGGTGAAGTGGACCGGTTCCTCACTCCGGTCGATGAAGGGCCACGCGAAGACGCCCAGGAACACAAGACCCGGAAGCACTACTCCCCCGAGGAACTCGGTACTCACGTGGACGCCGGCAACCGTGAATCCGAGGCTCGCCGGGATGAGTTTGAGGAAGCCATAGAGCCACATCAGGAACCAGTCCGGCATGATGAGCGCGGGCGTCCCGGCCGGGTTATTGGGTCCGTACTCGGCGATGTTGTGCGCGGGCAGCAACCCCGCCAGCACCGAGAGCGTCGCGGCCGTGAGGAAGAACACCATCAGGCTCACGGCGGCCTGGTTCGGCATCGCGGGGAGGCCCACGATGACGGAATCGTCGTCTTCTTCGACCCCCGCGAGGTCGGCTTTGTCCGCCTCCCGCGGCGCCTCGGTGTGTTTCTGCCGGACGAGGATCAGCATGTGGACCGCCAGGAGGCCGAGGATGGCCGCCGGGAGGATGACCACGTGGATGAAGTAGAACCGGGGGATGGTAGCACTCGTCGGGAACTCGCCGGCGAAGACCAGCTTCGCCAGGAAGTCCCCCAGGAGTGGGATCGA
>CAZQNH010000036.1:0-9232 GCA_964594685.1 uncultured Halobacteriales archaeon
TACGAGCGTATACCGAACCTCATCCGTTACCCGTCCATCCCAGCCTACCCGTTCCGTGGGGACCGGACTGGGACCTGCGGGTTACATGTACTGGCCGAGTCCGGTCTGGGTCTGTCCGTCGCGGACCTCCTCCCAGGAGACGTCGAGGGCCTCGAGGACCCGGGCGATCGGCCCCCTGAGGGTCTTCTCCAGCATCTTCTCCCAATCGATCTCGAATGCCTCGGGGATCTGGTCGGCGTACTCATAACAGATGACGTCCGGATCCCGCTTGAACTCGAGATAAAGTGGGGAGTCAGCGATCTCCGGATGCTCCGCTTCGATCTTCTGCCAGAACTCGGGATGGACCTTCGCCAGGTAGAGTCGTTTGGGCTTGCTACCGCGCTGGAAGTTCGTCCCAAGGAGAAGGTTCGCGTATTTCGCGCCCCGAACGTGGGCGGTATCAGTATCATAGTTGTCGAGGCGCTTTCCGATCCCGCCCGGGATCCCCACCTCATCGAGGTCCACGCGCCCCTCGCGGAAGTCTTCGATCATGTCGTGGACGTATTCCTTCACCGCCTCGATGTCGCCCTCCTTCACGATCCGCTCGATGACCGCCTTCTGTACCTCTTTGGTGATCGGGGCGATGTCCGAGCGTTTGTACTCGAAGCCCGTGATGTCGATGTCGTCGACCGCCTTGCCCTCTTTCCAGATGATGTGGCCGGCATACCGCTTCTTCTTGCCCGCCTGGAAGAAGCGTCGGTAGAGCTTCTCGAACTCGATCTCGAAGCGATGTTGCCCGGCGTTGAGTCGCTCCTTGGCGAACTCGTCGTAGGCCGCGTTGAGGTACTCCTCAAGGTCGAAGGACTGCTCGATGGCCGCGTCGGTGGAGACCTCCCCACCCAGTTCGAGCATCACGGAGTCCGTATCGCCGTAGATGACCTCCTTGTCCCGCTCGTTCGCCGCGGTCTCGGTGAACTTGATCACCTCGCGGCCGGTGGCCGTCACTGCCGCACCCATCTGCTTGTCATACAGCCTGAACCGCTCCCAGCCCAGGACGCCGTACAGCGAGTTCATGATGACCTTCACGGCGGCCTGCTGCTGGTCATAGAGCTGGTACGCGTCCGATCCGGGGTCGTGTTGGTTCCGCAGCCCCTTCTTCTCCTCCCGCTCTGCCAGAAGCTCCGTCACCATCTCCCTGATGATGCCGTCCGGTTCCTTCCGAAAGTGAGTCCCGTTGGGTGCCCGATACATCGGTTCCTCGTAGGTATCGGGATCGACCTTGGTCTCTGGCGAGGCGTTGATGGTCACCATGCACATCGGATACAAGCTCTTCAGATCGAGGACGGTGACCATCTCGCGGACGCCGGTGATTGGGTCGAACACCGCACCGCCCTCGTAGTCTTCCGACTCCTGCTGGCCCTTCGATGGGACGACGAACTCCCCGAAGACCTTGTGGAGTACGTACATGTCGACCGCGTCTCCGGGCGTGGTCGCGTCCTCCAGCTTGCACCCGACGAACTCCGCGACCTCCTCCCAGAAGCCGATGATGTTCTGTTTCCGGTCGATCTCCACACAGAGTTCAACGTCCCGCAGATTGTACTCGAGAAGGCGCTCAGGATCCTGCTCCCACAGATCACCGATGTCCCCGGTGTACCGTTCCTTGCCCACGCCCAGTTCCTCCTCGGCCACCGCGTCCAGTCGATAGGAATCGAGTTCGGAGAACTGGGTGCGCTGGTAGGCATACAGCAGATCGAAGACGACTCGCCCCTTCACGCTCGGGCCCTGCCAGTCACTCCGCCAGACCTCGTTCACTCGCGAGAGCCGGTCGGGATCGACACCGACCTCGGCAAGCCGGTCGAGGAGGTAGGGAGCGTCGAAATCCGCGAAGTTCCAGCCTGTCAACACGTCGGGGTCGGTCTCGTCGATGTACCGCAGGAAGCCATCCAGCATCGCCGCCTCCTCGTCGAACGCCCTGACCTCCATCTCCGCGTCCCCGTCGAGGAATTCGTGGTCCCCGATCGCGGCGGGTGCCGAGACCGCTCCCTCCGGGGCGTCGAAGAGCCAGGCGATGTATTCGTCGCGGTAGGAATCGTGGCTCGTGAGACAGATGATTGGTTCCTCGCCGTCTTCGGGGAAGCCCGACCGATCGTCGACCTCGATGTCGAACGTATTCACACGCAGATTCGGGCTCATATCGACGGCCTCGACCTCCTCGTAGTGGACGTATACGGCCTCGTCATCCTCGGACCGACGGCGGGGTACCGCGATGCCGCTGGTGATGTCGAGGTCGATCAGGAAGCGGTTGGGAAAGAGGATGTCCGCTTCGTAGTGGTCGTATTCGTCCCTGATCGCGCCCACGTCACGCGGGGTCCGAGCGTAGATCTGCGTGAGTTCCGCCCCTCGGATACTCTCGTACCCCGGCTCCGAGCCGGTGATCACGTCCTTGGCGAGGTCTTGATCGCCGAGGGACTGGGTGGGGGCGTAGAAATACGGCCGGAAGCCGTGGACCCGCACGTGCTCGGGTTCGTCATCCTCCGTCCGCCCGAAAACGTGGATGACCGGCCGCTCGCGCTCGCCCTCTCCTTCGACGGTGTAATCGACCTGCGTGACCGCTAGTTCGATCGTCTCCTCAACCTGGGGCAACGCATCGGACTCGGCGGAGATGATCTCCGTCACGATCGGGTCCGCGTCGCCCGCGACGACCTCCGCTTCGGCAGCCCTGGGGTCCGAGTCGGCGAGACCGGACTCGCCGTCGTCAGCCCCATTTGTGAAACTCGAGAGATCCGCTTCTTCCATTGGTTACCCGTTCGGTGCTCCCCGGTAAAAAGTGGTCCGGGCGAGGTCTAGACGGGTGGCTCCTCGATTCCTTCTTCGGGTCGAGCCCGTCCGATTCGATTGGTACCAACCTGCCGCGACGTCCCCCGTATATTCATATGGGAAGATCGGACCAATCCATCCCATCCCGCGTTCCGTAGCCACCGCGGCCCGAAACGGCGGCACCCTCGCGGTGGAAGCGGTCGATACACGAGGTGTCGTCTGTTCGCCACGTCGCCACACTCGGCACCAGCCACTTTCCGGTACCTTCCCTTCGAAGGTCACTCGTATCAGGTCCCGTCAACCCCGTTCCCCCGGAAACCAGGGGCACCCTCAGCGGCAAGCGAAGGAAGCGGGCAAAAGCCAGTCCGATGAAAAAGCCTATACCATGTGATTGTTTACCAAACGTCGAGGTGACTCCAGTGGACGACCACGCCACGGGCGACAAACGCCCGAACGACGTTCCCCAGCGTCCGGACGGGGCCGACCCAGCAGCGTCTATCGAAGCCTACGAGACCGAAGAGGGGGTCGTACTCTACGATGCGCAGAACCCCCTGGCGTGGCTTCAGTCCAGTGGGGCCGTCGCACTTGGCGACCAACTGTAGCAACCCTTTTCGCCCCACGGTTCCGGTGTTCGAACGTGACCGAGGAGCGCTCCCGGGAGACGTACGAGATCGACGACTCGGCCCTGGCAACCGAGGAGGTCGATCCAGAGACCGTCGGAGTTCCCGACAGTCCAGGGGGCGGCCGTTCGGAACCGCGGAAAGAGGTAGCCCGCGAATTCGTCATCCAGGTCATGCTCTTGAACACCGGGCTGCTGGCGGTGGCGCTCGGTCTCATGCTCCTGTATTTCCGGTGGTGGGTGGATATGGGGTCCGGCCTGATCGTCCTGGGCCTGCTGGCTCTCCTCGAGGCATTCCGCCGGTATAAGCAGAAGGCACCCAGAACGAACTGACCCCACGTCGGACTCACGCCGAGGGGTCAGACCGCGTCGATGGACGGCGGTGCCTGTTCGATGTAGGACCGGTTGGTCGTCGCGTCCTTCGCCACCCGGATGACGTCGTCGGCCGCGCCGATCAACTCGTCGTCGTGGCTGACCACGATGATCTGCTCGACGCCGAGGTCCCGCATGGATTCCACCAGGGTCACCAGCTGGGAGACGTGTCCCGAATCCAGGAATACGGTGGGTTCGTCGAGTATCAGCGGGGGCATCGGGGCGGCCCCGTCGATTCCCTCGGCGAGCAACCGGTAGATCGCCGTCCGCAGACTGAGGTTGAACAGCGCCCGCTCGCCTCCCGACAGCTGATCCGGTTCGAGCGGTTCGCCATCCTTCTGGTACACTGTCAGTTCGTACTGGCCGCTGAGTTCGATCCGTGCGTAGGAGTCGTTCTGATAGACCAGCTCGAAGGTCTCGTTGAGGAGCCGTTCGAGCCTGGCCACGTTCTGCTGTCGAAGTTCAGCGCGCAGGTCGCCGTACATCGACTCCAGTTCCTCGGTCTCCTCGTGGAGCGATTCGAGGTTCGCAACCCGGTCTGCGATGGATTCCCGTTCGGACCGCAGGGACTCGAGTTCCTCGATCTCGTTCCTCACGCCGCCGAGGTCGCTCCGTCGCTCGTCACGCTCGGCCCGCTGTTCCGCCAGTATCGACTCAACCTCCTCGAGGTACTCCTCGGCCTTGCGCTTGTCCTCCCGGGCCGCAGCTACCTGGTCTTCATCGAAGTCCTCCGCGAGCGCGCGCTTGCGCTCCCGGGCAGCTTCCAGATGTTCCCGGCGTTCCTCGTTCTGGTCGGCCAGGGTCTCGCGTGTCTCCTGTAAGCGCTCGATGGCGTCACGGTGCTCCGCCCGTTCCGAGACCGTCTCACGGAGTTCTTCGAGACGTTCGATCCGCTCGCCGATGTCCGAGCGGTCGGCGTTCCGCTCGCCGATCTCGATCCGAACCGATTCGGCCTGCTCGGCTGCCGTCTCCGCCCGCTCCCCCGCCGCAGTGGCCGATTCCTCCAGTTCCTGGATCTCCGCCTGGAGTTCCTCGATCCGTTCCCGCTTCGAAGTTCGTTTCTCCTGCTTCTCCGCAAGCCGCTCGCCTACGTTCTCGAGTTCGCTCTCGAGGGAGTCCACCTGCCGTTCGATCTCCAGCAGCTCCCCCGCGCGTTCGAGCTCTGCCTCGGTGGTCTCCTTCGTATCGGAGACCTCTGCCAGCTCACCTTCGATTTCCTCGACCTCGGCCCGGTACTCCTCGATCGATTCGACGTGCGGCGATCCCTCGACCGGTTGCCCACATTCGGGGCACTTGCCCTCGGCGAGCAGGGACTCCGCTTCCTCGACACGGGACCGTGCTGTCGCGAGGTCCTCCCGCAATGCCGTCTCCTCCTCCCGTATAGAGGACAGAGAGTCCTCGAGGGAGTCTCGGTGGGCCGCCGCCTCGCCGAACGCGACTGGCGCCTCGTCGAACGCTTCTCGATACTCCTGGATCTCGTCATCAAGGGCCGCAGCGTCCTCCTCGAGCGTGTCGATGCTCTCTTCAACGGCCTCGATCTCGTCCTGGAGTTCTTCGATGCGCTCCCGTTTTGACTGGATCTGGTCCTCGAATTCCTGGGCGCGTTCTCGTGCGCGTTCGGCCTCGCTCTCGTGGGACTGCACACGTTCGCGGAGCTCCATGATCTCTTCGTGTAAGCTCTCTTTGCGCTCCCGAAGCGCACGCAACGCTTCATCGATCGATTCCGGATCCGTCGAGTCGACCTCGGCCGCTGACGCGAGCGTGTCGATGCGGTCCTCGAGCTCGGTGATAGCCTCGCGGTGGTCTGTAATCTCCTCGGCAAGGTCCGAGCGCCGTGTTTCGTCCGAGGCGATCGACTCTCGGAGTTCCGCGATGCGCTCCTCGACGGTCTCGAGTTCGGCCTGGCGTTCCTCGTAGGTCTCGAGGATCGACTCGGCCGCCGAACGTGTCTCCTGAGCTTCCTCCCGGTTCGTCTCGTACCGGTCGATGGTCTCCTCGAGTTCGGCTATCTCCGTCTCGATGGCCGCACGTCGCTCGTGGAGTTCCTTGGCCTCCTTCTCCGCTATCTGCTCGTCGAGGGACTCCAGGCGACCCTCCCAATGGTCGAGCAGGTTCTCGACACCGAGTCTGGCTTCGGCGGCCCGCTCCCGGTAGGTCTCCAGGGTTCCGAGCTGGAGCAGCCGATCTATCATCCGCTGGCGCTCGGCCGGCGTCGCGTTGATGAGCTTGTTGATCTCACCCTGTCTGACGAACGCCGAGTTCACGAAGGCCTCGGCGTCCATCCGGAGCATCGAGACGATCCGGTCCTCGACATCACCCACACCCTCGATGGTCTCACGAGGCCCCTCCAAGACACAATCCGCGGTCGTCGCTCGCTCGCCGGTTGCTCGGATACGGCGATAGAGGTCGTAGCTGTCCCCTTCGTGTGTAAAGCCGAGGTCGATCTCGGCTTCCTCGGCCCCGATCGTTACGATCTCATCGAGGGTCCGGTCCAACGCGGTCGCCCCGTATAGCGCGAAGAAACACGCCTCGAGGAGCGAGGATTTCCCGCTCCCATTGATCCCGTGGATGACGGTAACCCCCGGATCCAGGGAGACAGAGGCGTCCTCGTAGCACTTGAAATTGGAAAGTGAAACGCGTTCGAATCTCATAGGAAGTCCTCCATGGTGGTTTCCTTCGGTTCGACGGACTCCTCGGTGGTGTCCTCGGCGTCGGATTCCTCGGACGAGCCTGCATCAGACGAATCGGAGCCTTCGGACGCCAGCTCCATCGCCTCGGCTTCATCAGGCCCCGCCGCTGGCGACGCCTTCGCTTCGGTCTCGGTCTCAGCCACTGTAGGAGTATCCGCCACCGTTGATGGCTCTGAGCGATGGGCACCGTCGTCCTCTGGGCAGTCTCCGGCACTCGGCGCAGACGAATCCGCCTCGGGTTCCCCCGCTTGATCCACGGCATCAGGCGTCTCCGCGGACGAATCCGATTCCTGCCCGGGGTCGGGCACCGGCTCGAACGCTTCTGGTTCCGCTATTCGGTCCTGTACGCGGTCCTTGACGCGGGAACGTACGTTGCTCCGGGCGATGTCATCGTCACGGACCACCTCGTCGACTGTCTGGGCTGCGTCGCTCAAGCCCATCTCTCGTATCCGATCCCGAACCGCATCATCTGGGTCGGCGAAGGACACCTCGACCGCCGCCTCGTCTTCGAACTTCCGGCGGTCGTTCACTCGGGTGATCAGCGCTCCTTGCTCCCGGCCAAACTCCTCGATTTCAGCCGGGGTGATCGATTCGCCGTCCCCCTCGACGGTCACGATGACGACGGCGTCCTCCACCGAGTTCTCGCGGATCCGTTCCCTGATGTACCCGGATCCCTCGGAGTCCTCGAGTTCGACATCGATGAACACGAAGTCGCGGGTATCGATACCCCGTCGGGTGATCGAGACGTCCTCCCCGAACTCGACGATATTGTACCCCCGCGGGTCGCGCTCGGATGCGCTGGTCCGCTCGGTCGACCCACAGTAGGTCACCCAGGTATCGTCGAGTTGCCGTGTCTCCGGGGTATGGTCGTCACCCAGCAAGACCGCATCGAAATCGACGGTGGCCGCCTCGAGTATCGCCTGGAGGTCCCAATCGCCGTGCGGGAACGGGGCGAAGAGCCCGTGGGCGACAAGCGCCATGGAAGACGCCTCCCGGGCTTCGAACTGGTAGTCGAGTGCCTCACGTTTGGACTTGGGGACGTAATCGAGACCGTAGAAGGCCGTGTCCCCGACGACTGTACCGACATCGTCGAGGTGGGTGGCCAGACCGAGACGTTCGAAGAGGTCGAGCCACTGGCCCCGTCTCGCGTCCTCATGATTGCCCACGATGGCGAGGAAGGGGATGTCTTCGGCCCGCAACTCCTCGAGGATGGAGATGGTGCCGAGGAGGTCCTGGAGGTCCGGTCGGCGGTCGTTGAAGAGATCGCCCGCGTGGACGACTGCGTCGACGTCGTCCCCAATCGCGTCGTCGACGACGCGCTGGAAGGCCGAGAGGAAGTCGCGCCGTCGTTCCGGGGAATGATACTGTCGATAGCCGATGTGGGTATCCCCGGTGTGGATCACGCGGGTCATACAGCTCGTGGTCGGCTTCGACGTGGAGGGCTTTAGTCCTCGCGGAGGCGGGGCGGAAGTGAAAGTCTTCTGGGTGTGTCACCACCCGAACGCTCTTATGAAGGACCACCCTACCCGGTGTTGATGACCGAAACCGTGGATGAAGTCGATCTTCCCTACGAGGAGGAAGCCTCCCAAAAGGACAAGATCGACGCCCTCCAGGAACGGCTCGAGGTCCTGGAGCAACAGAACGAGGAGATGCGAGACAAACTCCTCGATGCCAACGCCGAGAACAACAAGTATCAGCAGAAACTCGAGCGCCTCTCACACGAGAACAAGAAGCTCAAACAGTCCCCGCTGTTCGTCGCCACCGTCCAAGAGATCACTGACGAAGGCGTCGTCATCAAGCAACACGGGAACAACCAGGAAGCGCTCACCGAAGTCACCGAGGAGATGCGTGAGGACCTCGAACCGAGTGCACGGGTGGCGGTCAATAATTCGCTGTCCATCGTCAAGCGCCTCGACGACGAGGCCGACGTCCGTGCCCGGGTGATGCAGGTCGAGGAGAGTCCAGACGTGTCCTACGAGGACATCGGCGGCCTCACCGATGAACTCAATGAGGTCCGCGAAACCGTCGAACTGCCACTCGAGAAGCCCGAACTCTTCGATACCGTCGGAATCGAGCCCCCGAGCGGCGTCCTCTTGCACGGGGATCCGGGGACCGGGAAGACCATGATGGCCAAGGCCGTCGCAAACCAGACCGACGCGACCTTCATCAAGATGGCCGGTTCGGAACTGGTCCACAAGTTCATCGGCGAAGGCGCGAAACTCGTCCGGGACCTCTTCCAGGTCGCCCGCGACCACGAGCCTGCGGTCGTGTTCATCGACGAGATAGACGCCATCGCCTCCAAGCGGACCGACTCGAAGACCTCCGGTGACGCCGAGGTCCAGCGGACGATGATGCAGTTGCTTTCGGAGATGGACGGTTTCGAGGACCGCGGCGACATCCGGATCATCGCGGCAACCAACCGCTTCGACATGCTCGACCGGGCCATCCTTCGGCCGGGACGGTTCGACCGACTCATCGAGGTCCCGCTCCCCGACGAGGATGGCCGGGAGAAGATTTTCCGGATCCACACCCGGGGCATGAACGTCTCCGAGGACGTGGATTACGAGAGTCTCGCCCGCGCCACCGAGGGGATGTCGGGCGCCGACATCAAAGCCATCTGTACAGAGGCCGGGATGTTCGCCATCCGGGAGGAGCGGACCGAGGTCCGGATGGCCGACTTTCGCGAGGCCCGGGAGAAGCTCGAGGCGGACGCGGAAGAGGACGACGTCTCGAAGACCTTCGCCTGAACCTGGTG
>CAZQNH010000036.1:9332-25544 GCA_964594685.1 uncultured Halobacteriales archaeon
ATATCTCTATCCTGAACCGTGCGTTGGGGATACCATTATCCTGGAACGGTCGGTCACTGTGCCGCCCGTCTGATCAGTAGAACTGGTCAGATTCAACCGAAAACTTCCAACAAGGGGGCGTATAGCGGTGTTGGAGCGGGATATTCTGCGTTGGCCCGCTTTAGTGTCCCCTCGGGGTCTCTCCCCCCCCCCGCAGTTTACACGGTCGATGCCCCGCTCAGAGTGCCAGGAAGATCAGATACGGGAGCGCGAAGAAGACGATCGTGATCGCGACGAGGATACTCACATAAGAGATGAGCATCCCTATCGTCGTCCTCCAGGCTGCATGATCGAACTGCTCGAGTGTTCCGGCCATATGCACATCCAGTTGGCCGGGGGGCTTAACTTGTGGTGTCGGCCCCGTTGAGGATGTCGGCGATTCGCCGAGGCTCTCCTCGCAGGGTCGGATCGGGTTCGACCAACTTGAGCACCTCGTGGTCGGTGACCTCCTCGTAGGTCTTCTGGGTCGCGTCCTCGATGAGCGTCCGCTCCATCCGGAACTCCGTCCCTTGGAACACCACATCGACCCCGTTCTCGTCGAAGGAGAGCGCCGTCATATCCGAGCGTATCCGCTCGGTGGTAATAAGTCCTGTCTGACGCGTGTGCGACGCCCTCGGGGAGTTTAAGCCGGTGGACATACACCCTTCGATTGTGCTGGGCACCGATCCCATCGACCGGCTGTCGATCCCCGATGGCACAACCGTCGAGGAACACGACCTTGTGACCGACGGGGACGTCCTCGTCGGTGGCCAGAGCACGGTCGAGTTCGGTGTCCGCGGGGAGAACCTCGTGGCCGGCGAACGCGTGCGATTCGGCGGGGACATCGAGATGGAGGGCGACTGCCGTCTCGACATGTGGTGTGACGTCTCTGGGAACGTGCTTGCGGGGGAGAACGCCTACCTCGGCGAGCGGGTCCACGTCGACGGCCGGCTCGTCGTCGGCGGGGACCTCGACATCGGCGACGACGTCGATATCGAGGAGGGGTTCGAGGCGAACGGCTGGATCGTGATCCGGAATCCGATCCCGACCATCGTGTTCTTTTTCATTTACCTCTCCCACCTGCTCCGATTGGGCGAGGAGGAGGCTGCCGACGAACTCCTCGAGGAGTTCGGTGCCGATCCGGATTCGGACCCGGTACGGATCCCCAGGAGTGCGAGTGTCAGCGACGACGCCTGGCGGGTCTCCAGGCCCGCGGAGATCGGCGACGGGTGCCGACTCCACGGCAACATCAGGGCGAGGGAGATCACCGTTGGCGAGGACAACAACATCTTCGGCAGCCTCCGGGCGAAAGGGGACGTAACCGTCGGAAGCGGAACGAAGATTCACGGCGACGTGACCACCCGTGGCGGCGACATCGAGGTGGCCGGCGACGCGATCATCCTCGGTGACGTATCCGGCGATGATATCGAAATCCACCAGTCTGCGGACGTCGACGGGACGATCCGGGCGAGCGGAGCGATGCGGCTGGGTCGGCCAGCCGAGCGCGCCCCGGAGTGACCGAGCCGGGCCAGAACCGTCAATAACGGTTCTGGAATATATTCTTGCAGTCTGAGAATCGGTACAACGTTCTTGTCATTCCGTGGAAAACATGAACGTGCCCGGCGGACCGCAAACGAGTGGATCGTAGCCTGGGCGGGCGTGGTCCCTCGAGTCCGCCGGTCGCAGTTGTGGGGCCTTCCGATCTCTCTCCCCTCTCTTTCCGAACCGACCACGAGACTTATCAGGGCGTCCACGACACAATCGGGGATGGCGATCGACCCTGACTCCATTACGAGTTGAGAAGCGCCAACTCGTCCGTCGGACCAGTTTGTTGGCAGCGCATCAGCGAAGATAGTAATCGAAAGCTAGTTTCCACCGCCTCCGGTACTGCTGGGCATGCTCTCGCTCGCGCTTGCCGGCAAGCCGAACGCCGGCAAGTCCACCTTCTACACCGCGGCCACGATGGCGGAGGTGGACGTGGCGAATTACCCCTTCACCACGATCGATGCCAACCGGGGGATCAGCCACGTCCGCACCGACTGTCCCTGTCTGGATCTCGAAAAGCGGTGCGGCAACGACAGGTGCCACGCGGGGAAGCGGTACGTCCCGATCGAACTGCTGGATGTCGCAGGGTTGGTACCGGGCGCGCACGAGGGACGCGGACTCGGGAACCAGTTCCTCGACGAGTTGACGAACGCCGACGCCATCCTCAACGTGATCGACGCCTCGGGTGGGACGAACGAAGAAGGCGAACCCGTCGAGGTGGGAAGCCACGATCCCATACGGGACATCGACTTCGTGGAGACGGAGATGGACATGTGGCTCGCCGGGATCGTGGATCGGAACTGGGAGTCGGTCGAACGCCAGTCTCGCTCACCAGGATTCGATATCGATGAGGCGCTCACCGACATGCTCACGGGGTTCGGCGCCACCCAGGCCGACGTGGCGGCGAGCCTCCGCGAACTCGAGTATCACGACGATCCGATACAGTGGCGAGACGAGGACCGCGAGTCCCTTGCCGTCCAGATCCGGGAGCGAACCAAACCCATCGTGGTGGTGGCAAACAAGGTCGACGAGGCCCCGGAAGCGAATGTCGAACGCTTACTCGAATTGGACAAACCTGTCATCCCGGCGACGGCCCAAGGCGAACTGGCACTCCGACGGGGCGTCGAACAGGGGATCATCCACTACGACCCCGGCGACCCGAGCTTCGAGGTAACCAGCGAGGTCGATCGGGGAACGAGTGCGGTCCTCGAGGACCTTCGAGACACGATAGACCGGCACGGCGGAACGGGGGTCCAGGCGGCACTGGATTTCGCCGTCTACGATCTCCTCGACCACGTCACCGTCTTTCCGGTCCAGGACGCGGGCAAGTGGACCGACGGTCAGGGCAACATCCTCCCGGATGCCTTCCTCCTTCCGCGTGGTTCCACGCCCACTGACCTGGCGTACGCCGTGCATACCGACATCGGTGAGGGCTACCTCCACGCGGTAAACGCCCGTACAGACCGTGAGGTGGGCGAGGACTACAATCTCGAGGAGGGCGATGTTGTCAAAATCGTGAGTACTGCCAGATAATGACACGATCGACGGCCGCCAATCGAGCAAATCGCCAGCAAGCGAGCTGATATGTATTTTCCACTTGAAATATAGATTGGGCGGACCCATATTCATATCAGAAATCTTTAGAACTTCTTATTACGCCCCACGTTCTATGAATAATTCCCAGGCGAGAGCCGCGGGGGTTCACTGGACGCCCCGGTTCGGATCGCTCCACACGGATCGAGACGAACCGAGGTAGGGGCCACAACCAAAGCACCCGTCACAGGGTGACAAGGAAACGGCTCCGAAGGAGAACCGCAGTGATCCAGTGCCGAACCGCCATGGCGGTTCGGGACCAAGGCCGAGTACCGGTGTACGCGTAAGCGGCCATCGGGAACCATCGACGGCAAAACCCGGTGAGAGTCCGGGTGAAGTCAGCACGCAACGGCACGAACCGAGGCCGGCTTTGCCGGTCAAGGTCGACCCGGTGCAATGCCGGGCTAAGCCAGGCGAGCTGATAAGGGCCGGTGAAAGCCCGGCTAACGCCGTTCCCGGCCACGTGGATCACGGAAAACGTCTCCCGTCCAGGCCCAAACCGTGGCTCTCGCCGTTTGTCGTATTCTACCCCTACCAGTGCCATCTTCATCTCAGTTCGTGGTTCCGGACCGCCATCTCGATCCGCCATTATTTCCTCCCGATGACGTCTCTACCATCACTCTGACTATCGTTTCGACCGGGTATGAAATCACCCGTGGTGGACATGGCGTCGGTGGCTGAGGCTACGGCTACGACCGCCCATCAGGAATCGGTCGAAACCAGATCCCGAGACAAGGAATCAATCGTCGCTTGACACCAGATTTCGAAACGTCCCAATCCTTTCTTCTGGCGGCGAGAGGACACCCTTATTGCACCCTCCGGGAAACCAGGCCATAGATCGGCTATGAAATGGAGGTCGAGTGTCGGTCCCCATCGGGCCGACGGCGACTCCGCCCGTTTCGGCTTGCTCGCGGCATCGTGGCTGATGTGGCTCTTTATCGGGGCCTGGGCGATCACGCCCGCGAGCGTCCTCCCGACCGTTATGGACGCGTTCGAGGTTCGCGAAGCCGCCGCGGCGTACGTCATCACGGCCCCACAGCTCGCCGCCACGGTAACGGGAATCCCGATCGGCATGTACCTCGACCGGATCGATCAGCGCCGCGCGGTGTTCGTGGCCACCGCCCTCCTGTGTCTCGTCGGAATCGGCAACACCGTGGCCGCGGCCAACGGCAACTACTGGGGGTTGATCGGGACAAGGGTCATCGGCGGCCTCGGGATCGTGACCCTCTGGACTGCCCAGACCGCCATCATCACGAGAGCGTTCCCGACCGACCGCAAAGCGACCGCTGTCGGGCTCTTCGTGACCGGGTATCCGGCCGGGTACGCCTTCGGCCAGTTCAGCGGCCCCGTGATCGCCGGCGCCCTCGATTGGACCGTCACCTTCGGTATCTACACCGGTTTCGGATTCGCCTTCGCGATGGCGTTCTGGGTCTTCGGCCGGGGAATTCCCGCGGCTGAAGGGAGTGGTGATGTGCCGAATCTCCATGAGTTGGGGAACGTCCTGACGAACCGCGCGGTGTGGGGTGTAGCCCTCCTCTCGCTGCTTTCCTACATGCTGTATATGATCTTCAATAGCTGGATGCCGACGTACATCTCCCGGACCTTCGATATGAGTCTCGCCCGGGGCGGGTTCTACACCGCATTGTTCCCCGCCATCGGCATCCTCGCACGACCCAGCGGTGGCCTCCTGACCGAGCGAGTCTTCGGTGGGCGGTCGCGACCGGTCATCGGTCTCTCGTTCGTCGTCGCCGGCCTCACGGCAGCGTCGATGGCGTTCGGCGGGACCCTCGTGACACTGGTGGCCGGGCTCGTCGCCGCCGGGTTCTTCATCCAGTTGCAGTTCGGCATTATTTACACCCTCGTCCAGGCCTATGTGCCTGTCACGGTCGGCGGTACCGCAGTCGGGGTGGTGAGTGCCGTCGGCTGGTTGGGTTTCTTCGCTGGCCCGCCCCTGGTCGGCGTGCTGATCGAGGACCAGGGAAGCTTTGGAGTGGTGTTCGCGGCCGCCGTGGCCCTCGCCGTCGCCGGGACCGTCACGGTCGCGGCGATCTCTGAACCCGACCGTGGCTGAGAATCGACCGGGAGGTGGCAGGAAGAGACCGTTCGATACGATATAGAGCCGGATCTCAGACGAGAGGAAAAAGAGAGAGCGACCTGAAAAGCGACCAATCCTCGGCCAACTATCTTCGGGCTACGCGACGGCGCGGGTGGCCTCGCGCATGACATCTAGTGCGGTTCGGATCTCCTCGAGACTCGCCGCGTAGGAGATCCGGGCGTAGCCCGCACCCTCCGACCCGAAGGCTGATCCGGGGACCACGACAACCCCCCGGTCGAGGACGGCCTCGACCCATCCATCCGGGACCTTCGGCATGGCATAGAAGGCACCTCGTGGCGTGGGAACCTCCAACCCCATATCAGTGAGCGCGTCGAGGACGACGTCTCGACGCTCTTCGAACGCGGCCACCATCTCCTCGAGGGAATCCTGCGGACCGTTGAGGGCAGCCTCAGCAGCGTGTTGTGCAGGGGCACTTGCACACGCCTGTGCGTACTGGTGGACCCGCAACATCCGTTCGATCCGGTCCTCACTGGCGACGATCCACCCGAGTCGCCAGCCGGTCATCGAATAGGCTTTCGAAGCCGCGTTCACCACGACCACGTTATCCGACTCCGCGAAAGACCAGGGCGACCGGTGCTCGCCTTCGAAGATGATGTGCTCGTAGACCTCGTCGGAGACGAGCAAGACCTCGTGCTCGTCCGCGATCCGGGCGAACTCACGCATGTCCGCCGGAGATTGGACGGCGCCTGTCGGATTAGCCGGGCTGTTGACGACGACGGCTGCCGTGTCGTCGGTGATATGTTCCTCGACGGTAGCTGGGTCGAGGGTCAAGTCCTCCCGAAGCGGAACCGGGACCGGGTTCCCACCGGCGAGTCTCGTGAGTGCCTCATAGGAGACGAATCCGGGGTCCGGATAGATGACCTCCTCGCCGTGGTCAACGTGGGCTTCCAGGGCAAGATGGAGGGCCTCGCTGCCACCTGCGGTCACGATGATGTTTGTCGGCGAGAGGTCGAAGTCGTTATCTCGTCGATGTTTCTCGATGATCGCCTCTCGCAGCGACGCTGTCCCGTAGTTGGAGGTGTATGCGTCGGCTTTCCCCGCCTCGATGGCCTTGACCGCCGCCTGCCGGGCATGCGTGGGAGTGGGGAAATCGGGTTGGCCCAGACCGAGGTTGATCGAGTCGGCGTCGGCCGCCTCGAATACCTCGCGGATGCCGCTGATGGAGACCGCTTCGACGCGGGTCGAGAATTCGACCATACGTGGACCCGCGACGAGTGAGCAGTTAAGTCTACGGTTTGCTATATGACGACCCAGTTCCGGCTGATAGAGCACTCCTTTAACCTGTTATCGAAGGGCGCCTGCACCCGATTTTGGGGAAGGAACGGGCCGTCTGTCTCCGTGGGCATCGAAACGTCGCTGCCCCCTCGATTCACATTCGATAGATGCCCCAACGGGTCCGATCGACCAGTCTCCTTGACGGAAACCCGAACATTCCCGACACGCACGAGGAGATCTGGCCGGGCTTACTGATACATCCGGAGCGGCTGGGCCTGTGAACTCTCCGCTTCGCCCGCCTGTTGCATCCGCTTTGCCAACTTCTCCTTCTGCTCCCGGATATCCTCGGCGCGTTCGACCAGGTGCTCCGTGTCGATCGCGACGTCCGAGAGCGGCTCGATGCCCGAGACGATGAGTTGGCGTGCGGCCGCCGGATCGGGGAACTGCGGGTCGCTCTCCACGACCAGTCCAACGGCAGCCATGTCGGCTGCCACGGACCTGTTGAGCAACGCGCCCGTCGGCCCGCCGATGACGCCGCGTTCCCCCGGGGTATCAACCTCGGTCTCGTCGAGTAACGATGCGCTCATTCCGGTCCCGACCCCGAAGACGGTCGGGATCTCCCCGGGTTCGTGGTCCTCCTTGGCGAGGCCACTGAGGAAGATCGGGAACGCACCTACCTCGTCGATCCAATCAGTGAGCGTCCTGGCGAAATCCGATGCGGTATCCCGCGAGACCGGGATGTCACTCTGGAGAGCGAGGAGATCCCGTTCTTCGTCGACGTAGAGCCTGACGGGTGGTTCGACGGAACGGCTTTCCTCCCCATAGATCGCAATCTTCGGCAGGCCGTCACAATCGACCTCACCCAGAAAGGACATGTCGAGGGTATCGACGATGTGATCAGTAGCGATCTTTCCGACGAGACCGACGCCAGGCAAGCCTTCGATCAGGACCGGTTCCTCGAGGTCAGGCGTGTCCTCGATGCGGATCTGTGCCATACGTCCGGTTTCATTCGCAGCCGCGGTTAATGTTGGGGCCAGCCAAGGGGGGAGTGACCCCGATAAACCGTCGTTGTTTCGGTGCCATCCGCGTTGTCCGAATTGATTGAGAGGGGCCAGTTCTCGCCCCTCACCGAGCGGAATGCAGGCCTTTTCGAAACCGATTAACGCGAACTCTTCCAAGCAGGGACGATGGAGGCGTTGGCCAGATACAAACCGATCATCCCGGACTTCGAGGCGTTCCTCGATGCACTCCACCGGCCACTCCCGACGACGGTTCGGGTCAACCGGATCCGGACGACCCCCGATCGGGTCGTCGCCGCCCTCGAATCCGAGGGGATCGAAGTCAGCGAACGGGAGTGGAATCCGTGGGTCCTGGAGATCGATACCGAAAAACCCGGGAACACCTGGCCCTACCTACACGGGTGGATGCACGGCCAAGAGGAGGTGTCCACGGTGCCGCCACTCGTCCTCGACCCGCAACCCGGGGAGATAATCTGGGCGGCCGCAGCCGCTCCCGGGGGGAAGGCGACCCAGCTGGCGGCGCTGATGGACGATACCGGTCTGGTCATCGCTAACGACGACAATCTGGGCCGACTCTCGGCACTTCGGGCCAACGCGGACCGCTTGGGCGTCACGTCACTGGCAGTCACGAATCAGGACGCCCGCCACTTCTCCTTCGATGCGCTGGGAATCGAGGCGGTCGATCGGGCTCTGGTGGATGCCCCCTGTACCTGCGAAGGGACCCTCCGCAAGCGTCCAGACGCCCTTGAAGGGGTGGGACCCGCGACAAGCGAGAACCTGGCCGGCGTGCAACGCGACATACTCGAGCGGGCGGTCCGGGCCACGAAACCCGGCGGAACAGTCGTCTACTCCACCTGCACCTTCGCTCCCGAGGAGAACGAAGGAGTCGTGGACGCCGTCCGCGAAGAGACGGGAGCCAGAATCGCCGACGTCGGGATGGCCCTCGCTGGAGAACCGGGCATCGAATCGTGGGAAGGATCGACCTTCCATGGAAGCCTGCGGAAGAGTCGTCGCTTCTATCCCCACCAGAACGACACGGGCGGTTTCTACGTGGCCAAACTGGAGGTGCCGAAGTGACCGAGAACCAGAGCGAGCGATTCGAGCAGGTGCCCGCTTCTGGGACCGAGCGTCGCGTCAAAGGCCGGCCCACCAGAAAGGAGGTGCTCGACTACTGGGCAGACCGGTTCGGTATCTCTTCGACGATATTCGAGGGCGTCACGTTCTGGGAGAAGGGTGCGGGGAAGATCTGGGCACTCAGCCACGACCTCGTGGGGCCGATCGAAATCCAGGCCCTCGGGCTGCCGATACTCCGGACTCGCCAGGAGTTCTGGAAACCCACCACCGACGCGGCACTCCGGTTCGGTGAGGGCGCCAGTCGGAACGTGCTCTCGCTCGACGCCCGCGAGGCCGAACGGTTCGTCGCGGGAGACGATCAATCGGTCGACTGGGACGGTGATTGGGGATACCTCATCGCGAGTCACGAGATCGGTGGGGCCCCAGAGCCCATCGGCGTCGGTCTGTATACGTATGGCGAGTTGCAATCTATGATCCCGAAAGGCCGACGCCGGGAGTTCTGAGGGCACTCGGATCGGGCTTTCCCGGTGGGAAGATCTTCGCCCGGGCTTCGCTTTCGTTTCGCCAGCGAAGTGGCGGCGGATACCATTCGGGAAGCGTGCAGTCAGCAGCCGTATCACTCGTCGTCAGTCCAGTGCCCCACCAAGAGACAGAAGATTCTTGCAGTCCACCGCGCGAGGGATAGACGATGCAGCGACGGAGGTTGCAGCGACGACAGTTGCTCCGGGCGGTCGGGGTCGCGACGAGTACCCTCCTTGCAGGGTGTCTCGTCGGTGAGAGCGAGGAGTTCAACCTCCAGATCGCCGACCAGGATTTCGGCGAGGATGCCGATGGGAAGCTGGTCGTGAACGTTACCATTTCAAACCCGGGTAATCAGGCACAGAACGGGACCCTCTACGTCACCTCGACGGTGAACGGCGAGGAGACGGTCAGACTCCGGGAGGTGTCCCTCGAAGCCCACGAGACCAAACGGGTGTCCGTTACCTACGATGTCACGTACCGGAACATCACCGAATTCAGTATGCAGACGGACATCCAACCAAGCGAGTGACCAGGGTTCGGGGGTTGAAAGAGCCCTCGCCGACCTGGAAACGGAAATCGAGTTCTATATCCTTAAGCGGCCAGAGTCGTTTTCCTCTCGTATGACCGAGGCCGAGGAGCAGCCTGTCGACACGGACGAGAAACCCGAGGACGACCTCCTCGCGGAGGTGGCCGCCCTCGACGAGGAACTGGCCAGCGGGGTGGCTGACCTCCTCGAAAACGTCGAGTCCCTGGAAGCGGAACTCGAGCGGCGAGAGGACGAACTCGAGGCGAAGACGGAGAAACTGGAACACACCCGGGCCGACTTCCAGAATTACAAAAAGCGGGCCAAACGTCGGCAGGAGGAGATCAAAGAGCGTGCCACCGAGGATCTAGTCGAGCGACTCCTCGACGTGCGGGACAACCTCACCCGGGCGCTCGAGGAAGAATCGGAGGACGTCACCTCGCTTCGGGAGGGAATCAAACTCACGCGCAAACAGTTCGACCGTGTCTTGGATGCCGAGAACGTCACGCGGATCGAACCGGATCCAGGCTCTGCGGTTGACGCGAACCGACACGAGGTCATGATGCGGGTCGAGAGCGACGAACCCGCCGATACCATCGCGAGCGTCTATCGACCGGGCTACGAGATGGCGGGAAAGATCCTCCGTCCCGCCCAGGTGACAGTCTCCGAAGGACCCGACGAGCCAGACGAAGAGGCAGGGCAACCAGCGGAAGGTAGTGACACCGGCGAAGCCGCGAGCGAGGAATCCACTGAAGAAAACGACGAGGTTGTACATGGGCCGAACGATGAGCCATCAGCGGAGGAGGAATAGGAGATGGAGTGCACGGGAACGCGTGTCAGGTGAGGTCACTGATGAGTCATGAGCATCGGCGATTCAGGTTTCGGAGATGAGGTTCGTCTGTGATCGAGGGTGTACGAGCTAACCCGAACCCACGCCGGTCCCCTGGGTCCGCTACTTCGGGAAGGCGTCATGCCACCGCAATCCCGGGACAGTGAGACCACCATCTCACCGTCATCCCGTACTGCCAGATCACCACAGACTGTACAGCCGGTATCGGCTGGCCCGCAGTTCAAAAAGGCGGTATCAGAGCGGATTCTGGAAGCAAGTCGTAGAATGGGAGCTATCGGTCCAATGGGAATCAAAATGAAAACGAAGAACCATTGGGTTACCGCTGAACCAAGGGCGTGAATTCACCATGGCGAAGAGAGAGGCCACGAATGTCGAACGGTACGGACCCAATCTACCGCCTGAAGAAAGATATGGAGGTGATAGAACGCGAGTTCGTGGCCCGCCCCATCGATTTGGGATAATGTTTCCTGGAAACTCGGAAGTGCGCCCAGTTTCCTGAGGAAAGCGAACATTCTGATTGGCCAATGGCTGGTGGATGGCCAGCTGAATCACGAATATCCGGAGAACAGTACCCAATAGGTTTGGAATGGCCCTTACCCACGGACGGTCATTACCTTCCATTGTCACATGGCGACACCTGGAACAGAACAAGTCTGGCTTTGGGTCGGAACGATCGGCATGCTATTGGGCATGCTGTACTTCATCGCACGTGGATGGAGCGTCGAAAGGCGGCGCCTACAGGAATTCTACATCGTCACGATCTTCATCACCGCGATCGCCTTCGTAAACTATCTCGCGATGGCACTCGGGTTCGGCCTCACGACGATCACGATCGCGGGCGAGGAGCTTCCCATCTACTGGGCGCGATACGTCGACTGGTTCTTCACAACACCCCTGTTGCTTATCGACCTCGGGCTGCTGGCGGGGGCGACGCGCAATGAACTCGCATCGCTTGTTGGCCTCGACATGTTGATGATCGGCACCGGTGCGGTGGCAACCCTTTCCACAGGCGCGAGTGGCCTGGGTGCGGGCGCCGAGCGTCTGATTTGGTGGGGCGTGTCGACCGGCTTCCTGCTGGTGCTCCTGTACATGCTGTTCGGTACGTTGGGCAAGCGAGCGTCGGACCTGCCCGGTGCAGCCGCATCGAAGTTCCGCACGTTGCGTCTGCTCATCGTCGTGATCTGGTTGGTCTACCCGGTCTGGTGGTTGGTCGGCACCGAAGGGCTCGTGCTCGTGAACCTCTACATCGAAACACTCGGTTTCGCCGTCCTGGACCTCACCGCGAAGGTCGGCTTCGGGTTCATCCTGCTTTCGAGCCGGGATGTCCTCGAAATGTCGGGTTCCCCCGATACCGCGTCGGGGTAAGCAGGCAACCAGTCAGTTGCGGAACGTCCCTTCCCTGATGAGTACCACACTATCGGCCCATTCACGCGGGCTATCCACTGGATGATGACTGGGCTCACCTACCTCCAGTTCCACCTCGGTGTACTCGTTATGGGCCTTCTCTGGCTTGTGCCGGTTGCGACAGTGGCTCGGCTACGAACGCCTGGCCGGCCACTCCAGGATGGGAGAGCATACTGGATCGGGGTCGGCATCGTCACGGTAATCGCCCTCGTCTACACGATTCCATGGGATAATTATCTGATCGCGAGCGGCGTCTGGACGTACGGGGAGGATCGCGTCTTCGCCACCATCTGGCTTGCCCCGGTCGAGGAGTACCTATTCATTCTCTCCCAGCCCCTGCTCACCGCACTCTGGGCGTCCCATCTATCCGTCCCCGGATGGCGCGGCGGCGGACTCCAGGTCAGACAGCGGGTAGCGGCGGGCTTGATGGCGCTCGCTATCGCGGCGGTCGGGACGGCGATGCTCCTGAGCACGCCTCGAACCTTCTACCTGGGCGCCATCCTGACCTGGGCGGCACCGGTGTTCGTCCTCCAGTGGGTCGTTGGAGCGCCCCAGCTACTTGCGGCCAGACGAACTGTCCTGGTCGGGACCCTCGTACCGACACTCTATCTCTGGATCGCCGATTGGATTGCCCTCTCCCAGGGGATCTGGGTCCTTTCGGAGCGATTTACGACAGGGGTCTCGATACTCGGGCTACCGGTCGAAGAAGCGGCATTCTTCATTGTCACGAACCTGTTCGTCGTCCAGGGCTTGGTCCTGTTCCGGTGGGTGCTCGACCGGTGGGGGCTCGAAGCGATCGCCGGGGTTGCGGCGAGACAGGCAGCAGGATTTCAGCACCGGGTGATCGGCCGGTGACCGACGGCTTTGACCGTCCATCGCCTGCTGTCAGCAAATTGTTCGACCGGCTTGGATTTCGATTCACTTGGGGGCTGCTGATGGTGGCGATTGCACTGTCAATCGCGTCTTGGTGGCTCGGGATCGAGCCCGGGCCCGGCCTCAGGTATGGGCCCTTGCTCGCGAGCCTGGTCCTGCTCGGGCTCCCACATGGGGCGGTCGACCACCTGGTTCCCGCCCGGTTCACAGCAATGTCCCTCCCGCTCTCGATCGGAGCCGTCGGGCTCACCTACTCGGTATTCGGCGGCTTGTACCTCGGTCTCTGGCTCGTCGCCCCACGTCCAGCCGCGATCGTGTTCATCGCGTTGACGTGGCTCCACTGGGGACAAGGGGACCTCCACGCGCTACTCGCGTTCCTGGAGGCCCCGCATCTCACTACCCGGGCCCAGCGGGTTTCGACACTCGTTGTCCGGGGCGGGCTCCCGATGCTCGTGCCCCTGGTCGCCTTTCCCGAGCGGTATCTTGGGGTCGTCGAGGCGTGGGTGGCGTTATTCTTCGGCGAGATGGGTCTCGCCTGGACCCTCACGGCGGAGTTCCGGTTGCTCCTGGGAGGTGGCTTTCTTTTCGTGACGGTCGCTAGCCTTACAGCAGGCTACTATACCCACGGCCCCACGCACGGTTTCCGGGTCGATGTCGGCGAGACGTTGCTGCTGTGGGTCTACTTCCTCGTCGTGCCACCGCTCGTCGCGATCGGGGTGTACTTCACGGTGTGGCATTCCCTCCGGCATATCTTCCGCGTCGTCGACTCGGAGGGGGTGGGTGAATCGGCGGGGACGCTCTTTCGACGGTTCGCTACCGATGCCACACCCCTGACACTGGTTTCCATCGTCCTGCTGGCCGGCTTCTGGGTCCTGGTTCCGGCCTCGCCGACGACCGTATCAGGACTTGTCGCGCTCTATCTCGTCTTCATCGCCGTGCTCACGCTGCCACACGTCGTGGTCGTCACGTGGATGGATGCTCACCAGGGTGTATGGAAGCCACGTATCAGCTCAACACAAGCCACGGGGCAGGCGACACCGAGTTCGCCCAAAACCGATTGAACACCCCGCAGCACAGGCCCAGAGCCAGTCTGGCTCTGATCGGAGTTGGCAAGATTGTCCGAGTTACGCAGCTGCTGGCAAGAATCCGTCCTGACTCGATGGGAAATCTGCTCCCATAGCCAGGGTAATGGCCACGCCTGGGGCACAAGAAACCAAGCTCTATTCGGTGCTCAGACCGATTGGTGCTGACCGGGCCAGGTGTGTCGGAAGCCGAGAGTGGATCATCCCAGGTCTCCTGCCAGGAGGGACGCCAGCCGTGAAAGCCCGGTGACCTAACTGATGCCATCCGGGATGAATAGCTGCTCTGTCTCTTGCAGTCAATGCAGACCTCATTCAGATTCTACCATTACCCACGTGCTGCACCCGGGGCGGGATTCTGGCAAATATTGAGTTGTGGAATCGATCCGTATCGACAGCAAAGCGGTACCTTCTCGGTTCAGAATCGGCTCAATCCGGACTTCCTTGGGAAGTTCATTCGCCGGTGGAAGGAATTCCGGGCAATGCAGAAGATGGTCTTCACAGCCAGTGTCTGGTCGCCGATGTCCTCGAACAACGCCGCCTGATCCATCACCATCTCAGTGCCTGGTCCGCCGGCTGAGAGAATAGGCGATTATTCGATCAAAAGTAGCAGTAACCCGGAACTACAACCGATACCAACACCGTTCGGCAGCATCACCCCTCGCCCAGCGCCAGGGATAGGCGTGTGATACTGTGTCCAGAGCCTCACTCGAGTCCCGTCGCGAAGGTCCGGAGCATAGCTGGCCATGCAGTCGCCGCAGCCATCGCGATTCCGGCCTGCGTGCCGCCGATCAACCGATCGCCAGCGGTCGGGATCGCCTGCGTTGGAACGTGCGGGATCGGGATGTCGTGACCTGCGTCCTGAAACGAGCGATGTGCGATCCGGTCCGTAGCCCCACTCGCGGCCAGACGGTCCACCGCGAAGGCCGATAGCCGGGCCGACGGCCAGACGCCGTCCGATGATCCCGAAACACAGAGGATCGGGCCGTCGACGTTCTCGACGGCGAATGTCGCTGCGTCGATGGTCGACTGGTCCGCGTTCGCCAAGCCACACTCGTAGAACGCAGCGTCTCGTCTGAGCCCCTCGTCCGTGTACTCGGCCGAACAGTTCTCGTAGGACACGAAGGGTACTGGCTCCCCGTCGATCGACCAGGCCGATCCGCTGGCCTTCCTCCCGTCGCTCCGTATCCCTTGCCAGGCCAGCCCGCTCGGGACATCGCCCACGACCGCGCCGACCCAGTCCGCGTTGGCGGCAAGGAACAGGGCGGCTTCGCCACCGCGCGAGAAGCCATAGACGCCGAGCGGGCCGTCCCGGACCGACGGATGGGCACGGAGCCAGCTGGCAGCCCCATCGAAGTAGGAAAGCGGCACCGCGGCGAGGTGGTCCGGGATGCCACCCTCGCTCCCGAAGTACTGCAGGGCCAGGGAGGGGAACCCATGGGAGGCGAACATCTCCGCGTAGTTTGTCAGTGGCACGCCGGTCGAGCCGTGGAGGACGACGATGCCCGGCCGTGGTTCGTCAACCCGCGGATCGGCGAACATCCCAACCACGTTCTCGTCGGTGACCCACTGGGTACGGACATCCGGCCTCGCCCGACGCCTGAGGAGTGTCCGCTCGGCAAGCGTCGTCCCGTCTTGGCTGGCGGAGAGGGTCACCGAAAACGCCCCTTTCGCCCACGGCTCGAGAGCCTCGCGTTTCGGCGCCATCGACCACAGCAGGCCCGCCCCATCCACCCCTTCGTAATCACCTGACACTGGTGCTTGTGACCCGACGCGGACGACTCCTTCTTCGTCCGCTCGAAAGGTCGCGGACGACCGCCAGGTGCGATACTGCCCCTCGGCCGAGGCCTGCAGTTGTACCTGGCTGTCCCCATCCAGGCCCCTGAGGACGATGCCCGGATCGGCGTCCCGAAGGGCAGGCGTGTTTGCCTCGATGATCACCCCGGTCGTTCCAAGAGACCCGACCGAACTACAGCCGGCCAGGCTGCCCAGACCCGCGCCGGCCGCTGCGAGATACGCTCGGCGGGAGAGGTGTGTCATTCGATGGCAATAACCGCTGGAAGAGCTTGAATGAGGTGTTTACGGAAGGCAGCTGGGGCGATATAGCGTTGGGAAGTGAAAGCGGCTCCAAGCGGGCCGACATTCGTCTCTCCGTTTGTATTGGACCTCCGTACGACGAACAACGCCCCACCGGACAGAAGTCAATGAAGGACCGGATCGGGATGTCGGATACAGAATCCCGGACCAGGCGTTCCGAGTGGAGGCCGCTCGCTCTATCGGGTACAGAGATTGAGAACACGTGTCACTTCGAGGGGCGCTATTGGTATCGATGAGGGAAGGAATCGGTCGAGTTGGAATTCACGTTCGCGAACGATGGGGCG
>CAZQNH010000037.1:0-10269 GCA_964594685.1 uncultured Halobacteriales archaeon
CCGAGGGTACATTCGAGGACCGCCTGCGTTGGAACCCCGCCGACCCATGTCAAGAAGCGGAAACGTGCCTGGCCGACCGGGATTGCACGGAAAACCCACCACCCGATTCACCTCCACGACGGGGATTTGACAGCAACCCGCGGCAAGGAAAAATGGCGCCGGAACGATCCAGGACAAGAGCATTAGTGGTCTTCGGTCGGCACCGGTTCAGATGCCAGTTCGTCCGTGCAGTCATCAATCTTCCTGCCAAGCCATCGTCTGAATGCTTGTTCCAGGGGATGACCGTAATCCTCTATGGGCAATGTGACCATCCCAAGCATCGCCGTGAAAGCGACAAGCCACCTCAACGGGCCTGTGTAGATGCCGGCCACCTGCAGCGGAGCAGCACCACCCATCAGCAGCAGAATCGAGGCGTTGACCCGGAACAGGAGGCGCCAGAACACGCGGTCGATCGTCGAGGTTCCAAAGTCGATATCCCGTTGGAATCCGCTCCCGAACACGAACTGCCTCCGGATGAAGCCGAGGGACGTGGTTACGCGGCAGAGACTGGCGAAGCCGGGCCGCCGTCGACTGACCGGTGAGCAGGTCCCCGGGGGTGAAACAGATACCCCACGTGCCGTCGCTGTTGTTAGCTCGAACTAACTACCGTGCCGGTCGGCCAAGCGTTCAAAGATGTCGGCTCTGCCTCGGACCCGCTGGAATTACGGAGCCGAGAACTGTCGCTTCCCAATAGTGTCAGTCCCAATAGATTATCATGGTCAAAATGATATCATTAAATACCACTTACTTCAGAAGTGATTACTCGCTTAATTAGTAGCCTTCCGGTCACACAGTTGGAGGAACTGACGGCGCCGAATTCGAAGCTTGGAACCAGTCGAGATTGCCACATCCGTATATTGGTTCGTGAACAATAGGGCGTCCGTTTCTGCGGTCAGGAACAACCGAGAAGGGGCGTCAAGCAGTGGTCAAGGAAGGTTCTTGACGGCCTGGAAGGCGGTAAATTCAGCGTTTTCTCATATTGGGGGCGGCAGCAGAGACGGACCGGTGGCATAGTATATAATGTGAATGATAATTGTCGGCGACTGAACATTCGAAGAGATCTCGCTGTCCAGTCCAATGATGCCAGGGGCATCGGGGCCACTATCGAAGACGGTGGGTCAGTGACGTCTTCGGTTGAAAGATGGAGTAGAAGTGATTTGCACAGCGTTGCGCTAAAATTGGTGCAATGCCGTCAACCCGATCCAGCCGTCTTGAACGGGTCAAAAGATGGGCCGGACAGCCAGAACCGACGCTGCCAGGGGTTGCACTTCGATATACTAAGCGTGTAAATAATTCTCATTTTTCGCCGTTATATGGAGAGTGTGATAAGGACAATATATCTTCGGTTTACCCGTCATGACACTTTCGAATCCCTCTTGGGGATGCTGGCTCGGGGCAGAACCGCGATCATTGGACGGAGACGACCGGCACTGCTCGATCGCTATCAAAGAACTGATCAGAGAATCACCAGGATGCTGACGTCCCGGCAAACGGCAGGGTGATCGGTGAGAACTGATTCTTCGGTCTGGCGTAATCTCGGGTCTCTCCATCGGGGGAAAGGGGGGGGCCTCGATTGTACGATTGTGGCAGGAAGAGCCAGTGGGTTCACATCCGCACTAGGGAAACAGTTCGGCATACGTTGGAGAACTGATTACTCCGAGAGGAGAAGCGTATTCGAAACCAGGTTGACGATGGCCCGACGGAGGCGTTCGGTCATCGTCTGATCGGAGATGGGGCTCGTCGGCGATCGCGGGAGTCGTAGTCTCTCGTGGGATCAAGTTTTAGCCCACCTCGACTGCCCGTCAGAGGGCGGGCCGTTCCTGGGGTGTGAGACCCTACCAGGGTCCCGTCCGGCCTGGTCGGGTTATACAGACTCTGGACCTCGATCGGGAGATACCGTTCCTGACAGTAGGCCTGGAAATCCGGGAGGTTCGCGCGTGAGGAGAACCTGAGATCGAAGGCCCAGGTATCCGGAGTCCCTCCCGCTTAGAGGATTATCGCCTCCGTGTCGAGCAACCCATGGAAGAACGAATCGTCCGAGATGTCCCAGTCGAGGGCGTAGAGGATCTCGCCATCTCGCGAACTCACTCCGCGATGTCCGACACCGCTTCGTTCGCGCCCACCGCCGTCTCGAACAGTCGCCCCCTTCGAAGAGCCCGGTGCCCCAGAGCTTCGGCGGCGGAACCAGCTATCCCTCAAGAAAGACCACACATCCGTCCACAACGAAACAGGAGCTGAGTTCGAGGCGGCCAACCAGGAGCTGCTCCATGCCGCGGCGGAGACACGGGTTCGATCCTCCTGGAACCTGGTCCACCGGAAGGAAGACTCTCAACCGGACTACGAGGTCATGATCCTCGAAGTGACGACGGACGGGGAATCAGACTGAGTCGGGGGCGTCTCGATCGCACTAAGAGCCGCCACGAGGAGCCGTTTCAACTTGCAGCTGGCCACACCCTCTCGCCTCAGAACGCTTCGACGTGCGGTCTGAGATCCAACTCCAGCGTCCATGCCGAACGGTCCTGCGTCACGAGATGCCAGTAGGTCTCGGCGATGGCGTCGGGATCCAGGAAGGTCTCCTCGTCCCGTTCCGGTGAGTGGTCGCGTGCGTCGGGCGTGAGTATCTGACCGTCGACAACAACGTGTGCTACATGAATTCCTTCGGGCCCGAGTTCGCGAGCCATGGATTCGGCCATCCCGCGGGCGCCGAACTTCGCCATACTGAACCCCAGCGCCCCACCGCGGCCACGGACAGCCGAGGTCGCCCCGGTGAAGATCACGGTGCCCCCATCGCCCTCCAACATGTCAGAAACGGCTTCCTTCGAGCACAGCAATGGCCCAAAAGCGGTGACTCGCCAGGCTCGCTCGAAGGACGACGGCGAGATGTCCTGTAACCCCTCCCAGGTGGCGGCACTCGCGTGATTCACGAGCACGTCCACGGGACCGAACGCCTGCCTGACGGCCTTGAACCCGGCTTCGATCTCGGTCGGGTCGGTGATGTCGGTCTGGACCCCGAGCGCGTCACCGCCGAGTTCTTCGGATAACGCCTCGAGGTAGGGACCGGACCTGGCGAACATTCCAACCAGGGCGCCTTCTTCGACGAAGGTCCGTGCGAGGGATTCGCCGAGGCCGGGTCCGACCCCAGCGATGACTGCTGTACGTGACATGGGTGGGGAAACGGTACCGAATGCCAAAATTATACCCTTCCCGGTAGGAGCACCGTCTTCGTGTGAAGGGAACGGCCCAGAAACCCCAGGCCAGCCATATCCGCGGGCCGATGATATGATGGAGACAACCCCGGACCACCCTCACCCTCCGGTAACCTGGTTACCGCTAGCTCCGCGCATCTTTATTACTAACCCATGTAAAGTAAGTATTGTATCGTAATCAAATTACGAGAAACAATCGAATAACGAGATAACACTAATGACGGACGACACAAACACACCGGACGAGATAGAATCGACCCTTCGCTCGATCAAGAAGATGCTCATGGTCGGCGGCCTCTTCGCCGCCGTGGGATACCTGCTCATACTCGGCGCACTCGCCCTCGAGCTGACGCAATTCCATCCACTCCTCGAATCCTACTTCACGCAGTTCACCCAGCATAGCCTCGCGGGAGGTGGCCCCGAGCGCACTTCTGCGGCACTCAACGCCCAACTCGCCGCGATCCATCAGTTCCCATCGACCCTGCTCTGGATGAAACTCGGTGGAATCGGCCACATCCTGGTGGGGATATTCCTCGCGCTCGCGGCCATCATCCGGGCACTGTCACTCATGCCGGTCCGTCTGGCCCACCAGATGTCCACCACCCAACAATAGATTGGCCCCACGGAGGACTGGGGACATCGGCTGACCGCGCTGAGACGGATGCACGGTTCTGATCCGTGTTTGACCCGGGCGCTTCTTGTCAAATAATATTCTCTCAGCAGGCTGCCGGCGGGTCCAGGCGGTCAGCCAGTTGTATTACTAATGTGCATTAATTTTTGATTTCGGATTCGTGGGGTTTATACACGCCGCCCGGATACCCCGTCGTGATGACGAAGGACTCCGAACCGGGCGTGTTCACCCGGAGCGTACACAGCGGCACAGATCCCGATCCGGCGACCGGCGCACGAGCCCCACCGATCTATCAGACGACCTCATATGCCTTCGAGGACTCCGAGGACGCGGCCGCACAGTTCGCCCTCGAGAAACCCGGGTACATCTATTCCCGGCTGCTCAATCCCACCCTCGAATCACTTCAGGAGCGCCTCGCCGATCTCGAAGGCGGGGTGGGCGCTGTTGCCACGAGTTCCGGGATGGCCGGCCTGGACCTCACGACATTGCTGCTGGCCGAAACGGGGGATAACATCGTCGCGGCCTCCGCGCTGTACGGGGGAACCTATACCTACCTCACCCACACGGTCCCCCGACGAGGTATCGAGACCCGGTTCGTCGATACCCTCGAGTACGACGCCTACCGGGAAGCGATCGACGAGAATACCGCCTACGTCCTGATCGAGACCATCGGCAACCCGGCGCTGATAACGCCCGACATCGAGCGGATCGCGGCTATCGCCCACGAACATGATACCCCGTTGCTGGTCGATAACACGTTCGCCACGCCGTACCTGGCCAGGCCCATCGAGCACGGGGCAGATCTGGTCTGGGACTCGACCACGAAGTGGCTCCACGGGTCAGGTTCGACTATCGGTGGGGTCATCGTCGATGGTGGCAGCTTCCCGTGGGGCGAACACGCCGAGAAATATCCGGAGATCGGCGGGGAGAATCCGGCGTATCACGGGGTGAACTTCGCCGAGCGATTCGGCCAGGCCGCGTTCACCTACGCCGGAATCGCCCGGGGGCTGCGAGACCTGGGGAACCAACAGGCGCCTTTCGACGCGTGGGTCACCCTCCAGAAACTCGAGTCCTTTCCGCTCAGGATGCAACGCCACTGCGACAACGCCCTGGCGGTCGCCCGATATCTCGACGACCATCCGGACGTGACCTGGGTGACCTACCCCGGACTCGAGAGCCACGAGACACACGAGAATGCCACGAGATATCTCGACGGAGGCTATGGGGGGATGATCACGTTCGGGGTCGAGGGCGGATACGACACGGCGAGGGATACTGTCGACGCGACCGAGCTCGCCTCCCTCCTGGCGAACGTCGGCGACGCGAAGACGCTCATCATCCATCCGGCCTCGACGACCCACCAGCAGTTGAGCGAGGAGGAACTCGCGGCCGCCGGCGTGAAAGATGACATGGTGCGGCTCTCGGTCGGGCTCGAGGACGTCGAGGACATCGTCGCAGACCTCGACCAGGCCATCGAAGACGCCACCCGCTGACTATCCTCTGCGGTCCCATCCCATAGGAGCAAAGCAGAGAGAATCGCGCCGGCCGTCACCGGTCTCGTGAGGAACCAGTCTATCGAGGAACCCGACTTACTCCGCGGCGGGATCGAACTCCAGGGCGACCGAGTTGATGCAGTACCGCGTACCGGTGGGATCGGGTCCGTCCTCGAATACATGGCCCAGGTGACCGCCACAGGAGCCACACGAGACCTCGATGCGTTCCATGCCGTGTCTGGTGTCGAGTTCGGTCTCGATCGCGCCCTCGTCGAGGACGTCGTAGAAGCTCGGCCAGCCCGATGAGGAGTCGAACTTCTGGTCAGTCGTGAAGAGTTCGGCCCCGCACCCCGCACACCGGAACACGCCGGCCCCGGATACGTCGAGCAGGTCGCCGCTGAACTTGGGTTCGGTTCCCCGTTCCCGGAGCACATGATACTCCGCCTCGCTGAGGAGTTCACGCCACTCCGCTTCGGTCCGTTCGGTCGGATCGCCGGTCTGGTTCCCCATGATCGGTGATGAGGTGATAGTTCCGGAAGTGTCTGCTGCCCCCGACGCCCATTGCCCCTTTCAGGCCGCGGGCCACCACGAGGTGCTGCGTCGAGTTCGAAGTCGGGGCAAGCGGGTGAGCCCGAGCGGATTAATCTATTCTTGTTTACAGGTTGCGATGTGAGACGGATGGGGATACCAGCATTCCGTCTCGGGGCAGCCGTGTTCCTTGGGCTTCATGGCCTGGTCCATCTGTGGTCTGTGGCCCTCAGCCACGGTGGGTCGAGGTCGAGGAACAGATGGGCTGGACCGGGGATTCCTGGTTGCTTTCGCGTGTCCTCGAAGGCGAGACCAGCCTCGGCCCCGGGAGTGTCTTCTACGTCTTGGTCACGGTGGGATTCGTGGCGGGAGCGGTGGGTTTGGCATTGGGCGCACTCTGGTGGAAAAGGACGGTAATCGCCCCGGGCCTCCTCTCTCCGGTCGTCATCCTGGCGCTGTGGGTGCGAGTTCAACCTGCTCGTCGGGAAGGGTGTTGTCGGGCTGTTGCTCAACGCCGCTATCGTCTCTGATGTCCGCTGCCTCAGGTGATGCGGAGCCGTTCCCATCGCGGATAACGCGATTGCTTGAGACGAATTCGGCCGGGGCGATGGGGCTTTTACCCGTTCGGGCCAGCCCTCCGACAATGGAATTGTGTCTCATCGTCGAGACCGACGACCCCGGCGACGTGTGGAACGGGTTCCATCTCGGCACCGCGGCGCTCGAGGCTGGCCACGAGGTCACCGCCTACCTCCTCGGGGATGGTGTCGAAGCACCCGACGCACCGACTGAAGAGAACGTGAACCCCAATGGTATCATCCGGAAGTTCCAGCGAGACGGCGGACGGCTGTTGGCATGCGACCGCTGTCTCGAGCACCGGGACATGGTGGCGGACGACCTCCGGCCCCGGGGCGACATGGCCGAGCTGGTCGCGTTGCTCGAAACCGCCGACGAGACGGTCACGATAGCCTGATCGAGGGCCTCGCGGGTCGCGGAGAGAAGGGAACTGACGGGAGAAAACGCTGTGCTCGGTTTCTCATCAAGTGAGGAACACGTGTGTCGATTATGGTGAACCCCAGCGTTTGGATGGGCGACCATGAACGCGCGTCTCCCGCGGCGTCACCTCCACCGACCGATAGTCGCCACCCTAGCCGGAATCTACGGACTCGGAGCGCTCGTCCACCTCTATTTCCTGGTAGTCGATCCAGGTGTCTACGAGCAGTTCGGGGTGCTCGCCCTCCTCGACGCCTACGGGACCCTCTGGGATGGCTTCGTGGTACCGAACCTCCGGATGTTGCTGCCCCTCGTGGTCCTCCTCGAGGCTGGTGTGGCCCTGTCGATTATCCGCCGTGGTCGGACCGCCAGCCGTGGCCATTACGCCGGGATGGTCTTCCAGCTGGGGCTGGTCCCGAGCGGGCCGTGGGGACCGATCAATGCGGTGCTCGCGTGGGGCCACTGGAGACTCGCGAAGCGCGAGCGAGCCCTCGGGACCGGACTCGAGAGTCAGCGTGCCGAACCAGAGGCCGAAGACACGGTGCCAGGGGAATAACCGGGACCTGTAGCCCCGTCAATATCTAACCCATCCACGAGACCGAATCATCCATATTACAGCCTGGGCTGGTTCTCGACCGGCTGTGGCCCGTCGCGGCATTGCTTGACAGAATAGTTATCATCTCTGAGCGGTGGGCAGTGAGGGGCCAGTACCGGAACGAACCAACAATGCGGTAGTCACGGAATCTACCAGCAATAGCCGGAAAACCTACCAGGAAACCTCGAAAACTCCTATGTAACTGGACAGCTTGTCTTTACTGCGGGAGTGGGAAGGCATGTCAAATCAAACGAAATGTCCGTTATGTGGCGAGGAGGCAGACGATCCGAAAGGGGTTTACAGCCATCTGATGACCCATCACCGCAAGAGTACACTCAGTGAGAAACTCCTGGAATCGAAAGAAGCGCCGCGGCAATAAACCCCACCGGACCGGGCAGGGAGTGGCCGATTTCCCCGGGGACGGGGACAGTGCATCGGTGCCCCCGTTTTTGGGATCGCCGAACGTGATCGTCGCACAGCTTCCGATACTCGTTCGCCCCGGATTCGGGTGCCGAGCCCGGTTTCCAGCCCAGGGGAGACGGTCCTGCGATATCAGTACATCGGGCCGCTTCCAGGATCGTCGTCCGAAATGGCAGGGTCCTGCTGGTCGTCCACGGAGCCGGTGAACACCGACTCCTCCGTCGACGTGTCTGAATCAGTCTGATAAGCCGACAGGCCCAGTGTCAGTAGCTCCTCTACGGCCTGGTCCCAGTTCAGGAACTCGCCCTCCTCGACGAAGCGGTCGATATCGCTCGTGACACGGTCCGGCAACGTCACTTCCGATTCCGGCATACCCGGTCTTGGACATTCGGCGGGATGAATCCACCGGTGGGGACGCGGCGCTCAACCGGGAGTGCAACCGGAGGTTTGCGGGGCTCAACCGCCGTTGTCCCCACCGGGGGAGCTCAACCGTTATTGCATTCCCGGGTGTGACCCCGGTATGGAACTCGTATCGGTGGCTGCCATCGCCGAGAACCGGGTGATCGGCAACGACGGGGAGATCCCCTGGCCGAGCCTGCCCGAGGACAGACGGCAGTACCGCGCCCGGATCGCGGACAACCCAGTCGTGTTGGGTCGGGTCACCTTCGAATCGATGCTCGACGAGCTCCCCGGGCGCGCCCAGATCGTGCTGAGTCGGAGCGATCCCGACTACGACGTGGACACCGCCCACGTCGTCGGGAGCGTCGAGGAGGCGCTGGATGTCGCTATGGACCTCGGTGCGGATACCACGTACGTCATCGGCGGGGCCGCGATCTATTCTCTCTTCCAGCCACACCTCGACCGGATGGTCCTCACCCGGGTCCCGGGCGAGTACCAAGGCGACGCCTCCTATCCCCCGTGGGATGAGACCGACTGGACCCTCGAGTCGGTCACGGCATACGACGATTTTGCGGTCGAAGAGTGGGTCCGGGTATCGGAGTGACTCCTCCGTACCACAGTCGGACCCGCCGAGAAAATTGCCAGTTTCTGGAGGTATCGAACTGTCCTCCGGGGAGTCCCTCAGGTTCCCTCCTGGACTGCGGGCGCCAACGCGTCGAGCGTCTTCTCGGCGAGTTCCGTCGCGTTCCGTGGCACCACGAGTATCGGGGCGTCGATGACCGATCGGTCCACGATCGATCGGAACTGCCGCAGTGCGGTTTCGGGGGTCCCCGCGACGCCGAGATCGTCTATCATCTCCTCCGTCACCGCCGCCCGCGCGGCGTCCCGGTTACCTGCCGCCCATTCGGTCGCGATGGTCTCCGCTACATGTGGATATACCTCGCCAACCACCCGACGATACCCCTCACCACTCCCGACGTAGTAGGCGATGTGTCCCCGGAGCGCGTTTTTGGCCACTGACGGTTGATCGGCGACCGCGGCCGGAACGTACGGGGCGACAGTGATCCCCTCCGGATCCCGACCGCGTTGGCCGGCAGCCCCGGCAACCGTCTCGAATGCATCCGCGAGACGGTCGAAGGGGATGTTATGCGGGATCCAGCCATCCGCCACCCGCCCCGTGGCTCGCCTGGCTGCAGCCCCGAGGGCGGCGGTATAGATGGAGATCCCGGTGTCGAATCCCGGGACCCCACTGGCAGCGACAGTCTCACCCTCGTAGGTCACCCGCTGATCCGAGTGGAGGATCTGCCCGGCGAGTTCGGCCGTCTCGTGCAAGCGTCGCACCGGACGGTCGAAGGACCGGCCATGGATGGATTCGATCGCCTGTTCGGTACTGGTTCCGAGGCCCAACACCACATCGCCGGATGCCCGGTCTTCGAGGGTCGCAGCTGCCTGTGCCACCGTCGCGGGAGACCGGGAGTAGACGTTGACGATCGCGGTTCCGAGGTCGATGTCCGCTTCGCCGGCGCTGGCGAGTTCGACGAATGAGTCCGAACCCCAGAGTTCGCCGCTATAGAACCGGTCATAGCCCAGTGCGGAGGCGCGCTCGGCGATCGCCACCGGGTCGTGCGTCGCGGGATGAAGCACGCCGATCGATCCAGTCATATTCGACCCTCCATGGCCCACGGAGAAAGGAATTCGGGGTCAAATCTAAACCCGCGTGGCTGCCGTCGGGACTTGCCGAAACGAGGGATGAAACGATCCACGAAAGGGGCTAGGATATTTGTCTGGAAGCGTGGGATAGTTCGGGGTGAGAGAGGATGCGGCAGGAGATGGGAGGATAAGGGACGGTGGGGTGATGAAGGGGATTGGTGTGGGAGTGGGGTGGGGTGAGGATGAGAGTAGGTTTGAGGGGGGTGGGGGTGAGAGTGGGTTGGAGGGTGGTGAGAATGAGAGTGGGTTGGAGGGTGG
>CAZQNH010000037.1:10369-23949 GCA_964594685.1 uncultured Halobacteriales archaeon
TGAGAGTGGGTTGGAGGGTGGTGAGAATGAGAGTGGGTTGGAGGGTGGGGCTATGGGATGGGGGAGTGAGTGCCCTTCTAGAACGCGCGAAAGAGTTTCAAAATCGGACGATTGCGTCGGGCCAATCCTGACACATCGTGTTCTCGGGAGACAGCGTGGGAAAATCCGGCCACGGGTTCGACATCTCCCGAGAATCCCTCAACAATCCCTCGAACGACCTGGCCTCGTCCCAGCCCAAGGGCGGTCAGATTGCGTCCGCTGGCTCCAGGGAAAGTTCGACGACGCTACCGGTGGGGTCTCGTTCCGCGAAGGACACCGCGCCGCCCAGGTTCCGCATAACCCAGTAGACGTACCAGAGCCCCAATCCACTGCCGTGAAAGAGCGCGTCGATCTCCTGTTTCCCCGAGACGACCTTCCGGTCCTGCTCCGGAATCCCGGGCCCCTCGTCCCGCACGGTCACCAAGACGGCGACATCGGTGGAATCCACGTCGATTCCGACCCAGGGTTCCGAGCCCTCTGTGTGGACGACCGCGTTCTCGATCAGCTCCGCCAGCGCCGGCTCCAGTTCCGGGATAGCCTGCACAGTGACGTCGCTCGCGTTGCCGACCTCGATGGACGCCTCGGGGAAGCGCTGTTGGACCGACGCGACCGCCGACGCCAGGACCGAATCGAGGGCCATCGGCGACGGCTCCGGATCGCGTAACACCAGATCGGCGATCTGGCGTTCCTTATCCGCGAGTCCCGCGAGGGTAAAGCCCGTCTCCTCGATTCGCGTGGCGGCTTCAGCCACCTCGCCGGTACTTCGAGACTTGATCCGCTCTGCCTGCCCCACCACCACGTTGATCTCGTTCGAGAGGTTGTGACGGAGGACCCGATTCAGCACGGAGAAGGCGATTTCGCGGTCCACCTGATCGCTGATATCCCGAACGATCCAGATTCTACCACCGTCAGGCAGTTCTGTCAGGCTCACCCGCTGGGGGAAGGTACTACCGTTTCGCCGGGTCCCAATCGCTCGGCCCCGCCAACTACCGTCGGCCTCGAGTTTGGGGAAGACGTCGGATTCGAACCGTGCCCGTTCGTCCGCACCGTACAAAACCGACCAACTTTCCCCCTTCAACCGCACCGGGTCCTCGTACCCGAACATCTCCGAGAGGGCCTGGTTGAGATATGCCATTCGGTCGGCTTCGTCGAGGATGGCCATCCCGTCGATGGCCGAGGCCATGGCCCGCTCGCGGGTCTCGAGGACCGCTCGACGCTGCTGTCTTTGTGCATCATACAATCCGGTGATGAACCCAGGGATGGCCCCGTAGGTGGCGAATACAGCCACGAGGAACACCGTGTGGGCGACCGTCGTACCCCGGGCGACCTCGTAGATGATGGCGCCGGTCCCGGCGACTGCCATCCAGCTCATCCCGAGTCCGAGCCAGGCCACGATCCGCGTGGTCGACTGGGCGTTTCGATCGCGGGTGACGAGCCAGACACCGATGAGGAAGAGCCCTATCGAGAGAACCAAGGGTACGATGCCGCCAATCGCAAGCCCGATGAACGTCGACTCGTCCTGGATATGCCCGACGTGTACGAGGGACAAGAAGAGACCTAGCACTGTGACTGCATAACCCAAACCGCGGTCCTGTACTGCCGGTGGGACGATATCCATCGTCTTCGTCGTACCGGGGAAGGGCATGCGAGTTCGAGCCGGGGTGGCTTCCCTGGCCGCCTGGCCGTCTGGTGCCCTGCGAGTGTGCCGTCCGGCGGCCTGGGTGTCTGCCTCGCTTGTGGCCTGCGAGTCTTCAGGTCGGGTGGTGGAAACCACCCCGTCGACAGGCCGAACGAGGTAGGTTGTGGCCGCGTGTCCTCCCGGTGCCGATTGCCCGATATCTCCGGTTCCGGCCAGATATACCACGTATGAACACATAAACCACAGTGAGGTTCGTCGGTTCCTGGAAATCATGCTGGAAGCTCACAGACGCCGCGATAGACTGATCTCGCGAGGGGTGCCTGCAGTATATAAAACCTTTCGGGCACACACCCTCCCCGAGACATCACTCGGGCCCCCTGGATCCCGGTTTATCCCCGGCGATTTCCGGCCACGTTCCCCGGAAAACGGGGGACACAAGACTGACCGACCCCTTCACCATGGTGATGGAAGCCACAGGTTCGGTCAAAGTCCCGGACGGAAAGTTGGTCCAGGTTACCGTGACGTATGCGGAGGTCATCGAATCGATCCGTATCACTGGGGACTTCTTCCTCGAGCCCCCGGGGGCCCTCGAGGACCTCGAAGCCGCTATCGAAGGACTACCGGCGGACGCAAGCGGGGCCGAAATCGTCGAAGCCGTCGAGCAGGTAGACGCCGACCTCATCGGATTCGGCCCCGAAGATCTCGCGACAGCGACAGTGGAGGCACTCGAATGAGTTTCACCATCGTCAACAAAGGCACGTACAGCGAGCCGATGCACCACGCCCTCGACGAGGTCATCCTCGACCGACTCGATCGCGGCGAGATCGACCCGGTTCTCCGGTTCTGGTACCGCAAGACGTCAGCGGTCCCACTCGGCCGGTTCCAGGCGTATGCCGACGAGGTCGCCGTCGACTACGTCGAATCACACGACATCGACGTCGTGCGGCGGATCACGGGCGGCGGCGCGATGTACGTCGAGCCGGGTGACGTCATCACGTATTCGATGTATCTCCCCCGCGAGGACGTCCCCGCCGATGTCGAGGAGAGCTACGAGACACTCGACCAATGGGTCATTGAGGGGCTAGACGGGGTGGGTCTCGATGTCGCACACGAACCCCTCAATGACATCACCCACGAAACCGGGAAGATCGGTGGCTCTGCACAGCTACGGGTGGAGAACGCTGTCCTCCACCACACCACGATGAGCTACGACCTCGACATCCAGGCGATGCTCAGCGCGCTCCGGATCGGCGAGGAGAAAGTCTCGGACAAGGCGGTCAAATCGGCCGAGAAGCGGGTAGCGGTGATGCGCGAATATATCACGGCCTCACGCGAGGCGGTGATCGATTCGCTCATCGAGACCTTCCAGGCCACCTATGGCGGCGAACCGGGTTCGCTGGACGATCAGACAATCGAGGCGGCCGAGGAACTCGCGCGGTCGAAGTTCGCGACCGATGAGTGGAACAAACGTCTCTGATCGAAACGGTGACGCACTCGGCGCCCGCGACAGCACCCGGAATCGAACTCGTCCGCCCTCGGCCTGACATGGGCTATCCCCCGGCTATTTCCCGACCTCGTGTCAACGGGCCATATGGTCACGTCCATCTCCCGGCCGGGGTTCGGCACCTACGATATCACCGATCCCGATACCTGCCGTGAAAGTGTAACGACGGCCCTCGAGGTCGGCTATCGCCATATCGATACGGCCCAAGGATACGAGAACGAGGACGCCGTCGGGGCGGGCATCGAGGCCGCAGCGGTCGATCGCGAGGAGGTCTTCGTGGCCACGAAGCTCTCGACCCGGAACCTCGCCTACGAGGACGTCCTCAGGTCGGCAGCGGAAAGTCGGCGCCGGTTGGGGATCGATTCGATAGATCTCCTCTACGTTCACTGGCCGATCCGGACTTACGACCCCGAAGAGACTCTCCCCGCCCTCGACGAACTCGTCGCAGACGGGCACGTCGAACACGTGGGACTCTCGAATTTCACCCCCGACCTCCTCCAGGAGGCCATCGATCGCCTCGACCACCCGGTTCTGGCCCATCAGGTCGAGATGCATCCCCTGCTTCCTCAACGGGAGTTACACGAGTTCGCCCGCGAGAACGACCAGTGGCTTGTGGCCTACTCGCCGGTTGCGAGGGGAGAGGTAGCCGAGGTGGACGCCATCCAGGCCGTCGCGGAGAAACACGGTGTCACCCCCGGGCAGGTCAGCCTGGCCTGGTTGCTCTCGAAGGAGATGGTGGTTCCCATCCCGAAGTCCGCCGGTCCACACATCAAGGAGAACTACGGCGCATTGGACCTGGCCCTCGATCCAGACGACATCGAGCGGATCGACGGGATCCAAACGAGGCGCCGCTTGGTCGATTTCGATGCGGCACCCTGGAACTGATTCCGTTTCACCGCCACGACCCAATTCGTCTCGGCACGTCCCACCGGGCCAGAACCCCCTGCGGGACTCGGGAAGATAGCCAAACCTTACCCAGTGGCCCGAGTAGCTCTGGATATGGACGTCTCCGAAGCCATCGAGACACGACTGGAGATCAGGGATTATGCCGAGGAACCCGTTCCGACGCGGGATAAACGCGCGATCCTCGATGCAGCGCGCCTGGCACCGAGCGGCAAGAACCTCCAGCACTGGGACTTCGTCCTGCTCAATGAACCCGACGATATCGAAGCGTTAGCGTCGGCCAGCACAACAGGGACGTGGGTCGCCGGAGCGGATTTCGCGGTCGTAATCCTCACCGATCCCACGTACGGCTACCACGAGATCGATGCCGGTCGAGCGGTCACCCACATGCAACTCGAGGCCTGGAACCGGGGTGTCGGGTCCTGCATCTACACCGGATTCGACGAGGCCGCGATGCAGGACCTCCTGGACCATCCCGCGGACAAGAACGTTACCCTGGTCGCGGGATTCGGGCACCCCACGCGAGACCTGGACTCGTTCGCGGGCCGGAAAGACCGGCTGTCACTCGAGCAGATCGCCCACCACGGAACCTACGGCGGGGATTTGACACTATAGGGGTCCAGGAGCCGAGTCGTTGACTCGGTCGGTCAGCCCGCACGAGGACGTAGCGCGGAAAGTACCGGACACGAGCAGAGCGTTCGAGGCAACCTGAGCCTTCGAGAAACTGGGACAGGGACGTCGAGATGGTCGATACCCCGAAACTGCGAAATCGCCACCCATTTGGGCCGTGAGCCCACGTTTGTTAACCCTCACAGCAGTATTCTCTTAGAGAATAATTCTTCTATGGAGTATTACTGAATGTCCCGAAACGATTAACGCCCCGGTCATCGACGATTCCATCATGCCGGAATCCAATCGGCGGAATATCGAGACTCTGGCAGTCACAGCCGGGGAACACCCGACGCCAGAGACGAGTTCGGGCGATGTCGTCGCGCCCATCCACCTTGCCTCGACGTACGCGCTCCCGGGCCTCGATACGGACCTGAAACTCGACGACGTGGACCCCGACCGGGGCGAGTTCGTCTATTCCCGGTTGTCGAATCCCACCCGTCACGCCGTCGAGAAGCGCCTGGCGGCCCTCGAGGGTGGTGAGACCGCCTATGCCTTCGCATCCGGAACCGCCGCGACGCTCACGGCCGTCCTCTCAAATGTCGAGGCCGGCGACCACGTCGTGGCCGGGGACGACCTCTACGCGGGAACCCGCCGGATGTTCGAGGAGGTCTTCGCCGACCGGTTGGCCATCGAGGTATCGTTCGTCGACTCGACCGATGTCGATGCCGTGGCGTCGGCCATCCGGGAGGAGACCACATTCGTGTGGATGGAGTCACCGACAAATCCGCGGATGGGGATCTGCGACATCGAAGCCATCGCCGACCTCGTGTCTCAGGCCAGAATCACGTTCGGGGTCGACAACACCTTCGCCTCGCCGATCCTCCAACGCCCGCTCGGTTTGGGGGCGGACCTGGTCGTCCATAGTACGACGAAGTACCTCAACGGCCATAGCGACTCCCTCGGTGGGGCGGTCGTCACCGACGACCCCGCAATCGCGGAGTCGGTCGAGTTCCTCCAGCAGGTCGGCATGGGCAACATGATGGCCCCATTCGACAGTTTTCTGCTCCTCCGGGGCACGAAGACCCTCCCGCTTCGCATGGAACGCCACCAGGAGAACGCCATGGCCATCGCCGAGTTCCTCGCGGACCACCCCCTGGTCGAGTCGGTCCACTATCCGGGACTTGCCTCCCATCGGCAACACGATCTCGCGTCCCGCCAGATGGACGGCTATGGGGGCATCCTCTCCTTCGAACTCGACGGCGAGATGGCCGACGCGAAGGCTTTCCTCGAGGCCCTCGAAGACTTCACCCTGGCCGTGAGCCTCGGCGGCGTCGAGAGCCTCATCGAACTCCCCGCCGCGATGACCCACGAACCCATCTCGGCCGAAGAACGGGCCGCGCTTGGCATCACGGACACATTGATCCGGGTCTCGGTCGGCATCGAGCACAGCGAAGACCTCCTGGCCGACCTCTCGCGGGGCTTCGAGGCCATCTCGTAATCGAGCCGCTTCCACGGAAGCGGTTCGATGCTATCTCACCGTCAGTCGGCTTCCACGGAAGCGGTTCGACGGTATCTCGTCGCCGGTCCGCTCTGAGAAACAGCCACCGATATACTATTATTATTGTGAAATTGTGTTCGCAGTTTCGGCGACGCCCCCGGCCAACGGCGCTGCAATACCGCCGGTATATGCGTGTCTAGAGTCCTGCTGACCCGTACCACGCACGCAAGGGTGTGTTGCGACGGAAGCGTTATATCAGTATACTTCCGATGACATGTAATGCTCGCACAGATCGAGGTTTTGATCGCCGGCCTCTCCTTCTACCAGGCTGTCCTGGTGGTCCTTGGAGGAGCGATTCTCGCCGCCATCCTGGTCCAGAAGGTGGGCGCGGAACTCGCCCATCGGCTCGTGGACCGGACCGAGAGCCGGATGGACGACATCCTCTTCGAAGAACTCCGATTCCCCATCACCATCTCCGTCTTCCTCGTCGGTGTGTACCTGCTAACCGGAACCGAAGTCGCGACCACGAGCGTACTGACCGCCGAGCAGCTCGAGCAGTTCTTCGGCAAACCCTCGCTTTCTATCATGATCGTGGCGTGGGCGTGGGCGGCAAACCGGATCGTAAACCGGACCGTGGCCGGGTTACAGGAGGGCGGACGAACCGTCGAGTTCGCTCCCATCGCCTCGAACATCTGGACCCTCCTCGTCATCGTGGCAGGGGCGTTCGGCCTCCTCTCGCTCTGGAATATCAACATCACCCCACTCCTCGGTGCCGCTGGCGTCGCCGGCATCGCGATCGGGTTCGCGGCGAAGGACACTGTCGCCAACTTCTTCGGGGGGATCGCGCTTTACTTCGACGACACCTACAAGCTCGGGGACTTCGTGGTCCTGGAGAGCGGCGACGCGGGGACCGTGGTAAAGATCGGGATCCGCTCGACCACGCTGCTCACCCGTTCTGAGGTCCTGGTGACCGTCCCCAATTCCATGCTCAACGCCGGGAAGGTAGTGAACTACTCCGCACCCCAGCGCCGGAAGCGGATCAAGGTCCCGGTGGGTGTGGCCTATGGTACCGACATCGAGACCTTCGAGGTTTTGAGTCTCGAGGTGGCGGCGGCCGAGGACCTGGTCCTCGACACCCCGGAACCCCGTATCCGGTTCCGGCGATTCGGCGACTCGGCCCTGGAGTACGAACTCCTCGCCTGGGTCGCCTCGCCGGTGCGAGAGGGACGGGCGATCCACAACCTCAATCGGGCGATGTACGTGGGATTGCGGGAGGCCGACATAGAGGTCCCGTTCCCGCAACGGGAGCTGACCCTCAAGGGCCTCGAGGGGTTCCCGGGGACGACGGGAGGCAATGGGGAAGGTGCGGTTATCGATGCCGGAGAAGGGGTTCGATCGGACGGGGAGGCGAGCAACGAGATGACCGATTCAGCACGGGTAGAGCACGGCGAGGCGGGGGTTCCTCGGGGGGAGTCATCGCTGGGGGGCGAGGAAACCGTCCACCAGCCATCGAACCCTCCAGACGACGATACCAGGTAGGCCCTCGCGAGGCGAGTTTTCTTTACCCGTCGGTCACCGAGGTAGCATAGACCGATCAGGATGAAGCTCACCATCGACGACGAGACGGAGGCGGAGACCGTTGCAGTCGAAGCCGAGGAGGCGGCCCTGGAGCCCCTCCTCGAGTACCTCAGGGGGTTGGCGACCGGGGACGGGGTTGTACAGGGCACGAATCCCGTGGCTGGACACCGGACCCTCACAGAAGGCGAAGACTACCACGACCTGGCCGGGCTTCGCGTGACGGTGGACCCGGCAACGTACCGGGTCGGACGACCCAAGGCAGAATCCGTCCACGGCCTCACGGTGCTGGAGCCATCAACCCCGCCGATACCCGACGTCAGGACCAGCTACTATCCGTCCCGGATGTCAGAATCTCGGGACTCCGCGGAGGTCATCGCGAGAGCCCTAGGCCACCTCGACAAACCAGTCCTGCTCGAGGGCGAGGCCGGCACGGGAAAGAACACGGCCATCCTCACACTCGCGAGACGTACCAACCGGCCCGTGACCCGGATGAATTTCGGGGCCGATACCACGGTCTTCGACCTCGTCGGCGAGAAGGATATCGTGGGCGGCGATACCGTCTATATACTGGGAGAACTGGCCAAAGCCGCCGTATTCGGGTGGATCTTCGTCGCGGACGAGGTCAACATGGCCGAGGGAGACATCACCTCCCACCTCCACGCCATCTGCGAGGAATCGGGCCGACGACGACTCAACCTCCGGGGCACCGGTCGGACGCTCACGGACATCCCGGCCGAGCAAGACTGGGATCCCGAGACCCATCTCGGTCGGTACATCCACCCGGAGTTCCGTTTCGTAGGCACGGCGAACCCGCTCACCTACGCCGGAACCAGCGACATGAACGACGCGTTCAGGTCGCGATTCGTCGTGCTGCCGGTCGAGTACTTGCCACCGGAAGAGGAGGCCGACCTGTTAGTCGAGGAGACCGGGGTGGACCCGGAGCTGGCCGAACGACTCACCCGTGTGGCAGAGCAGCTTCGGGAGGCCCATCGGCGGGACGAACTCGAGACCCCGATCAGCCACCGGGAGCTCCTCAAGACCGTCGAGATGGCCGGGCCAGACGAGACGTTCATGCCGCTCGCCGAGGCGGCACGACTCGTCATGGTCGGGCACGCCGACCTCAAGTTGGACAAGGCCACCATCCGGGACACCATCACCGCGGAGCTCTGAGATGGGGGGCCGCAGGCTGTTGGGGGGTGGCAACCTATGGCGAATAGTGCTGTCAATCCCGGTCCGAGGACGCACGGGAGAAGAGGGGCCCGCCGCCGGCGCTCAAACACTTCATAAAGACGGATGCGACTGACTGCCTCGACGGACAGTGATGCGGTGGCCGCCCACGTGATCGGAGGCGACCGGCGGGCGGCGCTCCGAACCGCCGAGGAACGGTCGGACCGGCTCCAGCGCAACGCCCGTATCCGCACCGGTCGCTGGGACCTCGAACTGGGCATCGAGACGGACCACCCGCCAGCGACGATCGAGAGATCGGAGTCCGACCATCGTGTCGTCGTTTCCGGCGACCATGTCCCGCAGCCGGTCACCGACTATCCGCCCCGTGAATGGGACCTCCTGGTGCAGAAGGTTTGGGTGATGCACGAGGTCGGCCATCTCCGATACTCGGCGCTCGGGGACCTGGATGACCGACTCGAGGGGGTTCCCGACGGCTGGCGGGGGGTCGCGGGACGGATCTGGAACGCGTTCGAGGACGGCGTGATCGAGGCCGCGACCCGGGACCGGTGGCCGAACTACGGCCGGTGGTTCGCCCAGGTGCGTGCGAATCTCCTCGCAGCCAGGGGGCCGGGCATTAGCGACCCCAACGGGGGGACGGTGTACCCGATGGTCGACGCGATCGTCATCGGCGTCCTCGACGGGATGGTATACGATTCGGGCCGATACGCCCGGCTCCTGGACCCGGCCGATGACGGCCACCACTTCCATTGTGACGCCGATCGGGAGCGGTTCGAGTCCCAGATTCGGGACACGGTGGCCGGGACGGTCGAGGAGGTCTGGTCGATTCCCGACCCGAGGGAGCGAAACCGACGAACAGTGGATTTCACGCAAGCGGTCCGACCCGCGATCGAGGGCGCCAGGGCCGACGGCCGGGCCCAGATCGAAGCCGATCTCGGCGATGCCTGGGGGATGCCGGACGACGGGATGGCGACGCGGGGATCTGTTGCCACGGACCCCGACCCGATATCACTTCTCCAGAGTGGGCACGGCCAGCCCGAGATCGAGAGTGGTGTCGGGGACCGCGAAAGCGGCCACGACGCGTACGAGTCCGGCGATCGGGACCTGCCGACCGCCGGGGACGCCGCCGATACCGATCCCGACCTCGAAGCGGTCCTGACCGAGGCCGTCGAAGACCAGGAGCGAGCGGTAACCGCCGACCAGGACGAAGCGGTGCAGAACCTCCAGGAGTTCCAGGAGGCCGTCGCAGCCGCCGAGGGCGATCTCGAGAGCCAGGGAGTCGTTATCCCCACCGACGATCCGGAGCCGGATGAAGACACCGTCGCGGCCGCGCTGGCCGACGGCGAACGCCTGGCAAAGGTCCTGCGCAACCGGTTCCAGAAGCGTCGACGCCGTCAGCTGGATCGGAATCTCCGTCGAGGCAGACTCGATCCCGCCGCCCTTCACCGCCACGCGCTCGGCGAGACCCGGCTGAAGCTCCGGCGCGAGACGCCAGATGACGTCGACTACCGGTGTCTCTTCGTGCTCGACCGGTCCGGGAGCATGCGACCCCACATCCGGGTCGCGGAGCGAGCCATGGGAATGCTGGTGGTCGCCCTGGAATCGGTCGACGTGGAGGTCGACGTCCTCGAACTCCTAGACAAGGAGGTCCGGCTGGCGAAGCCGGCCGACCGCGAAGCCGGGCGGGCAGCCGGCCGGCTCTTCCACGGGCAGGCGACCGGCGGGACCCCACTGACCGACACGCTTCACATCGCCCGCGAGCGGCTCAAACGCGAGCAGGGGCGGCGGTTCCTCTTCGTGGTCACCGACGGTCTTCCGGCCGACCCCGACCGCTACCGGGAGGCCCTCGACCGGTTCCCCGTCCCGGTCGTCGGGGTGAACCTGAATACCGACAGGGCCGCCGGGACCCGGGAGTTCCACCGGCAGGTGACCGTGGAACCCGAGACCGACCAGCTCAGACGCGCACTCCGGCAGCTCGTACAGGAGGTGCTCTTCGAATGACCAAAGAAAGCCCGCCGGTATACGAATGCCCGGTCTGTCACACGAGACAGCCGGTCGAGGACGTCGATCCGTCGGACCCGCCGAGACGCCTGAGCAACGCAACGTGCCGGCCCAAATACGGAGGCTGTCTCCGCATGGGCCGACTGGAACTCCGCCCGGAGGCGTTCTGGGATCCCGGGGAGTGGGAGCTTGAATGTCCCACCTGTGGGTACGAGACCGTCGCCTGGGGATCCGTCGGGTTCGGTCGGACCCATCGGTGGACGTGTCCGGACTGCGAGACGGCGATGTTCGTCGTCTCGGTCACCCAGCGATCCGGGTCAGGTCGCTGACCGCTGGAAACTCTTTTGTGCGGACTGGGCGATGAGTAGTCGATGGCACGGGCACTCACCCCGGCGGGTCGGCGAACGGTCCACGAACGTGCCCTCGCGTTGCTCGCCGAGGGCGGGATGCGGGTCGAGCACGCAGCGGCTCGGGATATCCTCGATGAAGCAGGGGCGGCTGTCGATGGCGAACGGGTACGGTTGCCCGAGTCCCTCGTCGAAGACGCCGTCGACGACGCCCCGCCCAAGTTCCGGTGGCGGGCACGTGACGACGAGAAGAGCCTGGTTGTCGGTGACGGGGCCCCGGTCGTCGCCCCGGCCAGAGGCCCGCGATATGTCAAGCGGTATGGGGAGCCGCGCCAGCGCGCCACCATGGCGGATTTCGAATTGCTGCTGGACCTGGTTCACGAGGAGCCGACGGTCTCAGCCGTTGGATACGACCTCTGCAGCCCCGAAGGCTACTCGTTGCCCGGTGATCCGGGCGGCTTCGAGCAAGCTGCCGTGGGGTACGAGCTGCTGGAACGGCTCTTCACCGGAACCGACAAGCCGGTGGTGGCCTCGGCCCGTCGGGACCTGGAGGCCACGGCTTCACTCGACATGGCACGCATCGCCTTCCAGGACCCCGACCTCGAGGAGCATTACGTGCTCGGTATCCTCCACGTGCGGTCGCCTCGGGTCTTGAACGAGCCGATGGTGGCCGGGCTGCTGCGGTTCGCGCGTGCCGGCCAACCGCTGGTCGTCTCCTCGGGCGCCATCGCCGGCGCCTCGGGGCCTCACTCCCTGGCCGAGACCGCGATCCAACTCAACGCCGAATCGCTGTTCGGGGTGGTCCTCGCCCAGATCGTGAACCCGGGAACGCCCGTGGTATACGGGCATGCCTCGACGGTTTACGACCGATCGACCGGAGCAGTGACCTACGGGAGCCCGCGAGGATCTGTATTCTCGAAAATTGCAACCCAGATGGGGCGGTTCTACGGGGTCCCGGTCAGGGGCCAGGGCGGGGTGACCGACGCCCCGGAACTGTCCGACCAGAGCGGTTCGGACTCGATGTTCCACGTGCGGGGGGCGGTCGAGACCGGAGCGGACCTCCTCCTGAATGCCGTCGGGGTCCTCGACACCCACGCAGTGATCTCCCCCGAGAAGCTGGTGCTCGACGCGGAGCGTTTCCGGGCGGTCCGAGCGGCACGACGCGAGAGACGAGCTGTCCTGGAGGGATTGAACTCAGAGGCGGTGTCCACCGATGCGATGCTGGGTACCGAGCCGGGCACGCCGTTCTTCGACGACCGAGACCCGGACTCCCTTGAAGACGCCGCACGGTTCGAAGGTGGGACGAGATTCGAAGGCGAGATCGCCATCAGGCAGACACACGATGACTGGTTGGCCGGTGGTGGTCGATCAGTCGGCGAGCGGGCGACCGAACGGGTGTCCGAGCTGGTCGAACGCTACGAACGGCCCCCGATAAACGACGCGCTGGCCGACGAACTGGCCGAGTATGTCGAGGCCAACAGTTCAAAGGGATAGTCCATCTCAAATGGGGCCCCGATTCCATAAGACGGTCCCCCGCGAACAAGCGAGCGGAGTCGATTGCGGGTCTTTGTGGGCGACTTCAATTATCGTCACAGTTAACACCCATGAAACAAATTGGTGTGTATGAGTACCACACGAGACTCCGGGAAGTCCGTCGGGATCGAGGTGACCGAGACCGCTGCGAAGAAGGCCCAGACGATGCTCGAAGCGGAGGGCCTCGAAGCCGACGGCGCCGGACTCAGGTTGCTGGCACGAGAGAAAGGGTGTGACTGTGGCGACATCGCGTACGGCATCGAGTTCGCCGAGGAACCGGACGAGCGGGACACCATCGTGGAGGAACACGGACTCAGACTCGTCATAGACCAGGAGAGCCGGGAGTACGTCGAGAATATCCAGCTCGACTACGTGGACGACTTCCGCGGCGAGGGCTTCACGCTCCAGCGGACCGCCGACCACGAGGCCCACGAGGGTGGGTGCGGCTGCGGCGGCCATCACCACTAGTAGGCGGACGGGTTGATCGGTACCCGGGACACGAACGTTTTTCGTCCCCTTGGGTCGAATTGGGACCCGATGGACGTGTTGGTCATCTCAGGGGGATCGAGTCGCCAACGGTTCGACGAGCGGCCGGTAACCTGTCGAGACATCGATGAGACCTCCCGGGAGGAACTACTCGAGAGCCATCCGGAGACGGTCGCCCCGGCTGCCGATCTCTATACCGGACGTGAGCACGAACGGGTGAAGGACGCCGTGGCGTCGCTTCGCGACCGTGTCGAT
>CAZQNH010000038.1:0-23484 GCA_964594685.1 uncultured Halobacteriales archaeon
GAGACCGCAAATGACCGGTCGGATGACCGAAGCGGATCCCTGGTTCCGGTCCGCGATCGAGACTACTCGGTGTCGAACGTCTCGATATCGCGCAACTCGAGATCCGGGCCGACCGTGGCCTGGATACCGTGCCCGTCGATCGAGAGGCGGGTACGAACGGTGATCGGGTCCTCGGAAAGGATCTCGAGATCCTGCTCGATCTGATGGGCGATCTCCCACAGTGACGAGGCCCGCACGTCGAATCCCTTGTCATTGAAAAAACAGGCTATATCCATGTCGAAGAAGGCCAACGTGTGCACGGAGAACTCCGCCACCTCGTCACACCGATCGCACGAAAAGATGATGCGAGCCCCTTCCGGATGCTCCGAGGCGCTCTCGATGGCGCCCGCCAGGCGTCCCGAGCAGTTGGGACAGAACCCGGCATAGACGCGTTCCAGGAGGGTCCACAGCCACCGATCCAGTGCATCCAGGAGTTCGTCCCGTTCGAAGCCCTCCAGGGCCCCGGGTGGGAACGGGAACACGTTCCGCCACTCCTCGCAGTCTCGGCAGGACATCACGACGTGTTCGTCCTCGTACTCGGTGACGAGGGTGCCGCCACACGCCGGACACGGTGAATCGATCACCAGGGGCTCCATAGTCGCGGAGGCCGTGTACGTTCCTGCGTGCAGGGCGCCCATCAACTGTTTCCCGGCGTATGTTAGCTCGTAGCCTCCGTCCACCTTCCGGACGAAATGATCGGTGAGTTTCCGGAGATGGTAGTTGAACTGACCGCTGTCGGACAAACCGAGCCTATCCTGGAGATCAGAGAATGCGAGTGGGCCGTCGACCTCCTCACCGAGAACCTGCAGGATCCGGACTCGTGTCTCCTCACCCAGGAGGGCGAATACCTCGTCTGGGGGATGGCGTTCCACCATCCCGACTGAGACCAGCCCGTCGTTCTCGGTGGGCGATGGGTGTTCCATACGCTGTCCGGACGTGTTAGATGTATAACTGGTTTTCGATGGGGTTGTCCGAGACTCGACCATATCGGCCGATATGGGGCCGTGAATATCGTTGACACGTGATATGGCTGGATACGACAACAAACAGCAAGCGCCGGGTTTTCCGACCAGTCACGTCGGTGAATTTTCCTTCAGTTGGAAAGCTTACTGAATGTTCATTCTGCATACATATATAGCCGCAACGGTCCACATATCACCTGGTGAACGACGATGGAAGCTATCTTGGTTGCCGTCGATGAACCGTCCGAGAACACCCATGTTCTCGAAAGCGCGGTCCAGCGTGCCGAACGCGAGGGAAAGACGCTGCTCGCGGCAAACATCCTCCCGGAGGCTGCGTATCTGGCCCGTCGTGGGTCGGCCACGGGGACACGAAACCTCCGCCAGGACGGCCTGACCTACACCTACACCCAGGCGTGTACGGAGTCCCAGGCGCGTCTGGAGCGGGAACTTCGGCGCTTGGTCGGTGAGAGAGAGGTTGCCTTCGAGGTGATTGGCGACGTGGGTGATCTCGTCTCGACCGCTCTCGAGATCGCAGAGCGGAACAATTGCTCCACCGTGCTGGTCGAGGAGACGCCAACAGGCCTATGGACTCGCCTGGGGCTATTCAGAACGCGGTTCCCCGGGTCGATAATCCGCGTTCCCCGACCGCCCGCGACGGCTTGAATCAACGGGATAGTCGGCCCCCGCCCCGGGGTTGCCGGCCGTCCGTGCCCCCCTGGATTACCGCTCCCTCCAATTCACTCCTTTTCTGGACTCCTGGGCCCAGTTCATCACGGTGTCTGCAATCGGAGCAGCGATTATTTTCCCCCCAAGTTGCGGGTGCCGACCCCCTCCCGCCGAAATAATCACTGACGAAAACTGGTCGGAAACTCTAATAATGGGTTTCGCGAGTGGGTATGAGCATGAACGAACGCCCGGTGGGGGAGATCAGGGTCATCCACGTGGATGACGAGCCCGATTTCGCGGCCCTAGCCGCCGATTTTCTCGAGCGGGAGGCCGCGGAGCTATCGGTCACAACGGAGACCAGCGCTGGGGCTGCCCTGGACCGGCTCCAAACAGAGCACTTCGATTGCGTGGTCAGCGACTACCAGATGCCCGGCACCGACGGACTGGAGTTCCTCGAGACGGTGCGGGAAGACCGTGCTTTGGAGATTCCGTTCATCATCTTCACCGGGAAAGGCCGGGAAGACGTCGCGATCGAAGCGCTGAATCTCGGAGCGGACCGGTACCTCCAGAAAGGTGGGGATCCCCGCGCCCAGTTCGGAGTCCTGGCCCAGGCCATCGATCAGGAGGTCGAACACCACCGGACACAGCGGGACCTCGAGCGGGCGGCTGACATCTACGGCGACCTCTTTGACGAGTCAGGACTGGGCCTCCTCGTCTTCGACCCGGAGACATCGGCGGTCCTCGACTGCAATCGCGCGGCACGCCAGATGACCGGACAGACGGACCGAGACCTGACCGGACGGGGTCCCGGCGAACTCTTTGCCGGGGAAGAACCCTATACCGCGGACCAGGCCAGGGAGCACTTCCAAGAGGCGTTGGAAGCGGATTCGACCCAGTTCATCTGGCGGAGTAGCCCCTCGGATGGAACTCCGGCCTGGCAAAGTGTAGTCTTCAAGATGGCAAGTATTCAGGGAGAGGAGCGGGTCGTCGCCGTGATCCGCGATATCACCGAGTTGAAGGAGCGCGAGCGGCAGATGGAACTCTTTCGCACACTCATCGATCACGCGACAGACAGCATCTTCGTCATTGATGAGGACACCGGTGCGTTCATCGACGTAAACGACACCGCGACTGACCTTCTGGGGTACGACCGTGAGACACTACTGGGCATGAAGGTGCCGGACATGTCCGTGACCTTCGACGACACAGACGAGTATCTCGAATACATGCGCCGGGAGGAACCAGCGGATCCTGATCCGGTTCGGGATCGACACATCCGAGCCGACGGCTCCACGTTTCCCGTCGAGGTCAACGCGACCGTGGTCAACCTGGGTGGTCGTTCCTACCGCGTCGCGATCGCCCGTGATATCTCCAGGCGGCAGGAGCGCGAGGAGGCCCTCTCGGAGCTCCACGAGGCCGCCCGGGAGATGGAGACCGCAGAGTCCGAGACGGCCGTCTTCGATCAGTTGATCGAGACCGGCAAGACCGTCCTCGAGTTCGACCTCGTCGCAGTCGATGTGGCCGAAGGGGACGAACTCGTGCAGAAATCCTTCTCCAGGAACGTCGGGTCTGAGGAGTACTACGAGACCGTCTCCCTCGAGGAGGACACCTTCGCGACACGGGCGTACAACCGGCAGGAGACTATCGTGGTCGACGACCTCCGCGAGGCCGAGATCACTCCGGCTGACCCGGAATATCGCTCTGCCCTCACCGTCCCCATCGGAAGCTATGGAACGTTCCAGACCGTCTCTCGCTCCGTCGGGGAGTTCGACGAGGACGACCGCGAACTGGCGGAACTCCTGGTAGGCCACGCAAAGGAGAAATTGGCGCTCCTCGAGGGAAAACGCGAACTCGAGGCCCAGGCAGAGGAACTGGAGCGCCAGAACGAACGGCTCTCCGAGTTCGCCAGTATCGTCTCCCACGACCTCAGAACCCCGCTTACCACGGCGCGGGGCCACCTCGAGTTGGTTGCAGACGAGTGTGACCTGGAGAATATCGACACCATCGCGGTCGCCCTCGACCAGATGGAGTCCCTCATCGAAGACACCCTCGAGATGGCCCGCGGCAGCCAGATGGTCACCGAGATCGAACCGGTCGAGGTGGGGCCACTCCTGGACCGGTGTTGGCAAGGGATTCCGAGTGACGATGCCCGTCTCGACCTGCAGGACGCGTTCGTCGTGGGAGCCGACGAAGACCGACTCCAGCAGGTATTCGAGAACCTCTTGCGGAACGCGGTCCAGCACGGCGGCGAGGGGGTGACGATCCGGGTGGGCCCGATCGACGGCACCGGATTCTACGTCGCCGACGACGGAGAGGGACTCACCGAAGCGGAACGAGAGCAGGTATTCGAACGAGGGTTCTCCACCGCCGAGGCCGGGACCGGCTACGGGATGGCGATCGTCGCCGAGATCGCCGAGGCACACGGCTGGGACGTCGCAGCCACCGAAAGCGAGTCCGGGGGTGCCCGGTTCGAGATCACCGGCGCGGACGTTCGATAGTCAGGACGCCGATATTTCACCTGGTGGAGTTTTTTCACCGTACGTACCCAGCCTATCCCAGGATGTATCTAAGATAGTATTATATTCGAATTTGAATACGTTGGCCAAAGCCTACGAATATATGCTAGCAATCGAACCACCGAAACGGAGATAAACGTATCTGACTTTATAGGTTTCATGGAAGTTATCGATCAATCGATAGAAACACAGACGGAGCGTATCGCCACCCCGATCAAGGTTGTCCTCGTCGGTACGGTACTGGCACTCATCGAAGGTGCATACGATCTCTTCAACGCCGAAATCTACGCCGGGGTCATCGATGGCATCGAGGTGACCACCGGGGACATCATCCTCTTTACCGCCATCGGCATGGTAATCGGGCTCGCGATGCTGGTGTACGCGTACCGGGTGCGGTTCACACCGACGAAGCGGAACTACATCATACTGGGGCTGCTGAGTGTCCTCACCCTGGTAATCGGCGTGTTGTTCACCGTGGCCGTCGCATTGTTGGGCGCGGTCATCGGGTTCTGGGAGACCCGGCGGTCACCAGTCCAATAATCGGGGTCTCCTCCAGCATGACGGGGGTCAAAATGCAGTTTTCGGAAAAGGTTGGTCGGAGAGCGGATTTCTCGGATACCACCGTTTATCGGATACAGCTCCCTGATTCGATCGATCCCGAAAAACTTCTCGTGCTCAGCAATTCCCGTAACGGAAACATTCAAACTTTCAGGGTCCCTATATTGCTATAAGCGATGGAAATCGAATTCGATTGCGAATGTGGGGAACAAGTCTCCGATTTCACCCGTGGGAGCGGGCGAGAGATCAGTACCCAGCTTCGCTGTGACCACTGCGGGACGGTCTATGCGGTCACGATCACGCCCCTGAACAGCACCACGAACTGATCGTTCAGCCGACGAAGAAAGGGGCTACCGGTTACCCACCCCACTATTTTGCAGACCCATCGTCGGTGCGACCGGGGTTGGGTCGCTCCCTCGGTCGGGTCCGGTTTTGTCGACCGTATTCCCGCTTCCATCTGAGGAGATAATTCCGGAGCGGGCAGTCCATTCGTGGGGAGACGTAGGAATCACGGACCTCAAGAGCCGAAGAACCCGCATACATGTGGCTCAAATTACATCCCGGTGCTGCGTGACAGTCATCGTCTCAGTTTCGGATTGGATCGTGGTCTGGATGGTGATCCACCCATCTGCCTCTCGGACTGCATAGGCGTCAGTCAAGGAGAGTTCCACACGTTTCGTTGCGGTCACCGATTCTGACGGTTCGAGACTCCCTACTGGCTGTTCACCTGACCAGATCACGTCGCCATCCGTTCCATTCCCGGCAAAGATACGGGTATATACAGTTACGTCGGTGGCGGTGCTCGACTGTTGGTTCGTGAGCGTCGTCGTCACGTCCCGGCAGGTCTCCCCGCACTCCTGGACATCGTCGATGGACATCGAGAACGCTTGCTCATGACCCGCCACCGAGGTCGTCTCTCCACCCTCATTCACGTTTTGCGACGCGGTCTCGGTCGGGAACGGGTCGGTGGCCTGGGCATCGTCCTGCGAAGAGGGCGCAAAATCACCGATCCCGAAAGCGAGTGCACCCATCCCGACGAGGAGTACCAATCCAACAAGCACGAGCAATTTCTTCACCATGGATTCACTGTCTATGGGTAGCTACCACCTGCAGCGGCGTCACCTGCGGTACCGCTCACGTCCGAGCCCACGGTACCTTCCAGGAGGCCTTCGATGAAGGCCTGGATCGATCCCATGATATCCTTCACGAAGTCGGGGACCGGACCGGGCAGGTTAGAGGGCGGAGCGGCATCGTCGGTCTGTGCAGGCTCGTTCGCTGGCGTCTCTGCGGCCAATCCTGTCCCAACAAATGACGCGAGGAGGAGGACCGGTACGAGGATGATGTAAAGGCGATTCATTGCACTCGGGAACAGGGACGCCAACCGGTTATATCCGGGAGTCCGTAAACCCCAATAGCGGCGCTTTTGCGCGGGTTTGGCCGATTTAGCCGGCTTTCAGACGCGACTGGCGGTTCGGTGCATGCGGGAACTGTTCCGCTCCCCTGAGCGATACGTGGAAACAGTGCGGTGTGCCGCGGCAGGCCAGTCAGTCGAAGATGACCGGGACTACCGCTCGGCGAACCATCGACGCACGTTCGCGATAAGACTTGCTTCGCTCCCATCACTGCGTGGGTTTCCTTGGGGGGCCTGTTTCCGATTCTTCTCGGTGAGTCGGCGCTCGTATTGGTCGATGACACACGCCAGGCGTCGTTCCATGCGCGTAACTTCTGATTCGAGTCGCTGATTCTCCTGGTGTAGGGCCTCGAGCGTGTCTCGGTCGGGGCGAGTCCCACCGGAACGCTCCGTCTCGACGGGCGAGCTGGTGGCCCTGCCGGCGCCGTCCGAACGCGTCCCGGTTCGGCGCTGGTTCCACTCCCAGTCCTGCTGGCCGGTGATGCTCCCGGTGGGGGTGTCTGTAACCATGTTACCGCACAGCACACAATGTGTTACAAGCCCAAAAACTCTCGTCAGACGGACGACTTGCCCGTCTCGATGGGGCAGAGAGAAGCCGGTTGTCTATCGAAGATCTACCGACTCGCCGGCCGATTTCACCCCCTCCTTCCCCGGACTACACTCGTATCATGCCAGGGTTGATTGGTGGCGGAATCGGATGGATAATCGAGAGTGATGACTGGCGCGGAAACCCCCCAGTCTCGTATAACAGCTTTATGATATTATTGGAAGGCCAGATACAGTCATACATCGATTCGTTACATCAAATATTATATGATGGTAATCAATGATTTTAGTTTCCAAGCCCCACACTGCCGAGTCATCGGCAGGGCCCCATGAAATCCAGGGATGTCTAAATCTCCACGCATTATATAATGGGTTTCGTCCGAACAGTCCCGGTTTGTTTAAGGGGTGCAGGCTTTCGGTCCGCAGGCGAGTGAGTCCGTCGACCCAAAGGGACGAAAGAGGGGGAATCCGGCCTTGTTTGTAAGGTTCCTGGAATCGTGTTCCGAATTATTACCTGGCTTCACATCACTAAAGATATGGCCGGATTCGCCATGAAACGTATCAGTGGAATCGTATTCGTCCTCGTCGCGGTGTCGGTGGCATTGCTCCCGTTCACCGTCGCCGCGGCGAGCGGGGGACTTCTCGGACAGTTGCAATGTCCCTGTGACTGTGGAAAATACCTCTCCGTCTGCGATTGTACGTCAGCTGACACGGGCCGGTCGTACGTCCAGCAGATGGAAGAGCAGGGACTGACCAACCCGGAGATCGCCGACGAGTACGGCTCGGAGTTCGGCGACCAATACGTCGAGTACGTACCCAAGGAGGGTAGCGGCCTCTCATTATGGGTGACCCCGCTGGCGGGGGTGGTCGTCGGCGCCGGCGGAATCTACGTCTACTTCCGTCGGTTCCGCGGCAGTCACGACACCGGCTCACTCTCCATCTGTCCCGATTGTGGCAATGAACTCGATGATGCAACCGACTACTGCCCCAGCTGTGGGGCGAACGTCGAGGATTCCTGGTAACTCATGGCTGAAATCGGCACCGTTCTCTTGTTCATCGCGCTCATCACGACAATCGCATCGGTCATCGCGAACAGCTACGCATCGTGGGAGGAATCCGGTCGGTGGCTCATCCGTGGCCGCTGGCTCACCTACGCCGGAGCGGGAGCGATCATCGCTGCGTTGGGGCTGCTCACCTACTACTTCCTCACCGACGCGTTCGAGATCGCGTACGTGGCCACGAACTCGATGCAGAGCCAAGCCATCCCGTACAAGATCTCGGCGGTCTGGAGCGGCCAGTCCGGGTCGTTGCTCCTGTGGGCTGCGTTCCTCTCCGCATTCGGGGCAATCGTGGCTCGCACGAGACGCGTGCCGAAATTGACAGGGTACGCCACAGGGATCATCATGGGAACCGTGGTGTTCTTCCTCGTAATCCTCCTCGTCTCCGGTCCCTTCGATCGGACGATGGAAGTATACGACCTCGCCTCGGTCCCCGTCGATGGCATGGGGATCAACCCGATGTTGCGGAACCCCGGGATGTTCTTCCACCCACCCACGCTGTATGCGGGGTACGCGGGATTCGTGGTGCCCTTCGCCTTCGCGGTGGCAGGGCTGTTGTCTGGCGACCAGGACTGGGTCGAATATACGCGCCGCTGGACCGTGTTCTCCTGGCTGTTCCTCTCCATCGGGATCGTCATCGGTGCCTGGTGGGCCTACGTGATCCTCGGCTGGGGTGGGTACTGGGCCTGGGATCCGGTCGAGAACGCCTCCCTCCTTCCCTGGCTCACGGGAACGGCCTTCCTTCACTCGGTGATGATCCACGAACGACGGGGTCGACTCAGGGTCTGGAACCACTTCCTGATCGTCGCCACCTATCTGCTGACAATCTACGGGGTCTTCCTGACCAGGTCGGGCATCGTGGAGAGCGTTCACAGCTTCGCGAAATCTGACGTGGCCCCGTGGTTCGTCGGATTCATGGGACTGGCGGTGGTCTCGTGGATCGCCTTGCTGCTCCTCCGGTGGGACGAGGTGACAGTTGACGGAGCGCTGAGCGAGTCGGTAGTCTCGAAGGAGATGTCCTTCCTCCTCAACAACCTGGTGTTGCTCGGTCTCGCGTTCGTGGTGCTGTGGGGAACCTCCTTCCCCTTCATGTCCGAGTTGCTACTGGGCTCTGACGTCTCCATCGGCACCTCCTTCTACAATCAGCTCACACCGCCCCTGGCTATCGGGTTGCTGTTGCTCCTGGGCCTGTGTCCGCTGATCCCCTGGCAGAAGACGAATCTGTCACAACTCCGACGGCGCTTCGAGCCAGCGGGGTATGCGGGGGTCACTGCCGGTCTCGCCGGCGGATACCTCTACACCCCGGTTACCGGGCTCGTCCTCGGTCTCTTGTTCTTCGTGGCGGCGTCCCACCTCTACGACGTCTATCGGACCTACCGGATCACCGTCCTCCACGAACGGGAGATCGGGCCGATTCGCCGGTTCGGCTTGATGGTGTGGAACAATCGCCGCCGGTACGGTGGATACATCGTCCACTTCGGGGTCCTGATCATCATCTTGGGCATTACGTGGTCCACCGTCTTCGCGGTATCGGACACGGTCCAGGTGGGGCCGGGTGACCGGGCGGAGATTCCGGGCGGATACTCGGCCGAACTGGTCGGATTCGAGAACGAAAGTCACGGGACACACAACTCGGTCGGTCCTGTTCTCGACATCTACGACCGGAGCGGAACGATCGTCTACCAGGCGACACCCACCCTCGATAACTATCCAGTCCGCGACCAGACCCGAAGCGATCCAGACATCTGGGGCACGACCGCCAGGGACATCTACTTCATCTTCAATGGGGTACAGAACGGGATCGTCCATCTGGAAGTGAAGCATATGCCCTTCGTCGCTCTGCTCTGGTGGGGAAGCGGTATCGTCGTCGCGGGCGGTTTGCTCGCCCTGTGGCCACAGACACGAGATGAGGACGAGGACCGGTTCGGGCCCGCCCGGGGACCCCAGACCGGCGGCGATGAGTCGGATCGGTCCGGCGGGGCCGAGACCGCGGCTGTCCACAGCGAGGACGCACCAGACCCCGATACCGAAGCCGCGACGGAGGTGGAGGACTGATGGCAGTCTTCGAGATGCTGCACCTGCTGGCAGGGTTCCTGGGTGTCGCGACCGGGATCGGGCTGCTCGGTCCCTGGGACGGAGACGGCCGCGTGCTGGTCACGGGGATGTGGGTGGCCGCGGTCGTCGTCGCCGGGACCGGCGTCGTCATCTCCCTCGCGAGTGTGGGCAACGGCGGCAGCATCGGCGCCGAACTACTCCTGTCCAAGGTAGTCCTCACCATCGGCCTGTTCGGTGGCATGTACGTGACCATCGGTTTCGGTGACGAGTTCGTCCCCCGGGAGAGCCGTCTCCCCTTGCTCGGTCTCACCGGCCTCTGGGTTGTCCTGTTCGGACTCGGCGTTTTACTCGTCGTCTGAACAGCTCCGCGACTCCGTTGGAGTGGTTCTCTCTTGGCACGGTTCTGACCGAACGGTGTTCGTGTTGCGTTCCAGAGCCGTGAAAACAACCGCGATAGGTTATGCGTCCGACTCCCGTATGGCTGCTGTAGCATGCAGTCGACCGCGTCGACGCACATCGCCGAGAACGTGACCGAACTCGTCGGGAACACGCCGCTCGTCCGACTCGACGAGTTCGCCCCGAACCTTCTCGGCAAGGTCGAATCGTTCAATCCCCTCTCGTCGGTCAAAGACCGCATCGCCGTTGCGATGCTCGACGCCGCGGAGGCGGAGGGCTTGCTCACGCCGGAAACGACCATCATCGAACCGACGAGCGGAAACACCGGCGTCGGACTCGCCTGCGCCAGCGCCGCCAGGGGGTACGATCTATTGCTCACGATGCCGGAATCCATGAGCGAGGAGCGACGCTCGTTGCTCCGGGCGCTCGGCGCGGAACTCGTGTTGACCCCCGCAGACGAGGGGATGAACGGCGCGATCGACCGGGCCGACGAACTCGCGGGCGACCTCGAGGACACCTTCGTCCCACAGCAATTCGAGAACCTGGCGAACCCCCGAATCCACCGTGAAACGACGGGACCCGAGATCTGGGAGGCGACCGGAGGGCAGGTTGACGTGGTCGTCGCGGGCGTCGGAACGGGCGGGACGATCACGGGTATCTCGGAATACCTGAAGCAAGAATGCGATGCCGAGGTGCAGACGATCGCCGTCGAACCGGCCGACTCGGCGGTCCTGTCGGGAGGCGAACCCGATAGCCACGAGATCCAGGGCATCGGGGCAGGGTTCGTTCCCGAAGTTCTTCGAACCGAACTCGTCGACGGAGTCAGAACCGTCGAGGATAGTGAGGCAAGGTCGGCGACAAGGGAGCTCGCAAGGCGCACCGGTATCTTGACGGGGATTTCGTCGGGAGCCGCACTCCATGCCGCCACCGAGGTCGCAACTGAGCCCGCCCACGAGGATGACCTCGTCGTGACGATCCTCCCAGATACGGGCGAACGATACCTCTCTACGGACCTGTTCTGCTGATCGCCAGACACAGCGTTCTTCGCGCGGTCTCAGCACGAGGGTCACGAACGGTTCCCGGTTGGATCCAGGTCACCCGCGGATACTCGGCTCGATTCGACCGCTGGGATCGAGACGGCGTCGGTCTGAGCCGCTGGTTCCGAAAGCGGTCTTGCCGGTGAGTTCCGATCCTGGGAAGGATCGTCACTCAGTCCAACATTATCACAGGTGAAAATGCCACTCAGGGATTTATATAATATGAGAATAACCCTAAAAGAAGACCAGTTGGGAAGAAAATGGCTTCACAGGGACAAACACGGATTGGCCAGGCCCTCGACGAGCTGAAAGAGGCGGGGAGTTCGCTTCTCATCGTCGGAACAGTGCCGGAGGAGCGGTTCGGTGAGATGAGCGAAACGCTTCTCGGGGACCCCGCAGCCGGTCCACGACGGCGATTGTTCGTCACGACAGACGGGCGAGTCGAGGAGGTCAAAGAGCGCTTACCTGAGCAACCACTCATCCCGAACCGACAGGGTGTTCGGGTCATCGAAATCTCGGAAACCGTTCGCGGGTCGGTGACTGTCGAACCAGATAGCCACGTGCCGCTGCCGAGCACTCGCCTCGACGTGATGGACATAGACGGACTGGCCCAGACCATCCTCGAGACCATCGACGAATTCGACCGACTTGCAGCGGGGCTACAGCCCTCGGAACTCCGGATGAGCGTGGCTCCGCTGGCACGTCTCATCGATTCCCACGGCCAGGAACCCGTGTTCCGGATGATCCATGTGCTCAATCATATCGTCCGGGAGAAGGATGGGATTGCCCATTATCATCTCCCCGTCCAGCGAGAGAGCGGCCTGGTCAGGATGTTGCGGTCACTTTTCGACGCCGTGATCGAACTCCGTCTCCAGAAGGGCCAGCTCCAGCAGCGCTGGCATCTCCAGGACCCCGGGACGAGTTCGGATTGGCTGCCCATTTGAGACCGTCGGATTTTCAATTCGAGTAGGCTTTTAGGACCGACGGCCGTCGTACCCGTATGTCGAACCCGGCGATGTCTGAGGGAAGTTGGGGACGGTCGGCGGCAGAACACATCTCGTTCCTCGATATTCCCGACAAGCCGGGCGTCCGTATCCTCGACCTGATCGAAAGGCGACAATTCGACGTGGTGACGAATGAAGCTGTCTCCCCCGAACCGACCGGGGAAGACCAATTCGTCGCCCCTGTCGACTCGGCCATCGAAGTACGGGTTCAGGCTGTTTCGTATCCGAGTGCCGCGGCGATGTACGTTCGGGACGAATCAGGATCCCTCGTCACGGTGGCAGAACAGGAAACGGACCAGATTTTGCCGGCCGATACGTACGTCATCGAACTCAATGCACCCATCAAAGTGTATCTTCGTGTCGAAGGACCGCTTGCGATTCGATACGAGGACGGGGAGACCACCATAGACATCGATGGTTCAAGGGCTGTCAACATCGGCGTCCGTTCCCATCACAAACACCCTGCTGGGACGGTGACGACGACGGAAGACCCCACCCACCTGATGGCGGCTATCGAGACGTTGGGGTCAGCCCTCAAAACCACGTCCCCGGAGCGGTCCTACCCGACGCTACGGGGTCACCCACCATTGATCGAATTCGGCGAGGATCTCGAGATTCCGTCGGTCCTCACGCCGCCCGAAACGGGGGTCAGGATCGAAGTGCCAGCCAACCTGGCGAAAATCTTCGAGGTAACACCGCTCGTATATTATCTGGGGGCGACAGTCCGTTCGGCCACCTCGTCCCGCATCGTCACTGATAGTGGATTCGCACAGACCCTGGAGTCGGGACGCGGATTCCGAAAGGACGTAGCCAGGACGCTGAAGCAGGTGTTTTTCTTGGACTGTCTAGCCCGCACGGAGGGGATGTATACGATCGACCTCCACGAACGTCGACGATTCGAAGACCGTACTGATCTCGACTTCTCTACGCTCTTCGACATGCCCCTCGAAAAGCGTCTCGAACGCTATCTCGAGGTTCCGTACGAAACGGTCGAGGACCTGATTCCGAAGTGGAAGCTCACAACGCACGTTGCTCCACGGCCGACCAGTGTCGAGGTCCTCCCATTCGCAATGAACGAACTGGCGCTCGTGCACGCACAGACCAGATCCGAACTCTCGACACCGGCAGCCCAGGCAGAACCGATCGAGGGATTCACCAACGGAGAGAGCGCGATGCGGAGCCCGGAGGGAGCAACTGATACACCACTCGACAGCCTCGTCCAGCCGGGAGCGACGAACTCTCTCGGACAGGCATGGTTCGGAGAGGGTGCACCGATCGGTGCAACCAAGGCATCCATCGATGCGTATCGGAACCGCCTTGGTCGGTCTCCGGGAGACGAGGACATATCCATCGCCGTCGTTCGAAACGATCCACGGATGGATTCGACCGAGGAGGTGGGCGATATGGGGTATCAACCGCGTGAAACCCTCCCGTTCGATGTCAGCTTTCACCGTGACCTTCCAACTGATGAAATGAGAGATCTCTTCTCCAGGGAGATCGACTTCCTCCACTATATCGGGCATGTGGATACGGAAGGATTCGAATGCACAGACGGCACCCTCGATGTCGCCTCGGTTTCGGATATCGGCATCGACTCGTTCTTCCTCAATGCCTGTCGGTCATATCATCAGGGGATGGCATTGATTGAAAACGGTGCCGTCGGTGGTGTCGTCACACTCAATAACGTGGTTAATACGGAAGCAGTCAGTGTCGGTCGGACCCTGGGGCGACTGCTATCGCAGGGATTCCCCCTTCGGCCCGCGTTAGCAGTTGCACGCCGGGAAAGTCTCTTCGGTCACCAGTACGTCGTGGTTGGAGATGGAGAAGTGACACTCGCCCAGCCTGATGGGGGCACCCCATATGTGGGCCGTTTCGAACGCGGAGACGACGCCATCAAGATTGAATTGGAGATGTATCCGACCACGCAGAAAGGGATGGGCAGCATGTTCATGCCGAGTGTCGGCGATGGATACGTTCACTTTCTGAATGGTGGAATCATCGGCCCGATCTCAGCAGATGAATCCGAGGTCTCGACCATCTTCGAAGAAGAGGACCTTCCGATACTGATCGACGGTGAGCTCCGGTGGTCATCGGAGATCGAGATCAAGGACCTCGAATGACGGCATCTGCTGGCGGCTTCATCCCGGTCCGACGATCAACAGCGTGGATGGGGCTGTGATCGCGGCCACACCGCCCGGCTTTTTAAGGGTACCCCGGCAAGCCGATGTATATGCGGGCGTACCGGTTCGTGGCCTACCTCGGCTCGACGGTGGCGACGGCAGGCCACGCCGTCGCGGACGCGGCCAATGTCGAATACGACCATAGTGGCGGGTTGGCGGCCGAGGGGCCCGACACAGCGAGTGAACGAGTGGGCCACGAAATGCTCAGACAGATCGCCCGCGAGTTGGACACGTCCGAGCAAGGCGACGTGGCGTTCACCGCGCGAGCACTCGCCCCCGTCCGGCCAGAAGAACGGGCAACCTCGACGCCAGGCGGCGACCTCGGGATCGTCTTCCAGGTTGCTCTCCCCGACTATTCACACACGACCGCACTGCTCGCGAAAACGGTCTACGCCCCTGCCCTTGGCGGCGGGAGCGCGGAGTGGGATGGGTCAGAACTCCGAACTCGCTTGCAAGCCCGAATCGAGTCGACACCAGCCGTGTACCTTTTGCTGGTCGAGGACGGTGGGGTCAGAGTGATGGCGGGGCAGGCGGTCGGCGGCGTAGCGGACCCACTCACCAGAGCCGCGTTGACCGACAGCCTCTATGCGAAATCGCTCGGTCGGTTCGCCCAGGAGTTCGCCGAAGGGTTCCTCGGTGATCCGTCGCTGGTCGATGGATTCCGATACCCGGAGGGGACCGAGGATCTCGACCAAGAATTGCGGGCCTGGGCCTCCGAGCACGATGTGCAGGGCGCATTGCTGATCCGGGCGTCCCTCGCTCCGAACCGCGAGGCCTCGTCCCTTCGGGACTTCTACTGAGCGACGGTCCCGAAATCGAGGTCCAGGAAGGGCGACACACGCAGGACACTAATACTGCAGCGGGGCCAGCGCGCAGGCCATTGGTGATGTAGGTGACCCAATAAGTGGGCCCTCTCTAATGTAATGACCCAATAAGCGGGCCCTCTCTAATGTAGTGACCCAATAAGCGGGCCATCGGTAATGCAGAGAACCCGCGCCGAACGTCACGTAGGATGCGATGGAAACTGCAATGCTTCGGTGAGTCCGACCAACTCACCTCCCCCGTCTCACCCCAGGTAGTCCTCCGCGATGCAGTCGCTCTTCTCAATCGGAGCCACCCGGAACACCAAAGGTTTCGTCTTTTCCACTCGCCCGCGTGTAAGAGACGACGAAGGCCCCGGACGCGATCACGATCAGGCCGGCAGCGGCAAGGAACGCAGCCGTCGTGGAGACGAAATCCTTGATCAGACCCACCATCACTGGGCCCGACACCTGCCCGATTTTCCACGATATCGACCGTAACGACATACTGGAGGCCACCGAATCGAAGTGTTCGCCCTCCCGGACGAACAGGGACATACTAGCAGGAAGCCGTATCGAGTCCGCGACCCCGAGGATCGCGTAGGCCAGGAACAAGGCGAGGATGGCCCCTGTGATCGTGACGTTGCGACCCATGGCTCCGACGGTGATGGGCTCGATCGTGCCCTCCGCAATCAAGGCCAACGGGATGACGGCGGTCCCGACGGCATAGAGCAGGCCGCCGGCCAGGACGAACCGGTGTTCACCCCCGTATCGATCCGTCAGTTCGCCCATCCAACCCTGGAGGGCGGACTTCGTCAACTTCCCGCCGGCGTGGATGCCCCCGATCGCGAGAGGACTCACCCCGAAGGTCTTACGGGCGAAGATCGGGAGGAAGATGATGACGGACATCTTCCCGATGCTGAAGGCGAGCCGGAAGATCACGAGGGCCCGAACCATCGGACGGTCGAGGAGGTCACGGATGGTCTCGAGACCCGGGTGTTCTTCGGGATCGGTCTGGCCGCCCGGATTATCGCGCAGATACAGCAGGACAAGGAATCCCGCCACCGCGGTTATCCCCCCGAGGACGACGTAGGTCTCGGTGAACCCGTAAGCGAACAGCAGGTAGCCACCGACGAGGTCCCCCAGCAGCGAGGAGAGAGCCCCGACCTGATTGTAGACGCCCAGCCAGTGGCCGCGTGATCCCTGGTCCGCGATCTCGCCGATCACGGCCGCCCCGGTGATCCACAGGAGGCTGGCGCCGACCCCTTGGACGATACGGATGAGGATGACATGGACCGGATTCTGGACGAAGATGAACCCCCCAAAGACCAGCACGTTCACCGCCAGACCTGCCAGGAGATAGCGCTTCGCGTTCCCCGTATCGATGGCCCGGCCCAGGGGAAGGACGATGAGCAACTGGACGATCGCGAAGGCCGTGCCAAACAGCCCCTCGACCGTGCCAGTCGTTCCGAACAGGTCCGCATAGAGGGCAAGCGCGATGAGGATCGTCGAATACGATTGGGCTCTGGCGAAGGCCGTACCCGAAAGCGCAACAAACTCGGCGTCGGCGAAGAGTCCGAGCCGCTGTCTGAGTTCTGCCACCGTTTCAGAGGCTATCGATGTGCCGGTATTAAGGAAACCGTTTCGGGACCAGGGGGAAGAATGGGAAAGCCAATTCGAGAACGAGGATTAGAACTCGATCCGATCGACCAGTTGATCGTCCGTCGCGCCGCTGTTCAATGCCACGATTCGCACTTCATCCTCCAGGTCGGAGCCGGTGACCTTGTCCTTCAGGAGATTGTCGACCTGGTAGACACCCGCCGCATTGCGCATCGTGATCTCGACGTGGACCGGGGTCTCGTCCCCTTCCAACAGCTCGACGCGTTCGATCGCCTGGCTCGAGAGCGTATTGATGCCACGCCCGCCCTGCTCGTACGGGATGCGCGATCGGCCCCGTTCCATATCGAGGGCGTCGGCGATACGCATCACCCCTGCTTCGGTGGTGAGCGGATCCTCCTTGGTCTCGTGACACAGCATCGCGTGTAGCACCTCGCCTTTCATCCGGACCGTGTCGCCAGGATCGTAGAACTCGGGGAGGATGCGGTCGAGAACGTCGGCTGCCAGATCTATCGAGTAGTAGGCGTGCTGGTCGCGATGGACCACGTGGCCGATATCGTGTAATGTCGCGGCCAGCGCGATTATCACCCCCTCATCCATCTCCGAGAGGTCCTGATCGGCCGCCCCGTTGAAATGGATCCCGTCCCGTTTGAGGAGTTCGTACAGCCGGAGGGCACGGTTCCGAACGATCTCGACGTGCTTGGCGCCGTGATCGTTATAGCCCATCCGAAGAACCGGGTTTACGTTCTGTGCCTCGAGATAGGCCGTGATCTCCTCGTCGGCTTCGACGAACGCGAGGACCTCGTTCAAGCGTTCGTCGGGAAAGGCGTGGGCGGCCTCGGGGTCGTATGGGGTCGTTCCGTTCGTATCACTCATAGCCCAATACTCGTCAGTTTCGCGAAAAAACCTGCCGACTTGCCGCCTGGCTCGGACTGTTCGCAGTCTGCCGGATCGGGGTCATCGTCGCTCCTCCCACGCTGATTATACCGCGGCCGTGGCTGCGTCGCGGACCGCGTCGTAATCGGGTTCCACGCTGGCGTCGTCGGTCACCCACTTGTACGTGATCGTCCCGGCCTCGTCGATGACGAACACCGCACGTTTCGCCACGTCGTGATAGCCGATGTCGGAGAAATCGGTGCCCACGTCATAGGCCTCGATGACCTGTTTCTGGTGGTCACTGAGCAGGCCGAACTCGAGGTCGTGACGTTCCCGGAACTCGTTCAACGAGAAGGGTGTGTCCACGCTGACGCCGTAGACAGACGCCCCGACCGATTCGTAGGCCGCCAGGTCCTCCTGGAAGGTTCGCATCTCGTTCGTACAGGTGCCCGTGAAGGCCCCGGGGAAGAACGCGAGCACGATCGGTCCGTCCCCGAGATCCTCGGAGAGCGTGAAGGCTTCGATGTCGCCGTCGGCGAGCGGGACGGTGAAGTCGGGAGCCTGATCGCCTGATTCGACCATAGAAACGACAGTCGACTGGCTGGCATATCATCATTTGGTTCTGGGCGAGGAGACCCCCAGCGGGACAACGAAACGTCGGCAGCCCTGACGGGTGTCAGGAACAGGTAGGCTCCGATATATTCTCGGCGGAACCGCCGGCAACGGTAGCCGTCACCTCCGGGCTCTGGGCCACGATGAGGTCGCCCTCCGGGCCGTAGAAACGAACCGAGACCCGGTCGCCCGGTTCGATCGGTCGGTCGCCACGATACGCCACTGGATATCGGCCATCGACCCGGAAGAAGGCCTCACCGCCGCTCACCGCGATATCGTTCCACCGGGATTCGACGTACTGGACCGGGGGTGGGTCCGTCTGACCACCTTCCTGCCACCGGTTGTGAACGATGCGTATCAACATCGTATCGCCGACCTGGAAATCCCCCGTGCAGAACTCTCCCACCGTCGCATTATGGAATTGCTGTGGGGTCTCCTCGTCGAACCGGGCCGGATTCAGGAACAACACTCGACCCTCGGCAGTCCCGTTGGTCCAGACCACCTCGATGGAGCCGATCTCGTTCCCGTTGAAGGGCTCCCCGCCCTCGAAGGAGACGTAGACGTGGTCTATCTCGCCGCGGGTCGCACTCGCATTCGCCCCACCAATCCAATCCCGTGACTCCGGTCCGAGGACCACCTGCGTGTCGCTGAACACGTGTGGCTCGGCCGGTTGGGACACCCGCGACGGGATGTCGAAGACGAATGCGCCGATGGTGGCCGCCACGACTACCACGATGGCTACTAACAGGATTTCCGCTAACGGCGCCGTCACCCCTCGTTCCCCGCTCATAGAGTCGATAGGTGTAGATGGAATCGGACGTGCTATAAGTATGACCCATCACCGGCGTCGGCGGGATGACCTGCTGGGGATTGTATCGAAATGTATCGGTCAGGCCGCTCCTATTCCCGAACCTGGTATTTCCAGAGGTGGAAAGAAAACGGTGAAAGCCCGACACCGTGAAAAGGAAAATCCGGGTAAGAGAGCCGTTGTGAGTACGAAATCGGTGGATAATCGACGTCATGAGTACGAAATCGTGCAAGACCCGCAGCAAATGTGCATGTAATCGGTAGGTCACCACGGTGCCAAAGAAATAGCGGACGTGTCGGCGAGAGGAGAATGAATCACGAGCAATGGCGACGGAAAAGCGGAGAAAACCACCCCTTCGAGGTTCTTCCTGCGTGTTTTCGGATTTTATCGAGGCCAAAAAGACTATAATCGCGAGTTGGCTACGAACAGGTAGTGATGATCGAGGTATTTCCAGCGTTCGTCGGCGGGATGCCGGGGGGGATGGAACTCGCCGTTATCCTCCTGATAGCCGTGTTGTTGTTCGGGGCGAACAAGATCCCGAAACTCGCCAGGTCGACCGGACAAGCGATGGGGGAGTTCCAGCGAGGTCGGGAAGAGATCGAACAAGAACTCGAGGAGATCAGAGAAGGACCGGGTGAGGCCACCGAACGAAGCGGGGAACCGACGACCACCACGGAACCCACAACCGAGCCGGAGACCGAGTCCGAATCCGAGACGAGTACGGACACGACCGAAGAGTAACCGTTTTTTCGACGCCACACCCAGCCCATAGCGGGGCGCGTGGCCAAGGGGATACGGCGAGAGGTTCCTAACCTCTAGATCGCGGGTTCAAATCCCGTCGCGCCCGTCGGCCTCGGACCCTGCCAGTGCTTTCGGACTACGCGGGTCGCAAGGGTCGAACGCACGTTCGTATAAAATATCTTACACCCCACGTGTTTAGAGTATTATACTACTCTATTCCCCATATATTGTGGTCCAATCCCTGGGCGGCGTCTCGCTGACGATCCCAACCGGTTCCCGGATATTTTCGTTCTGGCCCTGACTGAAGCGAAGTATCCACGTAATTCAATAATGGCGTGAAAACGGTTACCTATCCGTCTGAAACCAATTTCCGATTTTCCCATGGGGGGATACTGCGGTTGCGAGACCCGGATGCTTCGGGCGAAACCACTAAGTACAACGTGAATATAATAATCCATTATATCTTGGTGACAATGTTTCCCACGTTCGCGACGCTCGGCGGGGTACGCACCGTCCTGACTCCCGCGGCGGTCGAGTCACCGAGTGCGATATTCAACCGGATCTTCCTGGTGTTCGTCGTGCTCGGGACCATCGTCGGTATCGTCGTCATGGGCTATATGATCTGGAAGGCCTACCAATACCGCGCTGGCAACGGGAAAGGGGAAGGTCTCGACATCGACCGCCCCTCCCTCGGAGAACTCCCGACCGGTGGTGATGGGGGGCGAAAACTGTTCCTGTCCTTCGCCATCAGCACCGTCATCGTGGTTGGCCTCATCGTCTGGACCTACGGGGCGCTTTTGACGGTCGAGGCAGGGCCGGCCGCGGCGGAGACCCAGGGCGAACCCGTCGAGATCACGGTGACAGGGTTCCAGTTCGGGTGGGAGTTCGAGTACGAGAACGGGTACACGACCACGGGGGAGATGCGGGTCCCAGCGGACAGGCCGGTCAGACTCGAGGTGACCTCCGCGGATGTCTTCCATAACTTCGGCATACCGGGGATGAGTCTGAAAGCCGACGCCATTCCGGGCCAGACCACTGAGACGTGGTTCATCGCCGAGGAGGCGGGCACCACCCACCAGGCACAGTGTTACGAACTCTGCGGGACCGGCCACTCGTTCATGACGGCAGAGGTGATCGTCATGGAACCTGACGCCTACGAGGAGTGGTACGAGTCCACCTCGAACGAGACGGAGGAATGATCCATGCGTGATACAGACGACGATATCCGAACCGACGGCGGCGACGTGGCGACGGAAGCTGACGTCTTAGAAAGCGGGGAATCCGAGGACCACGGCCACCTCCCGCCCTGGAGTGCGCTGGAACGATGGCTGGTGACGACCAATCACAAGGACATCGGGATCCTCTACACCATCGCGTCGCTTTTCTTCCTGATCGTGGGCGGCCTGCTCGCGATGGTCTTCCGGGTTGAACTCTGGGAGCCAGGCGCACAGATCATGGGCGCTGGGGCCTACAACGGTGCGGTTTCGGCCCACGGCCTGCTGATGATCTTCTGGTTCATCTCGCCCTTTGCCTTCGGCCTGGCGAATTACGTGATTCCGCTCCAGATCGGTGCGGACGACCTCGCCTTCCCGCGACTCAACGCCCTCTCTTTCTGGACGTATTTCGCGTCTGGGATCCTGTTCCTGTTTTCGTTCTTCCAGGGCGGGACCTTCGACGGCGGGTGGACCATGTACGCGCCGCTCAACGTCCCGGCGTACACGCCGCAGATCGGAGCCAACACCACGGTGCTCGCGCTGGCCCTCTTCGTGGCGTCGGTGACTGTCTCGTCCGTGAACTTCCTCACGACGCTCCACCGGATGCGCGCGGAGGGGCTCACGATGCGAAAGCTCCCGATCTTCACCTGGTCAATCCTCCTGACGGTCTACATGATGCTATTCGCGTTCGCGGACCTGCTGGCCGCCGGGCTCATCCTCTCCTCTGACCGGTTGCTCGGCACCACCTACATGGTGTCCGAGGGCGGATCGTTGCTCTGGACTCACCTGTTCTGGTTCTTCGGGCACCCCGAGGTCTACATCGTGTTCTTCCCGGCCCTGGGAATCATGGCAGAGACCTTCCAGACGTTCACGGGCCGGCGACTCGTGGGCCGAAAGTGGTTCATCGCCGCGATGGTGCTGGTGGCTCTGCAGAGTTTCCTCGTGTGGATCCATCACATGTTCCTCACCGGGATCAACCTGGAGGTCAAGACGATCTTCATGGCGACCACCATCGCCATCTCCCTGCCCTTCGACCTGATGATGTTCTCGCTTATCTACACGATGGTCAAGGGAAAAGTCAGATTCACGACCCCGTTCCTCTTCTCGTTCGGCGGGGTACTACTGTTCATCATCGGTGGGATTACTGGCGTCTTCCTCGGAGCGGTCGTCCTCGACTATCAGCTGCGGGGCACCTACTGGGTCGTCGCCCACTTCCACTACGTGATGGTCGCCGGGGTGACCGCTCTTATCGGTGGCCTGTATTACTGGTACCCCAAGATGACCGGCCGCATGTACGATCGCCGGCTGGGGAAGATCCACTTCGCGACCTACTTCCTGGGGTTCAACCTGCTTTACTTCCCCCTGTTCCTCGCGTGGGGCACCCCCCGACGAGTGTTCCAGTACCCCGAGATGTACGTCACCTGGCACCAGATCGCCACCGTGGGGGCCTTCGTCCTCGCGCTGTCCTTCCTCGTGATGTTCTACAACCTCACGACGAGCCTCTGGACGGGGGAGGCGGCCGAGGACAACCCCTGGGAGTACGCCACGAGTGCGGAGTGGGCCATCCCCTCGCCACCGCCCCTGGAGAACTTCCCCGGTGTCCCGAGCTACGCCTCCGGCGAACTCTCGTTCGTCGATCGCAGCAAGGCGGGCGGGGTCCCGGACGGCGGGACCGTGACGGAAACGGAACACGCCGCCGAACCCAGCCACGCCAGTTACTGGCCACTCGCGATCGCGGTCGGGCTGTTCATCGCCTTCCTGGGGATCGGGGGCTTCCAGCAGGGCGAATGGGCCTCCGGAACCACAGGACTCTTCCACCAGGCGATGACCGTCCTCGGGGTAGTCGTAACCGGCGGCTCGCTCATCGGGCTGACACGGGAGCGGTTCATCGGCCCCGAGCTGCCGACGGACGGGCACTGGCCGTTCAAGAACGTCGAGAACACGAAACTTGGCGTCTGGCTGTTCTTGGCCTCCGACGTCGTCCTGTTCGGGGCTTTCATCGGCTCGTACGTCTTCATGCGGTTCGTGGCCGGATGGCAGGCCTGGGAGCCGGTACCCCACGACCCCATCCCAGGGCTCGTCAACACCTACCTCCTGTTGACGAGCAGTTTTGCGGTGGTCGTCGCCCTCATCATGGCAGAGCGGAACAATCGTCGGGGGGTCGCCGCGTCCCTGTTCGCGACGTTCGCCCTCGGCGCCGGATTCCTCATCAACAAGGCCATCGAGTGGCAGGAACTGTTCCACGAGGGGGTCACCCTGTCCACGAACATCCGGGCCTCGACGTTCTACCTGACCACGGGACTTCACGCCATCCACGTCATCATCGGGATGATCATCGTGTTGTACATGTTCATCCGTGCGACCCGGGGGGCCTACCTCGACGACGAC
>CAZQNH010000039.1:0-23402 GCA_964594685.1 uncultured Halobacteriales archaeon
CGGACGAGGATCATCGGCAGGACGCTGGCGTAGATGAGCTTCACTGGGAACCGACCCCGAGCACCTTTCACCCTCGCATGGCTCAGGGGGATCTCGACCCGGACCGACTCGGCGTACACGACGACCGCGAAGATGATGACCGTCGTGATGATCGCGAGGACCTCGCCCTGCAGGAGTAGCCACATGATCCCGTCCGCAGTCAGCAATGGCGGGATATTCCCGGCGTTCCCCAAGGCGATGTCGATCCAGTTGGGAATGATGCCCTTGTTGCCGACGGCACCTTCCCAGAAGAAGATGCCCCCGACGAGGGACTGGGAGACCCCGGCGATGATGAACAATCCGATACCGGAGCCGACACCCCACTTGGAGACGACCTCGTCCATGTACAGGATGAGGACGCCGCCGATGAAGATCTGGAGGAAAATCAGCGTCTTCACGCCCACCAGACCGATACCCAGGCTACTGGCCAGGGCCTGACTCGGCGGCAAGAAGTTCCCCAGGAAGACCATTGGGAACGCGGTCAATGCCGTCATCACGAGCACGAGGAGCTTCTGGAGGCCCTGGTAGAGCATCTGGTCGCGCGGATCAGTGGTGTCGAGTCCCAGGAGATTCGCGCCGCCCAAAAGCTGGAGCACGATGGACGCCGTCACGATTGGACCGATCCCGACCTGCAGGATCGTTCCCTGCCCGCCGGCGAGCAGACTTCGGAACTCGCCGAAGAGGTCGGAACCGGTGCCCTGGACCCCGAAAAGGAAGACGTTCGTCAGGAAGAAGTACAGGACGAGTATCCCGGCTGTCCAGGCGAGCTTCCGCTTGAACGGTACGTGTCCCTCCGGTCGCCTGACCGAGGGCATCCGCGTGAGGTATGGTTCAGCGGCCTCCTTCCATCCCATCGGTCAGTCCTCGCTCTCGTCTTGCTCCGTGTCTTCGTCCGCAGTCACGGCGCGCTCCGAAAGGAGCGCGTCGCCGCCCTGTGCCTCGATCTTCTCCTGAGCCGCGTCGGAGAACGCGTCGGCGGTCACCTCGAGGGTGTTCCGGACCTGGCCGTCACCGAGGACCTTGACGGCGTCAGCCTCGTGACCGTCCTCGACGACATCCCTGGCGTCGATCCGATAGCCGCCCTCGCTCTCCTCGGCAAGCCCATCGGCTGCCAGGAGGACGGCGTCCTCGTCGAGCTTCTGCAAGGAGATCTCGCGAACGTCGTCTTTGGCCTTCTCCGGGCGCTTGAAGCCGCTCTTTCCGACTGGCTCGTAGTTGTGAAATTCGTGTTTGTCGCGACCGGCCCGACCCCGCCCCCCGCGGTTACCGGCACCTCTGCGATTCTTGTGGGTACCGCCGCCGTGGGTATTGGAGCCGCGCTGGCGTCGTTTCTTGCTCGTCATTGTTATCGCATGGCGGTGAGGAGGTCGTCTATCTCCTCGCTGGTGTGCTCGCCCAGCTGTCCCCCGGATGTTTGGGGCTGTTTGATTCCGTCGTGGCCACCGCGGGGTGGGTGGAGGCGAAGGACTGGCGAGAGGCCGACCTCCCGAAGGGTGGTCTCCTCCGCGAGGAGGGCGGCTGCCAGGTCCTCGACCGAGTCGTACTCGGTGTTCGCCGAAACCCAGTCATCGTCGACGTCGTCGCTGCCCTCGGGGGGCTCGGCCCGGCGGCTGAGCGTCGTCGCCAGGACCGACTGGCTCGGCTCGCCGAAGGCCACGAAATCGTTGATCTTGGTGAGCATCCCGCGGTAGCTGTCGGTCTCCGGGACCAGCGAACAGTGGTTGACGTCGTGGAGGTTCAACATGTCGAGGGTGTCCTCGACCGACGCTTGCATGTTGACCTCGCCGCGAAGCTGGACGACCGCGAACATCACTCGATCACCTCTCGGACTTCGAGCGTTCGTTCGGGGATCCGGGCTTCGGTGGTATGTCTCAGCGCGTTGAACGTGGCCTTACCGAAGTTGACCGTGCTGCGGGTCTTCCCGGACGACCGCGTCCAGATGTCCTCGATGCCGGCGATCGAGAGCACGTGCCGGACCGTTTCGCCGGCCGCGAGGCCGAGGCCTCGTGGCGCGGGGATCAGTTCGACCTCGACGCTCCCGGCCTTCCCGGTCGTGCGCAGGGCCACCGTGTGTGCTTGACCACAGCCGCACTCCCAGGATCCACAGCCGCGGGAGACGTCGATGATGTTCAGTTTGGCGATGTCGATCGCCTTCTGGATCGCCCCGCCGACCTGGTCGTCCCGGCCCTCGGCGTAGCCGACGAAGCCGTCACGATTCCCGACCACGACGGCCACGCGGAACTTCACGCGGCGGCCGGAATCGGTCATCCGCTGGACCATGTTGATGTCCAGCACCTCGTCGTCGAGGCCCGGGAGGAGCGTGTCGACGAGCTCGGGTTCCTTCAGCGGGAGCCCGGAGTTGAGGGCCGAGGACATGTCCTCGATGTCACCCTCCTGTACGAGACGACCCAGGCGTGTCTTGGGTTCCCAGGCGTCGTTATGGCTCATTCAGCTTCCTCCTCGAGCGCCGCGAGCACGGTATCGAAGTGCTCGGGCAGATCTGTTGCGTCGAAGTCGCCGCTGTAAAGCGGCTCGTCGAGTTGTGATGCATACGCGGCGATGTGCTCGCCACGCGTGCGGTCCCAGTCGGCGAAGACCGACTCGTTGTGCGGGATTTCGATACCGGCGTCGATAGCGCCTTCCTGCACCGCGAAGACCTTCGCTCCGGGCGTGGCCGTGTTGAGGCCGATGTCGAGGACGGCGCTCTCGAGCCCGGTTTCGAGTGCTCGTTTCCCGGCGAGGTACCCAGTCAAGTACGCGGCCGGAAGGTTCCCCCTGGGAGCCTCCCACCCGTACTCGGCCAGGTCGCCCGAGTGTGCACTCGCGACTGTTTCGTCACCCTGTGGTCCGGTCGTGACCAGCTGCGCCCTGACATGCTGGTTGCTCAGCCGAGCGACCAGTCGTGGCTTCCCGGATTTCAACAGGCGCAACCGCTGATGGTAATCTGTCCGGACCTCCCGGCGTCGCCGCATCGGGACCGTATACCGTGGTCCGCTGGCCATTAATTCTCACCTCCGAGTTCGATGTCGTAGTGTTCTTCGATGTAGGCCTCCAGCCGACGGACGGAGTCGAACTCCCCGCCGTTCGCCATGTCGTAGAGCTGGCGATACTGGGACCTCGAAAGGGTCCCTTCCTCGCGGAGTTCGCGGAGCGTTCGTCGCTGGGCCCTGATCCGATCCTGGTAGTCTTCCTTGCGGTTCTTCCGGGCACCGGCTTTCCCTTTGCGGGTCCCGGGGCCTTTCTGATGGCCGAAGGCACGTTTCTCGTTCCGCTTGCGGACCCGGCCGCGGGCGTTACCTCGGGCCTCCTGGGACTGGATGACGCCCTCCTGGACCAGCTCGCGGATGTCCTCGCGGGTGATCGCTTCGGCGATCTCGCCCTGGGCGTCGGGGTCGAACCAGACGCGGTTCTTCCCGACGTCGAGGACGTCCGCCGCGAGTTCCTTCTGTGCCGAGAGTTCACTCATCCTCGGTCACCTCCACTTCGACGTAGGTGGGATTGAGCACCCTGATCTCCCGGTCCTCGGCCAGTTCCTCGATACGCTCGCGTTTGCGTGCGCCGACGGAACTGGCGATGCGGACGGCTTCGGTGTCCGGGTCGACGTCCTCGAGTTCCGAGGGCGTGTGGACCCGCACCTCGTCGAAGCCGCTCGGGTGTTTACCACGGACGGCTTTCGGTGTCCGATACCCGGCTTCGACCGTCTCGCCCTTGCCTTTGATCCCCCGGCGGCGCTTCGAGAGGTTCCCTCGGGGGCGACGCCAGGATGAGGGGATCCGCTTTTTCATGTGCTGGACCTGCTGGGTGAACGAGGGTTTGCCCTCGCGTCGTCGCTGGGCGAGGAGCTGGTCCTCCTTCTCCGAGAGGTCCGGGGTCTTATCGACCAGGCCCCGGGCACGGAGTTCCGTCTCGACCGGTGGTGCTTCCTCATCGGGTTCAGCCTCTTCGGCGGCTTCGACCTCGGCTTCGGTCTCCGCTTCGATCTCCAGCCCGCCGACGTCGGCCTTGATACGGGCCGCGAGGGCGTTCCCGATCCCCTCGATCTCGGCGAGTTCGGCCTGGCTTGCCGCCTGGAGGTCTTCGATCTCTTCATAACCAGCCTCGCGGAGTGCATCAGCCTTCGACGGGCCGACGCCGCTGATGTCCTCGAGGTCGCTCGACTCCTCGTCCACCGCTGGCTCGTCGGCGTCTTCCGGCCCGGATTCCTCGCCTGCTGGTTTCGACTCTTCGGCTTCTTCGCCTTCGTCCGAACTGGTTTCCTCCACTGCGGGCTCCGACTCCTCGCTTTCGTCGGTGGCCGGCTCGACGTCGCCTTCTTCGGTTTCTTCGGCTTCTTCAGCTTCTTCCGACACGGGGTCTTCGGTCGCCACTTCGAGGTCGCCGACCGCGGACTTGATCCGGGCCGACAGCGCCTTGCCGATGTCTTCGATCTCGGCGAGTTCGGCCTGACTGGCCGCCTGGAGGTCTTCGATCGTCTCGTAGCCGGCCTCGCGGAGTGCGTCGGCCTTCGTGCGGCCGACACCGCTGATGTCCTCGAGTTCGCTCGGTTCGTCGCTCATCTCAGGCACCTCCCATGCCGGGTTTCTCGACGATGTACACGCCATCCTGGAAGATGCGCGTGTCCTTGTCGGGTACCCGTGTGAGCTGCTCGATCTCGCCGGCGGTCTGTCCGACGGCCTCCTTGTCGGGGCCGCTGAGGACGATCTCGTCGCCGTCGATCTCCACCTCCGTGTCTCCGCGGATCGGGGCCCGTCGCGGGGCCTTCTCGCCGAGGAAGTTCTGGATGACGACTTCCTCCTCTTCGACGGAGACCTGCATGGGGAAGTGAGAGTAATGGACTTCCATTCGGTACTCCCACCCGTCGGTGACCCCGTGGACCATGTTCTCCACGTGGCTCTGGAAGGTCCCCATCGTGGCCTTCGTCTTGGCGTCATCGGCCTCGGATTCGATGACGACCGTGTCGGTCTCGGCCGACACGGTGACATCCGGGAACCAGAGGCGTCGCGTGACGCTGCCCTCGGAGCCGTCGACCGTGAGGTCGAACCGGTCCGTCGTGGCGGAGACGTCTTCGGGTAGTTCGATTTCGATGCGTGGCATTGTCAGTACACGTACGCGATTATCTGGCCACCGACGCCCTGTTCGCGGGCGTCGTAGTGGCTCATGATCCCGCGAGACGTCGTGACGACGAGCGTTCCGTAATCACGAGCGGGAAGGAATCGCTTCTCGTATCCTTCCAGCTCGTCGACGCCCGCCGAGTATCGCGGTTTCACCGGGCCACACTCGTTGATGGCCCCTTTCAATTCGACCTCGAACGTTCCGGCCTTGCCGTCTTCGACGTATTCGAACCCGTCGATGTACCCGCGATCGTAGAGGACCTCGAGTACCGCGCCGATCTCGTTCGAGGCGGGCGTTACCGTATGTGTCAGCTGACCGACGCTCTCGGCGTTGTCGATGCCGGACAGTGCGTTGGCCAGTGGATCGTCTGCTGTCATGGTTAGCTGTACTTCTTGAAGCCCATGTCGCGGGCGATCTCGCGGAAGCACTGTCGACACAGCCAGATGTCGTACTTCCCGACAAGTCCTTGCTCGCGGCCGCACCGGCGACACGCGTGTGTCTGGCCGGTTTCGGCTGGCTCCTCCCCTTCTGCTTCGCTCATGCGGTCACCCCCACGTCGAAGCGTGCCTCGAGGAACGCGATCGCGTCCTCGGCTGAGAGGCGGTGTTTCGAGGGGATTGGCCGCGTGACCTTATCGCGCTTTGCGACGCGATAACCCGGACGCACCAGGTTGACGGTCACGTCGAGGCCGTAGATTCCGATGGTCGGGTCGTACTCCTGGCTGGGGAAGTCCGTGTGTTCTTCGATCCCGAAGCTCACATTCCCCGTCTCGTCGAACTGCCGACGGGAGAGGGTGGCGACATCGAAAGCCCGCTCGAGGAAGTCCACGGCGCTTTCCGCACGCAGCGTGACTTTGGCCCCGATCGGGTCGCCTTCGCGGATGCCGAACTCCGGTTCGGTCCGTTTCGCGGTGGTCCGAACGGGCTCCTGTCCGGTGATCTCCTCGAGGATGCGTTCGGCATTCTGGAGGTCCTCCCCGCCGCGGCCGACGCCCATGTGGACGACGACCTTCTCGATGCGGGGCTCGCGCATATCGTGGAAGTCGGCTTCGGCTTCCGACATCAGCCCTCACCCTCCTCGGTGTCGTCGTCATTCGCAGCCGGCTCCGACTCCTCGCCGGCCGCTTCGACGTCTTCCTCGGCTTCGTCCGTCTCTGCAGCTTCCGCATCGGGCGCTGACTCCGCGACGGTCTCGGCTTCCTCGCCGTCAGGGACCTTGGTGTCCTCGCTGACGAAGTTCTCGTCGATGACGACGACGTACTCCTCGACGGTCTCGAACTCGGCATCGTCCGTGTCGACGGTGACGGTGTTCGACGCGCTCCCAGGCGTGACCTGGATAGACGTCACTTTGCCGATGTCGCCGGCGTGCTGGCCGGCCACGGCGGTCACGAGTGCGCCCTCCTCGTATTCGAAGTGGGCGACGATCTCGTTCGTCTCGTTATCGATGACGATGGAGTCGTTGCCGCTGTATTCGTCTTCTTCGACGAGCAGGTTGGCCCCGTCGTGGAGGTTGAGCTGTATCCGACCGCCGTCGACGACGGTCTTGTCGACGACCTTGCTCAGCTTCGAGCCCGCCGCGTCGGCGTCGATCGGGGTCAGGCCCAACCGGCCGCCTTGGTCGGGGAAGACCCGGTAGTGTTCATCGCGGTCCGGGAACGCCAGGATGTCGAACATCCCGATCGGTCGGTTGATGTCGTCGATCCGGTCGCCGTTGACCAGGACGCCACCGTGATTGACGGCGTAGGTGGCCTCCTTGGCCGAGTCGACGTAGCCCAGCACGTCCCGGAGGACGATGACGAGGGGGACGCCGCTTTCGCCGTGGGGGCCGGCGCCGGCCTTCGCCGTGAACGTGGCCGTCTTGCGCTCGACCGGCCACGATTTGGGAACCGAGAGTCGTTTCTGGTGTCTGGTCATTCGGTCTCACCTTCCAGTCGTTCGCGGCGCACCGGGTCATCGAGGGTCAGATCCGTGACCCGCAGATTCGACGCGTCGAGTGGGCGGGGGACCTCCTCGCCGTCAGCCTTCTCCTGGGTGACGTCCTCGACGTGGACGGCGCCAGCTTTCAGGTCGACGGTGAGTACTTCCCCTTCCTCCCCCGCGAAGTCGCCGCGGAGGATCTCGACGGTGTCACCGGCGTTGACGGTGACGCTCCGCGTGTCATACCGGTCGCGGAGGTCGTCACTGAGGGTGGCCCGGAGCTGCTTGTGCCGCTCGTGGAGCGGCGCGCGCTCGATCCCGGTCCGCTGTTTGGATGGTTGTTCGCTCATGTCTATACGATCATTGTCGCCGTTGACGCGATGCTTCCGTACCGCTCCGCGACTTCGCGGGCGATGGGGCCTTTGATCTCCGTACCCCGGGGGTCGCCCATGTCGTCGATGATGACGGCGGCGTTGTCCTCGAACTTCACCCGGGTCCCGTCGGGCCGGCGGATGGGCTTTCGTTGCCGGACGACGACCGCCTCGAGTACCTGGCGGCGCATCTCCGGGGTGCCCTTGGTAACCGAGACGGTCACCGTATCCCCCAGCCCGGCCTTGGGATGCCGGTTGAGCGTGCCCTGATAACCGGAAACGCTCACGATCTTCAGCTCGCGTGCGCCAGTGTTGTCGGCGCAGTTGATCAGCGAGCCCTTCTCGAGGCCCTGGGTGACGTCTGCCTTGATGGCTTCCATCAGCCCTCACCTCCGTCTGTTTCGATCCGCTCGACGACGACGTGACTCTTCGTCTTCGAAAGCGGGCGTGTCTCTGCGATCCTGACCGTGTCGCCTTCCTGCACTGCCAAGCACTGCGGCGCGTGGGCCGCCACCCGTGACCGGCGTTTCATATACCGGTCGTACTTGGGCACGTAGACGTCGTACTCTCGCTCGACGACGACGGTCTTCTCCATGGCCGTTGAGGCAACCCTGCCCTCGATGATCTGACCGCGGACGGAGAGTTCTCCGTGGAACGGACAGTTATCGTCCGAGCAGGTGCCCTCGGGCGCTGGTACGTTCAATCCTATCGCCATTGTGAACCAACTCCTGATACGGTTCTGCGGGCGGGTCGTGAGAGCAGTAATGCGCCATCCACCGTAACGGAGGCCGTCGCCTCGCCGGTCGGGCCAGCCAGCCTGCCCGGTTCGGTGACGGACCCGGCGCCCTTCGCGGACGCCGCGGCTTCATCTGTGAGCGCGAACGTGAACTCGGCTCCCGCCTTGGGAACCTGCTTGACGCCCGAGTCCCGTGTCTCGACGAGTAGCGTCTTCGTCGTCTCGTCGACGACCCGGCCCTCGATCCCGACCCGGTTCGGGTCGGTCGAGGCCGCGACGCGAACGGTGAGACCGATCAGTTCGTGACCGGTCAGGGTCTCGGGCGCAAGCGGCATTACGATTCGACCTCCTCGGACAGATCCTGCTCTCGCTGGATGGTCTTGATCCGGGCGATCGTCCGACGCAGCTCCTTGATCCGAGCGGGGTTCTCCGGAGCGCCCCCGGCGGCCTTGACGGCCTTCGCGTTGAGGAGTTCGGTCTCTAAGTCCTCGAGTTCCGACTCCATCTCGGCCGGGGTCATGTCCCGGATCTCCTCTGGGTGGAGGATCGTCATTCTTCGTCCTCCTCGTCCATCTCGTCCATGAGCTCCTCTGCGGCCGCTTCGGCCGTCTCGTCGACGTCCTCGAAGTCAGCCGATTCGAGTTCTTCTTCTACCTCGTCGAGGTCGGCTTCGACGCTCTCTTCTTCGGGCAACTCCTCTTCGATGACCTCCTCGTCGAGTACCTCCTCGTCGATCTCTCGCTCGTCACCGGGGGTCTCGACCTCCTCGAAGTCAGCCGCAGCCTCGTCGGTGGCGTCCTCGTCGGGCTCACCCTCGAGGAGTTCCTCGACGGATTCGCCCGCTTCTTCCACGACGAGGTCCGCGATGTCGGCGTCCTCTTCGATGCGGAAATCGTCCGGCAACTCGGCGTCTGGGGGGATGATCTTCACGTTGACGCCGATGGTGCCGAGCTTCATCACGGCGACCGCTTTGCCGGCGTCGACGATCTCCTCGGCCGGCTCGCCGTTGTGCTTGATGTATCCCCGGTTGAACTTCTCGACGCGAGAGCGGGCCCCAGTCACCTTGCCGGCCAGGACGATCTCGGCGCCGAGCGCGCCGGCCTCCATGATCCGATCAATGGTGGTGTGCCCGGCCTTCCGGAAGTACCAACCACGCTCGAGGGCGTTGGCCAGGCGGTCGGCGACGATCTGGGCGTTGAGGTCGGGTTCATCGACCTCTTGCACGTCGATCTGCGGGTCCTCGAGGTCGAAACGCTCCTCGAGTTCCGAGGTGATCTTCCGGATGTTCTTCCCGCCCTTGCCGATGACCATCCCTGGTTTCTCGGCTTTGAGGACGATCTGGGTCCCCATGGGCGTGTGAGCGACCTCCATGCCGCCATAGCCGGCGCGAGCGAGTTCTTCGGCGAAGAATTCGTCTATCTGGGAGCGCTGGAGCCCCTCTTCGATGAATTCGAGTTCGTCCGCCATCACTCACTCGCCTCCTCGGGGACTTCCACGACCATCTCGACGTCCACCTCGGGGGTGTTCCACTCGCTAGCACGACCGAAGGCCCGGGGTTTGCGTCCCTCGCGTTCGCCCACCTTGTGGGCGGCGACATGGACGATCTCCATCTCGTCAGCCTCGAACCCACTCTGGTCGGCGTTGTTCGAGACGTTCCCGAGCAGCGTGAGGAACTCGCCGCTTACCTTCTCGGGATAACGGCCGGCGTCCCAGCCGTCGATGTCCTTCCGATGGCCCGTCCCGCTGTTGTGCTGTTTTACAGGGACGGATTGCTCGCCCTCCCGGACGGCTTCGAGATACTCGCGGGCCTCGGCGACGGTCCGGCCCTTGATGGCGCGGGCGATCGCCTTGCTATCCTTCAGACTCATGGGCCGTTCCCGGAGCATCCCCTTCGCGGTGGCGTCCGGGTCGGCGTCGACGCTGTAACTGATTCCCATGATTATTTGAGTGGCACGAACTTCGAGGAGCGGGTCGCGCCGATGCCCGCCTGCCCGTGCTCGACCGACGTCCGCGTGAGCTGGAACTCCCCGAGGTAATGCCCGAGCATCTCGGGCTCGACCTCGACTCGCTCGAAGCTCTGGCCGGTGTGGAGGGCGAAGGTGAGACCGACGAACTCCGGCAGCACCGGCATGTCCCGCAGGTGTGTCCGGATCGGGTTGTCGGCCGTCTCCTCGGGGTCGGCCTCGCGGGCCTCCTCGAGCAGTTTCTCGTGCTGGGGGGAGAGCCCCCGGGTGATGGTTCGCCGCAGCCGTGCGGGGAGCAGTTCCGCGACCTCCTCGAGGCTCATGTCCTGCAGCTCGTCGAGTTCGTAGCCGCGATAGGTGAACTCCCCTTCGCGGCCGGTTCGTAGTTCACTCATGTCAGTTGCCTCCGCGACCGGTTCGCCGGGAACTGATGTCCCCGACCTTGCGGCCCGGTGGCGCGTTCTTCGAGACGCTCTTCGGGCGTCCCGGGTGCTGTCGGCCACCGCCACCGAACGGGTGATCGACTGCATTCATCGCGACGCCGCGGACCTTGGGCCACTTGCCGCCCCGCGATTTCATCTTATGATACTTCTTGCCCGCCTTGACGAACGGCTTCTCGGTCCGGCCGCCACCGGCGACCACGCCGATTGTGGCCCGACAGTCCGGCGAGAGCCGTTTGACCTCGCCACTCGGGAGCTGGACGACCGCTGCGTCCCGTTCGTGGGTGATGAGGTCGGCGCTGACGCCCGATGCACGGGCGTACTTGCCACCATCGCCCGGCTGGGCTTCGACGTTGACGACCGGGACCCCCTCCGGGATCTCCCCGAGTGGGAGGGTGTTGCCCGGGTCGACAGCGGCGGAGATGCCGATCTCGATCCGATCCCCGACGCCCACGCCCTCCGGAGCGAGGACCAGCCGTTCGTCCCCGTCCTCGAAGACCACGCGCGCGACCGGGGCGCTGCGAGCGGGATCGTGTTCGATGTCCGTGACCTCGCCGACGACCAGTTCGTCGTCCTCGTTCTGTTTGTGTGACAGCTGAGCTTTGTAGCGGTGGGAGGGCGCCCGGAACGTGGGCGACCCGCGACCGCGGCGTTGTCCCTGGATACGTCGTCCCATCTCAGAACACCCCGATCCTGGAGGCGACGTCTTGGGCGTCGTCCTCCGCCGAGAGTGTCACGATAGCTTTCTTCGTTCCCTGCATCGTGACCATGGTATTCACGTCGATCACCGATACGTCGTACCGTGATTCGACCTCGTCGCGGACCTCTCCTTTCGTGGCCTCCATGTCGACCACGAACTGGAGTTTGTTCTGGAAGTCCATCGCGTTCATCGCCTTCTCAGTGACGAGTGGGTAGTCGATCACGCTCATCGCTCGGCCACCTCCTCGAGGGCACGCTCCGTGAACACCGTGAGTCGACCGGATTCGCCACCCGGCGCCAGGTCCTCGGCGTTCACCTCACGACCGGTCGCCACGGTGGCGCCGGCCAGGTTTCGAGCGGCCCGCGATGGGCCGTTCTCGCTGGAGGTGACGAAGAGGATCGACGTCGGTCGCCGGTACTTTCGTCCGCGGAGCGTTCCTTGCCCGGCACGAACCTGCTTGCCGTCGTCCGCGCGCTCGATGTCGGCCTGGATGCCGACGGCTTCGAGGAAGGCGACGACGTCCTTCGTCTTCTCCAGGTCCTCGAAGTCGTCGGTCACGACGACCGGCAAGTCGAGTTCCGCCTCGAACTGGTGACCGCGCTCGGCCACGAGTTCGGGGTCGGCCGTGGCCGCGAGTGCGCTCCGCACCGCGGCCTTGCGCTCCTTGTCGTTGATCGAACGCGTGCGGTCTTTCTCCGGCTTCGGCGGGTGGGCCTTCCGGCCACCCACGGTCTGCGGGACACGAACCCCACGCCCCTCAGATCGGGGTACGTGGGCCATCCCGCGACCGCTACCGAAGGATTCCCCGGAGGTACGCTTGCCCGCGTACTCATCGCTGCCGTAGTCCTGTTTCCGGTTTGCCTGGGCGGCGAGGACCGCCTGCCGGACGAGGTCCGGCCGTTGGGGGGTCTCGAAGACCGCGGGGAGTTCGACCGTCCCCGCCTCCTCGCCGTCCGGGTCTCTCAATTGTACCTGCATATTATCCCTGGTTCGATGCGGTGCTCACGTACCGCACCTCGGGGTCGAGGCGCGGCGATTGGTTCGGCCGTACGGCCGGTCGGAAGCGGACGAGCCGCTTCTCCGGGCCGGGAACCGAGCCTTCGAGGAGCGCGTATGGCCCGTTGACCTCGCCGTAGTTGGGGAAGCCCCCGTCTACGGTGACGTCGTCGGCCTCGCCAAAGTCGACGAGGCGCTTGTTGAGCTCGGTTCGCTGGTGGTAGCCGGTCTGTCCTTGCTGGGGTACCGTCGAGCGGACTCGACTGGGATTCCACGGGCCCAGGTTGCCGATTCGGCGCCGCCAGCCCTGGCGGGCGTGCTTACCTTTCCGTTTCTGCACGCCCCAGCGCTTGACGGGCCCCTGGGTCCCTTTGCCCTTGGTCACTCCCGCGACGTCGAGGAACTCGCCTGCCCGGAACACGTCGCCGAAGGTGAAGTCCCCACCGTCGTCGACGAGGTCGAGGGCGAACTCGACGCGTTCCTCTATCGTGCCACCGCCGACCCGAGTTTCCATCACGTCGGGTTTGCGACGTGGGACGCTCGGGACATCGCCCGGAACGGTGTGGGAGATGACTCGGACGTCCGCGATCTGGCCCCGCTCTAACGCTTCCGTCACCTGGTCCCGGTTTGCGGACTGATCGCCCTTCGGGACGGAGACGGCGCGGTCGAGGTCGGGGTGGGCTTCGTCGGCCCACACCTCGGTCAGCGGCTTCTTGCCGTACGCCGTATCTTGGTACACACGTACGGCCGCAGCGCGCATCGGTGGCGTCTCGATGACGGTCACGGGCACGGTCGTCTCCATGCCCTCCGTCGGCGAGTTGGCCTGGTCGTCTACCATGACGACGTGGCTCATGCCGGCCTTGTAGCCGGCAAAGCCCTGGAGGCCCACCTGCCCGTCGTCGTCGGGCCACGACTTGAAGCGTGGCACGACGCTACTCGCGCGCTTGCGGGGACTGAACCCCATCGAGCCTTTGCGTGGTCGGTCTGGTTGTGGCATCGTATCACTCCGTGAGCGTCAGGCAGGCGAGGGAGGCGAACATCGCTTCTTCAGTTCGCACCACCTCGCTGCCCTGGTCCGGGATGGTATTCAGCCAGACGTCGAATCCAGCCGGAGGTTCGGCATCGGGTCGGCCCTCGCCGACCGCCGCGGGACTCGGTCCGGACCCAAGATCGCCCGGCTCGATGCCGAGGATCTCGGGAAGGCCGCGACCTGGCGCCCCGAAGGCGACGGTCAGCCCGTCCGTTGCGACACGTTCCGCGATCCCGTCAACCGCGGACGCCGACAGCGGCGTCCCGTGACGGGAGGTTGCGACGCGGAACCCTGCGTCGGGACGGTTGAGGGCGTCCCGGAGGTCCACGCGCTCGACGTCGAACCCCGGTGGGGGTTCGTCTTCGAGCTTCGCGCGGACCGGTCGTCGCGAAGAGACCCTGATGGTCACGCGTTCCCCCTCCGACACCGACATATCGGGTGGTGTATGGAGGGAGACCGGGTGTTGCAGACCGCAATTGACCCGAACGCGCCCGTCAGATCCGACCTGGGTCACTACTCCCTGACGTATCGACCCCGAACCGCTCGATTCGGAGCCGGTCCACGACGAGAGGCGAAGCGGCGGCAGGACGCCGGCGAACTCCAGTTCGTCCCGCGTACCGAATACCTCCTTTCGAAGGTAGGGCGGCGTCGCGGCGTACCGCAACACGGTGTCGACGAACCCGCCGTCCCAGTGTTCCTCGCCGTCGGGGTCCGGAAAGACCCCGAGACGGTCGATCCGGAAGACCGCCGCGGCCCGGGCGACGTAACCCAGCTTGCGGGTCGCCGCCCGTTTGTCGGTGGTCTCCCGGACGAGAGACGACGGCACGAGCACGCTGTGCGTCATGCCGGCCCGCGTCCGCGTCTCGCCATGAGACTGTAGCCAGGAATATTCAATACGGGCTTAAAAGGGTGGCGTTTCTGAGTGCGGTTGTGAGCCCGTTTCACGCCGGTTTTGGGCAAAATCATTGGTGTGTCGTTGCATGCATCATCGTCGGCGGAGGAATTATGGGTTCTGGGTCGAGTATCGGCGGGTTTGGGAGCCGGCCGGGGTGGCCCCATTCCGGCGATTCGAAAGGGTTTTTCCCGTGGCCGTTTGAGAGTCAGACGCGCAAGCGCTGGTAGTGTAGTGGTATCACGTGACCTTGCCATGGTCACAACCGGGGTTCAAATCCCCGCCAGCGCACTTTTACCGAACCCAATCCGTCGAGCGACCCGCAGGTGTCGCGAGACGATTGGTGAGTGGTAAATTGCGTTGGGATTTGAGCCCTATCAGACGCGTGCAGCGAAGCGAGCACGTCTGTTTTCGGTTCAAATCCCCGCCAGGGCACTTTTCAGACACTCGCACCGGTGAGCCACCAGCTTGCTGGGTGGCGGACCGTGCGATGGCTGTCGTCAATGCGGGAGGGATTTGAACGACGCAAACGCGAGCAGCGAGACACGAGCAAAACGAGGGGCTCGCTCGCAGGGAGACGCTCCCTTCGCTCACGTCTCTCGACTCGTGGCTCCCGGCTGGCGGCTCCAGAGACGTGACTTCCGACTCGCGGCTCAGGACTCGCGGCTCCCTTCGGTCGCCGCTCGTACATTCGGAGACGTTCACTCCGTTCACGTCTCCCGGTCGCCACGCTGTCGGCCCCCCTTGTGGAGTCCCAGCCGCCACGAGTGAATATTGCACGATTCCAGCGGACCGCTGGCAGCAAATCTGAAAAGAGCCACCTACAACCGGCCCACAACCCTCACTGTGAACTCCGACCGAGGATCCGATCCGCAAGAGAACCCAACCCCTTCAACGCCACATTGACGTACAGGCCGACCAGGAAGGCCATCCCAGCCGCTAGTTGTGGCGTGACCGTGAGGTCGCCGACCAACATCGAGGAATAGAGGAGGTAGGTCCCGGCCGCAAGTACCCACGCCGCCGGAATCCGCAACCCCATCTCGACGAGTTCCTGGATTTCGTCCCACTCGTCGAATTCCTCAAGTCCGGTCATCAACTTCGTGAAGATGTAGCCGAGTGCCCCCAGGGTGGCATAGAGGTAGACGAACAAGGGGGTTCGAACGGTCCCGTCGCCCAGGCCGCCTTTCGAGACGTCGACGATGTCGCCGCCGATGGCTCCGGTCGAGATCGCGACGCCGACGACGGTCAGGCCGGTGAAAACAGTGATCAACACCCAGTTGCCCTGCGACCACCGACTCGCAGCGCTTTCGGAGGACGGTTGCCCTGTCGGGGTGTCATTTGCCATCATGCAACACTGTCGACCAGATAGCATAAATATTGGTGCTCTTGGAATCCGAAAACTTCCCTCAATAACCGGCTATCGCGGTCATCATTGGCCAACGAGGCGCCGGTTCCTGTCAGATACCGGCACCACTCGCCGCGACCGGCGATACGGCTATGATGGATGGCTGGCAATTGGCTTCCGATGGAACTCGGCCGATGGACCCCGTTTACGTACGTGGCACCGGGTCGCTATGTCGATCGGGATGCGGCGGGCGAGGAGTTCTGGGCGGACTTCGACCTCGAAGGGTGGGCCCGAGAGCAGTACGATTGGACCCAGGATCCGTGGAACGGCTTCCTCGATTTCGCGCGTCGGCCGAGGGAAACCATCGAGGACGAAACCGGCGACTGCGAGGACTTTGCCCTCGTCGCCATGTCGTGGGCGCTCGCCCAGGGCAGAGAGGGGGTTGGCCTGGCCTTCTGCTGGGAATCTCCGTACCCCTGGCCGCGGCACGTGATCGCGTTCGACGACGAGCGGGTCTACTCCTCGGGAGATATCGAGGAAACCAGCGTGGACGAGTGGGTCGAATCCTCGAAATACCAGTTCTCCCTCAATCGTCGGATCAATTAGCCGCTCGTGGGGTTGTTACGTCGGACAGATTAGTTCGGCCTCAGGGACTGCCGTCTCACCCCCCGAAGCCAGGCAACTCCGGTATCTGGGCCAACATCGACACCGTCGCCGCGATGGCCGAACTCACCAGTCGGAGCAACCGCTGACTATCGAGTAACCAGGTCCGGGTCCCCTCCACCCGCTTCCGCTGTCTGTCATAGATGTTGAGGGCGATCGAGATCGAATCCGGATCACGGTCCCCGGCCCGGAGATCTGCCAGGAGGGTATCAAGTTGGTCGTCGAGTTCCAGCAGCCGGTCACGTTTCCGTCTGACCAGCGCCGAATGCAGGATAACCTGGGGGACGAGAAAGATGGCGACCCCGACCAACAGGAGGCCGACCGCCGTCCCGATCACCCATGGCGCTTCTTCGATTCCGGCCGTAGGGACGATCCCCTGCCCGACCAGTGGCAGGTAGACGACCACAATCAGCAGGACCCCGAGGAACCACATCGTGGCGACGATCTCGCTGAAATCGGCCAGGTCATCGAGTTCGATGGAGGCGGTCTGCGGTGCTTCCAGCGGTAATTGTGAGATCCGGTAGAGGAGCCACATGGCCGTGCTCACCATGTGGATGCCGGTTACCACGTACAGGAGGACCACGACTCCGACGACGTGCTGGATGACATCGGCATATTCTATCGTCGTCCCCAACACCTCGACCATGGGGTGTGCACCGACCGGGATGGCGATGGGGATGGGTACGAACAGCTGGAGACCGAGGACAGCCACCAGGGCGACGGCGAACTCGACCAGGATCGCTCGGTCATTATATATTGTGGCGAGCCCCTCCGTGACCAGCAGCGAATAGGCTTCGTCCTGAACGTCGAACGCCGCTCGTATCTCGTGGACGACCGCCCGGAATTTCCGGGATCCCCACCCGTAACTCACCGACGCGAGGAGGATTCCCAGGCCGACTAGCAGGGCCGAGGGCGAGCGGAGATACGCCATCCCCGCATCTCCGGCGACCGCGACGAGGAAGCCCAGGCCGAAGACGAGGAGGCTGACCAGGCCGGCTCGAAGCACCATCTCCAGGCCCACCTCCGCCCCGATGAGCCGGTCGATCCAGGTCCCGAACTGGTCGAAATCCCCGACCCCAGTCTCGATTCCGGACTCGGGCTCGGTAGCTCGCTGATTGGCGGTATCATTGGGGGTCATGCCCGGTTACGGTGGTGCAGTCCACAGGGCTGGGTCGCCACTGGGGGCCTTTCCGCGGAACGCGGTGCGGAACGCCTCGATCGGTGCCAGTTCCTTCTCCGCGTCGAGGAATTGCCCAGAGGCCGACGGGTCCACACCGGGACTCCGGATGAGTTTCGCGATCCCGGTCGAGACGTTGGTGACTCGCCAGTCGATGCACGTGGACCCGATTGGGCCGTCGAAATCTGCCAGGACTTCGGCGTTGTCCCAGGCGAACCCGCGCCCTGATTTGAGCCCGTAGAACACGAGTTCCTCGTCGAGCGGACCGAGGAGGGGGTCGAGCGTCGCGACGTTCGCTGCTTCATAGACGTCCACCAGTGCATCCTGGACCGTGTCCACGAGCCGATCGAGGACCCGGTTGATTCGGTTGTAGTCGTCGAACTTGCGGCCCCGGTCCGGATCGATGCCGACCTCCTCCAGCGCGTAGGTGAGGTCATAGTTGATGTGGGCGTTCACCCCGAACAGGGCGTCCTGCAGGACCAGTGTCTCGCCCCCCAGCGTGGCATCGAAGCCGATCTCCCACGGGGCCGGAACTCGGTGGGTTTCCTCCCGTTCGTACGCGACCACGGCACGTCGATAGTGGTTCGCGAAGTTCACCAGCAACTCTTCGACCCAGGCCGGGTCCGCGAAGAACCCGGAGCCGAGTCCCGTTTCCACGGCTCCTGTCATCTCGGTGTACACGGTGAGAAAGATCGACCGCCGGTCACCGGTACCCCGGAACGCCGCTTCGAGTTCCTCGAGCCGGATCCGGGCGTCTTCGACGGTTTCGAATGGCTGCTCGACGGTCCCAATCCACCCAGGGTCCTTACTGAGGGCTTGCTGGGAACGTGACCGTCTCGGGGGTTTCGCGAGGGAGCCGAACCGGTGGCTGATAGCTCGAAGCTCCTTGCGGGACGGCACCAGCTGACTCAGGTGGGCCATTCAGGTCGCCTCCCGTTCTTCCGGTCGCGGGCTCGTAGTATCATGGTCGGGTCGTTTTCCCTGGTGGTTGGGTGGTCTATGCGATATCTGGAACCGAGGTGAGGACTGCCCCTCCTCAGCCCGGACCGCTCATTTGTTCTCGATGCTCAGCAGCCGCCCGGCGTGGGAGTCGACGTAGTTCTGGTCGCCGGTCCAGTTGGTGCCGGGGCCGGTCCCCGATCCAGCCGGATTGAAGGCCCGACTTACTCCCCGCAGCGCGAGCCGATACGCGCCGGCCGGGTAGTTCGCCGGGACCTCGAAGGCGACCGTCTTCCGGTGACTCCGGTCGTTGACCGAGTTGTGCCAGTAAGCGTAACTGTTCGTCTGGCCACTCGCGGATGGCTGGATCCGCTCGGGGTCGTCCTCACACCCTTTTGCTTTGAGATTGACACTCCGGAAGTGCTCGCCCCAGGCCCTGAACGTGACCTTGATGCCGATATCGGTGCCCGTGGGTCGCTGGATCCTGGGGCACCTCTCGGTGAGTTCGTTGTCCCAGTTCGCCACCGGCTCCGAGCGCTTCCCCCACACCAGCTCCTCGATCTGGAGGTGTGGCCCACGGTTGTCAACCTCGAACTCGACTCGCGGCGAGTCATCGGCCAGCGGGTCCTTGTTCTCGTCGCCGAGTTCGAGCCTGACGGTATACGTACCGTTCCGGTACGAGCGGGTGTTCCAGTTGAAGAACCAATGCTTCGAGATGAGCGGGTTATCCGAGAAGGATTCGCCGTAGTAGTTCTCCAGGTACGGGACATCCAGGATAGGATACCACCCATCGGTGTCGGGCGGGCCGACGTGGACCGAGTTCCGCTGGATCGCCGGGTGGTACCATTCGTGCCCCGTGAACGGTCGCTCCGATTCGTTCTCGAAAGCATACATGACCCGGTAGTAGGAGGCCTCCTCGAACCGGTGACAGCCGTGGAGTTGCAGGGTCCCCGCGAAGGGGGCGGTGCCATCCGGACGCGTTCCGCCTGACTTCGGCCGGTTGATCCGTTCGGCGTAGCCGGTGGTCGTATCGAGATGTGGCGACCGTGCCGGCATTCGGCCGACCGTCTCGATGGACGGCCCCTCACAGACCACAGTCTCGGGCGTCCCACAGGAGGGGATCGAGATGGCGTCATCGGTCGCCACGAGGGTGGTCTCGGGGATCGAGTCGGCGTTCCACCGGATATCGAAGAAACCTTCGCTGTAGATGGTCTCCTCGGTGCCGTCCCGGTCGACGTCCTGGGTCACCCGGAAGGTGATATCCGGAACGTCGATGAAGGTCCGCCATTCCGGGACGAAGACGTCCCGACAACGCAGGAACGGGCCGACGTACCTGTCGAAATCGATCGAATCGATGATCTCCGGTCCGACCGGCAGTTCCTCGCCGAATTCCTCCGGGGGGATCTCGGGTTCAATCCTGCCTAACGGGTCCGGAAGCGGCGGCTCGACCGGTTTCGGGAACGCAGGTCGGGCGAGCAGTTCATCGGCGGTATCGTGTGGATTGCCGAAGTCCATGGCCTCGGTGGCGCTGTCGAGTCGCTGCAGGACCGATTCGCCGACGATGTCCGAGAGTCGCTCGAAGACGCCAGGGTCCTGCAAGTCACGCGGTCGAGGGTCCGGTCTGGGTTGTCCGCGCGGCGGGAGGACTGGCTCCGGATACACGGCCGGATTCTCGAGGACGTCTCGTAGCCGTGGTTTGTAGATATCCGGCAGGCAGACCCGCTCGCGGCGGTACTCGAGGACCCTGTCGATGTCCCACTGGGGCACGAACAGGCAGAACTCGCCACATTCGTCGGTCGTGACCGTTGCGATCTCCTCGCGGGTACACTCGAACGGGAAGAACCACCCGTATCCCAGCCCCTCGGGGAAATACGACAGGAACGAACAATCGGCGTCTTCGACGTGCACCGTGGCGTGTGGGACGGGATGCTGCTCACCCGTGTCTTCGTCGTGGACGACGACCTTCCCACACACCTGCCGGAAGCCGAGGAGTTCGGGATCCAGAACCCATTCGAGTGAGTCTCGAATCTCGAGTGCCGTGACGCCGGCTAACTCGTGTGGAATGTCATCGGTCAGTTCCTGCAGGTGGGCCACCTGTCGATCCGTGACCGTCCAGTCACGCGGTGTTATCTGATGAGTTGGTTTCAATACCGACGGTGATGTTTCGCCGGGGCCGACCGTGGCCTTGATATCGCGGGCCAGGATGTCGTCGATCATCGGCACCTGGCGGAGGTCCGCCTCGGTGGCTTCGTCGATGTCATCAAGCGTCTCGAATCCCGCGACGCGGAGCGATTTCGCCCGCTTCGGTCCGATCCCCGGTATCTTTTCCAGTTCTGTTGGATCGTCTGCTGACATTGGCTCTCTCCCCCGTTCCACACGTTGGTATCGTGGACAGGACACGCTCAGAAAGCCGATGCCGGCCTCCCCTCCCCCTGACTGCTGAACGGTGATGGATGTGTGTCACTAACTCACATAATTTATCGTGTAGAAGCGAGATTCGCGGGGACTGCTGGGCCGTTACCATTGGTTCATCCCTAACGGATCGAGGAGCGGTGCTCCGGGTCGATGGCTGTCTGTACGGGTCAGCAGAGGCTCGGGACGAGCATAGATCGACTCAGGGCGGATCGGGGATGATGGACTCGGAGTGACAGCCCGCACACCCGTTCACCGATGGTTCGTGGACCTTGTGGCAATTGCCGCAGTCCCGGGCCCGGCCGTGTGGATCATCGTGGGGATTCGGATCGAATTCGGCCGTCTGGTTCCGTATCATCTCAATGGAGTGACAGTCCGTACAGGAGTCATCAGGTGCCGGCTCCGCAATCTCGCCAGACGGACTCCCGTGACAGGACTGACAGGTCACCTCGTTCTCCCAGTGGGACTCCACGAGTGACGCCTGGTTGGGTCCGTAGAACTCCTCGTCCCGGATCGTGAATGTCACCTTGCGGTCCGAGGTAATGCGAACGGTGATCTCCTTTGAGAGATAGCCTGATTTCTCGGCGACGACGGTGTACTCGCCTTCGGAGAGGCCTTCGAATCCAAACTCCCCGTCGCTATTCGTCTCCGCTGTTCGATTATCTACCCGCACCCTCACGCCAGGAACTCCTTCTCCGGTCCTCGCGTCTTTGATATCCCCATCCAGCGTGAACCCGTGGGGTGTCTCGGTTCGGTCACTCCCATCTCCTCCCACACAGCCCGCCCCGACGGCGAAAACCAGGGCCAGGAGGACGATGAGCACTGTTCCACGTTTCGGAATCATCTGTGTTCGGTGAGTTGGCGACCGATATTTCGAGGACGGCTGTTCGTGCGTCAGTTCCGGGACATTGGACCCTTGCCACCCATCTCGCGGGGGCTCGATCCAATGGCCATCGGTACTCCTGTTCGATATGGTGGGAGCCCTGACCGCCGAACCTGACGATCGGGGGCGGTCAGTCGTTTCCGCTGGTCCTGACGCCGTGGGGGTCTCGCCAGATGTAGATGGCAAGGCCGATGAGGAGCCACAGTAGGAGGCTGAGGCCCCACATGTTACCGGCCTGTGCGAACCCCTCCGTCCAGGCGCCGGTCATCCAGTCAAACAGCACCCACGCGCCGACGATCCAGAGAACGCCGAGGACTGCCCCGAGCGCTCCCAGTTGTTGAATCTTGTCGGTACCCAGATCGACGATGGTTTTCCAGAAGCTCACCATGTCAGAACCCTCCGAGTTTGGGGTCGAGTTTCCGACCCCACATGAGGTAGTCCTTGTTCCATGCCTCCTCCGGGTGGTAGTGGTTCTCGTAGCCGAAGGTCCTGGCCATACTGGCTTGGAACTCGTCCATGGTGTGAGAGGAACCGGCCAGCGACCGGGTCACGTCATGCAGCCAGGAGCGCCCGAGCGAGAACGGGCACGACGCGATACACTGGCTGTCGTTCGTGCCGTTCTCCTTCCAGAACTTCCGGCACCGGCCACCGTGGGAGTACCAGTGCTTGTTGCCCCGGGTCTTGAACTCCCCAGTCCCCGGATGGAAGTCCTCCCAATCCCGCGACGGTTCGGTCGCCGTCGGGATGGCATCAGCCGGACACATCTCGGCACACACTTTACACGCCTTACAGAACTCCTGGGCACCGAACTCGATCCAGGAGTCCTTCTCGAGTGGCATGTCCGTGAGGATCTTCTGGACGCGAATGTGAGAGCCTAACTGCGGGTGGATCACGCGGGCGTGACGACCCTGTTCCCCGAGGCCAGCGTCGATGGCGACGGGTACCGATGGCCCGGACATCCCGTGGTTAGCGGCCGGGACGGCGTGGTACCCCATCATCTCGATCCACGACGCCATCGCGGTAAGGATGTAACTCTGTCCCTCGTATCCGAAGTTCGAACTAATACCGCTGCCGAGTGAGTGGCCAGTCCGCCCCCAGTGGATCGGCATCTCGACTGCGGTGCCGATAACGTTGTCGAGGCGGTCTGGAATCTTGTAGACGGCCTCGTCACCATCGCCCTCGACGGTGAGGCGTTGCACGTCGTCCGTAAACTTGATCGGAACCCCCGCGTCAGAGTGGGAATACCACCATCGGTCGTCCCGGTCGGCGACGCCCATGTCGGACATCCCGTACATCCGACCCACCTTGAAGAGGCGTTCTTTGAGCAGCTTCGGGTCGGTCATGTCCGGCTCCCGGGCGACCAGTTCGTTGTTCTCGGGGGTCAGGCCGTGGTACTCGTGGAAGGTGCCAGTGTGGATTGGTTCCTCACAGACCTTCCCCGGGTCGACGTCGCTGCCCTCGAGTGCGAACAGAGCCCGCGCCTCGGCGCTCGAAGAGGCTTTGATCGGGTCCATATTCCCGATCGTCTCGGACCCGTGTCCCATCTCAGCGTTTTCGATTTGGGTAATTACGCCCGAGTTATCCGTGTTCGGGTCCCCGAGGTGCCCCGAGACTTCGCCGAACGGGTCGTCCATCCGGAAGATCTTTTTCGTCCCGTCGAATCGCTCGTACTCGTCGTTGACGTCATAGGGCGGCTCGTCGACCTCGCGGACGCCAAAGGGATTGTCGCTCGCGGATGCGATCGCTTTCAACCCGGATTCGAGATCATCACCAAAGAATTTCTTCTG
>CAZQNH010000040.1:0-1512 GCA_964594685.1 uncultured Halobacteriales archaeon
CCTGCCGGATGGAGTCCGGATCGATGAGCGCAAGCGTGTACTCGAGCCCGTCGATGGTGATGTGCAGTTTCCGGGTCTCCTCGTCGAGTTCGAGCTGGACCAGCTGGCCGGCGTCGGCCATGCCGGCGATGTCCTCGAGCCGCGAGAGGTTGACCCCGATGAGCCCGCCGTCCGCCTCGTAGGATTCGAAGGCCGACGAGTCGAGTTCGAGGTCCACCATGCCCACGTTCGCCGGGTCCACCGCCCGGATCTCCAGCCCGTCTTCGTTGAGGTGGATCTTGCATTCGTCCACCAGCACGCTCACGGAGTCGAAGGTCGTCCGGAGCGTATCGGCGCTCACGATGGCCGTAAACATCTTGTCGCGGTCTACGACCACCCATCATAAAAAGCCACCCGTTCGGGAGCTTCCGGCTGATTCGTCGAATTCGAGGGGCTCCGGCGCTTTCCGGCCAGTCCAAAATCTCTGCGCTACGCTCGTTCGGAGCGAGGCTCGCACACATCGTTGCCGCCCGTCGCTCGCGCCGGACTCGCCTCGGACTGGAGGCACCCGTTCGATCCTGATATCCCGCTTTCCACCAGGGGAACATCCGATAGCGCGGGTTAATCCGGGCAAAGTCCGCTAAACCCCACCGAAACCAACCCAAGGGCCGCCCTGGTATATAGGGAGGTGGGCTGAATGGGTCGTCCATGAGACGCACCGTCGTCATCGCCCTGGTCGCCGTCATGGTCGCCCTCGCTGGTTGTGGGGCGACGACCCAGGGAACGCTCCCGTCGGATAGTATAGACGAATCAGATACCGCACTCGAGCCGACCAATGATTCCGTCGACCAGACGGCCGGCACCATCGCCTTCTACGTCAGCGACGAACCGGCCGCAATCGAGGACTTCGAACACCTGAACGTCACCATCGAGAAGATCGGGCTCCAGAAGAAGGGGGCCGAGGACGCAGACGATGAGATGAATACGGCCGAAGATGAAGGGAATGAGACCGACGACAACGCGACCACCGCCGGGGAAGACGCTGGAGGAGACGCCCCCGAAGACGGCTCCGGAGAGAACGAGACGGAAACGAACGAGTCGGACGAACTCGATGACGAAGACGAGAGCGAGGGATGGGTCACCTACGACGTCGACAACCGGACGGTTGACCTGACCGAACTCACGGGGAAAAACGCCACCCGCCTCGCGAACCTCAGCGCCCCGAATGGCACCTACACCGCGGTGTTCGTCCACGTCACTGACGTCGAGGGGGTCCTGAAGAACGGCGAGGAGGTCGACGTGAAGCTCCCGAGCCAGAAGCTCCAGTTGCACACGACCTTCGAGGTTGGGCCGAACGCGAGCACCGATTTCGTCTACGACATCGCGGTCCACAAAGCAGGGAACAGCGGGAAGTACATCCTCAAGCCCAACATAGCTGAATCCGGTACGGACGTGGAAATCCGGGATATTGACGAAGCGGACGAGGATGAGGAGATGGACGAGGATGAGGAGATGGACGAGGATGAGGAGATG
>CAZQNH010000040.1:1612-22922 GCA_964594685.1 uncultured Halobacteriales archaeon
GATGGACGAGGAGATGAACGACGAGAATGCCGAGACGAAAGGAGATGAGGAGAAAAACGAACTATCGATACTACTCGAGGAGCCCACCTCACCCGGTGAAACAGCCTCCATCCTGGTCAAAGACGAGAACGGATCCGCCGTCCCCGGCCTCAATCTCTCCGTGGCGTTCGGGGACGAGAACGAGACCGTCTTACAGACCGACGAGGACGGGCGTGTCGAGGTGCCGATCCCTGAAGACGCGGAGAAGTTGGAGATCGAGGTAGCCGAAACGGACGAGAACGCGGAGTTCGAGGGCGGATTCGAGCACGAGTTCGAGAACGACTGATCGACCGAGGGACCGGGAGACATCCCGTCGAGGGCGGTCACCCGGCCACGATTTGTGACGACCCGTCGGTGGATATCGATCCCGATCACGGCATCGTCAGCCACTTCTCTCCGGGCCGCGAAAAGGGCGTGAATGGCCCGGAAGGACCACTATTATAATAAGGCGAAACAGGAGGGATACCGCTCCCGAGCGGCCTACAAGCTCAAGCAGCTCGACGAGCAGGCCGACCTCCTCTCGCCGGGCGACACCGTCGTCGACCTGGGGGCGGCCCCCGGCGGCTGGCTGCAGGTAGCCGCCGAAGCAGTCGGTCCGTCCGGGCGTGTCATCGGCGTGGACTTCCAGCGCATCGATCCCCTCGAGGACCACGACGTGGAGACGATCCGCGGGGACATGACCGAAGACGAGACCCGGGACCGGATCGAGGAGGTCGCGGAGGGCGAGGTCGATACCGTCGTCTCGGACATGGCCCCGAACATGACCGGGGAGTACAGCGTCGACCACGCTCGCTCGGTCCATCTGGCCCGCCTGGCCCTCGAAACCGCCCGCTCGGTGCTGGCACCCGGCGGGAACTTCGCGGTGAAGGTCTTCGACGGGCAGGATTTCGCGGACTTCCGGACCGACGTGGAATCCGCGTTCGAACACTTCAGGACGGTCAGACCCGAGGCCTCCCGCGAGTCCTCCTCGGAGGTCTACGTCGTGGGCCTCGGCAGGCTGACTGCCCCAATCTCGGTGGGAGAGGTCCTCGAGGTCGAGATCGAAGGGGTCGGCGAGGAGGGCGACGGGATCGCAAAACTCGACGGCTATACCGTGTTCGTCCCCGACACCGAGGTCGGCGACAGGGTCACCGTCGAGGTCACCGATATCAAGGCGAGGTTCGGATTCGCGGAACTCGTCGAATAATTCTCGGGATCGACGCTCAATCCACCAGCCTGACCGCGGGTCCACCGTGGCCGCGCCGCCTGAGCATCCCCACAATAAGATAGACGAACGGGGTGTCCACCACCGCGATGGAGAGTTTCAATAGATATTGGCCGACGATCAACGAGGCGACGAGGCCAAGCGGAAGCGGGTCCCCGGTGCCGAGGGCCTGCGGGACGAGGAAGAAGGCGAGCCCCACAAAGATCACCGTATCGATGAGCTGGCTGCTCGCGGTCGAACCGAGGTTTCGGAGCCAGAGGTGCTTTCCACCGGTCCAGTCCCTGATGCGGTGAAAGATCACCACATCCCAGTTCTGGCTCACGAGATAGGCCGCCAAACTCCCGATCACGATGTTCGTGCTCGGGCCGAGCACCGCGGCGAAGGCGTCCGAGGAAACCGGCGAGGACCCGGCAGCCGGGGCCAGGATGGTGCTCCAGACCAGCGCGAGCATGACGAAGTTGAGGAAGAAGGCGATGTTGACCATCACCTGGGCGGCCCGCCGGCCGTAGAGCTCGGCGTAGGCGTCCGAGGCGAAGAACGTCAGCGCGTAGGCCAGCGCGGCACCCGGGAGCGCCAACGTGCTCCCCGCCACCGGGATCGAGAACGGGACCTGGAAGGCCAGCACCTTCGAGGCGGTGAGCTGGGCCGTGATCAGCGCCGTGACGAACAATCCGATGAGCGCGACCTGCCCGATCGGGACCTGTGAGCGATTCACCGGTGATACCCCCGATCGAGAATATCGTGCCTGCGGACTCGGCCGGTCGTCATTCGTCTCCCCCGCCGAGCCGCCCGTGGCGCTCGTCGATTTCGTCCAGGATGTCGAGGGTCTTCCGAATCGAGGCCCGGATGGCCTCGCTTCGGTTGACGAACTTCCCCTCCTCGCCCACGTGCTCGTCGAGGTCGGCCAGTAGTTCTGCGGGAACCTCGACGCTTATCTTTGGCATATCGACCACCTCCCTGCGGGGGATTCCTCGTACCGGCCGTCTCCGATACAGCCACGCCGTCTCAAATGCATGTTCTCTCGATAGTATCGAGAGCATATCCGGATAAGCATCTCGGATCGCGGGTGGGAGAGCGGCTCCGCCGGATGACAGGCCTATCAGGCGCCACTATTCTCGATGAGAGACCGGCCTGCTGTCCCAATAATACTGTCTCGAGGGAAACGGCCCCACCCGATAGAACTGTCTGCGGTGAACCTGCAAGGAGTCGCCGTTGTCGGCTCGGGGTCGGTGCCGTCGTTCAGTGGGGACGTTTACAGCGATAGGCGCCGGGTCCACCGTCGCCCCTGGATCGCTCCCGCACCGTCCCGTCACTGTCGGGACTGCCTCTTTCGCACGGGGATTCGAACGTATCCCGCAATCGATTGACCGCGCCGTTCCGGTCTTCCGCCGCCAGACGGGCGAGAGCGTCGGAGAGCACCCGCTCTGCAGCGGGATCGGCTACCGGTGCCGGGATGTCGAAGGCCGCACGAACCGAGGAGTCGAAGGAGTTGGAGGCTGATCCCGCCGCGCCCGGCTCGAGGGACTCCCGTTCGAACGTTCCCTCCGCAAGCGCCAGGCGGAGGTCGACGATAGCCCGATAGGTTTCCTCCGCAATGTCGACGCCATCGGGCGGTATGACGACAGGACATCGGGTGTGGAATCGGCAGCCTGACGGGGGATCAGCCGGGTCCGGGACGTTCCCAGAGAGGGGTTCCGGGGGCGGTCCATCGCGCCGGTCCAAGGTCGGGATGGCCGCCACCAGTGCCCGGGTATACGGGTGGGCCGGGTCCTCGAATACGTCCTCGGTCGGGCCCCGTTCCACGATCTCGCCGAGGTACATCACCGCGATCCGATCGCTTACCTCCCGGATCACGCTCATGTCGTGGCTGATGAAGAGGATCGAGAGGTCGAAGGACGCCTGGAGGTCTGCCATGAGCTCAAGGACCGAGGCCTGAACGCTGACATCGAGACCGCTTACCGGTTCGTCGGCGACGAGCAGGTCCGGGTCGAGGACCAGAGACCTTGCGAGTGCGAGGCGTTGTTTCTGCCCGCCCGAGAACTCGTGGGGATACCGATCGAGGTCGATACCGGGCAATCCCACCCGGTCCAGGATGTCCCGGACGATGGCTCGTCGCCGGTCGGGGTCGGCCATCCCGTGTATCAGCAGCGGCTCACCGACCGTCTCCGCGACGGTCATGCGTGGATCGAACGTGGCGTTCGGGTCCTGGAGCACGAGTTGTGCCCGCCGTCGGAAGCGTTTCAGTTCGGTGGGATCGTACTCGGTCACAGACTCGCCGTCGAACCGGATATCGCCGGCCGTCGGTTCCTCGAGGCGGAGGAGGGTCGAGGCCACGGTCGATTTCCCACACCCCGATTCCCCGACCAGCCCGAGCGTCTCGCCCGGTCGGATGTCCAGATCGACACCGTCCACCGCCCGGACCCGTTCGACCTCGCGACCCAACAGGCCCTCGGTGACTGAGTAGTGCTTGGTCAACTTCTCTACCGACAGGAGGGGATCAGTCATCCTGATCACCCAGTTCTGACGCGTCGTATCCCGGACCGTGATAGATGCACGCAGCGGTGTGGTCGCTATCGACGAGGAACTCCGTCGGCACCGCTTCACGACAAGCCTCCACGGCGTGCGGACACCGGGGATGGAAGCGACAGCCCTCCGGGCGGTCGACGGGGTCCGGGAAGGAGCCCGAAAGGGGGGTCATCGAGTCGCCCCGGCCGGGAAGGCTGGCTACCAGGCCACGGGTGTACGGGTGGGCCGGGTCCCGGAGCACGGACTCGACAGGGCCTCGCTCCATCACACGGCCTGCGTAGACCACGAGAACCCGGTCAGCCACCTCGGAGACCACCCCCAAGTCGTGGGTGATGAAGAGGACCCCCAAGTCCCGATCGGCCTGGAGGTCGGCGAGCAGCCTGAGGATCTGTGCCTGGGTCACGACGTCGAGTGCGGTCGTGGGCTCGTCGGCGACCAGGATGTCCGGATCGGCTGCCAGGGCGGTGGCGATGACCACGCGCTGTTTCACCCCACCGGATAGCTCGTGGGGATACTTTTCGGCGGCCGACGCCGGGCTCGGGAGCCCAACGTTGTCGAGCAGGTCGACCGCGCGGTCGTGGGCTGCCGGATCGGCCTCGTGGAGTTCGATTGTCTCAGCGACCTGTTCCCCGACCGGATAGGCCGGATCGAGAGCACCCTGGGGGTGCTGGAAGACGTGCCCGATCCGATTTCCCCGGATCGTGCGGAGGAGCGAATCTGTGGCCGTCGTGAGATCGTACCCGTCGAACCGGACCGACCCGTTCACCACGCGCCCGGGCGGGGACGGGATCAGCCGGGTCAGTGTCTCCCCCGCGACAGTCTTGCCCGACCCGCTCTCCCCGACGATACTGAGCGTCTCGCCAGTCTGCAGCACGAATGAGAGGTCTTCGACGGCCCTGATGGTTCCGCCGGGGGTATCGAAGGCGACCGTGAGATTCTCGACCGACAGGGTCGGGGTTCCGGTCATGGTATCCCTCGTGGATCGAACACGTCCCTGAGTGCGTCGCCAACGATGCTCACCGCGATGACGGTCGCGATGAGGGCGAGTCCCGGCCCGGCGGCGACCCACCAGTTTAGCGGGAAGTACTGGCCCATCGCCGAGGCGATGATCTCCCCCCAGGATCGAACCATGATGTCGCTGAAATTTAAGTACGAGATCGCGGCCTCGATGAGGATGAGCGTCGCGATCTGTCGTGTCGTGGCCACCGCGATCCCGCCGGCGACGTTCGGAAGGACGTGATGTCGAAGGACATGGAGACGGCCGGCGCCCGCACTCCGGGCGGCGCGAACATATCCGGCATCGCGAACCCCCCGGACCTCGCTCCGGACAACGTGAGCGATCCCGCCCCAGTTGAGGAACCCGAACACAACGATCAGGACGAGGAGGCTCGGTGCCGTGAGGAAGGCGAAGATGACGTAGACCAGGAAGGCCGGGACGGTCCGCTGGACGTCCACATACCCTGTGAGAAGCGTATCGACCCGACCCCCGAGGAATCCCGCAAGGGTCCCGACCGCCGTCGCGATCGAGACCAGGATGGTCGCGGTCACGAGCGAGAGCGTCACCACCACTCGCATCCCGGAGACCAGCAGGGCCCCGATCCGTTCGCCGTATTCGTTCGTTCCGAGCGGGTACTGAAGCGAGCCGTAACAGACGCCCTCGTTGACGTGACCGACACATTGACTGGTGAATATCGAACCCCTCGGCAGGAACGCGGGCGGCTGGTGGGTGATAGCGAACTGTTTCGCCGGCGTGCCCAGAAGCACCGACCCCACAGTGCCGACGACCAACACCACGACCAGCCAGCCGACGCTCGCCGCGACGGCCGGACGGGAACGTATCTGTTCGACCAACCGACGTCTGGTCCTGGTCCGGGTGGCCAGCGGGACGATCGCGTACCCGACGAAGAGGACGAGGGAGCCCAGCAACAACCAGTCGATCGGCGGGGCTTTCCAGGTCCCGTAGAGGGCTTCGGTCGGCGAGCGGGCGACGAGATCGTACGCGAAAAGCGCGGCGATCACGGCGAGGCCCGCGATGACGAACCAGGTCTCGGTGGCGGGCGACCACGTCCGACCAGCCTGGGCCTCCCAGTCGATGTTCCTGTACGACGGGTCGTCGTCAGTGCCGATCGAGGCGTCACTGGACGCTCCGGATCGTGTTGTCATGGGTTCGGAGGGGGCCAATTGCGGTGATGGATTCGTCTGCGGCGGGTGTTTCGAACCGCCAGATGCGTCAGCGACCCGCACGCTCCAAACAGGACTGATGAACGGCCAGGAATGGACCCCTGGAACGGGCCTGACGGATCGGTTGCCAGTCCTCGGAATGGCGTCCTGGAGGGAGCGGATGGGAGGGGAAACAGCGGGGTGGGCGTCACCATGTGACGAACTTTTAAATTTCGTCGGGGATAGGAGCTACTAAACTGTGACGGTCGAGTCAGCCCTCCAAACGGACCGGGCGCCGAGGCCGGTCACCATCCACATCCCCATCGCGGTCGCCACGAGTCCTCCAACGGAGGAGCACTCCCGATGAGTCGCCTCCGATGGTTCGGCAAACGACTGCTCGTCGCCGTGTTTCTGGTCTACGTCATCATGACTGCCGTGTTCGGGTTCGTGGCCGTGACCGAGGACCCGACGGTGACGATGGTCGAGCGAGCCGCGGTCGGGAGCGGTCTGAGTTCCGAGGAGGTCGAGGCCATCCTCGAGGAATACCGGGAATCCCGCAATCTCGATGACCCACTCGGTGAACGATACGTGAACTGGCTGGTCGGCGTGTCGACGCTCGACTGGGGTCGCTCGTTCAGTACCGGACAGCCGGTCACGGCCATGGTGGGGCGTGGGCTCTTGTTCACGGCTGCCTACCTGATTCCCGCCCTCATCGTCGCGGTGATTGGGGGTATCGCGTTGGGGCTGTATACCGGGACTCACGAGGACTCGCCGCTGGCCGACCTGAGCATGGGTCTGTCCTACGTGGGCTTTGGCATCCCCAACTTCCTGCTCGCGTGGCTCCTCCTGTGGCTCGCCGGCGTCGAGTTACAGCTCTTCGTGAGAGGTATCCAGGACCCCTCGATGCTAGGGTCGGTCCGGACGATGGGGAATCTCGGACTCGCGGCTATCGTCGCGGGGTCCAGTATCCTGGCCGGGCAGATCAGATACGCCCGTGCGGAGTCACTAGAATACCTCGGCACAGAGTCCGTCAAACTCCTGCGAGCGAAGGGTGCCGGGCCGCGGACGGTGACCCGACATATCCTCCGGAACGGGGCCGGCCCCATCGTGTCGACCACCTTCACTGAACTCGTGGACGTGATGCTCCTGGGAATCATTGTCATCGAGTTGATATTCGGGATCCCGGGTATCGGAAACCTGATCTACCAGGCCGTCATGGGGCGTGATCTCCCAGTTCTCATCGGTGCGGCCATGGTCCTATCCTTCCTGACCATCGGCGGGACGCTCTTCCAGGACGTGCTTCACGCGAGTCTCGACCCCCGAGTGTCACACGGCGACTGACGCGGCCCACTGGGCGGTAGCCCTCGTCATCTTCGTCGTCTTCCTGGATCTCGTCGGGTTCGGAATCGTGATCCCGATCCTCCCGTATTATGTCAGGAGTTTCGGTGTCGGCGATGTCTTCATCGGGCTCCTCGCGGCGACCTACGTGCGGGCCAGATCTGGTTCACCCGAGAGGTGCTCGCCTCCCTACTGGTGCTCGGGCTCCTATCGCCCGGCAACGGGCTGTTGAACCCGTCGCTCGCGGCGATCCTGTCACAACATGTAAGTCAGGACGCTCAGGGGAACGCCTTCGGGGTGACCCAGGGAGCTGGTAGTCTCGGTCGGACGCTTGCCCGCCAGTTGCGGCGGCCCTCGAACGGGCTCGACCAGGCGTCTGAGTCATCGAAACCGGACTGGTGATGACATTCGATGTCGGGAGCCGGAAGGTGCCCATTCGGCCCTCCCGCTCAAGTCACCGGTTCCGTGGCTGGCGGTCGCGGACCGCGGCGCCCTCCGATGGTGATTACCCACAGGATGCCGAGGCCAAGTATATACGCCATCGACATCGGGATGGCGACGATCAGCATGGTGAACAGACTTCCCGGCGTGACGACCGTCGCGAACACGAAGAACCCGAGGACGACCACCCGCCACCGCCGGCGCATGGTTCGGTAGCTCACGATGCCGCCGCGGTGGAAGAGCCACATCGACACGGGGATGTCGGCAAGCAGGCCGATGCCCGCCGTCGTGAGGAAGACCATCCAGAAGAAGTTGTTCACCCGGTAGCTGATGATCATCCCCGCCTGGATGGCGTCCTGAACCAGGAGGGAGATGATCGGCGGGGCGATGTACAGGTAGCCGAAGATGGATCCGACGATGATCCCGACGATGACCGAGGCTCCCCAGAGGTACACCGTGTCCCGGTCCCCAGTAATCCAGCCGCGATTCTCGAGGGCCGGCCAGGCATAATAGAACAGGAAAGGGAGGGTGACGACCGCGGCAAGTACCGTGGAGATCTTGACCTCGAAGACCAGAGCCTCCACCGGGTGAAGGGTGATCGGCCACTCGGCCGTGGCTGGATCCGGGCGCACCTCCGCCGGGATCCGGGAGAGGAAGTCGGCCCGGAGCGTCCCGATACCCCCCTGGTAAAGGAAGGTGAAGATCCCGGCGAGGGTGAGCATGAAGACGGCCGTCAGCCGGAAGGCCTTCGACCGGAGGCTGTCGATGATGAACGTGATGTCGTAGTAGTACCCGCCGATATCGTCCTCGGTGGTCTCATCCTCGGTGAACGCGTTGACCATCCCCGCCGTGGTCTGCGCGAAGGGGTCACCCTCCTCGCCCTCGGCAGAACCCTCCCCTGCTTCGGTGGCTTCCCCGTCGGCTCCGTCACCTGTCGCTTCCTCGGCCTCGGCTTCGGTGACCGCGTCGAAGCGCTCCAGGATCGCCTGGGCCTTCTCGGAATCGCCGTCGTCCATCGCGCGCCGAGCGGCGGTGACCGCGTCATCCTCCCCCATCCGGGCGAAGACCTCGGCTGGAGCCGCCCGCACCCCCGCTGCCCCCTCGACCTTCGCGAGGTCGAGGCCGAACTCGTCGATGTATTCGTCGATCTCCTTTCCCGGCTGGGCCGCCTCGATGACCAGGTACATAAGTACCAGCGAGGCGAGCAGGGCCCCAAGCACCATCCCGATCGATACCGAAACCGCCAGCGCGAGTCCCCGGGGGAGGCCGAGTATCTCCTCGATCGGCAGGATCGGACCCGGCCGGACCAGAGCCGGGAGCTGTGGGATAACCGCGCGATTCAGATAGCCGACGCCGCCAGCCCCGAAGAGGGCATACGCGATCCCGCCGCCCACCACGCCAGCTCCCGCGATGTGGTTCCAGCGGTCTCGGAGGACCCCGAGGAGTTCCAGATCGCGACTCCCGCGTTTTGCAGTCGTGACCACCTTCGCGAGGTAGAGACTGAAGGCGTAAAGCGCGATGAGAGGCGAGGCCCACATCAGCTGCGTGAACGGGTCCGGCGGCGAGAAGAGCGCGCCGAAAGCGAAGATACCGACGATGGCGTACTTCCACTTGTCGCGGAAGGTCTCGTAGGGCACGATGTTTGCGTACGAGAGGGCAGTCATCACCAGCGGTAGCTGGGCTGCGAGCCCGAACGAGAGCCCTAGCACCAGGATGAACTCCGTCCAGTGCACGATGGAATAAAGCGGGGCCAGGCCCGCGCCCAGCGCGTTCCCGGCCAGGAAGGCGAACATGATGGGGAAGAACAAGAAGTAGGCATAGATCACCCCGAAGACCGAGAGGGTCAAAGCCAGGACCGCAAGGAACCCGATCTTCCACCGGGCGACGTGGATGTCCGGGATCAGGCCTCGTTCGGCCATTGGTTCTTTGAGATAATAGCCGAGGATCGGGAGCGCAGTGAGGACCCCGACTGCAAGCCCGATCTTCACCTGCAGGAGGATGACGTCGAAGGGCGTCTGGGCGATGACCCGGGCGCCGCGGGCGAGGAGGTCGAGCTTGAGCTGCGGCCAGATATAGGACCGCATCGCGATGATCCCGACCAGCAGCCCGATCACGAAGGCGATGAAGACCTTCTGGAGGCGCTGCTGGGCGGTCCGGAGCACGACCCCCAGCGTCTCCCGACCGGAATTGATGGCACGGGCCGTATCCTCGTCTATCGGGCCCGGGGCACTCATTGAATGGCCCTATCCCGGTCCCGACTATCAATCTTCTTCTCTGGGTCGCGAGGAAGCGATAAAAAAGGCCTATAACGACGCCGGGGCCTACCTCCGCTCACATGTCCGGGGATCCGCCGTCGGAACCCCCCGAGGACGGGGAGGGGGATGGGCGCGGGAAGCGCGCCGAGTCGCCCGACCCGCCCGCGGACGAACCGGCGGATTCCGACCAGCCGGAACCTGCGGCGGCCGAGTCGGAGCCGCCAGCGGACGAAGACGCCCCCGACAGCGACCCTGACGAGGACGTCGAAGAAGTTGGAGACGTGAACGAGGGAACAGACGACGGGGCGGTTGGGCAAGGCACAGACAAAGAAGCGGACGAGGGCGAGTCAGCGGACGGAAACGGAGCGGAGGAGAACGCGGACGGCGGAGCAGAAGGGGAGGGGGATGCGAAAGACGGCGATTCAATGGACGGAGCGGCCATCGACGAGGCGGAGGATGTCGATGAACCGGCAGAATACGGAGACCGTCAGGACAAAGCCGAAGAGGAAGCTGAAGCGTCCGATGGTGAACCTGAGGGAGTAGACGACGGACGGGAAGGCGAAGACGAAGTCGAGGAGGAGGAGGATGAAGCGTCCGATAGTGACACTGAAGGCGAAGACGACGGACCGGAGGATGAGGACGAAGTCGAGGAGAATGGGTCGAGCGCCGACACGTCGGTCGAGATGCACGACGACACGACCCCCATCGAGCGCAAGACCGGCCCGGCCACGGACACCGAACAGCCACTGGCCGACCACATCGAGGAAATGATAAAGCGGCTGGCGGTGGTCGTGATCATCGCCGGGGCGGTCAGCCTGCTCGCGTTCCCCTTCGGTGAGGACTTCATCACCTTCCTCTGGTACTCTGTGCTCCCCGCCGACATCTCCCAGCCCCACGTCTACCACCCGCTCGAGTTGGTCATGACCCAGTTGAAGGCCGCAAGTTTGCTCGGCTTAGTGCTGGCCCTCCCGGTGTTCGTGTACGAGACCTACGCGTTCATGCGGCCGGGGCTCTATCCCCACGAACGCCGGTATTACCTCGCGGCAGTGCCGACCAGTCTGGTTCTCGCGTTCGTGGGGCTCCTCTTCGGGTACTTCCTGGTCCTGCCCGCCGTGATGACCTACTTCCTCTATTATTCGAGGGACGTCGTCGACATCGCTTTCGCCCTCGGCCAGACCTTCGACCTCATGTTGATCCTGCTCGGCTACCTCGCCATCGTCTTCCAGATCCCGCTATTCATCATGCTCGCGATAATGATGGGGCTCACCACCCGGACCTGGCTCGAGGACCGCCGACTCATCTTCTGGGGGGCCTTCCTCGGCATCTCCTTCCTCTTTAGCCCCGACCCCACTGGGATGGCTCCCATCCTCGTCGCCGCGACCATGGTCGGTCTCTTCGAGGGGACGCTGTTGCTACTCCGGTGGACCGGCCGCTGAAATCCCGGCAATCTCCGGAGCGCAAACCGGCAACGGATCCCCATCCCCAATCGTTTAGCCATCGGGGGCGAACGTGTGGCCAGATGGATCTGGAGGCGATCCCCGGCGTGGGGGCCAAAACCCGGGAAGCCCTCGACGCGCTCGATGACCCGGCCGGGGCGATCGAACGAGAGGACGTGGCAACTATCGCCTCGGCCCCCGGGATCACCGAAGGACGCGCCGCCCGGATCGTGAAGGGGGCGATCCGTGCACGGCACGACGATCCGGGCGGATTCCTGGCGACCGATCGCGCCCGCGAGATATATCGTGGGGTCCTCGAACTACTGCAGGAGCGTGCGGTCACGGCGTACGGCGAAAAGCGCCTCGAAACCTACTATCCGAGTGCGGAACCGTCCCGGATCGAAGAGGTCCAATCCCTCGCGAAGGCGGCGATGGATCGGGAGGGAAACGAGTCAGTCCGATCAGCCCTCGAGGGGGTCGAACCCCTCGGGCGGCCCCGGGACGTCCGTGTGCGGGACCGGTGCCTCGCGACCACGGACGCGGAGACCTACAGCGAGGCCAAATCCGCGATTCCCGAGTTGAGCGTCGAGATCGTCGAGGATGCGAGGGGGCTCGCGGAACTGGCGCGAGGGTACGCGACGGTCGTCGCGCTCGACGAGGCGTTCGCGGGGGTCGACGTGGACGGGGACGTCCGTGTGCAGCCGGACGCCCTGGAGGAACCAGTCCAAGTGGTCCCCGAGCGGACCCTCGCCTTCTTCGCGACGAATCGGTCATCGATCCGGGCCGCGATCGAGGTCCAACGGGCCGCCGGGCTGGAGACGCACGTCGACCTGGAGGCGCTCGACGAAGCGCTTTCCCGGATCGACGACGACGGCGAGGTGACCGGCGACGAGGAGCTATCCCGATTGCAGCTGGCCGCCGAGGACCTCGACGCCGCGGTGTCGACGGCCGAATCGGTCGCCAACGATCGGCTCAAGCAGGCCATCGCGGAGACCGACGTCACCATCGAGGGGGCCGATCTCCTCTCGCTGGTCGAGCGTGGGGCGGGGGCCGATTCGCTCTTGGCCAGGGAGCTTGGCGACGAGTTCGACGCAGCGGTCGCGGCTGCGCGGGAGCACCTCGTCGAGGCACTCGACCTGCGGGACGACGAGGCGACGACGGCGGCCCTGGTGTTCCCGGACGAACCGACCTATCCGGTCGAGCGCGACGAGGGCGTCGTGTCGCGACTCAAAGAGAGTCTCGAGGCAGAACGCGACCGGCGGGCCGCCGGGTTGAAGAGTGAGGTCGCGGCCGAACTCGCCGACAGACAACCCGACGCCGAGTCGCTCGTCAGACGGGCGCTGGAACTCGACGTGGAGCTCGCAGTCGCCCGTTTCGCCCGGGATTTCGACTGTTCCCTCCCGGAGCGGGAAGGGCGTGGGTTCGATATCGAGGGCGGCCGATGTCCGCTGCTCGAGGAGCCGTTCGAGGCCGTGGAACCGGTGGATTACGGGGTCGACGGGGTTACGCTGCTGTCAGGGGTGAACAGCGGCGGCAAGACGTCGACACTCGATCTGGTGGCCGTTATCACCATCCTCGCGCATATGGGCCTCCCGGTCCCGGCCGAGTCGGCCCGCGTCCCGGCGGTCGAGGAGCTCTACTACTACGCCAAATCCCAGGGGACGCTCGACGCGGGCGCCTTCGAGGCCACCCTCACGGATTTCGCGGCCCTGACCAACGGGGCCGCCACCAAGCTGGTCCTGGTGGACGAGCTGGAGAGCATCACGGAGCCGGGAGCTTCGGCCAAGATCATCGCGGGCATCCTCGAGGAGCTCCACGAAGCGCGGGCGACTGGCGTGTTCGTCTCCCACCTGGCCGGTCAGATCCGCGACGCGTGCGAGTTCCCGGTCAGCGTGGACGGTATCCAGGCACTCGGGCTCGAAGACGGCGAGTTGCAAGTCGACCGCTCACCGATCAAGGACCACCTCGCGAGATCGACCCCCGAGCTCATCGTCGAGAAGCTGGCGACCGAAGCCGCGGAATCGGGCGCGAGCGACGAGCGACCGGCCGAATTCTACGAACGACTCCTCGAGAAGTTCTGACCCGGGTAGCGAAGGGTTAAGTAGCTATGGAAGCTCGGTGAAAGTGATGCCAGCGGACCGGGACGAAGACATGCTCTCCTGGGACGAGTCCATCTTCCGGGACGAGCACGTCTTCGAGATCGACTACGTGCCGGAGCACTTCGAGCACCGCGAAACCCAGCTCGAGACGCTGAAGTACGCGCTCCGGCCGGCCACCCGCGGCTCCAGGCCGCTTAACGTGATGGCCACGGGGCCGCCAGGGACGGGGAAGACCACCGCTATCCAGAAGGTCTTCGCCGAACTCGATGCCCAACCCGGGGCCCGCGCGGTGCGGGTGAACTGCCAGGTCGATTCGACGCGGTACTCGGTCTTCTCCCGGGTGTTCGAGGCGCTGTTCGATTACGAGCCGCCCTCCTCGGGCATCTCCTTCAAGAAGCTCTTCGGCCAGATCGCCGACAAACTCACCGAGGACGAGACGGTCCTGACCGTGGCCCTCGACGACGTGAACTACCTCTTCTACGAGGGCGAGGCCTCGGATACGCTTTACTCGCTGTTGCGCGCCCACGAGGCCCACCCCGGGACCAAGATCGGGGTGATCGTGGTCTCTTCGGACCTCGACCTCGATCTCATCGAGGATCTCGATAGCCGCGTCCAGAGCGTGTTCCGACCGGAGAGAGCGTACTTCCCGGTGTACGACGTCCCGGAGATCGTCGACATCCTCCAGCACCGCATCGACGTCGGGTTCCGCGATGGGGTGGTGCCGACCGAGGTACTCGATGAGGTGGCCGAGCTCACCGCGGAGACCGGCGACCTCAGGGTCGGGATCGACCTGCTCCGACGGGCCGGCCTCAACGCAGAGATGCGGGCGAGTCGGAGTATCGAGCTTCAGGACGTCGAAGAGGCCTTCGACGAGGCAAAGCACGTCCACCTCGAGCGCAACCTCCGGGGCCTCTCAGAGAACGAACGGACCCTCCTCGAGGTCGTCGCCGACCAGGAGGGCGAACAGGCCGGCGAGGTCTATGACAGCTTCCACGAGGAGACCGACCTCGGGTACACCAGGTACACGGAGATCGTGAACAAGCTCGACAAGCTCGGCATCATCGATGCCGAGTACGAGAGTCTCGAGGGTCGGGGCCGCTCACGCACCCTCCGACTCGCCCACGACCCCGAGGCGGTCCTGGAACAGCTGGAGTGAGATTTTCAGCGTCTGCACCAGCTTTGAAGCGACCCAGCACAAGGATTACTCGGACGTCGAATTAGGTCCCGAGCCAGTAGAGAGGTCACTCGGCGGTGAAGTACGACTGAAGGGAAACCCAATCAGTCCCCGCAATCCCCGAAGATTCAAATACCGAAACCGGACCATGCCGGGGTGTGCAGTAACCCATCATCCGGGGCGGCCGAGGCGGGAGTGCGACGCACCGCTCCGGGGTTGTTCCCGTCGCCTGTCAGCCATATCGCGGATCAACCGGGACCACCCGGCAACCGTCCGCCCGGCCCGCCCGGCGCCCGAAACACCAGGGTTATCCCGACTGCCCGGGCATTCGAAGCCATGGGAGACCGTTCCGCGACACTCCACACGAGCAAGGGCGACATCGACATCGAACTCTACGACGAGCGGGCCCCACGAACCGTCGAGAACTTCGTCGGCCTCGCTACGGGCGAGAAGACCTGGGAACACCCGGAGACCGAGGAGACCATCGAGGGTGAACCGCTCTACGACGATGTCCTCTTCCACCGCGTCATCGGCGAGTTCATGATCCAGACCGGCGACCCGACCGGGACAGGTCGCGGGGGCCCGGGCTACACCTTCGACGACGAATTCCACGAGGAGTTGCGCCATGATGAGGAGGGCATCGTCTCGATGGCGAACAGCGGGCCCAACACGAACGGTTCGCAGTTCTTCATCACCCTCGCCCCGCAACCGCATCTCGACGACAAGCACGCGGTCTTCGGGAAGGTGACCGACGGCATGGACGTCGTGCGGGAGATCGGTGGCGCAAGGACGGACCGTCGCGACCAGCCGAGAGAGGACATCCTCCTCGAATCGGTCACCGTCCACGACTGAGCGGACCTGGCAAACCGGGCGGTTTCATATCGGTGGAAACCCATTCCGTGCATATGCCCTCATATCTCGACACCGAGCCAGACCTGGAGGAGCACGAGACCATGGCCGCCGAGTACCCGGCCGAGAGCTACCTCGTCCGACAGGAGGACCCGGAGACTGGAGACGTACGCTTCCGCTTCGTCACCCCGGCCAGGCAGCCGATCGAGTTCGACGACGAGACCAGAGCCAGGCTCTTCGGGGACCTCTTCACCGCGCTCGGCGGATTCCGCATCAGCGAAGGGCTGGGCGAGTACGGCATCCCGGTGACGGTCGCCGCCGCCGGCAAGCCGGCGATCGCCTCGTACATGTACGCCGTGTGGGGCCAGTCGGCTACCCAGATCGCCTCGACGCTCAAACTCGGCCGCGAGACCGTCATCCAGTACTTCGATCGGATCCGCTCCCGGGCCGACGAGCAAAAGAGCCATCACGATGAGTCCGATTCGCCACCACCGGGCGAAGCAGCCTGAATCGGGCGGTGCTGGTCGAGGCTACCCAACGTCTTCTCTGCGGTCAGGTTTATCGGAATGGCTCAGTACCGGATATCGTCCGCACAGCAATAACCCCGGCATCGGCTCAGCCCACTCTCGAAACCAGTCACTTATGCGGCTACCAGGTGTGCTCACGACCACCATGCATGTACTCGACGTGGGCCGACTGATCGACGGGACCGGGTCGGGCGCCATCCAGGACGCGCGGATCCGCATCGACGAAGCGGGATACATCGACGCCGTCGGACCGGCGGAGTCGGTGTCGCTCCCGGACGAGTCGGACCAGACGGCCTACCCCGACGCAACTGTCGTCCCCGGGCTCATCGATGCCCACCTACACCTCCAGGGCCTCCGGTCGATGGAGCCCACTGACTGGGTGCTGGAATCCGACGGGCTCGGCGCAGCCCGGGCCACGATGGACCTCCGGAAGCTCCTCCGGAGCGGATTCACCAGCGTCAGGGACCTCGGCTCGACGACGGGGATTCCCCTCAAGCGGGCGGTCTCGGCGGGGGACATCCCGGGGCCACGGATATTCACGAGTGGGCCCTCGATCTCCCAGACCGGCGGCCACGGCGACTCGCACTTCCTCCCGCTGTCCTGGGCCGAGGAGAGCGGATTGGGGATCTCGACGCTGGCCGACGGCCCGGCCGAGTGTCGCAAGGCCGCCCGCGCGAACATCCGCGAGGGTGTCGACGTGATCAAGATCATGACCACCGGCGGGGTACTCTCGGAACGCGACGAACCGACCCAGAGCCAGTTCACCGACGCGGAGGTCCAGGCGATGGTGGAAGAGGCCCATCGGGTCAACATCCCGGTCGCCAGTCACGCCCAGGGGACGCCGGGCATCGTCCGTGCACTCCAGAATGGCGTGGATACCATCGAGCACGCGTTCTTCCTCGACGACGAAGCCATCGACCTCCTGCTCGAGACCGACGCAACCCTCGTCCCCACCCTCACGATCATGCACCGCATCGTGGAGATGGGCGAGGAGCACGGAGTCCCCGAACATGGGGTCCGGAAGGCCGAAGCGGCGTTCGAGGCCCACGTCGAGTCGATCCGGGCCGCCGCAGACGCCGGCGTCCCGATGGCCCTCGGGACCGACTTCCTGGGCCCCGAACTGGTCCCCCATGGGGAAAACGCTCTCGAGGCGGAACTGCTCGTAGAGAAGGTCGGCCTGAGTGAGGAAGCGGCCATCGAGGCAGGGACGCGGATGGCCGCGAGAACGGTCCCGGCAACGGATATCGGGACCCTCGAACCGGGGAACCAGGCCGATCTGGTGGTGCTCGAGGCGGATCCGCTCGCACACATCGGAGCGCTTCGGAACGTTCGAACCACGTACAAAAGTGGAAAGCCGGTGCTCTCCGAGTAGCGCTCGCGGAGGGTCCGCCTGCGATCTGTGGGGCCCGGATCGGACCGACGGGAATGGGGAGGCGAAAAAGGCTTACTCCCGCCAGGGTTACCGAAACCTGCGCGAGGGTAGCCAAGCGGCCAACGGCGGTGGGCTTAAGACCCGCTCCCGCAGGGGTCCGAGGGTTCGAATCCCTTCCCTCGCATCAGTATCGGTCAGTGCTGGCAGGATCGCCTCCACTGACCTGGCCAAGATACCTGGAAGACAGCGATCAGGAGGACTCGTCCCTGCCTGTTGATTACCTCCCAACAGTCGCTGCCGCGTCTGGATTTCAATCCGCCAGTTGACACGCCACAGGCGCTTCGACGCCTTTTTGGCTGGCGGCATGAAACCGCCGGGCATGGATGTCGAACGGGACACGATCCGGGACGCCGTCCTCGCCACCATCGGCGTGGTGGTGTTCATCGCGTTCCTCATCGCCGGCAGCCTCATGGGTGCCGAAAACGGGAATCCGACCGGGGCCTTCGTCATCATCGCCGGAATCGTGGCCTTCGTCGTCGTGATGGGAGCCATCGGCCTTCTCTTCCTCGGGGATTGATCGTCTCCCGGCCCGGATAGGTTCCGACCGCGTCTCGCCGATCAATCGTCCTCGGCCGTCGCCACGTCGTCTCGTTCCCGCCAGTCCAGAAGCTCGTCCTCGTCGGCGTCGTCGAGTTTGACCTCGTAGTAGGAGAGCGGATGGGCGATGTTGTCACAGAGGTCATCGGGGTTCACGCAGTCGCCGTAAGCCTTCATGGTGGCACACGATGGAGCCGTGTATTCCGTCGGACTCGAGTCACCCCGGATGTGGTCGGTCTGGTAGCGAGTGATCTCCTCGCCGAATCCTGGGTTGACCTCGTAGATGTCGACGATCTCGTCGGTGGACAGCCCGATGTTGGTGAGGAAGGACGTGATCGCAAAGCGGGAGTGATGGGCCAGGTGGTCGCCACGCTGGATCCGATCGAGGAGATGCTGCATGCACGGTGGGAACAACTCCGGCACCACGGTGTCGATGTCGCGGGTGAGATCGAGGTCTTCGAGGGTCTCCTCCACCTTCAAGACCGCATCCGCAAGCGAGGTCTCGATGGTGTCGGGGACCTCGAGGGGAAGGCCGTCTGCCACCCGCTCCTCGACGGCTTGCTGGAGGAGACGGTCGAGTTCGCGCGGTTCGATCTGCACCCGGCCCTCGTCGAGGACCCGCCGGGAGAGTCGCCACTCGTTCCGCCGGAGTCCCGCGGCGAGTTCCAGATACGGGGCAACAGTCATCTCGTACCCCTCTCCGTTCCGGGTCACCGCCGAATCGAGATCGAACTCACGGAGGAGCTGCGCCCGCGAGAGCGTCGGGGTGCCCACGGATTGGAGTTCGTCCCCGTCCGCGAAGTCGGCCGTGAACCGCTCGAACGCGGTCTCGGCTTCCGCGGCGGCCAACCGTCTGCGGACCACGTCGGCGTCCACCAGGGAAGCGAGGACCCGCGCAACTGGATACGAGAGGAGTTCCACGCGGGTCGAGCGGGCCATCGGGCCGATCTCCCGGTCGGTGAGCGAGCGGGTCACCCGTTCTATGGCCCGGTCGACGACGTCGGCATCGGTTTCCACGATGGCTTCGAGGTCCACGCCGGCCTCGTCGACTGCGTCCCTGGCCGACTCCAGAAACGGATACCGGGCGTGGTGTGCGTCCATCGGCCCGGCAGTTACCGCCCGACGCCGATAAACCCCCCGCCCGGTGACCGAAGGTCCTAACCGCTGGCACACGATTGTGGCCACATGGCGTATGCGCCGGGGGCCTGGCGGCTGGCTGCGATCCCGCTGGCTATCGGGGCCGCGCTGTTCATCCTGTCGTCGGCGTGGGGACTGGTAGGGATCGCTGCCGCCGGCTTCGTGCTCTGGTTCCACCGTGACCCGGACCGGAACCCGCCGGCTGAGGGGATACTCGCCCCGGCGGACGGCAAGGTGACCGTGATCAGGACAGAGGACGACCGCGTCCTCGTCGGGACCTTCATGGGCGTCACCGACGTCCACGTCAACCGGGCCCCTGTCGACGGGACCGTCGAGTCCATGGAACATCGCGACGGGGCCCACCGTCCCGCGTTCTCCAAGGAATCCGAGCGGAACGAGCGCCTGGAGATACAGTTGAGCGCAACGACGGTGACCTTGATCGCCGGCGCGTTCGCGAGACGGATCCACCCACACGTCGACGCTGGCGACTCGGTCGAGCGGGGCGAGCGTATCGGCCACATCTCCTTCGGGAGCCGGGTCGACGTTTTGCTGCCGGCAGGGTTCGTCGAGTCTGACCTGGCCGTCGAACACGGCGAACGGGTCCGGGCAGGGGAGACCGTCCTCGCGAAATGAGGACGGTGGGTACCTACTGCGAGCAGTCCGGGCACCGACCCAGGATACTGCCGCCGGGTCGGTGCTGGTCCAGGCAATCCCCGTATTTTCCCAGGCCACCCCTCGGGTTTTTGCCGGGGCGGGTCGGTGGGTGAAGCATGAGCGAGGATGCAAGGGAGGCGGCGAAGCGCCACGCCGGCGAACGGGCGGCAGAGATGGTGACCGACGGTGCGGTGGTCGGGCTGGGAACCGGGAGCACGGCGGCCCAGGCGATCGCCGCCCTCGGCCGAGCAGTGGCCGACGGGCTCGATATCGAGGGCATCCCGACCTCCTACCAGTCCCGGAGCCGGGCCCTCGATGCGGGCATCCCGCTCACCAGTCTCGATGCGGTCGATCGCGTGGACGTGGCCATCGACGGGGCGGACCAGGTGGCGCATGGCGACCTCGTGAAGGGGGGCGGCGCAGCCCACGCCCGCGAGAAGATCGTCGACGCCGCCGCAGCGCGATTCCTGGTGGTCGTCGACCCCACGAAGGAAGCACGGGTGCTCTCACACCCCGTGCCGGTCGAGGTCCTCCCGGCCGCCCGGAGCACGGTGCGGACCGCTATTCGGGATCGTGGCGGTGACCCGACGATCCGGGTCGGATCCGGAAAAGACGGACCTGTCGTCACTGACAACGGCAACCTGGTCCTCGACGTGGACTTCGGGGAGATCCGGGAGCCAGGCGCCCTCGAGACTGAACTGGCGTCGATCCCGGGAATCGTAGCCCAGGGCCTGTTCGTGGGGCTGGCCGACGAGGTGATCGTCGGTGAAGAAGACGGGGTCCGGACCACCAGCTATCGGTGAATCCACCCCCAAAAAATCGGTTCGTCGGTACCCGTCGCTTAGAGGTCGCGCGGCTGAACGGTCTTGCGACCGTTCTCCTCGGCGCGTCGGGCTGCGTCTTCGAGGAGTTCGTCGACACGCTCATCGAGCGCGTCGTAGAAGTCCGACGAGACGTTTTTGTCTTTGAGTGCTTCCTTCACAGCGGCCTTGACGATCAGGTCTGCCATACAGTCGGGTTTTCTATATCACCCGTAATAAGAGTTCCCAAATCAAGCGCGATAGCGCCCGAGCCTCGGGTCCATCGCGGGTAACGGGGGTTCGCCCAACTCGTGACGGCTTGTCATATCACGGTATCGATACACTGGAGCGGGTCCCTGGGGGTATCGACAACCTGAGTTTGGGATTACCCAACGATTTTTCCGGTGTCGAGAAGCGTATTTATTTGTGACTCGTTAACACGGGTACCGACGGTCGCGCCGTCCAAACCATGCCACGTTGTGATTACTGCAGCGCCCACGTCTCCGATCGGTTCGCCCGTGTGTTCGCGGACGAGAACGGTCGGTTGCTGGCCTGCCCGAACTGTGCCGCCAACGTCGGAATCGCCGAGGTCTCACGCAATCGCGCGAGTCAGACCTGACCCTACCGGTCACTGGGTGTCACGGTCTAACCGAACAGGTACCAGGTATCACCATCTGACCGGAACGGTCACCAGGTATCACC
>CAZQNH010000041.1:0-22823 GCA_964594685.1 uncultured Halobacteriales archaeon
TGGAGTTACTGTAAATGGCATCCGGTACGGTCGCTTTCTTCAACGAGCGGAAAGGATACGGTTTCATCGAAACCGAAGACGCAGACGAAGACGTGTTCTTCCATATGGAAGACGTCGGTGGCCCAGACCTCGAAGAGGGCCAGGAAGTCGAGTTCGAGATCGAACAGGCAGACAAGGGTCCGAGGGCCAAGAACCTCACCCGAATGTAGGCAGCGGAGACCGCTCGTTGAGCGGCTTCTCCACCAGTAGCGACAGCCGTCTGTAACGGCTGTATTCTCCATATTTCGTCCTGCCCAGCCACGGCACTGCCAGTGGGGCCCTGGTTTTCTGGTCGGGTTGTCAGTTTAACTCGTTTGGCGCCCCACTCAGCTATCAGGCGTCCGCACTGTCGAACCGAGGCCTACTGCAGTTCGAACGTGACCCGCTCCTCGTCGCTTCCCTTCGTTTCTCGACCGGTGACCGAGAAATGACCGATCTCGGAGGTGTTCGAAACGTGGGTGCCCGCACAGGCAGTCCGGTCGATCCCCTCGATCGTGACGATCCGTATCTCCGTGATGGTGTCAGGGAGGAGATCGAGGCGCGTACGCTCGGGGTCCAATTCGGCTTCCGCCCGCTCTCGATCCATGGTCGTCCAGGTCACCGGCCGTTCGTCGTCGATGAGGTCGTTCACCCGCCTCTGGATGGCTTCGAGGTCTGCGTCGGAGAACCGTTCGTATGCACAATCTATCCGCGCCCGGTCCGTGTACAGTTGATTGCCCGTCGTCATTGCTTCGAAATCCTCTAGCAAGACTGCCGAGAGCAGGTGCTGAGCAGTATGGTAGCGCATGTGGGCGTACCGCCGGTCCCAGTCAAGGATACCGGTCACGGTCCGGCCGCGTTCCGGCACTGGTCCGTCGAGGGTGTGATAGATGGTGTCCGACTGCTGGACGTCGACCACGGCCGACTCCGTTTCATCGAACGCGAGTACCCCCTCGTCGGACGGTTGCCCGCCGCCTTCCGGGTAAAAAAGCGTCGTATCCAGGACGACACGATCCTCGTCTACCCCCTCGACAGTGGCCTCGAATCGCCGGTCGGCGGTGTCGCGAAGGTACCGCGCTTCGGTCATGCCAGTCCGAAGGACCCCTCAGCAGGTAACTCCATCGCTGCAAAAGGCCTAAGAGCAAGACCGGCATTCCTTCATACAACATGAGAAGCGGAAAACAGACCACGGTCTGGGAGGGGATACCGTGGGGGTCGAGATAACCGAGTCCCCCGTCACCGAGTCTGACTTCGAGGCGATGGCCGCCTTCGTCTACGATTACCTGGAGGCCAGCGTCGAGAACGAGGGCGACGGGGGACGCATGCGGTGGTATCCCTGGCACTCGGCGGAGTACCGGTTCAACCACATCATGAACGTGGTCGAACTGGCGACCGAGATCGCCGAGAAGGAGGGCGCAAACGAGGACGTCGTGCGGATCGCGGCCCTGTTCCACGACATCGCGAAACTGGACGCCGATCAAGACGTCCACGCCACGGAAGGGGCGCGCGTCGCGCGGAAGTACCTCGAGACCCACGGCGACTTCCCTCCCTCGTTCGTCGACCAGGTGTGCCGGTCGATCGAAGATCACAGCCATCAAGGGGACCTCTCGGAACTCGCTCTCGAGACCCGATGTCTCGTGGAAGCCGATCTCCTTGACAAGATCGGCGCCAACGGGGCGGCGCTGATGTTGCTCCGGATGGGGTATGAGGCCAGAACCCACATGGATGCCGCGGAGATGGTCCAGCGGGTCCTCGATCGCGGGAAAGACGCGATCCATCGGATCCAGAGCGAAACCGCGGAGTCCATCGCCCATCAGCGGCTCAAACGGGTGAAGTGGCTGCGGGAGTGGCTCGAAGGGGAGGTCGCGGAGATGGAAGTCGACGACGAAGACGAGCTCCTGTAGGTGGGTCACCTCGGGCCCAGGGGCCCATCCTCAGGTGTGTAGAACTGGGTATCGATAGCGTCTTGTGGCCAGTTCACCGGGAAAGGGCCCACTTCATAACGGGAGGATGGCCGTGAGCCCGAGTGTCGAGACCGAATCCCAGAGAAACACGACGCCGAACCAGACGAGGACCAGTGCACTGCCGTAGGCGATAGCCCGCCCGAGGGCGTCGACCTGCTCCCCAGCCGCCCGGAGGGCGGCGGGGAAACTCGTGATCCAGAGCACGATGCCCCCGAAGAATCCCGCGACCGTCAACGTGCCGTTGGCCGACGCGAAAGAGTAGCCAAAGGCCTCGATGGTCCCCGGTTCGAGGAGGCCGACACCGGCGGTCAACCACCAGGTGATCTGGTACGGATTAGTCAGTGCCAGCGCGAAGGCCTTCTGGAAGCCCGCACTCGTGGCGGCCCTGGTTTCGCTGAAGTCGCCGGCATTCTGGACGGCACCGTAGGCGAAGTACAGCATGAGGAGGCCACCGATCCCGACCATCACACCGCGGAGAGTGGGGGCATCTCTGATGAACGCGACGACGCCGGCCAGCGCCAGGATGAAGAAGGTTGCGTCGGCGCTCATCGCTCCCAGGCCGGCTGCGAACCCAGCCCGCCACCCCCTGTTCACGCTCTCCTCCGCAATCACCGCGTTCATCGGTCCCGGTGGGGCGGCGAGCGAGAGGCCAAGGACCGCACCCCCCACCACCGACAAGAGCGCCACGAGCATCGGTCAGCGCAGTGGTATGAGGGGGGTCGGCAAAAGGCCTCCGTCCTGCACATGTGCGCCGCCGACGTGCTGGCCTCTTTCGCACCCCTATGGCTCGATGACCCAGACCATCTCTTGGCTCGTGGATTCTAGTCGCTCCAGGTCGAACTCGCCGTAGACCTCGTAGGTCTCGAACGGCGAGGTCTCGAGAAGGAGCTCGAATTCGCGTTTCGGGAGGAGTTTGAGTTCGAACTGTCCCCTGGCCACCACTTCGTCGTCGGGCCCACGGACTTCCCGGGTGGTTTCCACTATCTGCTCGACTTCGTCCGCAAAGGTCGACCGGTCGCGCACGGTGAATTCCTCGCCGTCGTGTTCGATCGACCGCTCGTTCCACTCGCCGTAGGTCTCACAGATAACCTCGAAGTTCGGCGCGAAGACGGCGACGATCAGTTCCCCATCCGGCGAAAGGGCCTCTTGGAACTGCCGGAGTGCCGCCTGTTGGTCCACGATCTCGAGCAGGTGCAGGAACGACCGGAACGGGACGATGATGAGGGCGTATTCCCGGTCGACCTCGAAGGAGCGCATGTCGGCCTGCCACACCGACGGATCGAGTCCCTGTTCATTTGCCCGGGTGCGCAGTTTCGCGAGCGTCTCGGGGGCTCCATCGAACCCGTCGGCGTCGACACCGGCTGCAAGGAGTTCGAGGTATACCCGACCGGTGCCACACGCCACCTCCAGAACCGGTCCTTCGGCGGCCCTTGCCCGGTCGACATAGAACTCGACGTCCTCGATCGCCTGGGGCTCGTAGATCGCGTCGTAGAAGGCAGCCGTTTCGTCGAAGAAGGTCGTGGGGTCTGTCATACCCTGATGTCTCTATCCGGGCGTATGTGTCTTTCTCGGGTTCGTGAGTCGGCCTCGGTCGCTGCGGGGACGTCGTTCCACCTGCTCTCGCATGCGGGCGCACATTTACTAATGGCCACTCGGTCGGCGTGTCAGCACACCTGTCCTCGGGGCAGTGCCAGATCAGGTGTCGTCGGTAGCGTTTCTCAGACTCCCTTCCGCATGAGGTGGCTGCGAAGGACGTCTGCTTCCTTGTTGCCCGCTCCGGTATTCACCAGCACGACGGTGTCCGTCTCGTGGAACGCCCCACGTTCCGCGAGTTTCCAAGCGCCACTCGCTGCCGCGGCCGCGGTCGGGACCATCTCCACTCCTGCTTTTTGGGCCACTGCGACGCCCGCGTCGAGGATCGCCTCGTCGTCAGTCGCGACCGCGCCACCGTCGCTGTCCCTGAGCGCCTCGAGGATCCAGGGACTCGCTCCGGGGCTCGGGATCTCGATGCCCCCGCAGATTGTGTCGGGGTGTTCCCAGGTCTCGTGGCGCTCGTGTCCCTCATCGAACGCGGCGACAATGGGGGCACAGCCTTCGGCCTGCGCCGCGTAGAATCCCGGGATGGAATCGATCAGTCCCAGTTTTTCGAACTCCATCGCCCCTTTATACATGCCAACCAGGCCCACGCCGCCACCGGTCGGATAGACGATCGCGTCCGGGACCGACCAGTCGAGCTGCTCGACGATCTCGTAGAGCATCGTCTTCTTGCCGTCATGGCGGTACGGGGTCTCGAAGGTCTGGAGGGGATACCAGTCCTCGTGCTCCTCGAGTTGGGCCCGGTACGCGGCTCCGGCGTCGTCGATTCGTCCCTCCACTACGGTGAGATCGGCCCCGTGGACGTTGACCATCGCCTTGGTCGTGAACGGGGCCCGAGATGGCAGGAAGACGTGAGCATCGAGGCCCGCCCGGCCCGCGTACGCGGCGGCGGCGTGCCCGGCGTTTCCGGCCGAGGCGAGCGCGACCGTCTCCGCGTCTGCCTGGGTCGCGGCCGTGACCGCGACCGACTGACCCCTATCCTTGAAGGTCCCCGTTGGGTTCCGACCCTCGTCTTTGACGAGGACCTGCCCGACACCCATTTCCTCGGCCAGCCTTGGACAGTCGACAAGCGGGGTCGCCCCCTCTTCCATAGTGACGGCACCCACTGGGTCAAACGGCAGCAGCTCCCGGTACCGCCACATCGAATCGAACGGACGGGCCGCGAGTGCCTCGGGGTCGAGATCGACGGCTCCTAGATCGTAGGTCGGATCCAGGATTCCGCCACAGTTGGGACACCGGTGTGAGACCGACTCTGGTTCGAATGACGTTGTACAGGATCGACAGACGAGACCGTCGTAGGCCTGCGAGGTGTCCATGTGCCGCCCCACGGACGGGCCCGGTATGACGGTGTCGGTGGGCCTCGGCCGGTTGTCCTCGGAAGCACCGAACGGTTTCCTTACAATTTTTGCCACCCCCTCTTCTCAGGGTCTAGGGAGGACTATGCCACGAAGATCAGTGATCATGGGCGCGGCCGGCCGAGACTTCCACGACTTCAATTCGATGTTCCGTGGGAACGAGGACTACGAGGTCGTTGCCTTCACACAGACGTTCGCACAGAATATCGGGGAACTCGATGATGTCCCCGAGCGACGCTATCCTGCCTCCCTGGCGGGCGAAGGATATCCGGAGGGCATCCCGATCCTGCCGGAATCCCAGCTGGAGTCGATTATCCAGGAGCGGGATGTCGACGAGGTCGTCTTCTCGTACTCGGATATGTCCCACGAATTCGTGATGAATCAGGCATCGAGAGCGATCTCGGCCGGCGCGGATTTCCGGCTCATCGGGACCGAGATGATGCTCGAAGCCGATATTCCGGTCGTGGCGGTCGACGCCGTGCGCACGGGGTGTGGGAAGTCCCAGGCCTCTCGCAAACTCACCGACCTGCTGGCCCGGCGCGGCAAGGACGTCGTGGTCGTCAGGGAGCCGATGCCCTACGGCGATCTGGAGAAACAGCGGGTCCAGCGCTTCGAAACCGTCGAGGACCTCGAAGCCCATGATGTCACCATCGAGGAGCGCGAGGAGTACGAACACCACATCGAACGTGGCCATGTCGTCTATGCGGGCGTGGACTATGCCGACATCCTCGAAGAAGTACAAGAAGAGGCCGAGATCATCTTGTGGGACGGCGGCAACAACGAATTGCCCTTCTACGTCCCGGACCTGCACTTCGTCCTCGCCGACCCACATCGACCGGGTCACGAACTCCGATATCATCCCGGGGAGGCCAACCTCCGGCTGGCGGATTACGTCGTGATCAATAAGGAGAACACCGCCGATCAGGCGGATATCGATACCGTCGAGCGGAACGTGCGGGACGTGAACCCGGAGGCGGGCGTCATTCACGCGGATTCGGTCGTCACGGTGGATGACGAGTCGATGGTCGAGGGGAAACGGGTCCTCGCGGTCGAGGACGGGCCGACCCTGACCCACGGCGGCACCTCGGAGGGTGCAGCCGCGATCGCGGCCGAGCAGTTCGGTGCCGCCGAAATCGTCGACCCCCGCGACGGCGCGGTGGGCTCGATCCGCGAGATTCTCGAGGAGTATCCCCACCTCGGCGACGTCCTGCCCGCGATGGGCTACTCCGACGAGCAGGTCGCGGAGCTGGAGCAGTCGATCAACAACGTCGACTGTGACGTCGTCCTCGCGGGGACCCCGATCGATCTGGCGAAGGTCGTCGACGTGGAGAAACCCGTCGTACGGGTCACATACGAGATCGAAGAGCGGGGCGAACCCGACTTCGGGACCGCGCTGGACGAGTACGCTGACGCCCTGGGTCTGTAGGATACCAGAGCCCCACACCGAATTGCCCGGTCAGTAGCCCGAGCGGATTCGAACGTCGTTCAGTTGTCCCACACGGTGTGGAGGATCGCCTTCTGGACGTGTTGGCGGTTCTCCGCCTGGTCGTAGACGATCGAGTTCGGGCCGTCCATGACGGCTGCCGCAACCTCCTCGTCGCGGTGGGCGGGCAGGCAGTGCATGAAGACGCCGTCGTCGGTGTGGGCCATCAGGTCGGGTGTGACCTGGAACCCCTCGAAATCGGCCTTCTTCGATTCCTCCTCGCCCATGCTCACGAAGACGTCGGTATAGACCGCTTTCGCCCCTTCGACGGCTTCGACCGGGTCGTTGGACACCAGGACGTCGGCATCGGCTACCCGATCTTGTATCTCCTGGTCGGGTTCGTAGCCGGCCGGGGTCGCGATGCGGCAGGGGATATCGAGGGTTGCACAGATCTGCATCAGGGAGTGGGCCACGTTGTTTCCGTCGCCGACGAACGCCAGGGGCCCGTCATCGAGGCCGCGCTCGCGGAGGGTATAGATGTCCGAGAGCGCCTGACAGGGATGCAGGAGGTCGGTGAGGCCGTTGATGACCGGGACGTCCGAGTACGCTCCGAGTTCCACCATCGTCTCGTGGTCGAAGAGTCTGGCCATGATCCCGCCGGCATACCGGGAGAGGACCTTCGCCGTATCCTTGAGCGACTCCCCCCGAGAGAGCTGGGATTGGTCCTGGGAGAAGTAGATGGCGTGGCCGCCGAGTTCGGTCATCCCGGCCTCGAAGGAGACCCGCGTCCTCGTGGAGGGTTTGGCAAAGAGCATGATGAGGGTCTCATTGGAAAGCGAGGACGCGAACTCCTCCGGGTCGGCCTTCATCCGATCGGTGAGGTCATAGAGGTCGGTTATCTCCGATGCGCTGAGGTCGTCGATGTCGATCACGTGTTTCATATCGGTCACCTGGGTGCGTCGAGGGAGGGTCGGGAGGTGGGAGTCCATCCCCGAGGCCCCTCGTTGCCGGCCGTACGAGGGCCGACGCTCGCATCCACCTTGGCTTTCATGTTTTGTCGTGGAAGAACGCCTGACAGTAATGCTCGGATTCTGTCTATTGCCTTTCGAATCCAGGACTATCCCGGGGAATGAGGACCGTCCGCCAGTAGTCGATACCACCCCGAAGAAGTGTGGTATCTGTCAGTCCATCATGTAACGTGGATTGGCCGGGTGAGGGGTACCAGCACCGGTTAAAGCGTTGGCTTTTGACTACAGAGCGGACTCAACCGCTACCGAGTCCCACGATTCTGGACACGTTGGGTCCGATACTATAACAACCTTTATGCGAGAATCAACGCTACGAGTTACCATGGCGCGGAAACACCTATCGATGGACCGGCGCGCGTATCTCAAGACCGTGGGTGCATCAGGAGCGGTCGTCCTGACTAGCACCGCAGGCTGTCTCGGCGGCGGTGGCGGAGGGGGAGGTGGCGAGATTACGGCGGGCACTGCACCCGGGTTCCCGCCGTTCGAGATGAAAGAGGGCGGCGAACTGGTCGGATTCGATATCGACCTCCTTGAGGCGGTCGTCGGTCAGATTGGTTACGAACTGGCGGAGTGGAACGAGTTCGAGTTCAGCTCGCTCATCCCGGCGCTGCAGAACAACAACATCGACGTCATTGCGGCCGCGATGACGATCACCGAGGACCGCGACGAGACGATTGACTTCACCAACCCGTACTATGCGGCGAACCAGGCGATCCTGGTTGCCGACGGGAGCGACTTTGCCCCGGAATCTCTGTCCGATCTGGAGGGTCGGTCAGTCGGGGCCCAGAAGGGGACGACCGGCGAAGAGGTCGTTCAGAGCCAGTTGATCGACGAGGGAATGGTGAGCGAAGGCGACTACAACAGTTACGATAATTACGTCCTCTCCATAGAGGACCTCGAGAACGGTAATATCGATGCGGTGGTGCTCGACACGCCGACCGCAAACACGTTCGCTGACGAACGCGACGTGTCGATCGCGTTCACGTACGAGACGGGCGAGGAGTATGGGTTCGGCATTCGGGAGAGCGAAGACGACCTCCAGACCTCCCTCAACACCGGCCTCCAGGCCGTGAGAGACTCCGGTAGGTACGACGAGATCGTCACGAAGTGGGACCTGGCCCCGGACAGCTAGACGTTCGATGACGGGCATCGTCGGCGGCGTCGTGCCGTTGCAGGCCTCGGATTGGGCCTTCGTTTTCGAGAACCTGGATTACCTCTTCGGGGGGTTGGTCCTGACGGTCGAGTTGACCGTCGTGAGCATCGTCCTCGGGTTCGTGGCCGGCTTCCCGGCCGGCACGATCGAGGTCTACGGCGGCCGCTACTCCAAGACGGTCGTCAGGGTGGTCGGGACGATCCTGCGCGGCACACCCCTCGTCGTCATCCTGATCTTCATGTTCTTCGTCTTCCCCTTCAACGATGCGTTCACGGCGGCACTTCTCGGGTTGGGGCTTCGGAGTGCGGCCTACCAGAGCCAGATATTCCGGGGGACCATCCAGTCCGTAAGCGAAGGCCAGATGGAGGCGGCGAGGTCGGTCGGTTTGAACAAACTCCAGGCGATCTACTACGTGATCGTCCCGCAGGCCCTCAGACGGTCGATCCCGGGCTTCCAGAACGAGTTCACGATCGTGTTGAAGGACACCTCCATCGCCTTCGCGATCGGTTTCGCGGAACTGCTGACCAGGAGCTTTGACCTGTTCGTCGAGCAGACGACCGCGATTCTCGAGGTGATCTTGTTCGTGAGTGCGATCTACTTCGTGCTCACCTTCGGGACCAACCGCGCCCTCGATTACCTCCAGCATTACTACGCGATCCCGGGCGGTGATACCAATGCCTGAAAAACTCCTCCGTGTCGATAACCTGCAGAAGAGTTACGGTGACGAACAGGTCCTTCGGGAAGTCTCGTTCACCATGGGCGAGGGTGATGCCCACGTGTTGATCGGGCCGAGTGGGAGCGGCAAGTCGACGCTCCTCCGGTGTATCAACCGCCTGACCGAGCCCGACGGCGGCGAGATATATCTCGACGGCGAGTTGACCTCCGCCCCAGACTACGACGTCAACGAACTCCGTCGGGAGGTCGGGATGGTCTTCCAGGACATCAACCTCTTCGCCCACCTCACGGCCCTCGAGAACGTCACCCTGGGGTTGAAGCGTGTTCTCGATATGGACGAGGATGCGGCCGAAGACAAGGCAATGACCCAACTCGAACAGGTTGGGCTGGGCGAGAAAGCCGAGTCCTATCCAGCCGAGTTGTCCGGGGGACAGCAACAGCGAGTCGGAATCGCACGGGCCCTGGCCATGGATCCCAAACTCATGCTCTTCGACGAGCCGACGAGTTCCCTCGATCCGGAGTTGACGGGGGAGGTCGTCTCGGTGATGAAGAATCTGGCCTCGGAGGGGATGACCATGCTTGTGGTCACCCACGAGATGGGTTTCGCGAGGTCGGCCGCAACGAAGATGCTCTTCCTTGAGGGAGGGTACCTGGTCGAGGAGGGACCGCCGGACCAGTTGTTCGACGAGCCGGAGAAAGAACGCACGAAGGAGTTCCTCCGGCGTATCACCGAAGCCGAAGCCCAGGGGACGATCTGAACGGATGTCCACCGTAGCACGTGAATCGGGCGATACCGTGATCGAGGCGGGCCGGCAGACCGGGCTGGCTGTCCTCCTCTACGTGATCTTCTGGGGATGGTTGGTCTCGCGATGGGTCAACGATTGGATCCTGCCGCCGGGGTGGGGTGTGGAACGCGGGACCCCCTATGTTGATCCCGGACTCGTCGAGCCAATCTCCTCGCAGATCGCCTTCGCGATGCAGTATCTCCCTGCCCTTGCGGCCGGGGCCTACATGACGATCCTACTCACGGTGGTGTCGATCGCGCTGGGGTTCGTCATCGCCGTCCCGGTGAGCGTGGCTCGGGTATACGGTCGGAGGTCGGCGTGGCTATCGTTGGCCTTCACCGAACTCATCCGGGGGACGCCGTTGCTCGCCCAGCTCTTCGTCCTCTACTATGGGCTCCAACTCTCCAGCTGGATCAGGGTGCTCCCGTACGTGGGCCAGGGCTTCGTCCCGACACAGGCCTTCTGGGTCGCGATCATCGGGTTCACGATCAACAGCGCCGCGTATCAGGCCGAGTATATCCGCTCGGCGTTGCTCTCCGTCGACAGGGGACAATTGGTTGCGGGCCGGTCGATCGGTCTCTCCCAGATCGACGCGATACGGTACGTAGTCCTCCCACAGGCGCTTCGCTATGCCATCCCCGGGTGGTCGAACGAGCTGGTCTATCTCATCAAGTACTCGTCGCTCGCGGCGTTCATCACGGTCCCGGAACTCTTCGAGGTGGGTCGGAGTATCGCCTCGCAGAATTTCAAGTACACCGCACTCTTCAGCCTCGTGGGGCTGATGTACCTGGCGATCATCATCACCGCCTCGAATATCATGTCCGCGGTCGAGGAGAAAGTGGCGATCCCCGGTCTGGGGCAGGCATCAGGCCGGTGATTCGATCGTCACCCGGACGGAGCGAACTGTTCGGTAGCGGGATGGACTGACGAATCGTTTGTGCCGAGAAATATCTTCTGGGGAAGGCAGTGATATATCGTCTGAGGGATGAAGCGAACCCACCCGACTTTGGACCTGTCGAGTCCGTCGGTCGTCAGAACACCCGCTGCCCGCCGTCACTGACCGCACGCGTGGCGGTCGTCAGAATTACGGACTCACGGACCGCTCGAATGCCGGATTCACCGATGTCCCGGACACATTCTCTCCAACGCCTCGACCCCATAGGTTTTGCCAGTTCCGCCAGAACTCGTCCCCGATGACTGACCACCGCGTCAGGGTCGTCGGCGCTGGGTTAGCCGGGCTCGAGGCGGCCCGCAGACTCGCCGAATCGGGTGTGGAGGTGACTGTGTACGAATCCGAGCCGCGGGTAGGCGGGCGGGTCCGAACGCGGGACGTAGATGGGTTCACGCTAGACCGCGGGTTCCAGGTCCTCTTCACCGCGTACCCGGAATTCGAACGCGCCGTCGATCTCGAGGCGTTAGATCTACAACGGTTTCCGCCCGGAGCCATCGTCTGCCGCCGGAATCACCGGAGCGTGGTGACCGATCCGCTCCGTGATCCCAGACACGCCGTCGAAACCGCCTTCTCGCGGGATCTCACACTCGGGGACAAACTTCGGACTCTCCGTCTCAGACGGGAGGTCAAACGTAAATCCATCTCGGATATCTTCCAGGGCCCCGACGAGTCGATCGAGTCTGCGCTCCGTGGCCGTTCGTTCTCGAACCGGTATCTGGATTCGTTTGCCGCCCCCTTCTGGGGAGGGATCACCTTCGACCGCTCACTCTCGACCTCGAAACGGGTCCTCGAGTATACCTTCAAGATGCTCTCCGAGGGGTACGCTGCCGTGCCTGCCGCCGGGATGCAGGAACTCCCGAATCAGACCGCGGCCAGGGCCCGGAAGGCGGGCGCAGAGATCGAAACCGAGAGCGCTGTCGAAGCGGTGACCGGTACCGGCCCCGTCGACGTGGAGCTGGGGAACGAAACAGTCACAGCTGATTCCGTGATCGTAGCTGCGGGTCCGGAGACGAGTTACGACCTGACCGATGTCGAGGCGATCCCAACCTCTGGCCGCGGGACGGTCACCCAGTATTTCTCCCTCGTGTCTGGGAACCCCATCGGTTCACAGCCGCGGATCCATCTGCATGCGGATGGTGCCGTTCCGAACCAGGTCGCCGTCCTCTCGGCTGTCGCGCCCGACTACGCCCCGGACGGCCGGATACTCTTGAGTGCGAGTACGCCTGGACATGTCGATGCAGACGAGTCAGACCTGGCCAGGCAGACGCGGGTCACTCTCGAGTCCTGGTACCCGGAGGCATCGTTCGACGGACTAGAACTCCTCGAGACGGTCCGCATCCCCTTCGCGCAGTTCGAGCAACCTCCGGGCATCTATTCGAACCTACCCGCTGTGACCGCCCCGGATGGCGAGGTATATCTCGCGGGGGACCACACTGAATATGCCTCGATAAACGGGGCGCTGGCCAGCGGCCGGAAGGCCGCCAGAGCGGTGAGGGATAGCAGCAAGAGTAGTGGAAACGAACCTTGAATCCCTCCGAACCGCTCTTTGTAGCCCGAATCATAGATGGGACCGGAGGGCCCCCAGACCCGGGAATCGAAGGGTCTCCTCGGCGGTCCGGACCACCGGGCGACACCCGTCCATGTCGACGAGGAGCGGGGACATGCTGTCCTCGGCGCTCATGTTGTTTATCACCGTCCCCACGGCGAACCGATTGAATGGAGGGAGGACGAGGACGCCGGCCCCCTTGTGTTGGTTCGTACAGTCGAGAAAACAGGGATGACGGACTCCCTCGATGGTTATCGCCGGGTGGTCGTGTCCGATGACGTATCGTTCGGTGTCCGTCTCGGGAATCTCGTGGCCGTGATGGACCACCGTCTCGGAATCGAGGGTGACCGACTGTTCGACCCGGATGTCAGTGGCGTCCTCGAGGATCGTATCGTGGTTCCCGGCTACCGCCACCAGTCCCGCGCCGTTCGCGGTCACTGTTTCGGCGATCCTCTCGATGGTTTCGATGACGCCGTACGGAAGGCTGTCGAATGAGTGGAGCACGTCCCCGGCGAGGACGACCCGGTCGGGGTCCGCTGCCTCGAGCACCGCCGAGAGCCGGCTGACTAGATCGTCGCCCTCTCCCATCGGGAGTTCGACGTCCGATGTCGCGACCCTGCCGACATGCAGGTCGGCGAGCACCAGCGTCTCGAGTACCGGGAAGGCGACCGCCCGATCCAGGTATGTCACGTCGCGGAACGCGGACACGGATGGAGGTCACCGCGGGCCAGACAAAGGCCTACCGCTCTGACCGGTGGGGTTTTAGCACGCCCGGGAGAGTTCCCTGATATGGTCGAGGTCTTCGACGACAAACGGGCCGCGACCCGGTTCCGCATCCTCGTGGAGATCGCGGACCGGCAGCCGGCGGTCAGCCAGGGGGAGATCGCCGAGGCCGTCGGCGTGACCAGTCAGGCGGTCTCGGAGTACATCCGGGAACTCGTCGAGGACGATCTCGTGGTGAAGGACGGCCGATCTCGCTACCGGGTGACGAACGAGGGTGTCGACTGGCTGCTCCGGAGCGCGGCCGACGTTCGACGGTTCGCCGACCGGGTCACCGACGACATCCTCGGTGGCGTCCAGGAGGACGCGGCGATCGCGACCGGTCCGGTCAGTGAAGGTGACACTGTGACCTTGAAGATGCGGGACGGGCTCCTCCACGCAATACCGGGCGACGAGGGGCCGGCAACAGGAATGGCGACCACCGAAGCGCCGGCGGGCTCAGAGGTCGGCGTCTCGGGATTCGAGGGCGTGATCGATTTCGTCCCCGGCGAGGTGCAGGTCTATCAGATCCCACCCATCAGGTCTGGGGGGAGCCGCCAGGTGGACAGTAGTGATCTGGAAGCGGCCTGTACGGACAAAGGCTTGGTCCTGGCTGCAGGGGTAGAAGCCGTCGTCGCCCTCCGGGGTGCCGGCTTCGATCCAGACGTCACCTTCGCTGCCGGCGAGGTGGCCTCCGCGGCTGCAAGTCGGGGTGTAGACGTCATCGTGGTCGCGACGTCCGACGAAGTGGGTCGGGTCACAGACCCGCTGCGGGAAGCCGGAACCGCGTATTCCGTCATCGATTAGGCCTTCGGGGCCGTCTGCGTTCTTCGCCCCCCAGTCCGTCGACTGATTCGTTCATGCGTGCCTGGCGGAACGACAAGACTACCCGACATTCTATCCCGAGGCGATGACCTCGGGTCGGTCCTCACCCGATATACCGCAGATCCTCGTCCGTCCCCGGACTCCCCGCCTGGTCCATCTCCTGGAGGCGACTGATCACCTCTTCCATCTCTTCGGCACGGTCATCGAGTGCCTCGAAGGACACGTCGAAGTCGAGTCGATCCTGGAGGACCTCGAGGACCGCTCTCGCGCTCTTCGGATCGACCAGGTAGCCGCTCGTCTCGCCCATGAGACACGCTGCGTCGAAGCCGCGACGGCCGCCCAGACCGAGCAGGAGGCCGCTGACCCCGACGATGCCGCCGGCTGGCTCTTCTGACCGGAACTCGACACCGGCCTCCTCGAGTTCTTCGAGAAGTTCCTCGTCTGAGACCGCCCCGAGAACGCCGTACTCTTCGATGAGCTCACCTGTCGGAACCCCGCCGAGGGCATAGATCTCTTCGACCTCATACTCGGTAGCCACGTCGAGGAACGCTTCGGTCACGTGATAATGACCGACATTGTTTCCAGCCTGATGGTCGCCGGTGAGAACCAGCATATCGCGTCCTTCGGTCCAGACCGCATGTAACTCGGCATGGGCGAGAGTTGCGATCCCCTCCTCGTCCACCCCGATCTGCGGGGGAAAGTGCTCCGTGTACACGGTGGCCACCAGTTGGCTTTCCAACTCCTCGACCAGGTGCTCCGCGACGAGTTTCCCGACGTGGCCGACGCCCGGGAGCCCCTCGACGAACACTGGATCGTCGAGATCGGCCGTCTCGACATGCTCGACCTCGATCTCGTCCATGTTGATTAGCCTCGGTGACGCTCCTTAAGAGCGCGTCGGTACTCGCCGTACGGATCCGCCGGATCGAAGGGAGCGGGGGCACTGTTCACTGCATCTGCCCCGCAGACAGGACACGCCTCACCCAGCGTGTAGACAGGCCGGTCGTGGGCCTGTCTCCAGGCCGAGCAAACACGGATGTCCGATTTCACACCGTGAGGTGGCGTGGCCCGACGGTTAAAGGCTCTGACCCGAGACCCAGAGAGCGAGGACTGCAGCTCGACGTCGGCGGATCGCGGCAGAAAGCGGGCGTCGTAGTCCTATTCGGACTCTGTCTGACGATCGCGGTGGTACTCGCCGACGCCACCCTCGGCTTCGATCGCCTCGATAGCTCGCTCGGCACTGTCCTCGAGGGCTTGCTCGGCGGTCTTGTAATTCGGCGCCTGGACGCGGATCCGGTACTCCGGGGACCCGACATAGGTCACCTCGAGGTCGATCTCCTCGGGGATGTCACCGTCGCCTTCGGCGGCGTCAAGTGCCGTCCGTATGTCGTCGACGCCGTCCGGGTTCGGGGACTCGAGGTCTACGTACCCGCTCACGGTCACGTATGGGACCGACACGTTCTCCCGGGCGGTCTCGACGATGGCGGAGAGCTCGGCCTCGTCGAGGTCGACTGATTCCACCGCCTCCATCCCGTGGATGGCGGCCTGCTCGAACCCGTCGTAGAGGCTGCCGAACTCGTCGAGTAGCTCGTTTGCGACCTTGCGGAACTGGTCGTCGCTCATGTCCTCGCCGAAGGCGAGAGTCAGCCACTTATCGGCCTTCTGCTCGTTTTTCCACTGCTGGATCTTCTCAGACCGCTGGTGATCGTTGACGTCTTTCACCGAGAGATCGATCTGCTGAGAGGACTCATCGACATCGAGGACCTTCGCGACGACCGTTTGGCCCTCTTTCACGTGGTCACGGATGTTCTTGATCCATCCCGAGGCGACCTCGCTGATGTGGGCTAACCCACGCTTGCCCCGATACTCCTCGAGGTCGATGAAGACTCCGAAGTCCTCGATCTCGTCGACCTTCCCGACGACCAGTTCACCGGGTTCGGGCCAGCCCTCGTACTTCATCGTGCTTCGACGACCTCGATGACTTCGCCGTCCAGCTCGGCGATACCGCCGGTCGGTGACGCGAGTGTCGTCCCGCAGACGGCACATGCCACCGTGCTGGAGGCTTTTTCGAAGACGATCTGTTCGTTCTCACAATCCGTGCACTTCACGCGGAGGAAATCGCTAGCCATTGGTCACTCCGTCAACTCTAGTCGGCCGGCCCGCCATCCTTTCCGGAGATGGGCCTTCCCACAGTCGCCACACCGGTATTTCAGGTTCGTCTTCTTTGTGGGTTTGTCTCCGCCCGGGACCTTCGAGAACTTGCCAGCGTTCCCGATGGTGGACTCACCCCGGTTCTCCTGGCGGTCGGACCATTTCATACCGGTCTCGCGGCCCCGTCGGACCTTCTCGACCTCGTGTTCGGTATGGGCGTCACAATGCGGACAGTATGTATTGATACGTCGTGGCATCTGCATGGCGAATCAGCTCTGTTAGCACTCGATTTGCTATGAGGACTTAAAATCCGTTTGGTTCGCCCGCCGGTGGACCGACGCCGAGTTAGTGGTCGCTTCGGAGATGATCCTGGATCCGCTGATACTGGTCGATGTCTTTCCGACCGAGGGCGATAGCCGCTGCGCACGCTTCGCGATTTGCCCGGGAATGTCTGCTGCTGAATCCATCTAGGGCCCGAAACCGCTCCTCCAGCAGCCGGTCAGTCATATCCTCTATATTGAGGGTAAAGATTATCAAGTTATTGATTGACAAATTGTCACATACTAACACGATTTGTCCCATCGGCTCCGCGAGGCGGGCCGACTCCGCACCGCCTTCGAAACGTTTACTCCACGTTCCGCCAAAGACCGTAGCATGAAGCGGCTCATCATCCACGGGGACCCGGACGTCCGCAAGGACGGTATCGTCGAGGTCGACGGGGAGGAATACACCCTCTTCCAGGTGACACGCAACGGCGACTGGCACGGGCCACGCCGGGTCCAGTTGTGGTGTGTCGCGGGCGACGAGTCCGAACGGGAGGATTTCGAGCGCCAGAACTACATCCCCCTCTTCCTGGATACGGAGGCGGTGGCAGCCGAGGAGGTCTCCGTCAAGAAACGAGCGGGCGACCTCGCCGTGTAGGTCCAGCCCCTTCGTGGTGGCTATCTGGTGCGACGTTCGTGTCGGTTACCGGATTCGCTAGTGCTTCCGAACTCGCTGGCATCGGTCGGGTATCGGTCACGAGCCAACACCTGCCGGCCTTCCGCTTTTAGGCGAGACCTCACTATCGCCTCCCAAGGGGGTCTCATCATCGCCTTCCAAGGAGGCGTCTTCTGACGCCATTCCGAACCCTCCCCCGCCACGGCTTGCTACCCGGTCACTCCACCGCAGTCCCCCACACCGGAAGATGCGGCATCCGCTTCGATCCATGCATGGAGTACCTGCTGGCGCTCGGATTCGGGCCGTAGCGAATGCAAATCTCTGGGAGTGTGAGTCTCGGCCGGATCGAATCCCACTTTCTCGCGGTTCAGGTCGCCAATTCGGCGGATTTCACGCGGTAGATCGTCACGTAGTCGTCTTGATACGCGAGCGTGATTCCAGGTTCCGCGTCGTAGTTCTTGACGTCGTACCGGTCTCGCTCGATGGGGCCGACGTAGATGTACTCGACATCGTACTTCTCCAGGAGCACGGCCCGGGATGTTGATTCCTCGGTATCGAAGAGGATGTCCACATCCCGAACCCGACGTCGATAGTCGTCTTCGCCCCGGTAACCGATCTCGTGAGCCCAACCGGCCACCGTCGGGATGCCAGTCATACTCGACGGGCCGTTCACCCACCGGTAGATCTCGACGCCTGGTGCGGAGACCATCGTGGGTTGTCCCTCCAGTTTCGATACCCACTCGATGGCGTCGGCTTCCTTGGGATGTCGGTCCTCGATGTAGGTGTGGGCGTCGAGGGTGGGCGACTCCTCGCCTGTCCCGACCACCCAGACCAGGCTGAAGGCGGCATAGAACGAGAGGGAGACCAGCGCCACTGCGAGGAGTATCGTTGCGATCTGCCGACCGTCGGGGCTGTTTGCCGGTCCGTCCGTGGGGGGCGAGAAAGATGAGCGGCGATCGGCACCCTTGTCAGATCCAGGGACCCCGGAGTCGTCGCTCGCTCCGCCTGCCTCCGAGTTTGTCACCCGCTGCCACAGATCACCCAGTCGTGTCCGTGTTGTTCTCCGGTTGCCTGCCGGCTCGAAAAACCAACTGGCCATCGCCCCGGCGGCGACCGACCAAAGTGCCCATACCTGGGCGTAGACCTTGAAGACTGTATTCGAGCGACCGGGTCCCGCTTCCTCCAGGACGAATGCGAATTCGACGAGCAGCAATAATCCCATCACGCCGACCAACAGGACCGTCTCGAAGTCGACGTGCGTCCGACGACGGAGAAGGTACCAGCCACCGACGAGCAGGGGGCCGAAGAGGGCGACGGCAGTCGCCCGGAACACCCACGTGACCGCCAGCAGGATGAGGATCCCCACCCCGAGGCGGACCCATCCCGAACGACGAACCCGCATCGCGAGATACGCGGCGGATATCGCCAGGAAGGTCCCATGTACGATCATCAATCCCGGGAGGTCGCTCCGGGGGTGGGGCAGGAAGCCGATACTGCGACCGCTGGCGGGTCCCAGTATGAATGGGAGGGCGACGAGCGCACCTAAGGCGGCGACGAGGACCGCGACCCCTGTTGCACCGACGATCCGATAGACCTCGTTGGTGGGCCAGGATTCCTCGGCTTGATGGTCGAATCTATCGGCAAGATGTGATGGCAACAATCGCCACGGGGGTACTGGAGCGAACAGGACGGCCAGCCACGCGATGCCGACGGCTGCCGGGAAGCTCCAGGTGTTGACGACCACCAGTATACCGGCGACCGGGGGGATGGCCGCGAAAAGCAGGAGTCGACGGCGCAGACTGTCTCTGGCGGGGGTTCGCCAGTAGCTGTAGGCGAGTCCGGTTCCCAGCAACAGGAAGACGGGACTCATCATGTGTGCGTGGAGATCGCCATTCAGGAACGCGAAGAAGGGAAATTCGTTGATGAGATGCCACTGGTCGCCCTCGATGACCCGGCTGGCTAACCAGTAATTGAAACTCCAGGGCCCCGTGGCGAGGCCCTGCACTTCGAGGTTAAGCAGTTCGGCGAACCCCGTCCCAACTTCGCCAGGGAGGGCCCAGATGAGCAATCGCAGCGGGGGCGAGAGGTTACTCGCGATGGCCACGAAGAACGCGGCCAAGCCCCCGCCGATCCGATACGGCCGACCGATCCCTTCGGCGATGGCCCCTGCGAGCCCCCAGGCGGCTGTTACGTATGCCGCGTAGTAGCCCGCGATCGCCGTGTTGTAGGCGAAGCGTGCTGGGGTGTCTGTCAGGAGGGCGAACACCGCGGCGAGCATGTGGCCCCCATAATAATACTGCACCGGTTCCCCCGCAAACCACATGTCCTGTGGGGGGAGCACATTCGACCGCAGGAGTGAGGCGAGGAGGCCGAAGTCGAGAAACTTCTCACCGCCACCCGGCCACACGCTGGGTTTGAACGCCCGGATGGCGACGAGGAAGAGGTAGGCGACCGTGAAGACCACGACCGCGTCTCGATACCGGCGGGTCTTGAGGTCGACGCCACGGAGTAACGCCCCACCTGAAAATAGCAGCAGGACGCCGAGGGCAGCTACCGCGGCCACAAGGCCGAAGCGGATCTGTCCGATCCAGTAGGCCGCGACCGCCAGGACGCCGAACGCAAAGGGGATGGCGAGTCCCGCGCCGCGGTCGGTGAGGTGGGCAAAGACTAGACTCGTCGCCGGAAGGGCCACAAGCCCGAGCCCGACGAACAGAACCCACCAGACGGCGAGGACTCCGAATTCCACAGGAGATGTACCGGTTGAGCTTCTTAAACGCTTTTTGGACCTGGGCAGGTCGATTGCGAACGAATTTAGTCGTTGTATGGGCGAGTACAGGTCGATGAGTCGGACCGTCGGCGTGGTCGTCCCCGCCTATCGCCCGGATATCGAGGTTCTCCGGGGATATATCGACATGTTACAGACCGTCGTCACTCCGGCGGAACTCCGTGTCGAGCTTGACGACCCCCACGGGGACGTGGTCGCACAGCTGGAGGAGTCGCCGGCGGTGGTCAATGCTGTGGCCGAACGGCGAGGCAAGGGGGCGGCAATCACTGACGGATTCGAAGCCCTCGAGACCGACGTGCTCGCGTTCGCCGATGCGGACGGTAGCACCCCCGCAGAGTCGATTCATTCGGTCATCGCACCCGTCCTTCGGGATGAGGCCGATCTCGCGGTCGGGTCACGACGCCATCCGGACGCGGATATCCGTTCCCACCAGTCGGTTCTCCGGCAGCGACTCGGGGACATGTTCGCGTGGATCGCCCGACGCTTCCTCGACGTTGACCTCTACGACTATCAATGCGGGGCGAAGGCGGTGTCCCGGGAGACCTGGCTGGACGTGCGGGATCACCTGTACGAGCCCGGATTCGCCTGGGACGTCGAACTGGTGGCCATGGCTGGCGCGCTCGAGAAGCGGATCACGGAGGTACCGGTCGCCTGGGAGGATCACCCGGATTCGACCGTCGCCCCGACAGTGGTCGTCCCCGAACTCCTCGCGGCGTTAGTGTCCGCCCGGCACCGTGCCAGGCGGATGGAGGGACATCCGCTGCATACGAGCATCGCAACCCATCGCGAAGAGAAAGCCCCGCTCTTCAGGCGATACCGATGAGCGTCGTCGACGAACTGCTGGATGCCGTCGGGCGACGAACGAGAGCATTAGCCTCCGGGATACGGTTCGGGCAGTTCCTCTCGGTGGGGGTGGTGGGCGCGATCTGTGATAATGCTGTCCTGCTGGGGTTGACCTCGCTCGGGGTGTTGCCGGTAGCGGCGAAGCTGGTGGGCGCGGAGACGGCCATCATCGTGATGTTCGCGGCGAACGAACGCTGGACGTTCGCGGAGCAGGGCCGCGGGGGCCTCAGAGCGCTCGTTCGGCGGTTCTTCACGTCGAATCTGGTCCGGGCGGGCGGGGTCCTCGTCGCGACGGGCGTGTTCGCCCTCCTTGTCAGGTTCCAGACCACTTCGATCCCAGTGGGCGGGACGGATCTCTGGTACCTCGGTGCGAACCTGGTTGGGATCGGGGTTGGGTTCGTGGTGAATTACATCGCGGAGAGCCTCTTCACCTGGCAGGTCCACAAGTAATCCGCTCAGCGCCAACCGAACTCGGCGTCCCGTTCGGCGGCTTCGCCTTCGATCTCGAGGCTCAATTGTTCGGCGAGCCGGCCAGCTTCGGGTACCGTCAGGGACTCCCGCGGAAGTGCGATATGGACCGAGTCCTCCTCGTAGCGGGGCAGGAGGTGCACGTGTGCGTGGCTGATATGGCCGACGAGGTCGCCGGTGGTATGGAACAGGCTGAAGCCGTCAGGGTCGAGGACCTGCTCCATCGCGATCGCGACCGCCTCGGCGGTCTCGAAGAGAGCGGGCGCCAGGTCACGATTCGGGGCGAAGATCGACCCTCGATGGGTTGTGGGCACGACCAGGGTATGCCCCTGGACGGCTGGTTGGCTGTCGAGAAACGCGATGCTCCGGGAGTCCCGGGTGATGACGTGGGCGTCCCGCTCCCCGTCGACGATCTCGCAGAACTCACATGCGCCCATATCCCACACTGTGACCGGCGGTCGCAAAGTCCTACCCCTGATTCCGCTCGTTCCGCACCTTCGGACCCGACACACAAAACGCTTCACGACCCGGATCCGAGTCACATTCGATGCGATGGGAGCTCCCGACAGTTTTGTTCCTGGTCCTCCTTGGGGGGTGTGTCGGCGTTGCTCCGGATTCGGGCCCAGTCGTCGATGGCAAGGAGCCTGCACAAAACGTCACGGTCACCGTGACAACGGTGGTCGATGGCGATACCATCGAGATTCGGTACGCGGATGGCAGCACGGATACGGTTCGGCTCCTCGGGATCGATACGCCGGAGATACATGTCGACACCGACCCTTCGGAGTTCGAGGGCGTCCCCGATACCGACGCCGGAAGGGCCTGTCTCCGGGAAGAAGGAGCCGCTGCCGAGAGTCACCTCGAAGACACCATCGCCGACCGGCAGGTTCGACTCGTCTTCGATCCACTAGCTGATCGTCGTGGGGGGTATGATCGTCTCCTGGCCTACGTCTCCGTCGATGACCGCAACCTAAACTACGAACTAGTGGAACTGGGATACGCTCGGGTCTACGATACCCAGTTCAGCCAGGCCGACCGCTTCTATGCCGCCGAAGACCGCGCCCGAACCGACGAGATCGGGGTCTGGCGGTGCCAGGACCCCGAGGAGACGACGGTGTAGCCGACGATAAAACGCCGTTCTATGATTCAATGGCGGAATGGGAGGAAGGGTCGGTAGCGTGATTAAATTCACTGCTCTGTGCGGATCTGTATTGTCTGGAAAAGCGGGGCCCGGGTCCGAGTGGACCGGATCAGGGGTTGTCGAAGGGTGGGGGTTTGGTGGCTGTCGTGGATCGACGATGGCGCGGCGGAGATGGATTCGGTCGGGTCCGAACCCATGCGGATATTCTGCTACTGATAAGAATCGTTTGTGCTCACCTGATAGGGTTGCCTCTTTCCTGACTTTCGGGGCTCCATCCGAGCCGGTGTGAGTGGGTTGGAGAGGTGTCTCGTGTGGCGGAGATTGAAATGTGGCGAACGGATTTATCGAATAGCTTGCGCGTGGATACTATTGGAAGAGCACTTGGCGGTTTTGGCGGAGGACCCGGTAGTCTTGGAGGGG
>CAZQNH010000042.1:0-11173 GCA_964594685.1 uncultured Halobacteriales archaeon
CAATCGACCGAATCACCGACCATTCAACCCACGCGCCATCTATCCCAGTGTAACCAACAAGCAATCTATCCCAGTGTAACCCACTTCGCACCCATCCTGGTTTGCGCAAATCCGAACGACTACAAACGAGACCGATGCAAGACAACCCATGCAACCTGTCGTCGCCGACGGAGTGACGAAAACCTTCGGGGACACGACCGCACTCCAGTCGGTCTCCGTCGCCCTCGACAGGGGTGAGGTCTTCGCGCTGGTCGGGCCCAACGGCGCCGGGAAGACCACCTTCGTCAGGTGTCTGACCGGGACCAGCCGGCCCGATAGCGGATCGATACGGGTCTTCGATGCGTACCCGGACACCGTCGACCGGAGCCGGATCGGTCTCCTCCCCCAGGCCTTCGCCCCACCGGACCGGTTGAACGCACACGAGCTGGTCACCTATTATGCGGGGCTCTACGACGAGGCCCGAGACCCCGAAGCGGTCCTCCGGGAGGTCGGCCTCGAGCCGACAGATGATACCTGGTACGAGCACCTCTCCGGCGGTCAACGCCGTCGGGCGACGGTGGCGACCGCGCTCGTCAACGACCCGGATCTGCTCTTCCTCGATGAGCCCACGACGGGGATCGACCCGGAGGGCCGGATCGCCCTCTGGGATCTCTTCGAGGGGCTGTCCGACAGCGGCACCACCATCTTCCTGACGACCCACGACATGAACGAAGCCGAACGGCTCGCGGACCGAGTGGGACTCCTCACCGACGGACGGCTCGTAGAGACCGGCAGGCCCGATGAGCTGGTCGACCGGTTCGGCGGCGAGAGCCGGCTGCTCGTCCGCACCGATGCCGACCCCTCGGTCCTCGCCCAGGTTGGATTCGCCGTCGAGGAGACCGAGGACGGCCTGGTCGTCAGGGGGATCCAGCCAGAGGAGATCAGCGTGGTCGTCGACGCCTTCGAGGTGAGCGAGTCGACCTTCGAGGCGCTATCCTGGCGGGAACCGGGTCTCCAGGACGCCTACCTCGCGCTGGCAGAGGAAGCCTCCCGAGGGGAGGTGACCGCGTAGATGTCTCGGCTCGGCCGCATTGGTGCCGAAACACGTGCGGCCTACCGGACGTTCCTCCGGCGCCGGACGGCGGTGTTCTTCACGTTCTTCTTCCCCATCCTCCTCATCGTGATCTTCGCCGGTCTGATCCGGACCCAGCCGGCTAGCGGCGGCATCTTCGCGAAACCCACTGGATACTACGTCCCGGGGTACCTCGGAACCGTGGTGCTGTTCACGCCGCTGTCCCGGGTCAGCAGCGAGGTCGCCCGCTATCGGGACGGGAACCGGTTCCAGAAGCTCGCCACCACGCCGCTCACCAAGACGGAGTGGCTCGCGGCCCAGACCATCGTGAACATCATCCTCATCGGAGCCGCGTCAGTGGTGCTCCTCGTCGCACTCCGGATCCTCGGCGGCGAGTTCGCCCTCTCGGCCTGGCTGGTTCCATACGTGGTGGTGGGCTCGACACTCTTCTGTGGGATCGGGGCCCTCATCGGCCGGGCGACCAGTTCCCAGGACGGGGCCATCTCGATGGCCAATGGCATCGCGCTTCCCCTCCTGTTTCTCTCGGATACCTTCATCCCACTATCCCTGTTCCCTGAGTGGTTCGGCCCGTTCACGTTGCTCTCACCGTTGACCTACTTCGCCAGGGGCGTGAGAAGCGCGACGTACGAACCGGTCTCGGGACTCGGTTTCCTCCCGCCACTCGGCCCTGGGGGGTACTTCGCCATCCTGCTGGTGCTCGCTGTGGCCTTCTTCCTGTGGGGCGCCATCGCGCCGACCTGGCGGGAGTGACGCCTGGCTTCGGCTACGTATTCACTGTCCCGGTGAGAGCGCCACCCGTTCAGACGACTTCGGCGAGCTTCCGACTGTAGACCCAACTGCCCACGTAGGTCGTCGTGAGCATGACGATGATGAGCGTCGCGAAGGCCAGATGGGACGTGACGATGAACGGGTCGAGTTGCTCCGTGACGGTCAACCCGCCGAGGACGACCTGGAATGGCAAGAACAACAGCGCGAGCGTGGCCGACCACCGGATGACGGGGTTATCGCGGTGCATCCGCCAGGCAGCGATGGTCGTCCCCAGGATCATGAATCCCGCGACCATTGCCAGCCCCCGGTGGATCCACTCGGCAAAGATCTGCAGCGCCGTATACGGGGAATTCTGGACGATCGAGGGATCGAGGAACGGGATCACCGTGCCGTAACACAACGGCCAGTCCGGACAAGACAGCCCGGCTCCGATGGCCCCCGTGTACGAGCCCAGGATCATCACCACATAGGTCACGACCAGCGTCGAGCCGGCAAGATAGCGATACGGTATGCGACCGCCCAGGACGAACCGGGTCCCGACGGCCGAAGAGGTCCCTGCCATCGTTGGCTGGACATAGGAACAGGCGCGGATACCGCTTCTGGTTCAGGAATCGAAGCCCGAGATCCGTGAACAGCCCCCCTGACCCAGGACCGGATACATCAGGTAGCGTCTCGGGTCCCGTTCGATCCAGTAGCGATCTCGGATGGCCGTCCATTTAGCTATCGTCTCGCGGGATCATCGCGAGGATGAGCAACGCCCCCTCGCGGATCGGTTCCCAGCTGTAGACGTGGTTGAGCATCCAGTACGTCAGGATGCCCAGCGCCAGGCTCAACCCCCAGGCGGCCACCGCGATCCGGCCGACGGTCGGATGCAGAGTCTCTCCAAGGCGGTCCATCGGTTGGGTCGACGCGAGGACGATAGCATGGAGGACGACCGGAACCGCCAGGATCGAGAGCAGGACGTGGATGGCGAGCATGACGAGATAGGCGTAGGTGATGGGTGTCGCGAACGTCGCTAGGAACTGGCCCTCGGCGACGAAGAAGTCCTTCGTGAACCCCCCGGATTGCTTCCAGATATAGAGCACCAGGAAGCCGAGGATGAGCACGAAGGTCACACTCATCGCGAGCTTGTGCCGCTGGCGCTGGCCCCGTTTGATGAACCAGTAACCGGCTAGAAGCGACGTGAGGGCGACGGTATTGATGATCGCGATCAGGTCAGAGAACAGGATCACCCCGTCTCGGCCGAGGGTCGGGAACGGAATCAGCCCCATAAAGGACGCCCCGACCAGGATATAGCCCACCAGGCTGAGGACAACCGTTACGATCCGCGGATGGTCGGCGACCCACGTCTCCTGGAGCGAACTGACTGCCATTGGTGAGCCGAAGATGGGGAGGCGCTAAGTCGTTTGGGCCCCGGCATCGACGGGGCTGTTGGAGGAGCGCACCTGGTATCGCCGGATCACACTTTCAGTCACAATTGTGGCCGCAGCCCCCTTTCAGTCACAATTGTCGCCGCAGCTCCTCTGGAACCAGTCGAATTGCCCGTAGGGACTACCGACTTCGGTGGGTCCGACCGCCCGAAGATCAGGTGGTAATGTGGCACATGTTTATCGAAGATACCGTCGATTTTCGATGATTGTACCACACTCGGCCGGAGACCTATCAGACCACAATACCAAGGGTTTTATTATTCGAAGGTTCGCACCGCCTAATATGCCACACGATACCACAACGCAAAGTGGCAAGGATGACGGGTCGGCGCTCTCGCGACGGGACGCCATCAGGGGCATGGGTGGACTGGCTGCGACGGGAATGACTGCTGGAATCGCGGGTTGTCTGGGCGGCGGTGGCGGTGGCGGCGCGGATCAAGAAGTCTACGTCGTGGCGTTCCACTGGGGGTTCAGATTGATCAGTCCGGACGGGAGCGTCATGGAGTCGATCGAGATGAGCGAAGGAGATAGCCTCAAAGTCATGGGAGTGAACCTGGAACCTATCGCCGACGGGGAAGAGATCGATATTCCCGACGCCGTGATGTCCGCAGCCGAATCCGGATACGAGGACTGGGAGCACGAGTCCCTCGAACGCATCGCCCCGGAACTCGGGATGAGCGAATCCGAGTTGGAGGAAAAACTCGAGGAAGCCGAGGAGCAATTCACCGACCACGGGATGGGGTTCACCGATCCCGACGGGAATCAGGAGTTCAACATGGATCTGCCGGGGGACATGAGCAGTCCCACCGAAGAGACGGTGACCCTAGATAGTAGCGGGGGATACGATTTCGTCTGCACCCAGTACTGTGGGGAAGGTCACGCCCATATGCAACTGACGGACGCCGTCTCCGTCTCGTAGTCGGTCACGCGGAAGAGCGGTCGGCTCCAACAGCCAGCGATCGGGTCGGAAAGTACCACGAGAAACCAGAGAGCTGAGACCCGGAAAGGGCTGGAGTGACGAAGCCACGACCTCCGTTCGAGACCGGTCCCCGGTCCTACTGGAAAGATAAGCCGACGATCTCTCCGCTCCGGATATCGGCGTACCCGGAGAAGGCCATCTTGAGCGCCGGAACCCCGAAGAACGCGATTGTCTGCAGGCCCAAGAGCGGCCGATCGACCGTGGCACCCACGTCCATCACCGCCGATTCTACCGCGTCGTACTGCTCGGCGGTCTGAGCCGGTGGCGTCTCAGCGCAGGTCGCCCCGATCGGCGACGCGAGGTCGGCGAGTACCACACCCTGCTCGACGACCGCCCAGCCACCATGCAACTCCCAGACCCGATTGGCGGCGTGGACCATCGCCGCCTCGTCGGCGCCAAGCACGAGGATACCGGGTGTCTCCCAGGTCAGGGTGGTGGCGACGGCTCCGGAATCGATGCCGAACCCCTGCACGAAGCCCGTGAAACCACCCCGATTCTTGTCGGTCGTCCGGTCGTGAAGGGAGAGTTTGAGGACGTCGGCGGATGGGTCCGGCCGCAACTCCCCGTTACTGCGTTCGGGGTTGACGGTGGCTTCCCCCGTGAGTAGGCCCCCGTCGTAGGCGATCGCGCGGACTGGCTCACCTGCCCCGGGATCGGTCACCCGGAAATCATCCCGATCGAAGGTCCGCTCCGGCAACGCTGTCATCCAATCCGGAAAGTCGTATCCCCCCGGATCGGATTCGACCGGTCCAGCACCACCGACGAGCACCTCGCCACCGACGATGGTATGCGAGACGTCGACCGATTCGAGGTCGGCGAGGACGACGAGGTCAGCTGGGCTACCGGGGCTCAGGCTGCCCAGTCCGTCCAGGCCGAAATGTCTGGCCGGCGTCCGGGTCGCCATGACGATCGCCTCGACAGGGTCGACCCCTCCCTCGATCGCCCGTCGGACGACCGCGTCCATATGCCCCTCCGCGGCGAGCTCTCGGGGCCACATCCCATCCGTCGAAAGGGAAAGTTCCGAACTGTCGATGTCCGTCGCCGCGTCCACCAAGGCCCCCAAATCGTCGCGTATCGATCCGTATCGGCCGATAGCGTGGATGCCCGCGGTCACCCGATCCCGGATCCCGTCGGCAGTGATCGCCTCGTGGTCGTCCGTGATAACCGTCCCAAGGGCCTGGAGTTTTGCGCCGGAGACCCCGGCGCCGTGTCCGGAGACGGTCTTCTCGAGGCTCTCAGCCCGTTCGTAGAGCGGCGCTGCCCCGCTCGACCGGCCGACCAACCGAACCCAGGCGGTCTCCCCGACCCCCACCACACGGTCGCGGTCGAGGAGCGACAGGAGTGCCGTTCGATCGGATTCGGTGGCCCTGGGTGGTTCGAAGAGGTCGAAGAACGGCTGGGGTGGCACGCTGACGAACACCCGAACCGGCAGGTCGGCCGTCGAGTCGAGGAACGCCTCGACGCCGGCGGCCCCGTGGGCGGGACCGAACGCAGCGACCTCCGAGACCATGGCCGTGGTCCCCCCGGCGATGGATTCCGGATACGATCGATCGACGCTCTGGTGGAGGTCGAGATGCGTATGTGCGTCGATGAATCCCGGCGCGACGGTCCTGCCCCCGAGGTCGATCACGTCAGTCTCTGACCCGATGACCGCCTCCGGGTCCTCGGGCATGCCAGCGATCCGGCCATCGGCGATGGCCAGCGAGCCCTGGAGGCGGTCGCGACGGGTCGTCGAGAGCACGAATCCGTCTTCGAGCACCAGATCGGCATCGTCGTCGCCGAGGGTTACCGATTGCAGGGACACGTGGTGACACCATCCGTGGGTTCAAGACCTGGCATAAAGAATTTCTGGTACGATAGTCGAGTGCTTAGCATCCAATATTGCCAATATATAATGGGTCGAGGCCCCCTCCGTTGTGAGGGATACGTTCGAAATCGTCCAACCACTGTTGGCCGTCAGTGGACGGATCAAACCCTATGCCTGCTGCGGTTTATTGGGGCTTTCCCGTTCCCAGATTCTTGGAATTTCCGGGTGAGATTATGCGTGGGATGGAGAACCTAACGTGTATGGACACGTTCCTGTGGATACGGAATTGTAAATCAAATACATTATATCCGGAACCCGGCCGGAAGCCCGTCCGGGAGAAGGGGTAGGTGGTAAAGCCACATGCTAGATCCCGTCCTCGCGAGCCGTCTCCAGTTCGCGCTGACGACGGCCGTCCACATCATCTTCCCGACGATCTCGATGGGGCTTGCCCCATTCGTGGTGTATGTCACGTACAAAGAGGTCCGTGCCGGGGGAGAACCGTGGGTATCGCTCCGACGGTTCTGGGTGAAGATCTTCGCCCTGACCTTCGTGATCGGCACCGTAACCGGCATCGTCCTGGAGTTCGAGTTCGGCACGAACTTCGCGGCCTACGCCTCCGCAGTCGGTGGGATCTTCGGGGGCCCACTGGCGACCGAGGGACTCATGGCGTTCATGCTCGAGTCGACGTTCCTGGGCATCCTGTTGTTCGGCCGGGAACGAGTGAGTGACAGGCTGTATTTCCTTTCTGCGTTCCTCACCGGTCTCGGATCGTGGCTCTCCGCGGTCTGGATCCTCATCGCGAACTCCTGGATGCAGACCCCGCAGGGCTTCGAGATGGGGAGGCGGGCCGGCCAGGAGGTCGCGGTCATCACCGACCCCGTCGCGGCGTATCTGAACCCGCGATTCCTCTGGATGTTCGCTCACATGCAGGCGGCTGCGGTCCTTGCCGCCGCACTCTTCGTCGCGGGTATCGCTGCATACAAGCTCTCCTCGCCAGAGAGCCGTACCGCGTTCTGGAAGACCTCCTTGAAACTCGCCATCGTGGCGATGCTCATCACTGCCCCGTTCCAGGCGATTCAGGGCGACGCATACGGCCGGCACGTCTACGAGACCCAGCCACAGAAGTTCGCGGCCATGGAGGCGGTCTACGAGACCGACACGTACGTCCCCGAGTACCTCTTCGCCGTACCCACCACCCTCGAAGATTTCCTGAATCCGAGCGCGAAGGAACTGTTCGGCATCGGCATCCCCGGCGGGGCATCGTGGCTGGCAAGCGGGGGTGATCCCAGTGCAGAGATCCAGGGCTTGAACGAGTTCGAGGGCACCCCACCAGTCGCCATCATCTTCTGGTCCTTCCGGGCGATGGTGGCTCTCGGGATGTGGTTCATCCTGCTTGCCCTCTGGGCGGGCTATCGCTGGCGGCAGGGTGAACTCCTGGACGACCGCCTCCTCCGGAAGGGGCTCGTCTATTCCACCGGGCTGGGCGTCCTCGCCGTCGAGTTGGGCTGGATGGTCACCGAGGTCGGCCGCCAGCCCTGGGCCATCCAGGATGTGCTCAAGGTCGCGGACGGAGTTTCGCCAAACCTGACGAGCGGGGCGGCCACGCTGACCCTGCTCGGGTTCGTCATCGGATATGCCGCGCTGCTCGCCATCTGGGTATACCTCGTCCGACGACTCGTCGTCCGGGGTCCGACAGGGGATACCGGTGGATCGATGGCTGCTGAGGCTGAGGCAACGGGGGTGAGCCGCGAATGATTCCCCTCTCGTCGGCCCCGCACTGGTTCGGCATCCCGCTTATCGAGTTGTGGTACGTCGCGCTCTTTTTCACCTTCGCGATGTTCCTCTGGCTCGACGGCGCGAACTTCGGCATCGGCGTACTCTTCGGCCTGGTCGCCAACGAGGAGCAACGGGAGACCATGCTCGCGGCTATCTCACCGCTCTGGGACGGTGCGGAAGTCTGGCTCATCGTGTTCGGTGGGGCGCTGTTCGCCGTCTTCCCGGACGTGTACGGCCAGCTCTTCAGTGGCTACTACCTCCTGATGTTCGCGATCCTCGGGGCCCTGATCGTCCGGGGCATCTCGCCCGAATTCCGCGAACAGCGACACGACGAGACGTGGCAGCGGCGTTGGGGCAGACTCTTCGTGCTCGGGAGCGTGCTCTCGCCGTTTCTCCTCGGAATGTTCGCAGCGAACTGGCTCGTCGGCGCCCCCGGCCTGGTCTCGGTCCCCGGAGTCGTCGTCGGTCTGGCGCTCCTGGCGCTGACCACTGCCGAAGGTGCGGCGTTCCTCGGCAGGAAGATCCAGGGAGGCCTGGACCCTCACCTCGAACGGCTCGGGACAGTGGCCCAGATCGCGTATCTCTTGTTGGCGGTCCTGGCAGTCGCGTACCTCTACCTGGTGGTGGATGGGATGGCGGCGAAGATACTCGCGCCCGTTCCCATCGTCCTCGTCCTGGTGACCGTGGTCCTCGGGCTTGCCTACCGCTGGACGCTTCGTTCCCGCCAGTATCTCACTGCGTTTGTCCTGGCCGCGGGCCAGACCTTCGGCCTCGTAGCGCTGGTCGCCCGTCTCCTCTATCCCACCATCTACCCGCTCTCAGGATTGTCCGTGGCTGAGGCCGCCGTCTCGTCGCTCCAGCTCGAGGTGATGACGGTTGTGCTCCTCGTCTTCTTGCCGCTCGTGCTGGTCTACTTCGCCGTCCTCTATAGTGTCTTCTCAGGACCCGTGGAGGCAGGCGAAGGATACTAAGGGAGCACATCCCCGCCCGCCGCGATACGGCTGACCCACAACCTCAAATCCGCCCGCGTCGAGTACGCCACATGGACCTCTCGCGCGTCACCGTGCTCGATCTGACGCGACTGCTCCCCGGCCCGTTCGCCACGCAGCTCCTCGCCGATCTGGGTGCGGACGTGATCAAGATCGAAGACCCCAAGACTGGTGATTACGCACGGGACCTCCCACCACTCACCGAGGACGGTATCGGCACGATATTCGACGCGGTGAACCGTGGCAAACGGTCGGTCGCGATCGATCTGAAGACTGCTGCCGGCCAGTCGGTGTTCTACGAACTCCTCGACGACGCGGACGTCGTCTTCGAGGGGTTCAGACCGGGCGTGACCGACCGTCTGGGCGTGGACGAAGCGACGCTTCGTGCGTACAACCCGGAGGTCGTCTACTGTTCGCTCTCCGGCTTCGGCCAGACCGGCCCCCTTGCGGACACCGTTGGCCACGACCTCACGTACGAAGGATATTCGGGCCTCTTGGATCTCACGCGGGAGGACGGTGACTCCGCGCCCCAGATTCCCGGGTTCCCGATGGCCGATATGGCCGGCGGGCTCGTCGCCGCGTTCTCCATCGTGGGGGGACTGCTTTCCCGAGAGTTGGGAGCCGGTGGCGAGTACATCGACGTGTCGCTGACCGAGGCGCTTTCGGCCTTCGGCCAGCCAGTCGCCTCCGACGCCCTGGGCGAGGACCCCCCAGAACCCGGGTCGACCGAGTTTACGGGTGCCCTGCCGTGGTACGACGTCTACGAGACGGCAGACGGCGGGTATGTGACCCTCGCCGCCCTCGAACCGCGGTTCTGGACGGCGTTCTGCGAGGCGGTCGGACGAGAGGACCTCGAAGCCGTACATGGAACGACCGACGGGGCGGAACGGGCCGCATTGCGATTCGAACTCGAATCGCTCTTCGCGAGTCGAAGCCGCGAGGAGTGGGTGGCACAGCTCGAGGAGGTGCCGGCGACGGTCGGCCCGGTGCTCTCGTTCGACGAGGCGCTGAGGCACCCCCATTTCGTGGACCGTGAACTGGTGCGAGGGCGCGACTCCGGGGCCCCACGTCTCGGGTTCCCGGCTCTCGTGGATGGAATCCGGCCGGGCGTGGACGCCCCCTCGCCGGATCTCGGCGCCCACACCCGTGAGGTTCTGTTGGAAGCGGGGGTCGATTCCGATCGGGTTGAAAAACTGCTGGCAGAAGACGTACTAGCGAGGACCTGACGGCTCCGATGGGTGGAGAGCTATTCCCCGCTTACGGTGAACCGTCTCACGCGGACGCTTCGTAGCCGGCGGATTGGACCGCCTCGATCAGGGCGTCGGTCTCGGCCTCTCCCTCGACGGTAGCTTGCTCGGCTTCCCGGTCTGCCGTCGCGTCGGTGACGCCATCGACACCCTGGAGGGCCTCGACGACCGATTGCTCGCAATGCTCGCAGCTCATGCCGCTGACGGTCAGCGTGATGGGCATGGAAAATGATAGGGGCGTCTCCTTTTAGCGGTTTCCGCCTTCGAATCCAAACCGATCTGCGTTGTGGAGTTTGGATTCCGCGCGCCGAACGCGTTGCCCGGACCGCAGGACTCAATCCCGGGCCGGTCGACGGTGCGGACATGCACGTCGTCTTCGACCTCGACGGCGTCCTCCTGGATTCAGAGTCGGATCTCGACTGGCTCGACAGGGCACTCGACGAGACGTTGGCTGCCTTCGACATCGAACCCAGCGAGGCCCATCGGGGTCGTCTCTATCCAGCCAACCTGCGGGAGTTCGAACGCGCTGCGGAGTCCTTCGACGTCCCCGTCGAGGAACTCTGGTCGGTCCGGAACGATCGGTACACCCGCGAGAAACTCGCGGCGATCGAGTCCGGCGAGATCGGCCCGTATCCCGACGTCGACCTCGTCGAAGACATCGGCCGGGACTATCCGGTGTCGATCATCAGCAACTCGCCGCAGGCGGTCGTCGAGGCCTTTGTCGAACATACCGGCCTCGACGGCCACGTGGAACATGCTATCGGTCGGGACCCCGGGCTCGAGGCGATCGACCGGCTCAAACCCGATACCCACTTCTATGAGGTACTGGACGATCGAGCCGATGCCGAGGCCTACGTGTACGTCGGAGATACGCCATCAGACGCCGAATTCGCGAGACGGACTGGGATGGACTACATCCATCTCGACCGGGACGGCGAGTCGCCGAACACGCTTGCAGATGTGCGTGAGCGGCTCGAGGAACTAGCTGAGTGAGCTGCAGCGGCTCGATATGAGCTGCCGAGAGTTGGAGTTGCCTTCAGGGGGTCGGAGTGAGCTGCCGAGAGTCTTCGAGATACCACTGGGCAACCACCCCGCCCATAGAAGA
>CAZQNH010000042.1:11273-22255 GCA_964594685.1 uncultured Halobacteriales archaeon
TGAGCTGCCGAGAGTCTTCGAGATACCACTGGGCAACCACCCCGCCCATAGAAGATATCACCGCGAAAGGTGACGAGATAATACATCAATAATATTATTAGTTGGTGCGCCGGAAATCGGCGACCGAATCAGCACGCGTCAGACGGTCGTCAGTCGCGCGTGTACGAAGTCGTGCTGGAATGTCGAATATGTTTATCTGGTTGGAAATATGGGATACTACCATGGGGACGTCCGGAGCGACGGTTCTGGTAGTCGACAACGAGCCGGCGGTCGCTGAGGCCTACGAGTCGTATCTCGCGGTCGACTACGAGGTCCGACTCGCATTCGATGGCGAGACCGCCCTGGACCGTCTCGACGAAACGGTCGACGTCGTCCTGCTCGACCGCTGTATGCCCGCGCTGTCAGGCGACGAGGTCCTCGAACACATCCGGTCGGCGGGCTACGACTGTCAGGTCGCGATGGTGACGGCGGTCAAACCCGACGTCGACATCGTGGAGATGGGATTTGACGAGTACCTGAAGAAGCCGGTCTCCGGAAGCACGCTCACCGACACCGTATCGGATCTACTAGACCGACGGCAGTACGACGAGAAACTCCAGGCATACTATACGTCTGCGAAGAAATACGCCGCCTTGCGAGCCGAGTCGAGTGCGGCCGACATCGAGGATAGCGACGAGTTCCGCCGGTTGCAGGATCAGGTTACCCGAATGAGTGAGGAGGTCGATCGAGCCTTCGACCGGATCGACACCTCGGACGCAACCAACATGACAGTCGACCGTAACGCACCGCCATCATCATGACAGCACCGAAGACAGAAACACTGACTGAGACAGTGACGACCCGGCATCCAAGCCATCGGCGCGGGGGAACGAACCATGGATAAGTCGAGGGCTACCGTCCTCATCGTGGACGACGAGGTGCCCCTCACCGAGGCATATTCCTCGTATCTCGAGGACGAGTACGACATCAGGGTGGCCCACGACGGCGAGGAAGCACTCGAACGCCTCGATGGCGACGTCGACGTGGTCCTCCTCGACCGCCGGATGCCGAACCTCTCCGGTGACGAGGTACTCGAGCACCTCACCAGCCAGGGCCATAGCTCCCAGGTAGCGATGGTGACCGCCGTCACCCCCGACTTCGACATCATCGAGATGGGCTTCGACGATTACGTAGAAAAGCCAGTCTCCGAGCGCGAACTCAAGGAGACCGTCGAGGGGTTGCTCCATCGTGGCGAGTACGGCGAAAAGCTCCAGGACCTGTATGCCGCCGCGAAGAAGCACGCGGCCTTACAGGCCGAGAAATCCCCGGCCGAGATCGAGGCCAACGAGGAGTTCGACCAGCTCGAGGAACGACTCTACATGTTGCGCGAGGAGGTGGACGACGCGGTGAGCGAACTCGAGGACCGAGAGGAATTCGAGGTGGCGATCGACCGATGGTCCTCGACCCCGTGATCAGGGCGTCGCTTCTTGGATTTCGGGGTTGGCGATAGATGCCGAGATACCGCCCTCCTGAGTGTTGGCTTCCCCTATTCGAGCATCGTGCTGGAGGGATTGTGTCGGCCGCATTGCCGGGTCGAATCGGTACAGGCTGATCCACCCGTACCGCTGGACCATCCCCCGTTCGTGAGTGGCCGCGAGTGTATCCACCGGGTCACCGACCGGCTCCTGTCCGAAATGGACCAGCCAGATCCGCCGATCGGGCGGCACCGGGCCCTGGAGTGTGGCTTCGAGATCCTGTGAGCGCCATCGCTGGACCATCTCGACCTCGGGCCCAGAATAGTAATACGCGAGATTCGGTTCGACCCACCCCGGGTCCACAACGACCAGGTCCTCAGCCTGGACGCCCGACTCGAGTCGCTCGGTCACATCGTCCCATGGTTCGACCGTGTCGGCGGTAAGATACCCACCGATCAGCAACCCGGAACTCGCCGCCAGGAACACCAGCACCCCGACCTGGACCCGGCGGTCGGGAAGGTTCAGGATGCCCTCGGCGACCAGGAGCAGGAGGGCGATGCTGGCCGGAAGCGTGTATCGCGGTGCGAACACCGGCGTCACGAGGACCGAGAAAATCGCGGGGACCAGTAGGACGACGACGAAGAGGACCGCCATCTGTGCGGTCCCCTCGCGCGCGGTCAGGACGAAGCCATACGTGGGGTGATGCGACGCGATGGCCAGGACGAGGGCGCCTGCGCTCAGCAGTAGCACCGCCGCGGCGATTACGTACAGGGCCGTCGAATTCGCCAGGAACGGATAATGGGACGGATACCCCAGATATCCCAGGACCGTCTGAACGACGGCGTCCCGTGACGGTTCCTGGAGCCACCAGAGGGGAGGGCGGGCGGTCGATGCTGTGGTCACGAAGACCTGCTGCCAGAGGACCCACAGCACTGGCAATGTGCCCAAGAGAAGCACCCCCTGTATCCGGCCCCACAACCTCACCGAAATCCCACCATGACTCTCCGAGACGGTTATGTATAGCCACTGGGCGAACACGACCAGCAGTCCAGCGACATGGGTGTACACCATCGCCCCAGTTGCGAGGAGGTACCCGGCCACCGACCGACGAGAGCCGGTGTCCAACCTCGCGAACCCGTACCAGGACAGGACGGTGAGAAAGGCCAGGAGCGAATACATGCGGGCGGTCCGTCCGAAGTGGATATGATACGTCGAAATCCCCACCAGGAAGGCACCGATGAGGCCGGTGGGCTCGTCGAACAGTTCCCGACCCAGCAGGTAGGTACCCAACAGGGTTCCGGCCGCCAGCAGGACCGAGAGTGACCTCGCACTGACCGGGGTCTCGCCGAATACCCCCATCCAGCCGTGGAGCAGGAGGTAGTAAAGCGGGGGATGGGGTTCGCCGCTGACGAAAAGGAGGTCGATCCAGGATTGGGGCCCACGGATCGCGACCGAGTAGATCTCGTCGTTCCAGAGGGGGGCCGATCCGAGCGCGTAGGCCCTGACCCCGACACCGACCACAACGATCGCGACAAGGGCCAGCACTCGCTGGGTCGCCTCGACCTCGATCGTGTCGGGGACCAGCCGGTAAACCGAGCCGTTAGGCCCGTTGCCGTTCCGACCGTTGTGTGTGGTCCGTTCCCAGTGTAACCACCCATTGTACATCTGGTAGAGCGCCCTGATCGCGGCGCCCCACTGCAGCAACCAGTAGACCGGAACGGTGAGTATCACCAGGATCGTGCGTCTGAGGCGGGTGAGAGTGGCTTTGTCCGTGGCGGTCCAGTAGCCGACACCGTAGAGGCCACTCACGAGGACCACGAAGGCAAGCCCCAGACTGAGCAGCATGTGGATGGGTCCGCCGGGGGTGTACCCTGCGACGTTCGCCAGCAGGAAGAGCAAGACGACGCCGAAGATGTTCACTGGACCGAGCATCGGCAACCCGGACTGGACGGCCGCGTGCCCGTTGGCTCGAAACTCGTCACTCGGCCGGCGGAGGAACTGGAGGAGCGTGTACAGTTTGCCCTTCTCCCACCGCGTCCGTTGTCGGATCCAGTTGTCGAGCCGAACCGGTGACTCCTGGGAGGTCGTGGCGTCGAGATACCCTACCGAGTGGCCATCCATCCACATGAACAAGCCCAACTCGAAGTCCTCCGTGACGTTCTGGGTGCTCCACGGTCGGCGTCCGAACAATCCGGCCTGACGGGCCCAGAGATCGTCCTCCTTCTCCCATGGGTCCCCGAAACGCTCGTCGCGTTTCACCCCCATGGCGACCAGGGCCGACCGCCGGAAGAAGCAGGTGGTGCCACCCAGCGGGACCGGGTATCTCGTCCGGTTGAACGCCGGCAGGACGTAGTCGAACCACAGACCGAACTCGGCCCGGAACACCGCGTTCAACCAGCCATCGTCCTCGTTGACCATGTCGAGGCGGCCCTGGACCACGGTATGGCCCTCGTCAATGATTGCCCTGGCCACCTCCTGGAAGAGGTCCGGGTCCACGACGTCCTCGGCGTCGACGACACCCACGATATCCCCGTCTGTCCGTTCGAAGCCGTAGTCGAGGGCGCGGGGTTTGCTTGACTCGCCGGGGTACCGTTCCGGAACGGTGACGACGTCGAACGCATAGTAGCGTTCGAGCTGTTCGAGGGCCGCCGGGGTCTCGATGTCGTCGGGTTCCAGCAGGACGGTCAGCGAGAGCTTCTCGTCGGGATATCTCGCGTCACGGATGGCGGCGATCGACTGCTCGATGACCGTTGCCTCCTCGTAGGCCGGGATCAGGACGTCGATCTCCGGTGCCCGCTCGCTCTCGAGGAGATCACCGGGGGATATGGGCCCCTCCCCCGCTTCCGAGGATCCACCATCCGGGGTCGGCTCGACAGCCGGTGTGCCGAACATTCCATTCAGCCGATCGGCCACCGCCATCACGAAACTCTGGGCGAGCGGGTAGAAGGTGTAGAAGTTGACCAGCACCCAGATGGCGCCGAGCGTGAAAGCGACGAGATGGATCGTCCCCAACGTGACACCACGGACCACGTCGAGGAATGCGAGAGTCGTCGGTCCCGGTGGCGGCGTCATCGACACGTCATCCCTCCGGTTGGCGACTAGCACTCATTATTCTAGGGTCCTCGCCGCGGGCCGCAGCCAGCCAGTTATTCGTCGAGGATGGTCACGTCCGCGACTTCGAACCGTGCACCGCCCTGCCGGCCGTCCTCGATGGTGATCGTCCAGCCGTGGTTCTCCGCGATACGGTCGACGATGGCGAGCCCGATGCCGCCCTCCGATTCTCCGCCGGACTCGCCCCACCCGAACAGGCGCTCGCGTTCAGATTCCGGGATGCCCGGACCGTCGTCCTCCACGAAGAAGCCCTCCTGGTCCTCGAGCGGGCCGATCCAGAGGTGGACGTCACGGCCGACGTGGTCGACGGCGTTCCGGAAGAGGTTCTCGAGGAGGAGTTCGAGGAGGTCGTGGTCGGCCCGGACTGTACAATCCTCTTCGACCGTCAGCGCCGCTTCGTCGGCCTCGACCCGGTCCCAGGCGATCTGGGCTGCGTCGCCTAACTTCCCCTGGCCCATCTTTTCAGGGTCGATCGAGTCGCTCGCGACGGCGGCGGCTTCGTCCGTCAGCCGCTCGATCCGGTCCAGGGCAGCCTCCACGCGCTCGAAGTTCTCCTCGTCCCCCTTCGTCCGGCCGAGGTCGAGGAAGGCCTCGGCCACGTTGATGTGATTGCGAAGTTCGTGGGCGACGGTATCGCTGTACGCAACCAGCGGGGACATACTATCGTCTTCGGAGCCGGCTTCCGTCTCCTCAGGTCCGGCTTCCGCCTCCACAGGTTCAGCGGCCGTCGGTTCGGTGGCCTGGGTTCCGGTTCCCCCTCTGACCAGTTCCGAGGGTGGCTCTTCCTCGCCACCCGTTTCATCCGCTTCCGCCTCCTCGTCCGCCAGGCCCAGGGGTTCGGGTTCCTCTTCTGCGGACTCGATATCCTTGATCTCGGCCGCCTCGTCGGGTGCCTCGACCGCTCCTGTTGCCGCTGACTGGGCCTCCTCCACGGCTTCATCCGTCGAGCTATCAGGTTCTTCCTCGGTCTCCGAGTCAGACTCGGACACCGCCTCAGTGCGGTCTACAGCGGCTCTTTCCTCTCCCGGCGTCTCTTCCTCGCCAGCGGTTTCTGCCCCGGCCCGCGGCCCTTCCTCGACGGCAGTCTCTTCCTCGGCAGCCTCGAGCGTCTCCGCGAGATCCTGGAGCTTCTCCAGTGCCGTGATGAATCGGCTGACGATCCGCCCGAGGTTCCCCAACTGATCGCGTTCGAACGCGGACACTGACTCGCCTCGGCCCTGTATGTGTATGGTTCCGTGCGTGTACTCGCCGTTCCGGAGCGGCACCACCACCTCGACGTGTTCATCGCCCTGCCGCACGGCGACCTCGCCAGTCTCGAGATCGATGCCCGCGTCGGTGTAGACGTCGGCGCGCTGGCCCTGAAGCTGGGCGACGTCCATCCCCGAGGCCGCTTGTGGGACCAACTCGTCCGCTTCGGGATAGTAATGGCTCACCCAGACGAGGCCGTACCCCGGGACCTCGGCGAGTTCCCGACAGACCGACTCCTCGACGACCTCTCGGGTCGAGACGATGGCTGTCTCACGCAAGAGATCCGTCGATTTCCGGTAGTTCGACGCTCGCTTCAGGGAATCAAGGGCCTCCAGGAGCACCGTCGCGGTGGCGACGGCGAGATGATGGCGACGGTCGCGGTGGTCCTCGACCCGCTCCTGGAACAGCCGGTCGGCCACCACATCCGCGAGATCGCTCCAGTTCGTCCCATCGGAGACCAGCGGCCTGACGTCTGCGCGCTGGGCTCGAGTGATCTCCCGAGACCCTGCCTCGACCACCAGGAAGGACGTGATATCCTGGTGGTTCGATTCGACGTGGCGGAGGAGTCGCAGGCCGCTCCATTCGGGCAGTTCCGAGGCAGCCACGATGACCTCCGCCCGGGTCCGGTCCAGGTACGCGATGGCGCTCATCGCGTCCCGGGCCCGGTCGACCGCGATACCCTCGGCTTCCAAGGCTTCGAGGAGCTCCTCGTCGACGCTCGCCCGGTCGCCGACGACGAGGATGCTGGTCATGGGCCTGGGATCGTTCCCACCACCGGCCCGACCGACTTCTGGTGGTGACGATCTGGGATATGTACCATCGAGGGCCAGAACCCGAGCTGTCGACGTCCTCGGGTGGCAGGTTCCCTCGGTCCTCTCCCCAGAGAACCAGCGAAGCGGGCGTGGTGTGGTACCTCTCTGTTGCTTCTCAATCCGCTACCCCCCTTCCGCATATCATACGGGTTTGTACCAATGATATATAGTTTTGCTGGAATTTTACGCTCGGAGTTGCCACGGTATCATTCGACTCGGTTTTCCCATAAGATTGGGCCGATTACGGGTCCCTAAATCACCGATTGTTCATAAGTGGGCTCGGTCCATCGGACACCCGGTCGAACCGTGAACGCGACTCGACCGTGGACCCCTACGCCTTTTGGGAGGGGACTCCCCCTGACGGATGATGACCAGTTTCAGCTTCGAGACGACGGTCCCGGTGCGGTATCGCGATCTCGATACCTACGGGCACGTTAATAATGCAAACTACGCCACGTATCTCGAAGAGGGGCGGATCGCCTACTTCGGGGAGGTCCTGGACCTCGGACTGCAGTCCAGGGGGATGGTTATCGCGTCGCTGTCGATTGATTTCGAGGCCCCAATCGAGGCCGATGACGTGACCGTGGGGTTGGGGATCACCCGGATCGGCACCAGCAGTTTCGACTTCGAATACGAGATCGAGGCGGACGGACGCACCGCGGCGACCGCGGAGAGCGTGCAGATCGCCTACGACGTGGACGAACAGGAAAAAATGGAGTTCCCCGATGCGTGGCGAGACGCCGTCCAGGAGTTCGAGGGCGATGAGGCGTCGGACTGAAGCCCCTCGGGGAATCGCTTCCTTCGAAGTCCTCCGGGCCCTGTGATGGTCCGGCCGTCCTTGGGGAGTCGCTGGGTGGCCCCTAGTTCATCCGATCCTTGTACTCGTTCACCAGCGCCTGCATCGATTCCTTCGCGTCGCCGAAGAGCATACTCGTGTTGTCCGCCGCGAAGAGCGGATTGGCGATCCCGGCGAAGCCCGGACTCAGACTCCGCTTGTTGACGATCACCGACTGGGCTTCCTCCACGTTCAAGATCGGCATCCCGGCGATCGGGCTGGAGTCGTCGGTGTTCGCGCGCGGATTGACCACGTCGTTCGCTCCCGTGACGATCACCACGTCGGTCTGGGAGAACGTCGGGTTCACCTCCTCGAGTTCCCGCATCTTCTCGTAGGGGACATCTGCTTCCGCGAGCAGCGCGTTCATGTGACCCGGCATGCGTCCGGCGACCGGGTGGATACCGAACTCGACGTCGAGATCGTGCTCATCGAGCAGCTCGGCCAGCTCCGCGACGGCGTGTTGAGCCTGTGCCACGGCCATCCCGTACCCGGGGACGATAACCACCCGACGAGCGGTCTCCAGGAGCATCACGACCTCCTCCGGGGAGGTCTGGGTGATGTTCCCTTCGTAGATATCCGCCATCTCCTCCGACTGGGCGCCGGAGCCCAGTCCGCCGAAGAGTACGTTCGAGAGCGAGCGATTCATCGATTCGCACATGATCACCGTCAGGATGAGACCGGACGCTCCGACGAGCGTCCCCGCGATGATCAACACCGTATTGTCGAGGACGAACCCGGTCGTGGCGGCTGCGAGCCCGGAGTACGAATTGAGAAGGGCGATGACCACGGGCATGTCGGCCCCACCGATGGGGACCACGAGGAAGATACCCAGCACCGAAGCCGCCGCGACGAGGAACCAGTACGAGGGGATCCACGAGGCCAGTGGTGCCGGACCGAACAGTTCGGGCTGGAGGACGAGATGAACGCCGCCCAGGATAGCCGCAACCAGAAAGACAGCCTTGAGCACGTGGCCGACGTTAGTGCTGACCGGCGAGTCACCTACCCACCCCTGCAACTTCCCGGCGGCCACGAGACTCCCCCAGAAGGTCACCGATCCGATGATTCCCGCGATGCCCGCGGTCACCGTCAGCCCGATCGGGAGGGGGCCGCCTCCCAGGACACTCGACGTCCCGACGACCTCCGCTCCCGCAACAAGGGCTGACGCCCCGCCCCCGAACCCGTTGAACAGACCCACGAGTTGAGGCATCTCCGTCGTCTCGACGCTGACAGCGAGCCAGGCACCGATGGCCCCGCCAAGCAGTAGTCCCGCAGCGAGGAGCACGGGGGAGAGGATCTCGAACCACAGGACCGTGATGAGGACCGCGAACAGCATCCCGACAGACGAGATGGCGTTCCCGCGAGTTGCGGTTCGAGGGTGGGTCATGTCTCGCAGGCCCTGGATGAACAGCACACCGGCCACGAGATACGACAGCTGGAGGACTGCGTCGGGCAGCCCACCGATGACGCCCGCCATCAGTCCCGCCCCCGTCGACTGAACTGGCTGAGCATGAAGTGACTTACGAGGTAGCCCCCGACCACGTTGATCGTCGCCATCACGACCGCCACGAAGCCGAGGGCGGTGGCGAGTTCCGTCGCGCCGGAGCCAGCGACCACCACCGACCCGAGCAGCGTGATTCCGGAGATGGCGTTCGCCCCGGACATCAGCGGGGTGTGGAGGTTCGTCGGGATCTTCGTGATGATCTCGTAGCCGACGAAGGCCGAGAGGACGAACAGGGTGAGGTTCTGGACGAAACTCATCTCGAGACCTCCTGGCGGTTACGCACCATCTGCATCCTCCCCAGGGGCGGCCTCGTTCGTCCCGGAGGCTGATGGCCCGCCGTCCTCCGTTCCGTTTGCCTCACTTTCCGCTTCCGGATCGTCTTCAGCTGCGGTGCCAGTGTCAGTGCCGTCGTCTCGGTGTGGATTCCGGACCGTCCCATCGTGGGTCAACAGTGTCGAATCCACTATCTCGTCCTCGAGGTCGATCGCGAGTTCGTTCTCGTCGAGGAGGTTCTGCAGGAAGTTGTGGAGATTGTTGGCGAACTGCTGGCTAGCCGTCGTCGCGAGCCGGGACGGGAGGTCCGTCGGGCCGAAGATGGTCACGCCGTCCTGGTGAACCGTCTCGTCGGCCTCCGTCGGTTCGCAGTTCCCGCCGCTCTCTGCGGAGAGGTCCACGATGACAGAGCCTGGATCCATCTGCCCGATCATCTCCGAAGTAACGAGTTCGGGGGCGGGACGTCCGGGAACCGCTGCCGTGGTGATGACAACGTCGGCGTCCGCCACCACCCGACTGAGGGCCTCGCTTTGGGCACGGTAGAACTCCTCGTCCATCTCGCGGGCGTAGCCCTGCTCGTCGCCGGTGCCTTCTGTCTCGAGATCGAGTTCAACGAAATCCGCCCCCAGGCTCTCGACCTCCTCTTTGACCTCCAGGCGGATGTCGTATCCCTTCGCGGATGCTCCGAGCCGCTTTGCCGTGGCGAGGGCTTTGAGCCCCGCGACCCCCGCCCCGATGACGAACACCTCGGCTGGCCGGATGGTGCCCGCGGCGGTCATCTCCAGCGGGAACATCTTCGGCAATTCATCCGCCGCCAGGAGCGTCGCCTTGTACCCCGCGAGACTCGCCATCGAGGACAGGGCGTCCATGCTCTGGGCGCGGCCGATCCGTGGGATCAACTCGAGGGCGAAGGCGCTGATCTGGCGATCGGCGAGTTCCGCCAGTGCATCGTCGTCGACCTCGTAGGGACCCAGCAGGCCCACGACGATCTGCCCCTCGGCATAGGGGTCCATGCCCGCCTCGCTGGCCCCCAAGCCCCGAACCTGGAGGAGAACTTCAGATTCATCGAACACGGCCTCGCGCTCATTGAGGACGGTACAGCCGACTGCCTCGTACGCGTCGTCGCTCCAGTTGGCCTTCTCTCCGGCCCCGCTTGTGACGTATACCTCGTGGCCGTGTTGGATGAGGTCCTCGGCGACCGGCGGGATGAGCGAAACGCGGTTCTCGTCCGCGTCGCGTTCGGTAGGGACCCCGACGATCATACGAGCGGCCCGGTTCCCTCGACGGTCGGTGGTTCCGCCAGATTGTGAGCTGTACAGGCTGAGAGCGGTACCCGATACATGATTATGAGACCCTTCTCTCCAGCGGTAACAGGTGTTTGGGTTTCGGAACCCTGTACTGGCTACTTCCGAGGTGGCAGGGAAAGCGACCTCACGCTCTGATTTCTCTCACCGCACACCACCGTTCCGGCAACAGCGAGCCCCCTCTCAGGAGCGCACGCCGTGGGTGTAACCCCACACGATCATGCCAAGTCCGACGAAAAGCAGCAGGAGCCCAGTTCCGGTCTGGACTGGTTCTGCGGTCTGGCCCGTGAGAAACGAGGCCGCGAGGAAGAGATGGAAGACGCCCAGCGACCCCCACATGACCGGTTTGCCGATGCCCAACCGATTCCGGATGTAGCCCATCGACTGTCTCTTCGGGGCCCGTATTGAAAGCCCTGTAGCCCGTTCCCGGAACCCTGAAATCGG
>CAZQNH010000043.1:0-21571 GCA_964594685.1 uncultured Halobacteriales archaeon
CCGACTGGGGGCCGTCTTGTAGTCATCCAACTGGGGGGCCGTCTTTTAGTCACCCCACTGAGCAGATTCTCCGCCACTAGTGGGATGATCGACCGTGACCGTCGGGGACCAACCCCTCGAGTCCCTGCTCCTGCGCGAACACCGGCCGCGACTCAGCCGCCGGCGCCGTCACCGCACCCGGCCAGGTGCTCTCCCACCTTCCCGGCCACCCGGTCGCTCTGCCCGACGAAGAAATGATCGCCGGATATCTCCGAGACGGTGGCCTCGACCGCCCTGGCTGCCTCGACGAACGGCTCCCAGTCGGCGCTGTCGTCCCGGCTGCCGTAGGCCACCTGGAGTGGGGCGTCGATCGCGGAGAGAGTCTCAGCCGGATCGAAGTCCGCGACCTGTGCGGCAGGGGCGAGCAGGGAGACTCCGCACAGTGATTCTTCGACGGTCGCCGCCGCGAGTGCCACCATGACCCCACCGAACGAGTAGCCGAATGCGCCGACGCGGTCGTACTGCTCCGCGCCCCACCGGATCGCGTTCCTGACGTCCTCGCGCTCGCCCAGCCCCTCATCCCAGGCCCCATAATCGAAGCGGAGTGCCGCGATCCCGCGATCGACCAGATACTCGCTCGTGGCCAGGAGGTTCCGGTTCGACCTGGAGCCACCGAATTGGGGATGCGGTGGGGCCGCGACGACGAGCGATCGGGCACTGCCCGGATCGGCGAGGGTTCCTTCGACCCGCCTCCCGCCGGGGAGGAGGACCGTCTCTTCAGCCATCGGCCGGGCCTTCGGGTGGTGAGGATTTTAAGTCCCGGGACGTAATGGGTGCCCATGGGACTACTCTCGCGGTTGAGCTTCCTGATCCGCTCGAAGCTCAGCGCGCTCATCGGGCGGGCCGAGAACCCGCAGGAGACCCTCGATTACTCCTATCAACAGATGCGAGACGAGTTGAAGGACGTAGAGAAGGGTATCGCGGACATTACCGCCCAGAAGAAACGCCTGGAGGTCCAACGGGACCGGCTCCAGGAGAACGTCGAGAAGCACAACGACCAGGCCCGCGAGGCGATGCGACAGGAGCGCGAGGACCTCGCCAAACGCGCCCTGGAGAAGAAGCAGGCCAAACTCTCCCAGATGGAGGACATCGAAGACCAGATCCAGCAACTCGAGTCGACCCAGTCGGGCCTCGAGGAGAAGAAAGGCGACCTCCAGCAGCGCATCGAGGAGTTCAAGACCAAAAAGGAGACGATGAAGGCTCGCTACGAGGCCGCGGAAGCCCAGACCCGGGTTTCGGAGGCCATCACGGGCGTCGGGGACGAGATGGAGGACGTCGACATGGCCATCGAACGGGCCTCGGAACGCACCGAGGAGATGGAGGCCAGGGCCTCAGCCCTGGACGAACTCGAGGAGCGTGGGGTCCTCGAGAGTAGCCTCTCGGACCAGGACGCGATCGACCGCGAACTCGAGGCGGGGCGGGAGGAGACTGAACTCGCATCCGAGATGGAGACGCTGCGCGAGGAGACCGGTACCGGCGCCGCCGATGACGGCGAGGAGACCCCCGAACCGCCCGAAACTGAGAGCGCAGGGCCAGCGGAGGAAAAAGACGAGGTCGAGGTCGATATCGAGGAATCCATCGACGAATCCGAGGTCGAAAAGGAACTAGAGGAGCTCCGCAAGGAGCAGGACTCCTGAGACGGGTTCTCGAGTGCCGAGGCGAGTTTTTCAGTCTTCGATGCTAGTCTGAGCAAGACCCTGTGACCCGGCCGAGAGTTTAAACCGGAACCCAGGGGAGCCCTGGATATGACGACCGGATACCTCGCCCGGACCCGGATCGGCACGGCGGCCGTCGATATGTCCATCCCCGATTCGGTGACCGCCGGGGAGTCAGTCTCGGCGACAGTCGAACTGTGGGGCGGCACGACCGACGAGCGGGCCGAAGGGCTGGCAGCGGTCTTCGGCTACGGGTCGAGTGCACGGAGGGGCCCCGAGCGGGTCTCAGCCCGGATCCAATTGGCCGATCCGTTCACGATCCCCGCGGCCGATCACCGCATCCTCGGGACGCAGATCGATATCCCGCACCGGGTTCCCGCCACGCTCGGGGATACCCGGGTCCGGTTCGGGATCGAGGAACCGGGGCCACCGCTGGCTCCCGACCTTGACACGTCGGAACCGACCGATTCGACGGACATTCCGAACGATCCGATGGAGAAGCGGCCCGATTCGACGGAGGACCGGACCGCTTCGATCCGGGAGACGACCGGCTCAACGCAGGGGCCGACTGATCCGACCCGGAAGACGACCGACTCGACACAGCGGACCACAGCCCGGCCGCACCGGGCCTCGACAGCGGAGCGAACCCCAACTCCATATCGGGTCGCTACCGATGGCGGAGAAACCGGATCGCGCTGGGCCAGTCTCACCATGGCCGGTACGGGTTCCAGGTCGATCGAGATGCGGCCGGGCGATCGCCTCGCGCAGGTCCTCGATGCGGTCTCGGCGCTGGGATTCTTCCTCGTTGCAGCCGAACCGATCACCGATCATGACGATGTTCCGGGCGAGGGACGTACCATCGCCGGCCGGAAACCGGGGTCCGTGCCGCTCCAGGAGATCCGGTTCCGACCCCGGTGGGGCCCCTACGCGACGGCTGGGGACTTGTTCCTCTATCCGGCCCCGTCCGCGAGCCGACTCGACGTGGGCATCGTCCTCTCGGAGGACCAACCGCCTCGGGGAAGAGACAGGCGGCCGGTCGCTGACCGGGACCGACTCACGGTCCGGATGACCGACCGGCGGGCGGTCCGAACCGATCTCCGGCAGTTACTGGACCGGCAGGCGGTGGAGGCGTAAGTTCGGAGCAATATGAAAAAGCGGATGGCGACACCGGTGGCAGAGCAAAAGCGGGATGCCGGCCGCAGAACCAACGCGTCCTCGTGGGCTCTTCCCCGCTCAGCCCAGGAAATCGGGCTCCGAACGCTTTGCCTCGCGTTCGCCTTCGATGTGCTCGAGGAAGTCCTCGAGGGCGACGTCCTGGCGTTCTCGCTCCTTCCGGTCACGGACTGAGATGGTGCCAGCGGACTCCTCGTTGTCCCCGAGGACCAGCATGTAGGGCACCCGGTCCTCGTGGGTGGACTGGATCTTCTTGCCGACCGTCCAGTCCCGATCCTCGATGTCGACCCGGAAATCCCGGCGCCGAAGCTCCTGGGCCACCGACTCAGAGTACCCCAGATTGTCGTCCGAGACCGGGAGGATGCGGACCTGTTCGGGGGCGAGCCACAGCGGGAACTTCCCGTCGAAGTGCTCGATGAGCACCATGAAGAAGCGCTCGTAGCTGCCATAGAGGGCCCGGTGGATCATCACCGGCCGATGGGACTCGTTATCCGCGCCCGTGTACTCCAGATCGAGACGCTCGGGCATGTTGAAGTCGAGCTGGACCGTCGGCCCGTCCCAGGACCGACCCAGGGCGTCCTCGAACCCGAAGTCGATCTTCGGGCCGTAGAAGGCCCCGTCGCCTTCTTCGAGGTCGTATTCAAGTCCGAGGTCCGCCAGGACGTCCTTCAGCTGGGATTCGGCGTCCTCCCAGATCGCATCGCTGCCTACGGACTTCTCGGGTCTGGTCGCGAGCGCGACCTCGGCGTCGAGGTCGAAGGTATCCAAAACCTCGAAGATCATGTCGACGATGGTCTCGACCTCCTCGTGGATCTGGTCGGGCCGGATGAAGAGGTGACCGTCGTCGATGGTGAAGGCCCAGACCCGGGACAGGCCCGAGAGCTCGCCCCGCTGCTCTTTGCGGTAGACCTTGCCGTCCTCGGCGTACCGGACCGGGAGATCCCGATAGCTCCAGGATGTCTGGTTGAAGATGGTGGCGTGGCCCGGACAGTTCATGGGTTTGAGGCCATATTCCTCGTCGTTGACGTCGAGGAGGAACATGTCGTCGACGTAATTGTCGTAGTGTCCAGACCGCTGCCAGAGTTCGGTTCGGAAGACGTGCGGGGTCTCGACGTACTCGTAGCCCTGGTCGCGGTTCATCTCGGTGACGAATTCCTCGAGCTCCCGGAGGACCGTCTTGCCGTTGGGATGATACAGTGGGAGGCCGGGACCCGTGACGTCCGGGATCGAGAACAGCTCGAGTTCCCGGCCGAGCCGGCGGTGATCGCGCTTCTTCGCCTCTTTGCGGCGTTCCAGGTACTCCTCGAGGGACTCCTCGTCGGGGAAGGCGGTCCCGTAGACCCGCGTCAGCGTCTCCTGTTCCTCGTCCCCTCGCCAGTAGGCCGCGGAGACGTTGAGCAGCTTGAACGCTCCCACCTCGCCGGTGGACTCCACGTGTGGTCCACGACACAGGTCCTCCCAGCCGTCCTGCTGGTAGAAGGAGACCCGCTCCTCCCCTGCAGCCTCCGTCTCCAGGATCTCCTGCTTGTAGGGATTTTCCTCGTACTTCTCGAAAGCCACCTCACGGGACTCCTCCACGCGTTCGACGTCGTAGTCGGCCTCGACGATATCCCGCATCTCGGCTTCGATGGCCTCGAGGTCCTCCTGGTCGATATCCACGCCGTCGACGTCATAGTAGAACCCGTCGTCGGTGAAGGGGCCGATAGCCAGTTTCGCCTCGGGATAGAGGCGTTGGAGTGCCTGGGCGAACACGTGTGAGGCCGTGTGTCGGAGGACGTCGACGTACTCCTCGGCGTCGGTGGTCACGATCTCGAGTTCGACGTCCTCCTCGAGCGGGAGTTCTTTGGCCACCAACTCCCCGTCGACCTTCCCGGCGACTGTGTCCTGTCCGAGACCGGGGCCGATCTCGAACGCTACGTCCTGGACCGTCGCTCCGCGCTCGACCTCGAGCTCGGAGCCGTCGGGAAGGGTTACCGTGACCGTACTCATAGACCGGGGTAGGGACGGTCGCACTGATAAGTGTATTGAGAGCGTGGAAGGGAGTGGCGTACTTACTCCTCCGCAGCCCCCGACCCGTCCGACGAAGCCGCGCGAGCCGCGGAGAGTGCCTCCCAGACCTCGACACAGCCGCACCCGTCTGACACATCCTCGAGATGGTCCGCGTGGCGCTTCGCGTTGTCGCTCACGACCGTTCGAACCCGTCCGACGCCGAAAAAGTGGATTGAACCGTCAGAATCCGCCGCATTCGGGGTATTGGGGAGATTCCACACGTCCCCGATGTGGTCATGCTCCTTCCACCCCCATACACAGCCGACCGAATCGTCGAGACGTCTCCCAACCGAGGTGATTGGGTTGCTCTCACTTTGGCTCCGTGACCGGCCGACGCTGGCAACCGTATCGGCTTACACTTCCGTGCTGGCTCCGGTCCCACTGCGCTCCAGCCCGGCCAGATCGATGGAACCCCCCGAGAGGTCCACACCCGTGAATGGGTCCGACTCCAGGAGAAGTGACCCATCGAGGTCGGCGTAATCCAGAAGCGGAGACAGGTGCGCCGCGGCGGCGATCGAGGCATTGGATTCGATCATGCACCCGGCCATCACGGAGAGCCCGTGGGCCCGGGCTGTGGCCACGATCCGCCGGGCCTCCAGCAGCCCGCCCGACTTCATGAGTTTGAGATTCACGATGTCCGCCCGGTCGGCGATCGCCGGCACGTCGGTGGCCACCAAGACGCTTTCGTCCACCGCGATCGGGACATCGGCGCGCTCGTAGACGAATCCGAGCCCTTGTGGGTCCGCGGCGGGAACCGGCTGCTCCACGAACTCGACCCCGTAGTCCCCTATGGCGTCGATCCGACGGACGGCCTCCCGCGGCGTCCAGGCCTCGTTCGCGTCGACTCTGATCGTCGCCGAGGGCGCCCCTGACCGAACCGCCTCCAGGGATTCCTCGTCCCGGTCCGTGCCGAGTTTCACTTTGAGCGTATCGAACCCGGACTCGACGGCCGCTTTTGCCCGCCGCTCCATGGTCGGCGGGTCCTCGATCCCGATGGTATAAGACGTCGCGATCGATTCCGCGGGGTCGAGTCCCCAGTACCGGTAAAGCGGGAGGTCGGCCCGCTTGGCGACCAGGTCGTGGAGCGCGATGTCCACGGCCGCCTTTGCTGCCGGGTTCTCGCCGACGGTCTCGGCCATCCGCCCCTCGATTCGGGACAGCGCGTGGGCATCGCCCACCGTCTCGACCACGGATAACAGGTCCGGCAAGAGAGCCTGGACCGTCTCCACGGTCTCCCCATAATGGCCAGAGGGCGCCGCGCCGCCGACCCCAACGGTCCCGGACTCGTCCTCGATCCGGACGATGACGTTCTCGGCGGTCTCCTGGGTGCCGCGGGCGATCGTGAATGGGTGCTGGAGGTCGAGGCCGAGGATCTCGGTGGACGTGGTGAGTGTCATCGACCCACCTCGGTCATTGAGGGATGGTTCCAACCACTCATCGTACCGCCTCCAGGACTTCGCTGACGTCGAAACGAACCGGATCCGTGGCCGGCAGCCCGAGAGCCGCTGCGTAGGCATCCACGGCCTCGCGGGCCGCCGCATCGCTCTCCATCGCGGCGGTGTGGAGCATGCCCGCCACGACCTCGGTCTCGGCCACCGGTGCCGCGACCGACTCGTAGAGGTCGACGTATTCATCAATCGAGGGCATCTCGAAGGACTCGTAGCCGTGGATGGCCTCCCGACCCGCCACGTGGCACAGGACCAGTTTCTCCGGCATCGATCCGTGGAGGATGCTGAGCGTAACCCCCGAATACGCCGGATGGGTCAGGCTCCCCTGGCCCTCAACGATCAAGTAGTCGTGGTCGTCACCTTTCTCCAGGACCAGTTCCTCGACCGCCCCCGCGGCGAAGTCGCTGATCACCCGGTCGATAGGGTACCCCCAGCCCTCGATCATGATGCCGGTCTGGCCGGTGGGAACCATCGCGGCGTCGTGGCCAGCCTCGCGGGCGGCCTGGACCAGTTCCATGCTGGCGGTCATCTTCCCGGTCGAACAGTCCGTGCCCACGGTCGTGATCACCGTCGCGTCCACGGTGTCCGCTACCCCATCCGCAACGGTCAGATCCTCCGGCGGCTTCCTGACATCCCAGATATCGACGTCGTATTCCGCCGCCAGCTCGGCGAACGTCGCGTCATCCGCGAGGAAGTAATGGAGACCCGCGATGACGTCTGCCCCCCGTTCCATCGCCGCCTGGACATCAGGTCGCCACGACTCGTCGAATCCGCCACCGATCGGCGCGATGCCGATGACGAGGGCATCGATGGGCTCGGAGAGGTCCGCCATCCCCTCGACGATGGGGGCGTCCTGCACGTCGGGGACGTGGTCCCGCACCCGGCCCCCCGCGTTGTCGCGGTCGAGGACTGCGACCACCTCGTCGGTACTGTAGCGGAGGATGCCCACCGCCGTCTTCGCCCGACCCGGGAATTTCCCGTGAGCCAGCAGGGCCAATCGCATATTCCGAGGTGAAGCGGGCCAGAGTAAAACCCCACCGGTCCGGCCGGGTCCGACCACCGAATGATGGCCGCGCTTGGACCCCCTGCCCGAGCGCTCAGAGATGATACAGTGCGGTGGACCAGAACTCCGCAGCAGCGGCCTCGAGGGCGTCCGTCGGCGAGCCCGTCGCACCGACCGGATCGACGGCCGTCGCCAGGTCCTCGAACTCGGGTAGCACCGTCTTCTCTCCCACGACGTAGACCGTCTCGGCCGACGAGTCATCGATCGCCGCCCGGGCGCGATCCAGGTGGTCATCAATCTGCTGGTCGCGGCGTCGTTCGAACCGAGCCTGGGAGAACCCGCCCTTCGAATGGTCGGCCCTGACGTCGCTCTCGAACCCAGTGAAATCGACCTGCTCGTCGCCCTGGTAGGTTCCCATGGCGAAGAGGTCTGCCCGCACCAGCGCCAGCGCGTACCGATCCCGCGGCTGGAACCAGGCTCGGTCGATGTCGAAGGACGCCCCCCAGGTCACAAAGGGGTCGGGGGCCAGCGGCGGCCGGAGCGCCACCGAGACGAGCCGTTCGTCGTCCACGAGGACCAGCGCCGGTGCGGCCCTGGCGACGAGAGCCGAGCGGGAGCCGAGCAGCGACCGCAGTTCGTCGGGTACCTGTCCGTCAACCATGGCCGTGAGAGCGCCTTCTGCCCCGGTTTCGACGGTTTCGAGCCGCGAAAGGACCCGAACCAGTCGGTCGCCACGCAGCGTGGTCGTGTCCCTGAACTCGACGTCGGTCTCCTCGGATTCCGCCCGCTCGACCCGGTCCTCGAGTTCGGCGATCCGGTCCTCGAGCCGGTTGACCCGCTCCTCGGCCGTCTGGCGCTTCCTGGCGGCCTCGCGGCGACGGTCCGCCTCGGCCTCGAGTTGGGCTTCGAGTGAGTCCTTTTCGCCCTCGAGTTCCTCGATGCGCTCCTTGAGCGCGGCGCGGCCCAACACCCGGTCGATCATCGTGTGTACCGGCCCGGCCGGAGGGCATAAAGGCTACCGATGCAGTGAGCCAAACCGAACCGATCGTGGACTGCGCCAGTTCAGTCGAGTTCGATCAGCGATTCGATCGGGGCCTCAGTCCGGCTTCGGGCACGGGCGACACCCTCTTCACCGACTGCGAGGAGCGTGAAGACTCCGCCGATTTCCACGCCCGCCGAATGGGCCATGTCGAGCAGCAACTCCTGGGTCTCCCCGGAGCGGATGAGGTCATCGACCACGAGTACCGTGTCCCCGCTGGAGAGCGCGGATTCGGGGAGGTAGTAGGCGATCTCGATGCCGGCTTCTAGTCGTGTGCGACCCTCGATGAACGCCTCGATCGCGGTCTCTTTCGAACGTTTTGCGTAGACGCATCTGGCGCCGTAGTAGCTGGCGATCGCGGCCGCGAGGGTGACTCCATCCGCGGCCGCAGTCAGTACCGCATCAGGGCGGGCAAATTCGTCTGAGGCCCCGACGACCGCAGCCACGAGGTCGAGGAACGACTGGTCGTACACGAACCCGGAGTTGTCGATGTACCCCTCCGCGTCGCGCTCGATACGCGAGGTGAGTTCTTCGACGAGTGACTCACGGCCGATCTCATTGACGATCTCCTGGGCCCGGTCGGCCCCCGGCAGTACATGCCCGTTGACGTAGCGATTGAGGTCACCGGCCGGGAGTCCGGTGTCTTCGGCGAGTTCGTCGTAGGTCCGAGTCTCCTTGAGCGAGCGGAGGACGTCGACGGCCTGCAACTGGAGCGTGGCCGTCTCGGCACGATTCATACCCGACACTACGTGATGGGGCAAAGATGAATATCCCGGACCGAGATTCGGCCCAATCTATCCATTAATACGGGGTCTGATACGGCGAGAAGACCACCTGGGTGGGACCCTTGTGCAGCGATGACCGGCTTAGCGCTCCAGCTCCATGACCCGCCAGAACAGCTGGTCGTCGGTAAACAGCCCGCTGAAGAGGCCGAGATACAGGACGATGGCGAATCCGACGAAGACGACGGTTCCGACGAGCAGTGTCAGCACGACCGCCAGATTGTCGCCGGCCCCGAAGTAGGTCGTCGTCGACGCGATGAGACAGATGAACGCTGTCGTCAACGAGAGACCGAAGAGGACACCCCGCCGCCGTCCTTCGATCGTGGAGTCGAAGAGCTGAGCCCCGGACATGACGTGTCGTTCGTATGTGCACGAAATATTGCTATAAAACCACGTCAGATGTCTGTCAGACATCCGGCACACGGCCTGCTAACCCTCGGTCGGTTTTTTGTACGTACCAAAAACATACCCTCCGAGCCGAGGAGCGGGATTCTGGATGGAGTTCTGCTCAATCACCGTCTCGGTTTGTGGAATCTCCAGACCCACCATCGGATGTGCACTGCATAGCCGCTGGATATACACTCGACTGGCTCACGATGTGCACTGCATAGCCGCTAGATGTACACTCGAGTGGCTCTGGAGTGCGCCAGGGCAGCTCCGAGAAAGGTTACTCGTGGTCGAGAAGATCGGTGGCTGTGAGAAGGGCCTCGAGCGTGACGTCGTGGTCCCCAAGCAGTTCCCCCGCCCCTTCCTCCCGGTCGACGACCACGAGGACCCGCTCGACGACGGCCCCAGCATCGCGCAGGGCATCGACGGCTCCTAGGGCGCTTTTGCCCGTCGTGGCCACGTCCTCGAGGACGACAACGGACTCCCCCGATTCGAAGGTGCCTTCGATACGGTTCCCCGTGCCGTAGGCCTTCTGCTCCTTCCGGACGATCACGTAGGGATTGCCCGTCTCAAGGCTTGTCGCCGCGACCAGTGGGACGGCTCCGAGGGCCACCCCCGCCAACTTCGTGTCACCGATGCGTTCGGCAAACGCCGTCGCGATGGCCTCGAGTGCCGAGGGGTCAGTCTCGAAGCGGTACTTGTCCACGTAGTACTCGCTCGTCCCCCCGTGAGAGAGTTCGAACTCCCCGTACCGTACGGCATCGGCCGCGCGGAGTGCCCGGACGAGTTCGTCGGTCGTCATTACCCGGTTTCGGTCCGGCGAGGGAATAAGCGGTTCGCGTTCGGGACGGGAACCGGAGATGTGCTTGTCGGTTGGGCAGCCACCCGAACCCGCGCTCCCGGCTCCCGATCACCAGGGCTCGTCCTTCAGGTCGAGGAGATACGCGATACCGTTCGTCGCCAGGTGCAACGCGGGTGTAAGGAGGATAACCACCAAAAGGACGGGGAGGGTAAAGACCTGGCCGAACCAGGCCGGGTCGACAGCCGCGGTGAGGAGCAGCGCCACGACCACGAAGTCGAGCTGGTCCACCACCGGAAACGGGTTCCCGCGGGCCCGTCCCGTCCGTCGCTTGAGGAACGACGCCCCAATATCCCCGAGTAACGCGCCGGTCGGCAACGCGACGGTCGCCGGCCCGCTGAAAGCGGGGAGCGGGAACCCCAGCGCTGACGTGACCGGTTCCTGGACCGCGTTCAGCAGGAATGCCAGGAGGACCCCCGCGGCGATGCCCAGCACGGTCCCCCGCCAGGTCTTCCCGTCCCCGAGCAGCCGGTCTCCCCGGAACTGTCGCCCGCCATCGATGGGGGGTCCACCCCCGGTTAGCACCGCGACGTTGTTCGGGATATAGGCCGGGAGCATCGCCCAGATCCCCACGGTGACGACCGCCAGGACGTCCATGTCCGTCCGTGGGTGGGGCCACGATTTAAACCCGTCCGAAGAGCCCCGGAAGCACAGGGCTGATATTCGTGCCGGGCGAGGTCCCGGGTATGACCACATGGAAGCGTGACTTCGCCAGTGGGCTCGTGATCCTCGTGCCCATCATCGTCACGCTGTACGTGGTGTACTGGCTGTTCGCCCGTGTCGCGGCCTTCGCCCTGCTGACGGGCACCGTGAGCAACCCCCTGGCCCGGGTCCTGCTCACCCTGCTGGTGTTCGTCCTCCTGGTGTTCGCGATCGGCTATCTCATGCGCACCGCACTCGGCACGCTGGCCGAGGATTTTATCGACGGCCTGTTCAATCGCCTGCCGGGACTTCGCATCGTCTATAATGCCTCGAAGATGGGTGTCCAGACCGCGCTCACCGGGACCAGCGATCTCCAGACGCCGGTCAAGGTCGAGGTCTGGGAGAACATGCGAATGACCGCCTTCAAGACTGGCAAGCAGACCGATGACGACCGCGACCTCCTCTTCCTCCCGACGGCCCCGAATATCACGACGGGATACGTAATCGAGGTCGAGCCCCAACATTACGAGGAGATCGACGAAAGTGTGGAGGACGCGTTGACACGGGTGCTCTCAGCCGGTTTCGGCGACACCGAGAAACGCGACCTCGCCGCCACGCTCCTCGAAGAAGACGACGGCTGATCGGTCAGACGTACGTGAACCACTCCTCGTGGTCCTCGGTGCGGCGTTCGACCAGGTCGAAGAAGGCTTGCTGCAGTTCTTCGGTGATGGGCCCCCGACTGCTCGTCCCGACCTCGACGTTGTCCACCTGCCGGATAGGGGTGACCTCCGCCGCCGACCCGGTGAAGAAGAGTTCGTCGGCGGTGTGGAGTTCGCCCCGGCTGATCGAGACGTTCTCGTGGACCGCATAGCCCCGTTCGCGAGCCAGGGTGATCACCGTATCCCGGGTAATCCCATCGAGGATGCTCTCGGAGAGGCCCGGCGTGTAGATCTCACCGTCGCGGACGAGGAAGAGGTTCTCGCCCGGCCCCTCAGCGACGTTCCCTTCCTTATTCAGCACGATTGCTTCGACGTATCCGTGTCGCCGGGCCTCCTCGCCTGCAAGCATACTATTCACGTAGAGCCCGGTGGTCTTGGCATTCGTGGGAATCTGACTCGAGGCGTGCTTCCGCCAGGAGGACACCTTGACTTTCACCCCTTCCTCAAGGGCTTCCTCTCCGAGATAGGCCCCCCAGGGCCAGACCGCGATCATGACATCGGTCGGACAGTCCTTCGGGCTGACGCCGAGGCTGTGGTACCCGTAGTACACTAACGGGCGGATATAAGCCGATTCGAGGTCATTCCGTCGAATGAGTTCGATGGTCGCCTCCGTGAGTTCCGCCGGGGTGAAATCGATGTCCAGGTCGTAGGGCTTCGCGGACTCGTAGAGCCGGTCGACGTGCTCGTCCCACCGGAATAACGCCGTCCCCTTCTGCGTGTCGTAAGCCCGCGCCCCTTCGAAGACCCCACTGCCGTAGTGGAGCGCGTGGGTGAGAACGTGGACCGTGGCGTCCTCCCAGTCCACGAAGTCGCCGTTCATCCAGATGGTCTCTACGTCCATGTCGTCGAATCCGGACATGAGTCAACCTACCAACGGAACCGACATAAAACCATGACAGATGAGTCACGTACGTGTGTTATCATGTGTCAAGGGAGGAAGCGGTGGGTACGCCTCAGGAAGAAACGACACCCCACCGCCCGCAACGAGATCCTGGCGGTTTCTCTCCCGCAGACGGGTTCGGGTCTTTCCGGAATCGAGGAGGCGACGGCCCCCAGTCGGGTGTCAAAATATGCCGGTTGCAAAAGTACACATGGATGGCACTCCGAGAGAAATCACCGACTGACGATTCCGGGCGGAAACATCATCCGCCGATTCCGAGAGACGTCACCGCTCGGTGAACGCCTCGACCAGGTCCGAACCCTCCACGAACGGGATCCCGTTCCGAGCCGCGTATGCCATGGCCTCTGCGGTCGAGAGTGCCTCGCCGGTCTCGTCGTCGAGCATCTCACAGACCACGGCCGCTGGCGGGCGCCCGGCCTCGTGGGAGAGCGCTACGGCCATCTCGGTGTGTCCCCGACGGTCGGAGAGGCCGTATCGCGATGCTCGGAGCAGATGGACGTGCCCCGGGGCACGGAACGTCCGGGGGAAGTCGGCCGTCGAGGGATTGGCTGCGGCCGCACCCAATTCCGATATCGTGAGCGCACGGTCCTTGTCGGTGATGCCGGTGTAGGTCTCCCGGTGGTTCACCGTGATCGAAAAGGAGGAGCGTTCGTCGTACCCCAGATGGTCGCTCTCGGCGACCGGATGGTCGATCTCGTCGGCGAGGAACGGGAGGTCGAAAGCGTCTGCGACCTCCGGGCCGAGGGCGACACAGATCAGCCCCCCGGCGTCGTTCCGCATCCTTGCCACGTCAACCGGCGTCACGTCGATCGCGGGGTATACCATGTCGACCTCGCCCTCGCGGTCGTCGAAGTCATGGATGAGCACGGGGCGGCCGGCCTCGAAGGACGCCACGGCGTCTGCGACCGACGACCGTTGCGGGGTTGATTCAGGCGGCTTCGACACGAACAATCACCTCGTCTCCGTCCAGTAGGCCGAGTTCGTCCCGTAACTTCTCCGGGGCAATGATCTCGAGTTGCTGGTCGTCGTGATGGGTGCGATCCGGTACGATGACGTGGGCCTCCTCGACGGTCGGCCCCTCCGGGGTTTCGAGCCGCGCTGGATAGCAGAAGGCTCCACCGTAGGTCCGTTCCTCGTCCTCCCAGGCCTCGATGTGGACGGCCTCGAAGGAATCCAGCGCCGAGCGCTCGCGCTGACTCGGCCCGGCCAGGTCCACGTTGAGGGTCCCCGGGTACGGTTCGTAATCCAGTTTCTCAGTGAACTGGGCGTTATACCCGGGCAGGGAGATGTAGTGGCGGCCTTCGCCCATCCCACTCGTGATCGTTCCCCGGAGGATGAGATCGGCTTTCTTCTCGAAGATAGCCCGGTAATCCTCGTACTCCCGCTTGAGCGCTGCGAGCCCCTCCTCGGTGATGACGACGAACTGTCCGTCACTGACCATCTCGCGGGAGAGGTAACCGGCCTCCTCCAGGGCCTGGAGACGTCTGGAGGCGGTCTGGGTCGAAACGTCAAGCCGCGCTGCCAACCCGCTGCACGAGATCTTCGCCTCGCCGCGGTGGGCCCCCTTGAGCCCGAGGAGCTTGAGAACCGCCAGCTGGTCGTACCCAACAGCCCGTGTGCCGGCGTCCACTGCCATGGCCGACACTTGCGTCGTTTCCCGCATAAGCCTACCGGATTTGGAATGATTTCCAGATTTGAGATGGGTTCGGGGGACGGCTACAGGAGTGGGAAGAACCGAGCATTTCAGGGGTTCGAGTTCGGACCCTGTCCCGTTTCCGCCCCGAGTTCGGGGACCCAGGTGTCGCTGGATTTCGCCAGCATCGCAACGTTCGACGGTTCGGCTTCCCGGAACACGTCGTGATCGGGCAGGTGGGCCTGGACCTCCCTGGCGAACTCGACAACCGCCTCGTGGTCCGGCATCGTCTCCCGCTCGAGGCGGTCCCGGGAGTGCCCGACGTGCATGTATCCCTTGAGTTCGACAAAATCGGGGTCTGCACGGGAGAACAGCGCGGCATAGAGGTCCGGGTCGTGCATGTTCTCTCCCGCGACGAGCGTCGTCCGGATCACGGTCCGGGTCTCGGTCTTCCCTGCGAGGACGTCGAGGGTCTCGACCAGGTTCTCCCAGGCCTCCGGTTCCATCGGGCCGACCACCTGCTCGAAGGTCGCCCGGTGTGGGGCGTCCACGCTGACGTAGAGTTGGGTGGGGTCGACCGCGCGGACCACGTCAGGCCGGGTGCCGTTGCTCACGAGAAAGGTGGTGAAGTCCCGATCGTGGTAGGCCTCGATGAGTGCCGGCAGATACGGATACAGAGTGGGTTCGCCGTCGAGACTGATGGCAACATGTTGGGGTTCCATGGCCGCCTCGAGGCGTTTCTCGGGGACATCATCGTTCCCGCCGAATCCCGCGAGGAGCTCCCGTTGGAGTTCGATCGAGGCCTCGACGACCGCGTCGGGATCCTCCCAGTCGACGTCCTCGAGTTCGTAGGTGTGTCCCGCGTGGTCCCGCCAGCAGAACACACACCGTTCGTTGCACCGCACCACCGGGGTCATCTGCACGCACTGGTGGGACTGGATCCCGTAGAACCGGTGTTTGTAACAGGTTCCCTCCCCCCGCAACGCGTTCTTGGTCCACCCGCAGGTCTGGACGGCCGTGTGATCGATGGTGTGGTAGTTCGGGCCGGAGACCTGCTGGGTCATCATCCGTGTTTGCGCCTCGCAGTCCAAAAACGTGCTGTTCGGAGGCGTTTCGGCAGTCGGAGGCTCGCGGCGTCCGGTCCCGCAGTGAATATGGTCGGAATTCGCAGGGCGCTATCGAGTGCGGTACCAGAGCCCTCCGAGCACCAGGCCGACCACCGTCACCACCACACCGAGGCCGGGCGACGTCGTCTCGGTTGGGTTGCTTGTGCCATCGACTGGGACTGACGTTCCTGCGGTCGTCGCGCCGAACTGGTTCTCCGAAACGTCGCCAGCCCCGCAACGCTCGTCGATGGCGGGGTCAAAGGCTCCGTTTCCATCGACGTCAGTGTATGCGACGACCCGGACGTCCCGCTCCTCGTTCGGCACCGTATCCAACGGGATCGGCGCACCGTCTGCGTTGACGCTCACCTCGTAGGCCAGGAGGTCCGTGTGTCCGAGGACCGTCCCATTCAAGGTCTCGACGACAACGAATCCACGCCAGTCTGGCCTGATCCCGTAATCGACTCGGGCCGTCCCGTTCCGGATCGGATCTTGGGCTTCGTACCAGAAGCCGACGGTCGGACAGGTGACAGTCGTCGTGGTGGTCGTTGTCGTCATCCCGCCCGCGAAGACGGCGTCCTCGACCGTTGCCTCGACCGGTTCGCCGTCGCGCTGGAATTGGTCGTCGACTCCCAGTTCGAACGTGCCATCGCCGTCGCTGTCGCGATGGGCAGCCAACCTGACGGTCATCCCGTTGCGCTCGTATTGGTCATCGACGAACGAGCCGAGTCCGAGGTCCATCCGCAGGTTCTTCTCAGGGTCGAGCGCTTTCGTCCCGATGACCTTCCCCTCGGGGCCATACGCCACGACGAACCCCCGAGCCCCGAGCGGGTCATGCACGCCGATCCGTGTTCTATCCCCGACGACTCCCTGCGGATTGATAGTCGGAGCGGGAACCCGAACGTCGATGGTCCCAGTCCCGGTGGGACCGTCCCGGGTCGGATTCAGCGCCACATCGATCGCGATCTGGCCGCGCTCGGGTGGATTCTGCACGCCCTTGATCGCGACCGAAACCTCGTCGCCCGGTTTGATGGGATAGCTCGCAGGGACGGTCACCATGACGGAATCATTGCCGATCGCGAGCGACGCGTTCTCGAGGTCCATCCGGGTCCGGTTCCCGTTCTCCGCCACGAACACCGTCGCCCTCAGGAGTGACATGTCCGAGTCGAGGGTCGCACCGGTGCCGCCGTAGTCGAGTTCGACCGCGTGGAGGGAAGAAACGTTGCTCGAAGCGGGGAGTGTTACCCGTATGAAATGGTTGCTCGCGGACCCAGGCGTCGGCGGTCTCGCCATAGTTCTGACCTCGAGGGTGTCGTTCGCGTGAGAGGACGCGGCGACGGAGAGAGGCGACGACGATCCCGGGCCGAGGAGGGCGGGCTGAGCGGATGTTGCGGTCGAAGCCGGGGCCACGAGACCGCCGGCCACACCGGCCGAGGAGACCAGCGCCACGACCGTGACGGAGAGCACGATCGAGCGGCCGGGGGACGAGTGCATATGTGAGGGCTGGTAAACGACGGATAAGGGCCTTGTGTAGACTCTGATGGCGATTTCAACCATTCCGGTCGGGGCCACTTTGCAGCCGACCCGGTCCCGCCATTCAGAACGCCTAAAGGTGCCCCCCGCCACCGCTCGGGTATGCTACTCGACTTCCGCGAGGAGGTGGCGACCGCCCTCGCGGACGCCCTCACGACCCTCGATCTCCCCTCGGAGGATCTGGGGATCGAGGAGCCGCCGGAGGGTGTCCGGGCGGTCCTGGCATCCAGCGCGGCCTTCCGGCTCGCAGAAGCGGCGGGGGCCCCGCCGCCGAAGATCGCCGCGTCTATTGCGGGGGAGATAGACCCCGGTGTATCCACCTATATCGGCGAGGTCACCACCCAGGGACCCTACGTGAACTTCCACCCCGCGGCGGCGTACTACGCAGACACCCTCGCGGCTGCCCAGGCGGAATCCTTCGGTCACCGACCCGCGAAAGACGAGTCGATCGTCGTCGAGCACACCAGTGCCAACCCGACCGGGCCGGTCCACGTCGGCCGGGCCCGGAATCCCATCGTGGGCGATGCCATCGTCAGGATCCTCCGGATGGCCGGTTACGACGTCGACGCCCATTATTATGTCAACGACGCCGGCCGACAGGTGGCGGTGTTCACCTGGGCCTACGAGACCTTCGAGGAATCGGCCCTCCCCGAACCCGAACGGGAGCGGATCGAGTACGACCTCGTCCGGTACTACCGGAAGGGTAACGAATTTCTGGAGACTGCCGATGAGGAGGCGGTCGAGGCTGCAGAGGACGAGATCCAGGAGATCATGCAGGGGCTCGAGCACGGAGACGAGTCCGCCTACGAACGCGTTAGCGAGGTCGTAGACCAGGTACTCGACGGCATGCAGGCCTGTCTCGCCCGCCTCCCCGCCGAGTTTGACGAGTTCGTGAAAGAGACCACGTTCATCCGGGACGGTCACACCAGGGGGGTGGCCGAACGCCTCCGGGACACCGACCTGGCCTACCTGGACGAGGGGGCCTGGCACGTCGACCTCTCGGAGCGGGGATTCGAGAAGGATCTAGTCTTCCTCCGCTCGGACGGGACGAGTCTGTACACCACCCGGGATCTGGCCCATCACGAGTGGAAGTTCGAGCACTACGACCGGGCGGTGACCGTCCTCGGGGAGGACCACAAGCTACAGGCCAGCCAGCTCCGGGCCGTCCTCGATATCCTGGGGAACGATCCCGACAGACTCGACGACGTGATCTACTCGTATGTGAACCTACCGGAGGGAAAGATGAGCACACGGGCCGGCACGGGCATCGATCTCGATGACCTCCTAGACGAGGCCATCGACCGCGCCCGGGCGGCCGTCGAATCCCGGCTCGACACCCGGATCCGCGACGACGAACTATCCGAGACGGATATCGAGCGCATCGCCAGGCAGGTGGGCATCGGTGCAGTCAGGTACGATATCGTATCGAAACAGCCGAGCAAGCCGATCACGTTCCAGTGGGACGACGCGATAGACTTCGAGGGCCAGAGTGCACCGTACGTCCAGTACGCCCACGCACGCACCTGTGGCATCATCGAGGAAGCAGATCGCGAGGTGGATTTCGATGCGGTCGATCCGGCGATCCTCGACGGCGACCCGGAACGCGAACTCCTGCGGCAGCTGGCTCGGTTCCCGGCCAGGATCGAGGACAGCGCCGCCGAACTCGAGCCACACGGCGTCGCCACCTACGCCCGCGAGCTGGCGGACGTCTTCAACGTCTTCTACCGGGAATGTCCGGTGCTGTCGGCGGACGTAACAGCGGACCGTTCGGCGGCGAGACTCGCACTGGTCGTCGCGTCCCGTCACACCCTCGCGAATGCCCTCTCGGCGCTGGGGATCGAGGCGCCGGATTCGATGTAGCAGGGGCTTTCCTCCGAGTGGCGTCAGGTCACCATCCTCTGGTCTGACTCGGCCTATCCGAACAGCCCGCCGGTGATCTTCGAGAGGATCGACCGGGATTCCTCCTCGCCGTCCGTCTCATCCTCGATGCGTAACTCGGGTTCTGCGTCCTCGTCCCCAGTCTCGTCGCCAGATGCCGTGTCACCTTCCTCACCGTCGGTTTCGACATCTGCCCTCGTCTCGGCATCAGCACCCTCAGACCCCGGTGCCTCCGTGCCGTTTACTGACGCCGCAGTCTCTTCCCCTTCTCCGCCATCCTGTCCTGGCTCCTCCTGCATCGCCGTACCGCCTCCAGTCGTGGAACTACCCGCCGGTGGTTGGGACGTGGCCGACCCGGCATCACTCGGCTCCCCGCCCCCGCCACCGATGGTCATCGGAAGGGTCTCTTCGAGGATGTCATACGCGATCTCAAGGTACGCCTGGGCGGCCGGACTCTCCCGATCGAAGACCAGAAGTGGCTCGCCGGCTCTGCTACTCTCCCGGACCGTGCTGTCCTCCGGGACAGACCCGAGGAGGTCGACCCCGAGCCTGGAGGCGATCTCGGTGGGATCGACCTCCGATTTGCCCCCGCCGACGCGAGTGAGCACGATGCCCGCCACCGTCGCCTCGAGGATCTCCCCGAGCGACAGGGTCTTGTTGGTGTTCTTCACTGCCGCCTGCTCGACCGTCGAGACAAGGATGACCTCGTCGGCCAGTCCCAGCGGGAGCGCCGTGTCGTGGCTCAACCCCGCCCCCGAGTCGAGGACGACGATGTCGTAGCGGTCCCTGAGATCTGCTAAAAGGTGTCTGATACCTCGTGGGTCTGCCCGACCGAAGAGTTCGAGTTCGTCGCTTCCCAGCACCACGTCCACCCCCGGCGTCACGTGGGAGAGGGCATCGTCGAGCGTGGCATCGCCAGCCAGGACTTCATGGAGCGTCGGCCCGGCGGGGGTGGCCTCGACGATATCGCCGAGGTTCCCCATCCCGAGGTCGGCGTCGACGACCACCACCGACCGGCCCGCATCCGCGAACCCGGAGGCGAGGTTCACGGCGGTCGTGGTCTTGCCCACACCACCCTTCCCGCTGGCGACGGCATAGACGGTCGCGTCTGTCATGGTCAGTTGCCCGTAGCTTCTGCGGGCAGCATATAAAGCGTTGGGCGGAATCACCCGACACCACATCCTCGACGTCCCACGACCGTCGGACGGCCGTCAGAACGCCAATGTCCCGAGTCCCGCTCCCTCGGCCATCTCAGAAGCCCTTGCCCAGGAGTTCGCGGGCGATGATGTTCTTCTGGATCTCCGTGGTTCCCTCGTAGATCTGGGTGATCTTGGCGTCCCGGTAGAGGCGTTCGACGTCGAAATCGTTGACGTAGCCCGCCCCACCGTGGATCTGGAGGGCCTCGTCGGCCACATCGACGGCCACCTGTGAGGCGAACTCTTTGGCCATCGAGGCGAGTGCGGTGAGCTGCTCGCTGCTGTTCTCGATGGACCAGGCCGACTTGTAGGTGAGCTGTCTCGCGGCCTCGGTCTTGGTGTGCATCTCGGACAGCTTGTGCTGGATGGCCTGGAACTCGGAGATTGGGCGACCGAATTGCTCGCGCTCCTGGGCGTACTCGAGGGCTCGCTCGGAGGCGCCCTTCGCGATTCCCACTCCCTGGGCCGCGACCATGGTCCGCGTCTCGTCGAAGAACTGCATGAGTTGGAGAAACCCCATTCCCTGTGTGCCGATGAGGTTCTCCTCGGGTACCCTGACATCGTCGAAGATAAGTTCGGCGGTGTCAGAGCCCCGGATCCCCAACTTCCCTTTGATCTTCTCCGCGGTGAAGCCGTCCCGGTCGGATTCGACCACGATCTGGGAGAAGCCCGAGTAGCGGTCCTCGACCTCCGGATCCGTCTCGCACATGACCACGAAGAAATCACCCACCGACCCGTTCGTGATCCACATCTTGTTCCCGTTTATCACCCACTCCTCGCCGTCCTTCTCCGCCCTGGTCGAGACCGAGGAGACGTCAGAGCCCGCATCCGGTTCCGAGATAGCCGCGCCCATGACCGCCTCCCCCTCCGCGATCGGCGGCAGGAAGCGTTCTTTCTGGTCCTCGGTCCCGAACTCCATGATAGAGTCGGCACCAAACGACGCAGAAGACATCGACAGCCCGATGCCCGGGTCCACCGCGAACAGTTCCTCGATGATGATGGCGACCTCGAGGGGTGAATACCCCGCACCGCCGTACTCCATCGGGATGTTGGCCCCGGTGAGGCCCATCTTCGCGGCCTCGTCCATCAGATCGTGGGGATACTTCTCCTCCACGTCGTGTTCGGTCGCGACCGGGGCGATCTCGTTCTCCGCGAAGCGCCGCACCTCGTCGCGGATGGCTTGCTGCTCCTCCGTGAGATCGAAGTCCATAGCCTTCTTTCGGGCGTTCGAGGCTTCAAGCCATTGGAACTGCTGACAACCCACACACCGTTGGATACCGCTCCGTCACACCGCTCCCGGCGGTGTTCCCCCATCCAATCATCCGTCCAATGTGCCCTCCATCACCCTAACCACCGCCCAATGTGCCCTTCCCATCCGCCACGCGGTTCTGCCCGCTCTGCGGTAACCGTCACCACCCTCGTCCGGGGGCAACGCCGGGGTCAACAGGTTCTTAGGAGCCACCGCGTTAGCAGGTGGTAATGAGCGAGCAGGAGTCCGCAGCGCACTCCGACCGCCGGAAATACGAGTTCCG
>CAZQNH010000044.1:0-20770 GCA_964594685.1 uncultured Halobacteriales archaeon
CGAGACGTTCAAAGCTCAGATCGTGGTGATGCAGCACCCCAGCGTGATCACCGCCGGCTACACGCCGGTCTTCCACGCTCACACGGCCCAGGTCGCCTGTACTATCGAGCAGATCGACCAGAAGATCGACCCGTCCTCGGGGGAGGTCCTCGAGGAGAACCCGGACTTCATCGAGAGCGGCGATGCGGCGGTCGTCACGGTCCGGCCGCAGAAGCCCCTGAGTATCGAGCCGTCGAGCGAGATTTCCGAACTCGGATCGTTCGCGGTCCGGGACATGGGCCAGACGGTGGCCGCGGGCCGCGTCCTGGAGGTCAACGAGCGCTAACAATCGCGGTATATCGGCCCACGGAGCCCTGACAGGTTCCCCCGAATAGCAGAGCCAGCCACGCACACCAGTCCCAGCTCACCGTCAGTCGACCGTGACCAAGTTGAGTTGGCTTACCGATAGCTGTTCGTGTTCGGATCGCTTACCGGCCAGCGAAAACGAAACTGGTCGTCACTACCCGCCGCCCGTGACCGCAACGGGAATTTCGGCATTGAGGATGACCTGCTGGGTCACGCTGCCGAGGATGGCTTTCTCCGCGGGGCTCCGCTTCCGACCACCCATCACGATCTGATCGAAATCCCCCTCCTCGGCCAGGCCCAAGATGCCCTCGGCCGGCGGCGACGATAGCTCGCGCGTCTCGGTTTCGACGCCGGCGTCCTCCAGTATCTCAGCCGCACGTCGGACCGTTTCCACCCGGTCGACACGTTGCATCGCTTCGGGGACGTCCCGCTCCTCGCTCGTGAGGGCGTGGGCCAGGACCGCCACGACCTTGTCCGCTGCGTTGGGGAGTGACGCCACGTACGTTGCCTGCCTTCTGGCCCGCTCGAGGGTGTCATCGAGCGGGAGGAGAACGCGGTACATCGCTATGCGAGCAGATTGAAGCGGTGGTATCTTAAAGGCCAACGAAGCCTGTCGGACGGTTGGATAGCGTGAAAGGGGTTACCCAGTCACAATTCGGCCGTCTCGTCGAACGAGGCGTCGGTCCTGAGCCCCTGCCCACGGGCCCGTCGGAGAGACGACGATTTTGAGCCCGATGCGGCGCCGCGGCATGACGAGGACTCTCCCATCGGGGTTTTCGGCCGTCGACGAGAGGCTTAACCCGGCGCGTGCCGAACACCGAGGCATGCCGCTGACGCTGGTCGGAACCCGGTTGGCTCGCTCCGGCACCGAGTTCGTCTTCCGGGGCGAGGCGAGCGGCTGTGCGGGCTGTCCCTACCGCAAACAGTGCCTGAATCTCGACGTCGGGACTCGATACGAGGTCACCAACGTCCGTGAGGGGGGCCAGGTTCTCGATTGTGCAGTCCACGACGAGGGCGTCCTCGCCGTCGAGGTCGAGGAAGCGACCGTCGAGGCGAACGTCCCGTCGAAAGGTGCCTTCTCCGGAAGCAAGGTCCACCTGGCGGGCCCCTGTCCGCACACGGAGTGTCCGAGTCATGACCTCTGTGTCCCCATGGGCGTCGATTTCGATCAGGAGTTCCGGATCCTGGACATGGTCGGAGAACCACCACACGACTACTGTGCCCTCGACAGGGAGCTTACCCGCGTCGAGCTCGCGCCTGCTGAGGATTAGACCGGCCGCAGGGTTCCGGTCTTCTGACTCTGGTATCCGAAGATATCCCGGTAGCCGTACGCCGACAGGAGCACCGGCCAAAACGGTTGCTCGGCGGTCAAGGCATGATCGTCGGCCCGGGCGTAGGCCTCCCCCCGGTCGACACGGGTGAAGTTCTCCACCAGGACGTCGTACGATGAGGCGGGCGGTTTCTCGATCGATCGCCCCAGCTCGAACGTGGGAACAGGGGTCGGGACCGTATCACCTGGCAGGGCCCCAGTCGCCGTGAGGAATTCCCTGGCGAGTCGGTAAGCGTTCTCCGCAGCGCCTTCGCTGCCCTGCGTCCCGGCCTCGACCTCGATGATCGTGGCCGCGGTCTCGAAGATCCGACCATCCACGATCTCTCCGGTGTCGACGAGTGCGTCCACCGAGAGCCGTGGGACGATTCGCCGGACCTCCGACCCAGTGCCGGAGGTGATGGCGAAGGGGTTGTGGTAGGACTGTGTCGAGTGGATGGCCAAAGTGAGCGTCCCCTCGATCTCGTCGCGTAACTCGTCCGCGAGACCCCGCTCATGGGCCGTCATGGGGACCGCTCCGTCGAAGGCCCGGTTGAGGTCCGCGTCGACGTATCGGACCTCCCGATCCAGGGCCACCTCGTTCGCGACGACCAGCTTTACCGGCCGGTCGAGCGGGGGGCGATCAGCGAGGAGGCGCTCGATGGCTCTGACCCCGCAGGGCTCGTCACCGTGGATCCCGCCGACGATGGAGAGCTCGGGGTCACCGTCCCCCAACTCGACGATTCGCATAGACGCTAGGTCAGCCATCCCGATAGAAAAACGCTGGGACTCTCATATCTGGAAACGCTCCGTTGAAGCCGTCACGAATACAAACTTACCGGGGTACCTGTCAGACGCTCGCTGCTTCCGGACCCCGCTTAGGGCAACGATTCCGCGTACGCCACGTCGCCCTCGTCGGCGGTCGGATACGAGCCGTCGAGTTCGATTTGCCACGCCGACAGCGCCGCCGGATCCTCAAGGACGGATTCGATGTCTCGCCTGAGCCGGGACACGTCGACACCGTAGTAGTCTGCGGGTACGTCGTCGAGGTAGCCTCGGCCTGTCGTGAGGAGTTTCTCGAGCCCCTGGGGCGCATCGAAACCCACGTATTTGTACGCCCCAGCGGCCACCTGGACCATCCCCTGCAGGAAGTCCTTCTCCAGGGTGCCGTGGCCGTAGTTGAACCACTCGTCTTCGAAGCAGTCGTGGGATTCGTGGTAGTATTCGCCGTTGAACAGCTTCACGCCGTGGACCGTGGCTCGTCGGAGCGTATCGTGTTTCCACCGGCCCTCCGCCGGGAGCCACCCGGTCGGGGTCCGCCCCGCCGGTGGCGGCTCGACGCTTTCGTCTCGGGTGTGCTCGTCCATGGACCAGTTTGGCCGGTGATGTTTGTGAACGCACCGGTGAGGATAGTTCACACCGGTACCGGTGGCCAATCCCAAGCCCCCAAATACAGTATATACTGTCGCCCGAAACCCTCTCGAGTGTCGAGTATACTGGACTGGAAGGTCGACCGCACCCGGCACCCAGATGTCCATACCTCGTGACTCCATACCTATCTTCTCGCGGCACCGGCCCTCGTTCGCAACGCTAAAGCGACCTGGCCTCGCACACTCCTGATGCGTGCGAGGGTAGCCAAGCTAGGAAACGGCGGCGGACTCAAGATCCGCTCCCGTAGGGGTCCAAGGGTTCAAATCCCTTCCCTCGCACTGCAAAGTGCGGAAGACCACCGCGGAGCGGTCTTCCCTCGCAAACTTTCAGGAAAACTCGCCAATCGAGAGAGGGTGGGCCGGCTCTCTCCGATCCGCTCACTATTGGGAGTGCCCCGATGCCGCGGGCAACTCGATTGTCACGGTGCTTCCTTCAGCATCGGCGTTCGAGATAGCGAAGGACCCCCCTGACTCTTTGACGATCCAGTTGACCAGCCATAGCCCGAGCCCATTACTGTGATTCAACGGGTCGATCTTCTGCGCCCCTTCGACCGCCTGTCTCTCGATCTGGGGGATCCCTGGCCCATTGTCAGAGATAGCGAGATGGACGAACCCGTTCGCTTCCGATATGTCGATATCCACCTGCGGCTTCCCGTCCGGATTGTGGAGGATAGCATTTTCGATCACCTCGGTCAATCCCGCTTCAAGGAGCGGGATAGCCTCGACCGAAGCCCCACCGTTGGATGACACCGACAGTTCGGCCTCGGAATACTCCTTGTCGACGGTGGAGGTGATTTCCTCGAGAACCGATTGGAGCTGGATCCGGGTTTTCTCCGGATTTGTCCGCAAGATGTGATTGATGAGTCTGGCTTTGTCCGCCATCGCCAGGAGATCATCACTCCGTTCGACGACCTGCTCAGCATGTTCGGCGACCGAATTATCGGTCGTCTCGACGATCGTCTCGGCACTTCCACGAATGACAGTCAATTCGTTCCGGAGGTTATGCCTGAGGAGCCTGTCGGTAAGTCGGAGGTGTTGATCGCGACTCTTCCGCTCGGTGATGTCCTGTTGGAAGCCGACGAAATTGATTACCTCCCCCTTCCCGTTCTCGACGGGAGCGATCTCCAAGTGATTCCAGAACTCCGTCCCCTCCTTCCGGTAATTTCTGATATCGATGGAGATTGGCTCTCTGGCATCGATCGCCCGACGGATGGCTTCCCGCTTCGCTGGATCGGTATGCTCGCCCTGCAGGAATCGACAATTGCGACCCAACATCTCCGCTCTTGTGTACCCGGTGAGAGCGGCTGCTTCGTCGTTTGCATAGACGATGGGATTGTCATCCTCCTGGGGGTCCGTGATGACGATACCGATCGGCGCCTCGTCGACCGCCCGGGTCTTCTGGAACAGTTCGGCTTCCTGTTCGCGAAGTCGCGTGATGGCCTGTTCACGCTCCCTCGCAATCTGCAGGCTATGCAACGTGAATCCGATATCGTCGGCGAGTTCGGTAAGCATGTCCACCAGGCGGTCACCGAGGGTGTCTCCCGGTGGCAAATGGACAGTCAATATCCCCAGGTCCCGTGAATCATGGCCGATCCTGCAAGCCACGCCCCGATGGGAGTCGAGGTCCCGATTATGCTGTCGGAACGGAGGTGCAGTCACGTCTTCCATGACGAGGGCGCCGTTCGCCGTCACCGACTCGATATACTCCTGTGTGTGGAAGTTCCGCACATCCGTCTCGCGCAACTGGGTGCCATCCGCGCAGACGAAATCAACGTCCTCGCCGTCGAGGAGCGTGATGAAGACACACCCGAAGGCAGGACTCTCCGAGAGGATGGCCGCGATGTCAGTAACCGTCTGTTCGCGGTCCTCGGCCGTCACCAGCCGCTGGTTGACCGAGCGCATGGCCTGCAGGATATCGGTCAGGAAGGTGATCCGTTTGGCCCGTTCCCGACTCTCCCGCTCGGCTTCCTCAAGCAGGAACATGACGACGCCGATGCCGGTCAGGAGGGCCAGAACCGCCCCGATGACGTATCCATATGGGGCGAACCAATCGATGGGACGGAGGATGGGAAAATCCAATTTGTGGAGGCCCCAGAGAGCCATCGAACCGACGATTATCGGCGTACTGGCGTACGATCTCTCCCGGAGGTAGGTATAGAAGATGTACGCCGTCCATAGCTGGATGAACCCGAACGTCACGGCTTGGGGGGCATGAATCAGGATGAAACGCTCCGTCAGCAGGGGCGAGATGCCAATCCAGCCGAGTAAGACGAGCCACAACGAGGCGGCCATCCGATGATACGACCGAGGATTGTCTCGCAACTTGACGACGGCCAAGAAGAGCAATATCGCACTGGTAGCCGTGGCGGCATTCGTTGCCACCGAAAGGACATAGGGCGCGGAGCCCCGAACCGTTGCCGTGACTTCGAGACCAAACCGCGCGACGTAGGCCGTCCACCCGGCCAGCCAGTACCAGCCAAAATCGGTCGGATACCGGCGGTATGCCAGGATAAACGCCCCCAATAGCAGGCCCGAGGAAAGCAGCGCACCGATTTGTGAGGCGAGTAACATCAGGGCTCACTCCATGGGGCCCGGGTCGGGTGGATCATGACCGGTTCCGTGGTAATTCTCCGGATTCGTGATCGAGTCGGTCCCCAACCGGTGTCTCTGGCTGTTCCAGGTGCGAGCCGGAGGCTCTGACTCTTGTGACCGCATGACATCGGCGATTCTATCCTCGGACCGCGTCACGATCGGTAGTGACGGGTCACAGACCCGAGGGAGGGATCCCGTCTGCCAATACTGGAGCATATATTGTCATCCTCGGGAACGGTCCGAGTTCCGATGGGGAACGAAACGCTGTGTTGGGTCACCCAGTGTTCGTATCATCGACGGCCGTGGGGTCCACGAGGATAATGAACTGATCATCCTCGCGGAGGACGCCATCCACGGCGCCGTCCTGGAGGTTCGTTTCGACGGCTTCGCTGCCGAATTCGATCACCCGATCCACGCTATCCACGATCCAGCCGACGTTCGCTCCCTCCTGATCCAAGATCAAGATCCGGTCGTCGCCATCCGTGTCCGCGGTGATATCGAAGAACGACCGGGGATTGAAGATCGTCGTCGTCTCTCCCCGCAGGTCCATCACGCCTTCGATATGTTCCTGGGCGTTCGGGAGCGGGGTCAACGCGCCCCGCTCGACGATCTCGTCGACGTACGAGATGTCGATGCAGTACTGGTTCTCGCCGAGACGGAACACGACCGCCTCTGTGTCCGTCTCCGTTCCGTCGGCGTCCATCGCTACCGACATCGTCACGCACCCTGGTTCAGGCGGTCGATCGCGTCTTTGATGTCCTGGACCTGGGCGGCCTGCTCCTCGTTCGCTGCCGCGATGTTCTGGATCTCGGCGGAGACGTCCTCGGCCTTCTCCCTGGATTCATCGATCATCGCGGCGACCTCTTCCGTACTCGCGGCCTGATCGTCCGTGGCTTCGGCCACCTCTTCGACGCCGTCCGCTGCCTCCTGGACGGCGTCGACGATCTCCCCCAGGTTCTCCATCGTCTCCGAAACCATCGTAATCCCGTCGTCGATCTGGTCCTCGGTTTGGGCCAGGCTATCGACCGTGTCCTGGGTATCCTCCTGGATCGCCTGGATGACGTCCTCGATGGTTTCGGCGTGGTTCTGTGCCTCTTCAGCCAGGTTCTTCACCTCATTTGCTACAACCGCGAACCCGTCGCCTTCTTCGCCCGCCCGTGCCGCCTCGATATTGGCATTGAGTGCGAGGAGGTTCGTCTGGTCGGCGACGTCGTTGATCAGTTCCACGATCTCGTCGATCTCCTCCATCCGTCCCTGGAGATCATCGACGTCTTCGGACACCTCCGTGGATGCCTCGTCGATGTCCTGCATCGTATCGATGGCGTCTTCGGCCGTCTCGTAGCCGGCCTCCGCGAGTTTCCTCGCCTGACCGGTCGTCGCCGCGACTTCCTCCGCGCTCGAGGCCACTTCCTCGACGGTCGCGCTCACGTTCGAGACCTCCCCCGACACCTCGTTCATACTCCCTGCCAATGTATCCGCTGTCGTGGTGATCGCCTCGGAACTCTCCGCGACGTCCTCCGCGGCTTGTTGGAGCTCCGAGACGGAGTCCTCGACGTCGGACTGCGCGTCTTTGATCTCCGTGACGTCTTTGAACGATTCGCTGATGCCAACCTTCTCGCCGTGCTCATTATAAATCGGGGCGGAGGTGAGAAGGGTCTTCTTCGTCTCACCGTTGGGTAATTCCTTCTCGATCTCGACTTCGATCTCGTCTTTGCCCTGTTCCATCAGCTGTTTCACGGTGCAGTTCTCGGTCCCACAGACCGCCCCCGACATCTGATTCATACATTTGACCTGATCCTGTGCGTTGGGATCCATCCCCGTCCACTCGGTCATCACGCTATTTTGTTTGACGACGTTGAATTCATCGTCGATGATCCGCTGGGCGGTCCCGGAGGTGTCGTACATCTGGTCCGGGTCGTTCTCGACGACAGCCACGAGATCCGTCATCCCGGAGTCGGCCGATGGTGTATCGGCCGTCGGCGGATTCTGGGATACCGCGCCACCATCACTGATGGGATGGTTCTCGGTCGATTGGTCCGTCGAGTCGGTGCCGTCTGAGCCCGCCTTCGAGGGGGCTGCGTTTGAGCGATCACTCCTCGGCATGAGCGGCACATACCGACCCTATCCACCTGAGTGGACTAGATGAGTACTAAACCTTTGGTGGATAGTGTCATGGTTGACTAGTGAACCCCTGGTTATCAGTGGGTGAATCGAGGAGGTACTCGAGGAGCGAGCGTTGGGCAGCTCGCAGGTGTTTCGAGACCGCGGAATTCGAGATGTCGAAACTGGTAGCCAGTTCTTCGCCGGAGATCCCCCGTGGTGTGTCGTAATATCCCCCGAAGAACGCTGCCTTGAGTATCTCTAACTGTCGTTCCGTGAGGATGTCCGATGGGTGAAACCCGGCCGTTACAGCCCGGGTTGCCGTCTCGCGTCGAGCGACCAACTCGATATCACTGTAGAGTTTCTGGAGGTGTTCGAACAAGGGTCGAGCCGGGACATTCGCCGGATAACGGATGGTGATCGTCGCCCCATCCGGGTCCGCGACAGCTGAGTTGAACCTGGCCCCGTATTTGCTGATTCGAGTCGCGAGGCAGGGCCGCTCCTGTTCGATGATCAGTTCCCGGGAGTTCGAGTCCCCGAGCCAGCGGGCCGACCGTATCTGTCCGAAGTTCGTGGCCGCTTCTCGGACGTCCGCTTCCCCCTCAGATTCGATTCGGACGACGAATTCAACGGTCTCCTCGTCGCTCCCGACGATCCCCACGAATCGGATCGTGGACCCCGTCTCGGCTGCCAATCGTCCGAGGGGGTAGGCCCTGTCACTCACGGAGAACTCGAGTTCGATCATCTCCGTTTCCGACTGCAAGACCCGGATCGTATGCATCTCCAGATAGGCACCGAGCATCGATCCGATACCCTCCAGCAGATTCAACTGGGGACTATCGAAGGCTCCCTTCTGGTCTGAAAAGACCGAAAGGACGCCATATAAGACGTCCTCGTGCAGAATCGGGATGCTGACTGTCGATTGGAATCCCGATGTGAGTGCCTCCTTGGCCCAGGATTCATCCTGGACCCTCTCGGAGATGTTCTGGATGCTAACGGCCTCTCTGGTTTCGGCGGCCGTTTGTGCGGGGAGGTCCGCCGGGTCCGATTGAAAGCGAACGTAGTCTCCGAAGGACGAGGCCGTGCCGGCCCAGGCGGTCGGGGAGAGATCTGTATCCGCCCGCTCTGGTTGTGCGATCCAGGCGAAGTCGACCGATCCAGTCGCCACCAGTTCCTCGCAGACGGCCCAGGCTACCTCTTCGCGCGTTTCGGATTCAGCCATCGCTGCCTGGATATCCCCCACAGATTCCATCAATCGCTGTAATTTCTCGACACTCTGTTGGTACGCTTCGAGTGTCTCTCCAAGTTCACCCAGTTCCCGGTCTCGGCGTTTGCGGCCGAGGATTGCCTCGGCATTCGCCGTGCACAATCGCAACATCTCCAGGTCGACGTCCTCGTACTCCCGTCCAGTATCGAAGGCTGCAAGCAACAATCCGTAATCGCCGAGCGAGAGGGCAACTGGCGCCGATGCCCCTGTTATTTGTGGAGAGATTTCCGACGAGACCGTGTCCGGTTCGATGAACCGGGCCTGCCCATCCTGAAAGACCTCCCACAATGGTCCATCGCGTGGGGTGATGGTCAGTCGCTCGTCGACCTCCGTGAATATCGAGTTCGCACCCTGGTGCAATTCGAGAACGCCCGCTCCTTCATCAAACCGGAAGACGGCGAAGCGTCCCCCGGAAATCGCCTCCGCCAACCCATCTACGATCTCGGTGAAGATCCGTGATTCCGACTCCGCCGCAAGGAGGTCCCTGGTTATGGTGTGGAGTTCCCTGAACAACCGTTCGCGTTTGGCAACCTTTTCGATCTGGCGTTCGCGTTCCCGTTCTAACTCCTGATTTCGGAGGAACGTCCCGATGTCGTCAGCGAGTCGTTCGATCAATTCCACCTCGGTGGGGTTCGGCTCATCATCCGGGTCGAAATGAACCGTGAGGATACCGTAGTCCATCCCTGCGGCCTGGATGGCGACAGCGAGTCCGGGGTGGGACGGATGATCATCGACGTGTTGTTCGTAGGGAGGGCGTGTGACATCCGGGATGTGCAGGGTCCCGTTCTCGAAAACTTCTGTGACGTACTCCGGCGTATGAAACTGCTCGACGTCCGAGGTTCCCATCCGTGAGCCGCTCTCACAGACGAAATCCGTCTCTCGATCCTCGATGAGGGCGAGGAATGTACAGCCGAAAAGGTCGCTTCCCGAGATAATGTCGGTCGTTCGAGGGAGCATCTCGTGGACGGCATCTGTTTTCACGAGTTCGGCCGCGACCGCCGAAACGACGCGCCGGTATTCTGAAAGCCGCCGGATGGTAGCAAGTCGGTCGCGTTCATCGGTAATATCCACGAACTGGCAATGGGTCCGGACCATCGACCCGTCCTCGTCATATTCGACAGCCCCGTCGAATCTGACATGGATGACTCCACCGTCGGCCCGTCGGAGGGCTAATTCCGCTCCCGACACGCCGCCTTCGCGCTTGAGGTCCTCGAATCGGGACTCGAAAACCTCCTTCGAGTCCTCCGGGAGGAAATCCCCGAACCACGCTCCCTCCACCGACTCCAGGTCGTATCCGAGGATGTCGAGCCAGGCATTGTTGACCGTGATGATATGACCATCCGGATCGAGAGATTGGTAGGGATGGGGCGCGAATTCGCCCAAGACTTCGACAGTCAGCGTCGACATATCGGAGTCGTTTTGGGAAGATACACTATCCGCCATACTTAGTGTATCCAGGTCAGCCGAACCCTTAAGAACATTTGGATGGGTAAATATCGGGGGTTCGAGCTGCGGTTGGGGGAAAGCGCGACAGCAGGGGCGACATCAGGCCCAGCGCTGGGACCACGGAGGTACCAGAAGGCAGATACTGAACCCTGAAAGGTTATGCAGATCCGGGCCACCTGGATACTGTCCCGAAAAGAGGGGTAGGATTCCGGCCGGAGAGCCCCGATTCCTACCCATATTTGCGCTGCGCGACACCACTAAGAGTGAACCTACGTTGAAGACGCATATGTTCGACCAACACGCCGATGCCGCCCTCCGGGCCATCACCGGAGGGATGGTATGAGTGCGTATACCGCGACAGTGGTCGGGGCGAGCGGTTTCGCGGGCGGCGAGTTGCTCCGCCTGCTCGAGGGCCATCCCCAGTTCGCGCTGGTCGGGGCCACGAGCCGCCAGTTCACGAACAAGACCGTGGGCTCCGTCCATCCGAATCTGCGACACGTCGACCTGCGGTTCTCGGACCCGAATGACCTCGAAGCAGTGGATGTCCTCTTCGCGGCGACCCCGCACGGGGTCTCGATGGAGCGCATCGAGGACTTCCGGGCGGCTGCGGACGTGGTGGTGGATCTCAGTGCTGATTTCCGCCTGGACGAGCCCGGCGACTACGATATGTGGTACGACGGCCACGTCGCACCCGAGTATCTCTCGGTCTCCGTCTATGGGCTGCCCGAACTCGGCCGGACGGATCTCGAGGGAGCGTCGCTCATCGCTTCCGGCGGGTGCAACGCGACGGTAACGATGCTCGGGCTCTTTCCGTTCGTGAGCCAAGACCTCCTGGCCCCCGGGGACCTCGTCGTAAGCGACCTCAAAGTCGGCTCCTCCGAAGGGGGCTCGGGCGGGGGACCAGCCTCCTCGCATCCAGAGCGGTCCGGCGTCGTGCGGCCCTACGCGCCCACCGGGCACCGACATGAAGCCGAGATCGAACAGGAGCTGGGTGTGGGGGTCTCCTTTACCGTCCACGCCGTCGACATGGTGCGCGGTGCGGCCGCGACCAGCCACCTCTACCCAGAGAAGTTGCCTCCCGAGTCCGACATCTGGCAAGCGGTCCGTGAAACCTACGAGGACGAACCGTTCGTCCGCATTGTCTCGGGCGGCGGTGGCGTCTACCGGTATCCCGAACCGAAGGCGGTCGCGGGGACGAATGTTGCCGAGGTGGGGTTCGAACTCGACGAACGGAACGGACGCATCGTCGTCTTCAGCGCGATCGACAACGTGATGAAAGGTGCCGCCGGCCAGGCTGTCCACGCCGCGAACGTAGCCCTCGGGCTGGAGGAGACAGCCGGCCTCGAGTTTACCGGCCTCCATCCGGTCGGGTCGCCATGACGGTCGTGGTCAAGATCGGCGGTGCCGGGGCCGTCGACCCCGAAGGAGCGCTCGCGGACGTCGCCTCGCTGGTGTCCAATGGACGCTCGATGATCGTGGTCCATGGCGGCTCGACCGCGGTGGACGAGACGCTCCAACGGATGGGGATCGAGCCTGAATATGTCGAGACCCCCGATGGCGTGGTCGGCCGATTCACCGACCAGGAGACGATGGAGGTCTTCAAGATGGTGTTCGGGCGGCTGAACCTGGACATCGTGACCCGGCTGCAGGGGTTTGGGGTCGACGCCGTGGGCCTGTCGGGCGTCGATGGCGCACTCCTCACCGGCCCGCGGAAATCAGCCGTGCGCGTGGTCGAGGACGGGAAACGGAAGATCCGCCGCGGTGATCACTCCGGAACCATCGAGTCCGTAAACAGGGGCCTCCTAACCCTGCTTCTCGAGGCGGGCTACACGCCGGTAGCGACGGTCCCGATGCTCGCGGCGGACGGGACGGCGGTCAATAGCGACGCCGACCGGGCGGCCGCGGCAATCGCCGCTGCGGTCGGCGGGACCCTCGTAGAGCTCACTGACGTCCAGGGGGTCTTCGAGGACCCGGATGATCCGACGACGCGTATCGATCGGGTGGCTACCGCGGAGGCCCTCGAATCCCTCTCCGACGCAGCCGAAGGGTTCATGCGCCGGAAGGTTATGGCCGCGGCCGAGGCCCTCGAGGCCGGTGCCGAACGGGTCGAGATCGCCGACGCCAATGCAACGGACCCTGTGCAGTCCGCCCTCGACGGCGAGGGAACCACCGTGCTGGCGTCGGCGGTCGGAGGGACGGAATGAGCGGGTTCGTCTTCTCCCGGAAGCCCATCCAGATCGAGTCGGGAGAGGGCGTCTCCGTCACAGACATGTCCGGGAACGAGTATCTCGATATGGGCGCGAGCTACGCCTGTACACCGCTCGGCCATTCCCATCCGGCCGTCGTCTCGGCGGTGCAGGAGCAGGCCGAGACCCTCACCTATATCCAGGGCTCGTATCCGGTCTCGGTGCGCGATCGGCTCCTGGACCTGCTTGGGACCCACGCTCCCGGGGACCTCGAGAATGTGTGGCTGAGTAACTCGGGGACGGAGGCCAATGAGGCCGCGCTCAAATTTGCCAGGCACGCGACGGACCGGCCGAAGATCATCGCCACGCAAGGGGCCTTCCACGGCCGGACCATGGGGTCGTTGGCCGCGACCTGGAAGCAGGAGTACCGCGATGGCTTCGAACCGCTGGCCGGGGACGTCGAATTCGTCGAGTTCGGAGACGGCACGGCGCTGGACCGGGCGGTCGATGAGGAGACCGCCGCCGTCATCATGGAGCCGATCCAGGGGGAGGGTGGGATCGTACCCGCTCCGGACGGATACCTGGAACGGGCAAGGGAAGTGACCCGATCCGCCGGTGCCGCCCTCGTCTTCGACGAGATCCAGACCGGACTCGGCCGGACCGGGACACTTTGGGCCGCCGAACAGGCAGGGGTCGTGCCGGACGTCCTGACCGCCGCAAAAGGCCTCGCCAACGGCCTCCCCATGGGCGCGACGCTGGTCCGGGACTGGATCGCCGAGGATCCGGGCAACCACGGGTCCACGTTCAGCGGTGGGCCAACCGTCGCAGCGGCGGCGGAGACAACCCTCTCGACCATTATAGAACGAGATCTTCCGGCCCACGCCGGTGAACTCGGTAGCCACTTTATCGCAGACATCTCCGCGGAGATCGGAGCGGGGGACGGGCCTGTCCGGGCTGTCCGCGGTCGCGGGCTCATGATCGGGATCGAGGTCAAGCGGGGCGCGAATCGGATGGTCAGGGATCTCGCGATCGAGGAGGGGATCCTTGCGCTTCCCGCCGGTCGGACCGTCCTTCGACTACTACCCCCGTTGGTCGTCGAGGAGGAACACCTGACCCGGACCGTCGAAGCGCTCGGGCGTGTCGTCCCGGCCGCCACAGACCAATGAGTGACATCGAGGCCGAGACGGCCAGATCACTGCTACGGGACCTCGTCGAGACACCGTCGGTTTCGGGTTCGGAGGCCGCCTGTGCGGACAGACTCCTCGAGTTCTGCGATGCCCACGGAAGGGAGGCCTGGATCGACGATGTCGGGAACGTGCGCGCCCCGGGCGACGAATCGGTTCTCATGACGTCCCACATGGACACGGTGCCCGGGGAGATTCCGGTCCGCGTAGAAAACGGCCACCTGTGGGGCCGCGGGAGCGTGGATGCCAAAGGTCCGCTCGTGGCGATGGCGGTCGCCGCCGTCGAAACCGGAACGAGTTTCGCCGGCGTCGTCAGAGAAGAGTCCGATTCCGCCGGGGCTCGCCATCTAGTCGCTGACCGCGATCCCCCGGAGGCAGTCATCAATGGTGAGCCCTCCGGGTGGGACGCGATCACGCTTGGGTACCGCGGTATCCTCTCAGGCTCGTACCAGGTGGAGACCGACGCTGCCCATAGCTCCAGACCAGAGCGCAACGCCATACAGAACGCGATCGGGTGGTGGCACGCGGTCGAGGACGCCCTCGTGCTGTCGCCGGACCCGGCGGATGGCGCGGTATTCGACCGCTTGACCGCCAAACCCACCGAGATCGACGGTGGAAAGACCGAGGACGGGCTCACCGTTGACGCCAGGTTGGCGTTCCAGATCCGTGTTCCGCCAACGCGGACCACCGACGAGGTCCAGTCGACGGTGGAAGCGGTCACGGAATCGGGCTCCATCGAGTGGAGTGAGCCCATAGCCCCGGTGATGCGGAGTCCCCGGAATCCCGTGGCTCGGGCATTGCGTCGTGGCATCCGCGACCTGGACGGGAACCCATCGCATCTGCGGAAGACCGGGACGAGCGACATGAACGTATTGGCCGAGGGCTGGGACGTCCCGATGGCGACCTACGGCCCCGGCGATTCCGCCCTCGATCACACCCCCGAAGAACGATTGTCCCTTAGGGAATTCGACCGGGCGGTCGGAGTACTCCGGACCGCGGGTGCGGCCCTCGCATCCACCTGATTCGATCGTTCCCGTGATTCAAGGGCGCGTTCACCGTGGATGTGGAGCAAAGGGCATTCACCGTTCATGTGAAGCAAACGCGCTCTCACCGTCCTTGTGAATCAAAGGCGCTTTGACCGTCGAGGGGACACCCCTGGGCATGGACGTCGCGGAGCGGGCGATCGTGACGGAGCAGGCCGCAAGCGCAGGGGCCGAGGTAGCCATGGCCTCGTTCCGGACCGGCATCGACGTGGAGGTGAAAGGTAGCAAGACCGACGTGGTCACGCAGGCGGACCGGGATGCACAGACCCGGGTCATCGAGGTCATCGAGGACGGCTTCCCGGACGACCCCATCGTGGGCGAGGAGGGCGACGAACTGAAAACCGTCCCGGCGTCCGGCCCCGCCTGGGTGATCGATCCCATCGACGGGACTGCGAACTACATCCGCGGGATCCGAACCTGGGCGACGAGTGTAGCCGCCGTCATCGACGACGAACCCGTCGCGGCGGCGACGATCCTCCCGGCGGTGGGCGACCGGTACGTGGCCGACCGTGACTCGGTTCGGTTGAACGGCGAGCCCATCCGCGTGAGCGACCGGACCGACCCCGACACGTTCACCGTGGTGCCCACGATCTGGTGGCCGCTGGACCGGCGGGAGGAGTACGCCGCCGCGTTCCGGGCGATCGTCGAGCGGTTCGGCGACGCCCGCCGCATCGGCTGTGCCCAGGCGGCACTGGGGATGCTCGCCAGCGGGCAGTTCGAAGCGGTGCTCACGAACGTCTGGGCCAATCCGTGGGACACGATCGCCGGGGTGCACCTGGTCCGGCTCGCCGGCGGCACCGTCACGGGACTCGACGGGGAACGGTGGGACCCGGAAACGAAGGGGCTTGTCGCCTCCAACGGCGAACAGCACGACCTGCTCCTCGAGGCGGCCCAGGAGATCGTCGCCGAAGAATAAGCGTCCGGTTTCTCGGTCAGCGCGCTCGGCTGGTCCTTGCATTGGTCTCGGCTGTTCTCAGCAATCATCTCGAGAGGATAACCTGGCATGGTTCTCCACAGGATACGCTTTCGCCCGCATGTTTCAGCAGCGACGAGTAGCACCCCGGTCCCGACACCATACCCGACTCCGGACACCGACGCAGACGCCAAACAATATTACAGGGGCGAACGGTGGCTGGGGTATGGACATCGATGACACGGACCGCGCGATCCTTCGCGAACTCCAGGGGAACGCTCGCACCCCGTTCTCGGAGATCGCGCGGCGCATCGACATGTCGAGTGCCACGGTCCACGACCGGGTGAAGCAGCTGGAGGATAAGGGCGTCATCAAAGGGTATCACGCTTCGATCGACCCCGCCGCCCTTGGCTTCGACGTGGAAGCCTACGTCGGGCTCAGAGTCGAACAGGGGGCAACGGATGCGGTCTTGGACGCCCTCGAGGACGTCGAAGCGGTCCAGGAGGTGGCGCTGGTCACCGGCGAGTGGGACGCCATCATGACGGTGGTAGCCGGGAGTACCGACGAACTGCGGGAGTTGTTGTTCGAGGAGATAGCGATCATCGAGGGTTTCGATCGCTCACAGACGATGGTCGTCCTGGGCCATGGCATCGGGGATCGCGAGATTCCGGTCTGAGTCCATGGTCCAATCAGCATGGCTTTTCGGGGCTCGGGGCCGAGACCGGAACGCTGAAACGAGCCCTTCTCCCCACTATTGACACGAATGGCCCTCTCCGATTACGACGCCGAGCGTCTCTGGGCGGGTGCCATCGGGGCCCTCCTGGCGATCATCGTGGGCGGGTCGGTACTCTTCAGAGATCTCGTCTACGGCAACTTCGTGTGGCAGTACTTCTGGGGGCCCGTCTACGCGGACGCTCACGGGGCGGCGTGTGCGGTCTGGAACGATGGCGCGCCGGAGGTGGTGAGCGCGAGCGCGGAATGTTCCGTCGCAAGCGGGCCGGTCGCCTACCCGGGGTATACGGCCGTCTCCGAGGTTGGGTATGCCATCACCCTCCTCCTGTCTCTCATGGGCGTGGTCTTCCTCCTCCGCCGACTGGATGTCGGCGATCGGACGAGGTTCCTCTATCCGATGGTTCCCTTCGTGTTCCTCGGCGGGGCACTGCGAGTCGTCGAGGACGCCAACGACGCGGTGCCGGCCGGGGTGGAAGCGACCATCCAGTACCCTTGGAATACGCTGATCATCAGCCCGCTCATCTACTTCACGGTGTTCGCCATCACATTGGCCGCACTGGTCGGGGCCGTATGGGCCCGGAACGCCGGCTACACGGAGAACTACGACCGGCCCTTCGCCGGGGTGGGGACGGTGTTGCTCGTCGGGACACTCGCCTATCTCGTCTTCCTCTCCGCAACCAGAGGGTACGTGGAGTTCCATCCGATATTCACGGTGCTCACCCTGGTGCTAGCCACGATAATCGCGGTGGTCCTCTGGTGGCTCATCCGGGAACACGTCCCTGTCATCGCCCGCGGCACGCCTGTGATCGGCGCGGTTATCCTCTGGGCCCACAGCGTCGACGGCGTCTCGAACGTCCTGGGCATCGACTGGGGAGCCGAACTCGGCCTCGCGGCCGACCTGGTCCCGAAGCACCCGGTGAACCGCGGCATCATCGCGTTGACCGATAGCGTGGTTCCCGAGTCGACCACGGCAGTCATCGGGTCCGCCTGGGGCTTCCTGCTGGTGAAGGTGATCGCAGCGACGGTCGTCATCGCCCTCTTCGACGATGAGATGCTCGAGGAAAGTCCGCGGTTCAGCGTCCTATTGCTTCTCGCGGTGATCGCGGTCGGCCTGGGCCCCGGAACCCGAGACATGCTCCGGGCGACCTTCGGCATCTGACCGACTCGTCTCTCGTGCCGATTGCGGTGGGCAGCGTGGTTTCGACGCTGTTACCTGATCGGAACCAACTCACCAGGCCCCCACCAAAACGGCCTCCTGCTCGCGTTTGAGATCGACTACGGATATGGGTGGAAGGCCCTGTCGAGTCGCGGCTCGAATCCCAGGTCGCGCGGGACACTGCTCGCCCGCTCCCCGAAGTACGGCGCCTCGACGAACAGTGGCTGGGCTTGCGGGGAGAGCACGCGCACCGCTTCGAACCCGATCTGGACGACGTCTCGTGGGGTGATCGATGCCGCGTAGGCGTCAAGCCCCCCAGCCGCCACCCGCTCGAGGACCGAGTCCAACTCCTCCGGCCCGGACGGTGGCTCCGCCGGTCCGACGGCAGCCGCGCCTACCGTGTCCTTCGGCTCCAGAAGGCCCTCGACCTCGCCCGGATCCATCGCGTACTCGCCGATCGCCGCCTCCATGTCCGCGGCCTCCTCCGGACCCATGTCCCGTAGCTCCATCCAGTTCTGCAGCGCCTCCGACAGCGCGTCGACGGCCGCACCTTCGGCGTCGAGGTCGGCCGCGGAACCGACGGCGAATCGGGGAAACGACTCGCGATGGACCGCGACGGTGACCACCGGGATGTCGATGTCCTGGGTCACGAGTATTGGGACGACCGACAACCCGTCTCCTCGTGCACGTCGCTGCAGCGTGTCGAACGTCTCGTGGGACACCTCGAGGCCCATCGGCTCGAAGGTAGAGTACCATCCGAGCATGGTGGCGTCTCGCTCCACGATCTCGTAGAGCCCAGAGAGCACTGCCTCGACAGCCCCGTTTCCAAGCCCAAGACCGGTGGTGATGGTGGGTCCGTAGTTATCGTCGGGGGCAGGGAAGTGAACGAGTCCAGCGGGCAACGAGATCGCCTCCTCCTGGTGGAGATCGACACCCTCGACCCAGGGGATCGGCGTCTCGGATTCTGGACCGGTGAAGTCGTCGGGTCGGACGAACGAGCCCGGCGATGGACCGTCAACCGCCGACGGCGGCGCCTCCTCGAACGCCGCGTCCCGGTAGATCGCAGCGCTGTATCGCTCGAGGCTCTCCCCGAGTGCTTTCATGAAGGCCGTGTTCCAATCCGAAGCCACGCCGGCGGCCTGCTCGGGTGCTGCCCCGTCGCTGAACCCGGTCGTATCCGCGAGCATCGACAGATAGTACGGTGCGGGAAAGGAGTCGTGCTCGCCGATCTGGCTCACGATCCCCAATCGACGATCCACAGCTGTTTCGGCCAGCGCGATGGCCTCTTCGAGTGGGCGGGAGACAGGCGAGAGGTCGAGATCGCGTTCGCCGTCTCGCTCGCACCGGCAGCCCGGAACCGGCAGCAGGGTCCGTTCGGCGTGGGGCACCTCGATCACGGCGCCGGCGACCTCCTCTCCCGAAAGAGCCCGGATGGCGAGCAGGCCGGCATACGAGCCGGCGAGACGCACGGCCGCCCGGTCGCCTGTCGGTTCCTCCGCGGGAGTGACCGCGCCTGCGGCCACCCGAGTTGTCAGACATTCATAGCAGCCACTTTCGGGGTGGAGCGTCGAGACCGCAGCGTCGAGGCCAGCAACCGGAACCCCACCGATACCGCCGACCTCGACCGCGATCCACGGGGTGTCGCCGGCGATCGACCGATGGTTCGCCAGCCCGAATCCGTCGCTTCCTGCGAGGCCCGAGACCACGGCGAGGTCGGCCCTCTCGACCCCGTCGAGGCCCTCCTCAACGACCGACACGTCGACGTCGGCAAGCGTCGCGCGGGCCGATTCGATCGCCGGATCGCTTCCCACCACCGCGACCGCCATCCCCTCGTTCGTCCCTTCGGCGTTCATGCACCCCCAGTTGCCCAGTGGACTGAAAAGTACAGGGGTTACACAGGTGGGTCGGGCATCTCAGAAACGCCTGAAACACGAACACCCCCGTGCAGCTCCGACCTCCGTCAGTGCGATCGATCAGTTCGCGAGTGCCTGGGTTGCGATCTCGGCCATCTCCTCGGGTTCGGCCCCCTGGAGCCGATCGTCCTGGAGTTTGAGCCGGAGGCGCGGGCGCCCGACGTCGATCGGGACCTTCTCGGTATCGATGAGCCCTTTGTCCTCGAGTTTCGTCTTGGTCCGGGAGAAGGTCGCCTTGCTGGCGATGCCGACGTCCTCCCCCCACTTCGAGATGTCATAGAGGAGCACCTTGTTCTTGGCCGCGACGAGGAGACTGATCGTCACTTCATCGATGCCGGCGCCGTTCCCCTTCGCCGTCTCCAGGGCGCCCAGAAGCGACTCGAAGTCCTCCCGCACGGTGGACTCCAGGTCCATCTCGAGGGTCTCGGTGATTCGGGAGAGTGCCGGTGTCCGGAGCTGGAAGCGCGAGGCGGCCTCCCACTCGTCTTCCACGGCTGAGAGGACCGCCTCGGTGAACGCCTCGTCGTCGGTGGAGAGGCCCCCGACCGCCCCGCCGGCCTCGACGAGTGCCGTGACCCGCGCGTCCGTGAGCAACATCGCTGTCCGTCCGTTCTCGGGCACGCTCCGGATTGCGACCCGCTCGGCCTCGACCAGGTCTGCGGTCTGGCTCGCGACGAGGAAGTCTTCCATCACGGCTTTGAGCGTTTCGTCCTCCCCGAGGATGCGGATCTCCGGGCTGCTCTCTCCGGCTTCGGCCGTCGCGTATATCAGCTCCTCCAGGACTGCCTTCGAGGGGTTGACCACGTACAGACAGTCCGGTTTTCCGTCAAGTACCCTCCCCAGTACTTCTTCTACGTCCGTACCCAGAAGATTCGCACTCATTGATAAGTGAAGCTACAATCAGACCCCACTTAATTTTAAACCCAATGTTTGATGGAAAAGACGAGAAGCGCCGGAACAGAAGCCAGCGGGAGCCCGTCGACCAGGACCGGTAAAACGGGCCCACGACCGGCGATTGGCGCGACGTGGATACACTTACAACGGCTCCATTCGGCGATTCTAGTATGGACTTAGCGAGCGTCCGAGCGTCCGACGAAGCGGCAGCCGACGCCCTCGCGGCCGAGCGCGAGCGCCAGCAGGATAAACTCGCCATGATC
>CAZQNH010000045.1:0-20163 GCA_964594685.1 uncultured Halobacteriales archaeon
CCCTCTCGAGGCAATGACCAGGGTTCAAATCCCTGACGGAGCACTCGACCCCGCTTCCTTCCCGGGATTTTGCCTGTGACTAATCGGAGAACCGACCAATGTCACAGGGCAATTCGATACCCAAGATCCGACGACCCCGACGATGTACCGCGATTACGAGTATTGCTAGGGCATGCCGATTCGCACGAACGAGACCTATAACTATCCAAAGATGTCTGGAGGGATGCCGATGACCCTTCCAGATTGTGTTCCAGTTGTCACGGAACCTTCCGCCGAGTACCTGAACCCACGTCAACGACAGGATTATCGCGCGGAACGCGAAGAGTGTCTCTCCTGGCTACTAGCCTTCGGAAAAGCACCCGATGAGGGTGAGGGCTATGCACTCGGGACTGTCAAGCCACGGTCCTCTCGGATGGACCAGTTCTATCGCTTCGGCTGGGAGATAGAGGGAGGGTACACATCCAATATATCGACCGAACACGCCGACGCCTGGATGCGGGAGTTAGCGCAATCCGAAGCTAGCAGCGCTCACAAAACAAATTGCCAGAAGGCCGTGAAGATGCTCTTCAAGTGGCGAGCACACGAGCGTGGCGGAGAGAAATGGGATCCTGAGATTTCCTTCTCAGATCGGAGTGGGACAAACCCTGCCGATTTCCTCTCACGGGATGAAAGAGCCCAAATCCGAGACGCCTCCTTGGAATACGGTAGCGTGCCCTCCTACTCGAACTTAACACCGGCCGAACGTGACCGATGGAAACAGTATCTGGCACAACGCTTCCAAAAGCCCAAGTCCGAAATTTCCCAGGAGGATTGGGAGAAGGCACATAGTTGGAAAATTCCCTCGCTTGTTTCAACGACTCTTGACGCTGGTCTTCGACCTATTGAGGTTGAAAATGCAGCCGTTTCGTGGATCGATACGGAAAACAGTGTATTGCGGATACCAAAGGAGGATTCCGCCAAATCACGAGACAACTGGATTGTGAGTTTGCGTGAGCGAACAGCGACGTATCTTGAGCGTTGGATAGCAGAACGGGAGCATTATGAGGATTACGAAGGGGTCGATACGATCTGGCTCACGCGTGAGGCAAATCCATACTCGTCCCAGTCACTCAGGTATTTGCTCCACAAATTGTGCGAATTGGCGGGAATCGAAGTTGCAAACAGGCAGATGAGTTGGTATTCGATTAGGCATAGCGTGGGGACCTACATGACACGAGAAGAAGACCTCTCGGCGGCTCAATCCCAACTCCGTCACAAGTCACCGCGCACGACCATGAAATACGACCAGGCACCCCCGGAGGATAGACAGGGCGCACTTGATAGGATGGGCTAGTTCAGCGAAGACATCCATGCTCATTTTATGGACAGTAATTTTCTGTAGTGGTGAATATAGAGGGTCTATGCAGCATGGGATTACCCAATATCTCGGTATTTTGATATACTCGTTTCCGATTGGGTTTGCAGATGGTGGAGATGATTCGTAACCGTAATACACCGGATAGAAGAATCAAGACATACCCATCGGGACTTCGGGCGATGGAGTCCGCCTGTTCCAACTGCCGACTCGGCTGATGACTCCTATGACGAGATTATCATGGCACGGACGCAGCCCCTCAAACAGCTCGAAGCAGTTTCGATCGTCGGGATTGGCGGCTTTGCCGGTTCAAATCTCCGTTATTTTGTAGAGACAGTTGTTCCATCCTCACTGCTGGCGACAGCCACCGTCAACGTCTTGGGCTGTATTCTCCTTGGGCTCGTTCTTTACGAGGAACTCTACCAGGATACCGTTTCTCAAACGGCTCGAACCATCTTGGCGACTGGATTCATCGCATCGTTCACCACGTACAGTACATTCGTGATCGACGCACTCAACACGACCCCGCTGCTGGCGATTACGTATATTATCGGTAGTTATGCCCTCGGATTCGCGGGTGTACTGATTGGACGGGAAGGCGCACGCCGAGTCACATCCATCGGGCAACCCACATCAGAGGTGCGTGAATGATGGTCGAACCCGCACATCTTCTCGGGGCCGGCGGAGCTATTGGAGCGATTTTACGGTATTCCGTCGGCCGCTGGCTCGCAAACGACCGGTTCCCGGTTGCGACCCTAGCCGTGAACGTCATCGGAAGTTTCCTGTTAGGACTGGTGACGTTCTCGGGTGTGGGTGACGAGATTGTCCTATTCGTTGGTGTCGGTGCAAGCGGCTCATTTACGACGTACTCCTCGTTTTCGTTCGAAACCGTCCGACTATGGGAAACCGGTGACCGTCTGCGAGCGATCCTCTATTCCGTCGGTACGCTCGGTCTCTGCCTGGCTGCGGCAGGGAGTGCCGGGCTCTTTCTAACTCTCTTGATAGCATAATATCGCTGCATACGCGCTGGAAGTTCAGCAATCACTAAACAAACTACCCGATTACCGCCAGAAACGCCGTGACCGACTCAGAGAATGTAGTCAGCACTCAATAATCAGGGGGTCCCTCGGAAATGCGGGCTACGTTCTGCTCGAAAGATTCGGTGTCATCAACTGGGGTGCTGAGCAACCAAGTCACTCCAAACTCCCGACAAAGATCCACGAATCCATCCGGTGTGTTCGGCAGATCCACTCGCAAAAGAATTTCACTGGGATCCTCAGTCTCGTCGTGGTAGTATTCGAGCATCGACTGCACCTCTTCTGTATGAGACTGCTGCCGATCGATGAGATCCTTATAGAAGTCGTGGAAGTTCTCGATAACGACGTTCGGGAAGTGCTGCAGCATCGTTGGCCACTGTGGCATGATTCCATCCCAACGCGCTCCCGGATGGAGCGGACCTTTGTGGGGCCACCACCCACCAATTGTGATCGGAATGCGAGGTTCCTGAACGGGAACGGGACGCAAAACAGCTTCGTCCACCCTGTAGTGCTCGCCATCGTAGCTAAACGGTTCGCCAGTCCGCAAACCCTGAATAATCTCCAACGCTTCGTCATACTGCTCTGCGAGATGGGGTGGATCATATTCACTCCCGAAGCTCGTGAAATCCGGCATGGTACCCAATCCTGCACCCAGCATGACTCCCCCCAGCGAGAGGTGGTCAAGCGTGGCCAAGTTTCGAGCGAGCTGCCACGGCTGTCGCCGCGCAATAGGCGTGATATACGAGCCGATTGTGATCCGTTCGGTCCGGGTAGCGCACCCGCCCGGGCAGGCTTTACGGGGAAAAACCCTCCTATTGTGAAATTTCCATTCTCTGAGATGTATCAGCGGCCATGCTGGACTCAGGGCGCATATCGGTCACTTATTTGTCGGCAACTGATGATGAGACGAATTGGTAGACAGGACTAGTCTCGATCAAACAGGGGAGAGCCACTGTATGAGGTTTTGAACCATCGACGTCGGCTTCTTGCTCTTCGATTGCTTCAATGCGATGAACGTTTGCGCCGAGTGTATGGTTGATTTGAAGGAAAAGTGAAAATAAAGCGCAAGCCGGGCGTGGCGTATTCGCCGAGAACGGAGCGGTTGGAGATTCTGTCGACTACCCCTTTACTGAAAAGCAACTAATGACCTGCGAAACTGTCGGGGGGTGTATTGTTGGCGAGGACTGATTCCTCCCCATCGATCAGTGTCACCCGTTTTCGTATTCGAACGCTGCACTTGCATCTCCAAACCGCTCGACTGCCGTTTCGAACGCTTCCTGTAGGAGATACCCGGGCACCGGGTCCGTAAGCGATTTGTTGGGGTCCTCGACCTCGTGCCCGTGAACCGCGGCGGCGATGACAATACTGTCCCCGTCGACTCGTGTGACGTGGATAAATGCGACACTCGGGGAATCCCCGGTGAGAATGCCTGCGTAGCTCTCTAACGTCGTCTCGTTGCCGAGACAGGTCCCCTCCCGACCGGCGATGAATCTCGGCCCGCGGTCCCACTGAACCCTCGCCCGAGAGTCACCGATGTCGTCGAGCCCGAGGTGCCGGAGAAATCTGGTTCCACCATGGCTGGTCAGAAGGTTCGCCACCGAGGTTCGTGCGAGCGGGTTGAGAGTCCGTCCCATCAGGGAGGCCTGAGGAGTGCTCACCGCCCCGATGGCGTCCCAGATGTTTCCTGCTCCAGGCGTGCTTTCGTACACGGTCACGTGACTCTCGATACTCGCCTCGATCTCGACACCGCCGACCTCCTGGGTATGCGCAGCGGTAACCGGCGTCTGCAGAGGCTCCTCGAGTGTGAGTTGGTCGAGGGTCTCGTCGGGTAATATCACGGGCTTTGCGTCGAACTCGTAGTTCGTGACGGAGCTACACCCGGCTATCCCGGTAGCCAGGGTCCCCGCGCCTATCGTGCGGAAGAACTGCCGTCGGGTGCAACCGTCGCCGCCGGCCGAACTACCCGGTCCACGAATTCCCATACCGGTTACATTCACTGCTGGGTCCAACAACCCGGAGGCTATACAGTTAGTGCCGATGCTCGACGCCGGACAGATGCGGGGCAGAACGGGACACCCGTTGCATCCAGGGCTGGAACACACTCTAGGAGGACCATGTGCCCTGGTTTAGGTCGGATTCGGGACTCTGCGTTCGAGATTCCGGAGAGCTTCGATCGGGGCTTCCCTCCAAATGAGGGAAATTTTTTACGGGTTGCTTGTGAGTGGTTCCCACGAAGGGGGCACGCGGACGGCCGGAATCAGTCACACCGGAATCGGGGAGCGCACCTATGGCACACCCAATATTCCACGTGGTGTTGCTTGCGGCATCGGGACTGACAACGGCGGTCCTCGCGGCCTACGCGTGGCGGCACCGGACCGACCACGCGGTCCGTCCCTTCGGCGGGCTGATGGTCGGCTTTACGCTCTACTCCGGGGCTCATCTTATCGGGTTACTGACGCTCCATCCAACGTGGCGGCTGGTCTGGGAATACCTCCAGTGGACTGGTGCTGCCGTCATTCCGCTCTTCTGGCTGCTATTTGCGATGGAGTACACCGGCTACGACCGGATGCTGACCAGGCGGACCGTCGGTGCCCTGTCGCTCGTTCCTGTCCTGACCATCGTTCTGGCGTGGACCAACCCGTGGCACGGATTGCTGTGGTCCCGGAATACGGTGGTCGTCGTCGAAGGGCTTGCGATCCTCGAACAGCCGTTCGGACCGTGGGCGGTGGTCTTCACTGGCTTCGGATATGTGATAATGGGCATCGGGTCGTTTCTCATCCTGCGATTGATTTGGGTCTCGAATCGTCTCTATTCTGGACAAGCGATCCTCCTTGTGGTAGCCCTGACCGTGCCGCTTGTGGCAAATCTCATGACGGTGTTCGAACTGACGTTCATTCGGGACCCGCCGATCGATATGACTCCATATGCCTTCTCGATTACCGGGCTGGCCTTCGGGTACGCGCTCTTCCGATCCAGACTATTCACGCTCGTCCCGGCAACTCGCGAGCTCGGCCGTAATGCGGCGATTCGTGACTTGGAGGAGGGAGTCATCATTGTCGATGAAGCCCATCGGATCATCTACTGTAATCCCGCGGCGGCAACCCTTCTCGACCGTGACAAGACGAGGGTCCTTGGCGAGCCGGTCCAATCGCTTATCGACGGTTCGAATCTGGACTTCGCCACCGATGATGCGCTTGCCGAGATCGCGTGGGGCGAGGATGTCTATGCGGTCCGCTCATCCCCAATCAAGGGGGGTCGGGGCCGAATTATCGGCTATACGCTCCTGGTGCAAGACATCACGGCACGCAAACGACGGGAACGCCGGATTACCCGCCAGCGCGACGAGTTGGTGCGGCTGGATAGGCTCAATGCCATCATTCGCGGGGTCAACCAGGCGTTGATCTCGGCGACGAGTCGGGCGGAAATCGAGGAGGCCGTCTGCAGAAATCTGGTCCAACCGGAACTTTATCAGACAGCCTGCATCGCGGACATCCCGACCTGGAACGGTGACGCCGACCGCTGGACGGTGGTGACGGCCGATGGCGACCCGGCTGTGGCTGACGAGTTGCCCAACGGTCTCTTCGAGGTTGACGAGGAGGCGACCGGAGCCGAACTCTCGGCACCGGCGGATGATCCGACCGGGTGGAGAGTCGTGCCCCTGACCTACGGTCGGACCGTCTACGGGGTCCTCGGCCTCCAACCGGGGAGTGAGGTAGCAACCCCGGAACCCTGCGTGAGCGAACGCGAGCGAGACGCCCTTACAGACTTGGGGACACTCATCGGCCACGCGATAAGCGCCGTCGAGAACCGGCAACTCCTCGCGGCAGAGTCGGTCGTGGAACTCGAACTTCATAGCACCGACGAGTCAGGACCCCTCGTCGCCGCGGCGCAGGCGGGTGCAACTTTGGAGGTGACGGGATTCGTCCCGAACGCTGGCGATGGCCATCTTGCGTACGTTCGCGTCGAGAACGGTTCGGTCGACGCGGTCGCCGCGGGACTTGCGGCTCACGAGGGAGCATCTTGTGAGGTCATCCAGGATGATGACGACGGGGCGGGCGGGCTTCTCGAGTGGATCGTCCCGCCAGCCTCCCCGCTGGGGACCTTGGCGGAGCACGGGGCCAATGTTCTGGAGGCGAGTATCGAGGACGGGACCGCCCGCTACGTCGCGGAGGTCGCCTCCGAGGCTGACGTACGTGCGGTCGGCGACCGGATCCAGCGGCGGGTCCCGGACACGTGGCTCGAAGCCATGCGGCCACGAGACCGGGCGACCCGGCAGGCTGACAGCGTATCGAGTCAGTCCATCGAGCATCTCACAGAGCGTCAGCAGGAGGCCCTGGAAGCTGCCTACCGTGCGGGGTATTACGACTGGCCTCGCGAGTCGACCGCCGAGGAGGTGGCCAACACCCTCGATATTGCCTCGCCCACGCTGCACGCACACCTCCGGAAGGCCGAAGGAACGCTGCTTGCGGAGTTGTTCGATAGAGAGTCCCAGTCCTGACCCTTCCAGTGGTGAGATATTCACGGAATTGCCATGGGAGCACCTCGAATCCGTGGGTGGGGATGGTGCCGGTTCAGTTCGCCGACGCGTTGCGCCAGTTGCACTCGGTTCGGCCCATATGTCTGCTCACGGTGTGATCCAGCGCGTTCCAATCACCTGGCGAGTCCTCCGGTGCCAGCGAATACGTCCGGGCGTAGAAGACAGTCAATACACGGTCGGTCCGGCTGGCCGGTGCGGTATAGTCGAAGGAGACTCGCTTGGCGCCGCTGGAAGGGACCGTGACCTGGGATTGGCCCTCTTGGACGAGCGACGCCTCCTGGATGGTGCTCTCGAGGTCCAGGGGCCCTTTCGGATTCGACGGTTGGCCGGATACAATCTGGCCCGGCTTGTCGACGAGTTCGACGGCGTTATTCTCCAGGTCCTGGAGATAGTTCGTCCGGGCCTGTTTGGTATCTGGGTAGTATTTGTCCTTCGTCAGGTCGAGGCCGGTCGTCCAGTACAACCTGAGACGGAATGAACTCGTCGCGGGATCGCCAAGGTACGGTGCGATATCGAAGGTCCGGTCCTCATTGACCGTCTCGCCCACCGAATCGACCTGGGAGTGGCCGCGCGTGCTCCGCCACAGGATAGTATCGTGGGTGAGCGATCCACCTCGGTCGTCGTACGCGACACCCACGAACTTGTGCCCCGGCGGCAGTGTCGTGTAGCCCGTCGCGCGGAACTCGTTCTGCCGTGCGCCGTCTAATACTCCGCCGTCGGGGTCGATAGTCGCGGTCGCCGGTCGGTGTTCGATGAATAACTCGACGTTGGCGTTACTCGCGGCCAGGCCACCCCCGTTCTCGACCATGACTTCCACGGTGTATTGCTTCCCGGCCTCGATGAACTCCGTTCGGCCGCCGTTTCGTTTCACCGTCATGCCACTACTGCGTAGTGGGGGCGGCGCGGTCGGTCGTCTCGGAAGTGGTCGTTGACGGGCCTCCCCACCGCGTGCACCAGTGTTTCCCCCCGTTTCTGAGTCAGTTCCGTCGGTATCGCTTTCGTCTCCGTCACTCGTCGAGGACGACCGTCGCTTCTCCAAGACGGCAACGTCAGTTTCTGTCCCGTCCACCTCGGCACTGAGGTCGTAGTTCCCCTCGTCGAGCCTGTGATCGGGGATGGTCTCGCGGGTGACGGACCGTATCGAATCGCTGGATGCGTGGGTCGAGAACACGTCTGTACCGGCGTATTGGCTCAACCCGGCTTTCGTGGTATCTATCTCGATGGTAACTGTCCCGTCGCCGTTACCGTCGAGGACTGTCACCGAGACGATCCAGTTTTTGATCGCGCTGCCGAAGACGACCGTCGCGATCGACGTGTTGCGCAAGTCGATGGTGACGGATCCGACATCGTCCGAAATAACGGTAAACGTTGGTTGTGTGAAGGTCGCTACTCCTGGGCGGATATTCTTGTGCGGTATCGAGAGGAACACCTGGGGGACGAACTCCCGCTCGGGTTGGTCGCCGTAGGTATCTTGCCGCTGGGGTGGTTCACTATTAATGCGCTTCCTGCGGTTGGTTTCCGCCTCCTCGCGGAATTTCTCCTGTGCGGTCCCGAGTTCGTCGATAAGTTCCAAAAGCGAGGGATTGTGCTCGGTCATTGGATCAGTAGTGGCTTTTGGGGTCGGGGTAGTACTCCGGGTCAATCGGTGTAGCGAGCCAATCGATCTTCTTGCCAGGGCTGGGCGGGAAGTCCGCGTGTTTCGCCCACCACCGGTAGCGTCTGACCTTCGAACACCCCTTGGCGTTCCACCAGTTCGGATAGCCGATGCCCCGGTCGCCACTCATGTTCAGGTCTGGAATCCTGCCCGGCTCGTTGCGGAGGTAGTTCGTGAACAGTTGTACCGTCAGGTCGACGGCCGTCCCTAGGACCGGATCGGCGAACCGCCCCTCCTCATCGGCAGTGGATGGTCGGTAATCCTCCCGCGTCGGCGTGGGGCCGACAGAGGGGTCCCGGGTGTCCGTGGCGCCTTCCTGATGATACGCGATGAAGTTCGGGTCGAGTCCGAGGTCCTCGTCCGGATCCGTGATGAACACCTCCGGGCCTTTGTCGCCGTAGACGTCCGGCCCGGGGATGGTCTGTGGCTCCTCGACTGGCGTGGTCGGGACCACGAGGTGGCCTTCCTGGGAAAGCCCTTGCATCACCCCTGAGATGCTGTCCTCCCAGTCGGGCCCCATCTGGACGCCGCGTCGCGGGTAACCGCTGCTGTCCTCGTCGTCGGGCTTGATGATGGTGTCTTTGACCGTGTTCCCGAAGTGATCGTCTGCCATCGGATGGGTGAGGTGTTTGATGGCCTGGTGCTCGAGCTGGTCGTTGAAGCAGTAGCCAAAGCCCAGGCTCGTCAGCAGCAGCATCAGGGTGCGGTAGGAGGCATAGAGGTTCTCGTAGAGTTGCCGGAGGAAGTACAGGAGCTCATCGACCCCGATCGAGGTAGCGTTCTGTCCGATGTACTCCGCGATGCCCATGGCGACGTTGAAGAACTCGCTCGTGGCGTCCGCCGCGTTGTTCGCGAAGTTCCAGAGTGACTCGGCGGCGGTCTGCATGCAGTCCCAGACCCGCTGGAAGGCGTTGCCCTGCTGGCCACATTGTGGCGCACTCCCGCTGGTACCGGGCTTCGCACCGACGTTGTTCTCGTACCAGTTCTCGAAATCCTCCCACGCCTGCCGGGTCTCCTCGCTCACCGCCGGTGTGGGCGGGAGGTTCTCGGGTCGCACGACGTTCATCGTGCTCGTCGAGTTTCGCAGCACGAGGTACCACAGCCGATACGACTCGTCGACTTCGGATGGCGATAGCGGGCCGAACTCGTCGTCATCGTACACGTCGTTGGCGGCGGCCGAGAAGTTCCGCGAGATCTCTTTGGGGAGCTCGAGTCCGCTGGCGACCGGAGCCATGCGCTTGGGCCGCTCGAAGATCCGGTCGTGATCGATCTCGTATTGCTTCGGCTCGTATTTCCCGCTCGTGAACTGCTGGTTCTTGTGGAGGCCGCTGTTGTGGAGTTCCTCGTTCTGGTAGTATCGGCCGTCGACCTGGTTTCTGGCCTGCAGGAACCCGGTTTCGTTGTAATAATGATTGTACGCATAGACGTCCATCAGCTTCTCCTGGGCCGTATGCCGCTGGGCCTGATTGAGCCGGTATGGACCTCCGACCATGGTGTTGACGTAGGCGTGACCGACGACGTCGGCTGCGAGATGTGAGAGATAGCCGACGGAATAGGCCAGCAGTCGGTCGCGAATCTCCGTCTTGTCGTCTTTCCCCGGTGCCTGCCCGCGGGCAATGTCGAGCAGTTGGGTCGTGAACTGCCCGGTTTGACGGGTATGAAGCGTGTCGAACCACCACCACGCCTCGTGATCGGGTTCGCAGGTCTGGTACGGACTCACGTAGAAGCCGAACGGGTCCATCTTGTCGAGGAGTCGTTTCTTCACGTACCCTCTCATGACCGTGGAGTAGAGTCTCCCCGTCTCCTGGAGCTGATTCGCGAGGTCTCGGAGCTGTCGGACGGCTGGGTCGTTCTGGGCGAGGAAGGTAATCCCCTGGTCGGCCTGGCGTTTGACCTCGAGCATTGTCTCCTGCATCGGCTCGAAGAACTGGTGCATCTGGTACTGGATTTGGCCGAGTCGGTTCCAGACCTCCACCAACTCCTTCGCGATGGTCATCTCCTTCGGCGTCAGATCGTTGAGATTGAAGAAGAACGGATCCGGTCCCATCGCGCCGTAGGTCAGGGCGGCTCGGTTCCCGCGGAGCACCCTGGCGAGACGTGCGTGGTCATTATCGAAGGCATCGGGTAAGTGTTCGGAGATGATCGTGTGGACCGCGGGCCCAGGCATGACTCCAGGAATGGCGGATACCCTAATGGAAGGGTGCCCTAGGCATGTAGTGTTGCAGCGAGACGGTGTCGGACCTGGCCGATATGACTGCCCGAAAATCGTATGGGGGCCCAAGCGGTCACCTCGTCCCCGTTCTCCCTCTTCCCCTGGCACCCGTTTTCCCTCTCCTCCGCTCCCCTACCTCGGCATCTCCTCTTTCACTCCCATTCCCGCTCCCCTACACCGTCCCCCACCCGTTTCCTTTCCTCTCTCCACTAATACTTCCCCTCACTACGTGTCTAGCCTCCGGGTTAATGCAACTAGCCACTCTCTGCAAGTCCATGCAAGAGGCAGGCCCTCATAACGAAGACGCCCAAGGGGATGAGGAGCTTTATTCACGGTCACCAAACCCGGAGGGGCAGGGGGGCACGCCCGGATTCGCGTTCAGCCGACGGGGATTGCTCCAAGCCGGTGCCACCCTCGGTATCGCGTCGGGAATGGCTGGCTGTGCGGGCCTGGGACTGCCGAACCTGACCGAATATCACTTTCAGGCGACGCCGGTCACGGTCGCTCCGGATCTGGAAACTCCGGCATACACGCTCTCGTCATTGAAAGAGGAGACTATCGAGCGAAAACGAACGATACTCGGGACCCAGATCGACATCGAACTCACGAACCAGGCCGCTCTTTATAACGGGAGTCACGATACCCTCGGCCTGTTGAGTTCGCCGTCGGCCAGTGTGGTCACCCAACCACAGAACCCGCTCGCGTCGGACTCCCTCCGAGATATCCTGGTGGGTCAGGCCGGCAATCTGATCTTGGCTGCCCTGGACCTGAGTAATCAGTCGAGCGTGCAGTGGACACGGGGACCCACAGCGGTGGAAACCGGTCAGGGCGAACTCCTCGGCCAAACGACTGACATCAAGTCTTTCGCCGGGGAGACCAAGGAGTCAGGCTTCGTTCTCATTACCGCTGCGAGAGTGCTGGACGCCGGTGACGCCGTGTTCGCGGCCAATGGCCTGCAACGCGAGGGCCAGGCCCCCTCGCTCGTTGGTTCGGACGGCTATGTTACGAAGGCGACGGTAACGGACAGTGTGGACCGGCTCCGCGCTGTTCTTCCGCACGTCGAACGTGGGGGAGCGGGCATCAAGCTACTCGAGAGCGCTCAGATCACCACCCAGGGGGCAAAGCCGGATTATATACGGCTGTTGGCTTCCAACCAGTACGACGATAAAACGCTCTTTGGGCTCTCCTTTGCGGTCGAACTCTTCGATAGCCAGGGAACGCTCATCGACCACCGCACCGCAAACCTCGCCAAACTCGGTCCGGACGAACAGTTCGAGGGGTACGTTCCCTACGTGACGGACGACGTCGCCGGGTATGCGATCGACGCGGCCCACTCCACCCGCGAAATCACGATCGGATCCGCTGACGCCGTCGAGGTGCTCGCTGACAACCGGGACGGCGATACGGTCACGATCGACGTTCGGAACACGCTTTCCCGGACGGTCCCGTATGTCAGTCTCGAAGTCACCTTCTATGACGAAGCCGGGACCGTGCTGGCGACGAGCAAGCGGATTGTCGCGCACATCGCTGCCGGGGAGCGGAAGGAACTTGACGTCGTCTACAGCCCACCGTCGTTCAACACTCCCTTGACCATCGCGGACTACTCCGTCGATGTCCTGGAGTACTCGGGCCCACTGAGGTACGTCAGATAACCGGTCGGGACTCAGGGAAGTCCTCTGGACGGTCCATCTCCCCCGAGTTACCGGTGGCGATCTGAGTCGAGATTCGGTAACCACTGGCTTGCGGGATGCTCGTATCTGAGGAATGGTGTCTCGTCTTCCAGACCGCAATCGAGGTAGTCCCCTTCCTTTCATATCGTGCCGCCTCTGGTCGCCTGCGGGACACTATACAATTAGCGACCGGCTATACAGACTGGTTGGCCCACCCCCACTACCAGGACGGCCAAATCAGACCTCTTCATCCAAGAGGACAGGGTGCTGGTCGTTGGCGGGGACGGGAGCGAGGAAGCCGATGGCAGGGAACAAGGCGATCTCGAGGTGTCGGTCGGGGTGATCCCGCGAGTGTCACGCTGAACGCCGACCGGGCGAACGTCACCTTGGGTGGGGGTGCCGGGAAGGCACCCGAGGGGGATCTGCGGCTTTTGACCGAGAACGGTGATGAGCGGGTGAAGATATCGGCCGAGCGCGAGGGTGCAGAAGCCCTCGGGGAGGGCCAAAGGGTACTAATCGACGGTGGGGGTGGAAGCATCTCGCTTGCGGCTCGCGGTTGTGGTATGGCACACTCGAGTCATCGATTTCGTTGCAGGGGAGCCAGGGGTCTGTCGAACTCGCGAAGCCGGGCTCAAATGCCCCGAACATCACTTTTGATCCCGATCCCGGTGACGTCTCGATTACTGGTTCGGAGGCCGGCGGAAGTATCGACCTGCTGGGCGACGAGGGGGACGAGGGCACCCGGATAACGGCGGACGCGGAAGCGGCGGACGTGCGCTCCCGGGTCCGGCTGAGCGAGCGCGACTTCGGTGGCGTCAGCGTGCACACGACCCAACCCAATGACAGCTCTCCGGGAGCACCGTATCCGGCCGGCGTCGCGGAACTCTACGACGAAGAAGCGAACAAAGGCGTCGAAATCAGGGGCAATACGTCCTCGATGACACTCGGATACTCCGACGTGAGTTTCACCGAGGGTGAGGCCGGCATCGACATGCCGGTAAGCGGAGGCAGGGGCGGGAAGCTGTTCCTCGATGACGGCAACACCTCAGTTATTGCCGATAGATCGACGGCGTTCCAGATTCGGGCCTTCGAGGGGAAACTCGAGATCGCTACCACCGACAGCGGGCAGGCCGCCCTCACTATTAATGCGAACGATCGGTTCGTCGAGATACCGTCCGGATGGGTACTGAAAGCCGGCGGCAAGACGTCGTGGAGAAATGAGTCATCGACCCGCCGCCGGGTGGCTGCAGCGACGGAGGACGGCATGAATCTCGGATCGAGTGGTGGCGATGCCAGCGTGGGGCCCACGGTCATTCTCGGGCTCGCAGTGGTTCTCGGTGGGTTCGCTCCGGGGGTTATGGGAGGTGTCCAGGCGGTCGGGCTCGCTGCAGCCGGGCCTGCCGACGGGGTCGCAGACCACTCGCCATCACCCGGCCTTCAGGACCACGCTGGTGCTTCGGGGCCTGATGGAGCGAGTATATCAGGAATTGAAATCGCGGGCACTGTCGCCAGATGCTCGCTTTCGGAGACGGAGATCGACCCCGGCGAGTCGGTGACGCTCGACGCCACGGCCTGGGAGAACGTCACTGCCTACCGGTACGACAAGTTCGGCGACGGATCCTTCGGCGAGTGGATGGACACCGGGACCCGGACCTACACCTACGAAGATCCCGGTACGTACGACCTTCAGATCCAGACCAGATCGAGCGACGATACCACGGACTCGGCGAGTTGCGGCAGCCTGACGGTATCGGAGAATCAGCAGCTATCGGCCGATTTCACCTACGAACCGCCCCAGCCAGATCCCCTTGGGACGGTCTCCTTTACCTCGCTCTCGTCGGATAGCGACGGTGATATTGTGTCCTACGAGTGGCGGGTCGATGGCCAGCTTGTGGCGGAGGGGTCAAGTATCGAATACACGTTCGAGACGGCCGGCGACCACCTCGTCGAACTGACCGTGACCGACGACGGGGCGACGGACACGGCCAGCGAGACAGTCGTGGTGGAGGCAAACCAGCCCCCGTCAGCCGATTTCTCGAACTCGCCGGCCGAGCCGCGGCCGGGTGACGCGGTGTCGTTCACCTCGGAGTGGACGGATGACGACGGCCAGATCGTGAGCTCCCGGTGGGACGTCGACGGGCAGACGGTAAGCGAGCGGGAGACCTTCCAATACACGTTCAACGTGGTGGGCGAGCATCTCGTCGAATTGACGGTCACCGACGATGATGGGGCCACTGCAATCGAAAGCGCGACAGTGGCCGTCGAGTCGGCAAACCAGGCCCCAGCGGTCACGCTGTCGTTTGCTCCGTCGGAGCCGGAGCCGGACACACAGGTCACCTTCACCGCCAATGCGACCGACGAAGACGGTGAGGTGGTGGGATACGAGTGGACCGTGGATGGCGAGACGGTCGTCTCGAGTCCCGATAGCGAGTTCGGCTACGTCTTCGAACAAGCCGGCGAGCACCTCGTCGAGGTGGTGGCCGAAGACGACGACGGCGCCACCGCGAGGGCGAATCGAACCGTCACGGTCACCGAGCGGAACCAGCCCCCGACGGTGAATCTCTCGTACTCCCCCGAGGAGCCGACGACTGGCGAGACGGTGACCGTCGGACGCATGCTGGATGACTTTATCGAGCGAGGTTGGATCGAACGGAGCGATGAGGGATTCGTCGCGTCGTATTACGGGACGGCGATTGCCAAAGACGCAGCGACCCTGGAGCGAACCCTCGAGACGGTCGACCGCTTGCAGCCAGTCTGCGAGTATTTGGATACACACCTCCTTGACTTCGATCCTCGATTGCTGGGCCACGGGACGATCTCGCGAGGGCCGGCGTTCTGGCCAGAGCGAAAGCGCAAGGAAGGGGTTTGAGCCACGAAAATCCGATCGTCGGGGAGGATTTGTCATCGGGTTCAAATCTCTGACGAAGCATTCTGCGACGAACGAAGGTGAGGAGCGAATGCGGCAGGGTTTGAACCCTATTAGTCGCGCGCCGGGAACGGAGTGACCGAGCCTGTCTGATTTCGGCTCAAATAGCATGGAGCAGCTTGCGACGAATACGAGACAGGGGCAGGGTAAGTATCGCAGAAATGCGAGCGCTGAAACCGAACGTCATCGAGGGCCCGATTTCCCCGCGTGAACCGTCAGCAAACCTGGGCTAGGTGAAGCGGTATTCGGTATTTACTGAAGCTGATCCCGCAGGTTTCAGGCACTTATCTCTCTCACTCACACACTCTCGCTCGACGTAGAAAAGACGGGGGAAAGTGTCGTCTCCGGTTCTCCCGAATGTAACCCTCATTCATTAGCTCGGGCTGGGCTCGATCAGGGGGCCTCACGATGGCGTTCTCTTCCAGTTCCAGCTTGAACTGATATCTTCGGCTCGACGGCGTGCCTCGAATCACGGAGAAAGACCGCCACTCTGCGCCGTACATGTCCGGGCCCATTCTGACAATATGGAAGTAACCGGCGGAATATTTCAGCGATCCGGACCCGAAATAGCATATGGGACAGCCACGCCGCGGGGCCGTTGTCAACGTGCGACACCCTTGGATTCCGCCCATCCCGGCGGAACACGGGGCCCGCTCGATGCTCGGGGCCGCGCTCTTGACCCCGGTGGCTGTCGCCATCATCAGAGCCCAACCCGTGCCCCAGACCGCGATTGCCTACCTGGCATTCGCCCTCCTGGGAATCGTCGGCCTGGCGTTCCGGGAGGCCCTCCGCCAGCACCTCATGGCCCCCTCCGAGTTTCAGGCCCGCCTCACCCCTTTCGTGGCCATCGAGGGCGCGGCGATGGTCATCCTTGTCGCGATCCTGGCTGTGATGACTGGGCCCATCTGGGCGTTGACGATCCTGACCATCCCAGCCATCGTCATGGACATCTTCTTCCGACGACGGTTGTTCTCCGGTCGCATCCTGGGGACCGTGACTGGGGCCGTCTCCCTTTCCTTCGCCGTTCCGCTCGGTGTGTTCATCCTGGATATCGGGGGCAGCAATTGGGCCGTTTGGCTTTACATCCTCTTCGTTGCCTTTCATCTGACTGCGATCGCCAGGGTCCTCACGGTTCGGGCCCGGGGTGGTGAGCGATACCCGAGCGTGAGGTTGGGTAATGTCGGTTTCCATGTGGGGTTGTTCGCCCTCGCGGCCGGTGGCTGGTCCCTCGGAATCCTTGGGCCCGGCGCCCCACTGCTCTTCATCGCGGGGGCAATCAGGATGGGGTATCTCCTGCGTCAGTCTGAACCGCCGACGCTCAGCGACCTGGGGCGGGGCGAACGGGCTTTCACGGCGGCTTTCATCCTCTGCGCCCCGTGGGTTCTGCCGATATAAGTGAAGCGCTTCCACGTGGCGTTGAGTGCGGGCGGTTCCTGGGCAATCGCTGACCTATAATCTCTGGGGGAACTGCTCGGTGAGTCTCCCGGCTGGCGAGGACGGTCCCCCTTCGGTCCGTTTTCAGTACATTCTCGGGTGTCCGTATAGGACGACACCTTGAACGATCTGAGCGGGCGGCGGAATCAGCTAGGGGAGGGGTGATGGCCCAATCACCCTTCTCAACAACCTTCGGTTGGTTACTACACAGGTCGCCAGTACAGATTTTGATGGGAGAGGCCGGCTTCCTTCATAAGGCGTCGGCAACTGGTGATCGAATATTCGACACCGAACTCTTTGCAAAGATACCGCTGGGCAAGCCCTGGCGTCCACCCAGGGTCGTCCAACCCCACGGCCTCTGGTGACTCGTGGAGAGCTTCCTGGAACTCGGCGAGTTGTGCATCCGATAGTTTCCGGTTCCGTCCCGACCGTTTCGCATCGGTCGCCGATTCGAGGAGGTTTCCGTTTTCGAGGCGGGAGAGCCAATTATAGATGGTCTTCCGTTCGACATCGAACCAATCGGCCAATTCTGACTGTGGTACCCCATTCTTATATGCGATTGCGGCGATTAGTCGTTGTGCCGGCTGCCTATTCTCGGCTGCTGCGAGTGCGGACTGGAGTTCTGCCTGTGTCACGTCCTCCAGATGCCCCATCGATCGAGTAAACAGAAGGGACGTAAATAATTTTAATGGCAAGGATCACTCGAACCAGCGAGTTCAGACACGTCTTCAAATATATTTCTAGAATAGGGACTGTTCTTGTGCCGTCCGGTCAAGCAGCGTACAGTAACCTACCATCGTGCCCACCTGGTCCTGGATTTAACCGTTCCTGTCGAACGTTGCTGACTCATCCGAAGCTGGTCGCGGCATACCACGCATGGGTGTTGGGTATCCGGCGGAGAGCACCCCTCACAGACTCCTCCAACTGACCGTGCATTGGTGCAAAAATGATTGCTCAAATGGGACATCAAAGAATATCAAAATCGCCCGATATATTTTTTGCTGTATCACATCTTCATCGGTCGTTGCTTCGAATGACCCACGCAGGATTTCACCCGGGCGAGACAGTCCCCTCCGGTATCCGCACCTCGACCGTGCTATGCAGGTTCGATACGAACGTATTTACTACCAGGTAGTCAATAAGTCATGACTGCTGTTATGATGGATCTGCTGGATCTGCGGACACGCTGAGAGCATTTCGTGGTCCCTGACCACGACTTCTCCGCTGGCGAAGCTGGAGCCCAATTCGACTTGACTGGCAACCATCGGGACCAGACCGAGGGCCGGTGACCGCCCTGGATTCTCAGGCGAAATTTCATGCATACCCTCCTCCGCAACCGGAACTTCGCTCGTCTGTTGGCGGGCCGGCTCTTGGACAACATTGGCGACAGTGTCTACTTCGTCGCCGCGATGTGGCTCGTCTGGGAGTTGAGTGGCGAGGAGTTCTTCACCGGGCTGGCAGGATTTCTCGTCTTGGAACCGTCGGGATTGCGGTTCCTCTTCGGCCCGCTGGTCGACCGTTGGGACCTCCGTCGGATACTCGTTCGCACCCAACTCGTTCAGGGCCCCTAGCCTGTCGGTACCCCTCGCCGCGATGACTGGCCATCTCTCGGTTTGACTCGTGCTCGCGGTGATGCCGTCGCTCGGGCTGCTCAATCAACTCTTCTACCCCGCTCAGACCGCCGCAAGCCCAAGACTCGTCGAATAAGAGCAACTGGTTTCGGCGAATTCGTTGTTCGTCCTCGCTTACCAGGGCGTCGAGGGCGTGTTCAATGCCCTTGCCGGGGTGCTCGTCGCCGTGGCGCTTTTCACGGTCGACGCCCTCACATTTTTTGGGCGCTGCGCTGTTTGCCACCCTCTCGGTGCCCCGGGCCGGCGATTCAGCCGCTGGCCTAAGCTGGTTCCAAGACACTCCCGGAGACGCCGATTGCGGACCCGGAAACCCGCCCGGGGGCGGTCGATCTGGGAAGGGTGATACGCAGGATGGAGATTCCGGATCAACGGATCTTCCTGACGCCGGTCCGCCCTAGCCAACCGGTGGTCGGTCAGCGTAGCTCGGTGATCTTGGGGAAGGAATCGCAAGCCTTCGAGGGACTTTCGTCGTTCCGATCTTGGCTGGGAGCGTGGTCATCACTTTCGCCCTTGGGGGCGACTATCGCAGTGCTATCGTCCTACGGCGCCACTGTCGGCGGTGTCCAAGGTTAGTGCTTCCTGATGTCGGCGTTCGCCATCGGTTTCCGGCTGGGATCACTTGCCGTCTCCGGGCTCGACCGCTTCGCCTTCGGTCGGCTATCGATCGCGGCCCTCCCGGTCTCCGGCGTCGCCTGGCTCGGAGCCGTCGTTGCGGGGTGGCTGCCAGCGACAGTCTGTTTGTTGTACTCGCCTTTGTTCCGGTTGTCGCCACCAACGACCTAATCGCCTCGGTTCTCCAAGCTGTGGTCCCGGAGAAAGTTCTTGGCCGAGTGTCGGCCGCGTTGGGAAGTGCCTCTCCCGAGGCGACACCGTTTGGCGCACTCACTGGCGGTCCCGTCGCCTCACTGCTCGGGCCGGTCCCGGCGATAGCTCTCGCAGGCGTCGCCTTCCTGTTACTGGCGTGCTACGTCGCAAGCGAGCCCTCTATCCAACGGCTCCCTGCGGTCGGTGAAATCGACACACTGACTGTGGACCCGCAATCAGAGTGACGTAGGCGGTGGGCTCCTACAGGCGGGTGAATGGTTCGCCACCAGTCCGCCGCTGACTGAACTGCTGTCGAAGGGATATTTCCGGCGGCAATCTTCGGACCCTTCCGCGTACATTTGCCTCCGGCACCGGTCATCTTGCACGTTAGTAGAATGCTGAGGAAGCGATGACAGAATCCCCGACGACCACGAATCCAACCAGCACGAACGATCTCCGCGCTGAAAAACGATTAGAATCGGTTAGAAACGTTCTTGGACGTTTTCAGATGATAGTTTCGATCCTCGTGAGCAAGTAGAAAGGTCCCCCTACTTTGGGTTGTAATGCGACAAAACACGACGATCCTGCTCGTTGGCGCGCTGGTCGCGGCCATCGCTATCGGTGGTCTCGCACCAGTCGTCAGCGCCCACGGTGGCACGGATTCCGAACCGACAGCCGCACCAAGCCCAGACGCCGAGAACGCGACCGAGGTGTACGCTCACTATCTGGCCGAGCGGATGGCGACCCGGATTGGCCCCGACGGCGTCGAAGCCTTCGAGGAGGAGACTGGCACGACCATTGTGGCCGTCGCGCAAGCGATGGCCGAACAGATGCGACCATCGAACCGGACACCTAACGCCGGACAGTACGGACCGGGTTCGGGCTACGGCTACCAGGCGCCGAA